>WQWM01000023.1 GCA_009785335.1 Oscillospiraceae bacterium
AGTGCCTTTTCACCAAATTTTCCACGGACTTTTCGTAAAATCGCCATTTTCGCGCAAAAAAGTGCGCAGAAAAGCGGGTTTTGTTGGATTATATGGAGGGGTAAATTGCAAGCAGGCCACTTTGCGCGCCGCGTATACACCCATCGGGAACGTTTCGCGGCACCCAAAAGCTACACTGCACGCAACCACGGTTAGAGCTCAACCGAACCCTAACATGTACCTTGACAATTGAATAATTTCGCGTCAACATGTAGGGGCGGCAACCTGCCGCCCGTGAATTTTATGGCAACATTAAGAGGATCGGGCGGATACTATCCGCCCCTACACGAGCAAAAATCACGCTGTCGCTTACCGTCTAAGCCTTAGCTCCTTCCTCTGGAAGGAGCTGGCCGATCTCGGATCGGACCGAGGAAGGCTCGCGGAGCGACCTACATCACCCGCACAAAGAAGATGTTCAGCGTCACCACCCCGCCGATAATCACCAGCATAGCAGCAGCGGCAGCGAAATCACGTGCCCGAAAACGCAGCTGCTTCAGCGTTGTGCGTTTGCCCTCCACCACATAGCAGCGGCTTTCCATCGCGTCAGATAAATCGGCGGCGCGGCGAAATGCCGACACAAACAGCGGCACCAGCACCGGCACAAAGGCCTTCATGCGTTGCAACAGCGAGCCGGTTTCCAGGTTCGCCCCGCGCGACTTTTGCGCGTTCATGATGCGGTCGGTTTCTTCAATCAGCGTGGGCACAAAGCGCAGCGCAAGGGTCATGATCATCGTGAATGCTCCCACCGGCACGCGTAGTTTTCGCAGCGGCCACAGCAGTTTTTCAAGCCCTGTGGTAAGCATGCTCGGCGTGGTGGTATAGGTCAGCAGCGAGCTGGTGGCAATCAGGCAAATGATGCGCACAGCGGTGAAGATGGCATTGTTCACGCCTTGCAGGCTGATGGCAGGCTCCCAGCCCCACAGGTTTGCGCTCACCAGCACGCGGGCATCTTCACCTATGTTGCTGAACAGGTGCAGCAGGCTGGTGAAGATCACGAGGAACAAAATCGGTCGTAGGCTACGCAGCTGCATACGTGCGGGTACGCCTGATAATATGCACAGCACGACCGTGGCCAATGCGACAAGCCCCAGCGAGAAAAAATTCTGGCTGAGGAATATTACTACCATGAATACCAGTGTGAGCAGAAGCTTCATGCGGGCGTCCATGCGATGCAGCGGGGACTTGCCCGCGTAATATTGGCCGATGGTGATGTCTTTAATCATGGGTTACCTTTCGTGCGGGCTATGCAGCTTAATGTATATCATGCTTTAACCAGCATGTAGGGGCGGCGATTACGCCGCCCGGGGTTGAATATATTTGAAGGTTTCGGGCGGCATGATTGCCGCCCCTACAGGCCGCGCAGCACCTCCACCCCTTGCTCCACCGTAAACACATCCTCACGCACAGGCAGCCCAGCTGCCCGCAACCGCGCGAACATGCTCGTCACCGGCGGCACAGCAAGACCCATTTCGGCAAGCTCGCCTGCGCGGGTGAAGACCTCGCCAACCGTGCCGTGCATGGCCACTTTGCCATGACGCATCACCAGCACGCGGTCAGCCATGCGCGCCACTTCTTCCATGTTGTGCGAAATGAGAATGACCGTGCGCCCGGTTTCCTCGCGATAGCGCGAAATCATGCTCAGAATTTGCTCTTTACCGCGCGGATCAAGGCCTGCGGTGGGCTCGTCCAGCACGAGCGCCTGCGGCTCCATGGCCATCACGCCGGCGATGGCCACGCGCCGTTTTTCGCCGCCGCTTAGGTCAAACGGCGACTTGGTTAGGTAGCTTTCGTCAAGCCCAACGAAGTTTAAACTCGCTCGCACCCGCCGCGCGATTTCCTCTTTATTCAAACCCATGTTGCGCGGCCCAAACGCGATATCTTTCTCCACGGTTTCTTCAAACAGCTGGTATTCCGGGTATTGAAAGCACAGCCCCACCCAAAATCGCGCGGCACGAATGGCAGCCTTGTTCTCCCATATGTTCTTGCCGTCCACCAGTACGGTGCCGTCAGTCGGCTTCAGCAGGGCGTTAAGGTGCTGCACGAGCGTGCTTTTTCCGCTGCCCGTGTGGCCAATCACACACAGCAGTTCGCCCGCCGCAATTTGCAGGTTAATGCCTTCAACTGCGGCGCGGGTTTCTTTTGTGCTGTTGCGATAACGGTGGGTGAGGTTGCGGGTTTCGATTGCGTGCATGGCTCTCCTTTTTGCAACTTTTTGAAAAAAGTTGCGCAAAAACTTTAGTCGCTTCGCGGTGGATTATTTATGTTAGTTGAAGAAGAAAGCCCCAATTCCCCTCTGCCGGGGTCCCAGAAATACTTGCATTTTTTGGGTGGATCATTGGGGGAGGAAAGCACGTCGTAGGCGTGCAGGTGGGATAGAGATTAAGCAATCGCTTGTGCGATAGTTTGCGCCAGTTGTGTAATCTCTCCTTCATCGCGACCCTCCAGCATAATGCGCACGAGCGGCTCGGTGCCGCTGGCACGCACCAACACGCGGCCATGCTTGCCTAGCTGTGCTTCAGCAGCTGTGATAGCAGCGGCAATGGCAGGGCAAGTTTGCAAACGAGCTTTGGCGGTTGCATCGGCTTGCACGTTCACCAGCACCTGAGGATAAAGCTCCACTTCGGCGGCCAACTCGCCCAGTGATTTGCCCGTAGCGCGCATGACATTCAGCAGCTGCAAGGCAGTGAGTTGACCATCACCCGTGCTGGCAAATTCGCGGAAAATAATATGCCCGCTTTGCTCGCCGCCCAAGTGCAGGCCGCGCTCGTGCATGCGTTGCAGCACATAGCGATCGCCCACTTGCGTGATTTCACGCGTGATGCCATGCTTATCACAATACGCATGAAAGCCCAAATTGGTCATCACCGTCACGGCCACGGTGTTGTGCGGCAAGCGACCCTCGTGCAGCATTTGCCGTGCACAAATCGCGGTGATTTTATCGCCATCTACCAGGTTGCCGTGTTCATCTACGGCAAGCAGGCGGTCGGCGTCGCCGTCATAGGCAAAACCTGCGGCAATGTCGTCGTGCGCCTTCACATAAGCCTGCAATTGCGCCACATGTGTTGAGCCGCAGTTGTGGTTAATGTTCACGCCATTGGGTTGCGCATGCAGAATATCGCAGGCAAAACCCAGCTCGCCAAACAGCTGCGGCGCGGTTGCACTTGCGCTGCCGTTGGCGCAATCTAGGGCAAGCTTTGGGTAGTCTAAATCGCTCGCCAAGGTTTTGGGCACGGTGCTGCGCAGGTGGTTGAGGTAGAGGTTGGATGATGCTGTCACTACGGGCGGATTTGCATCCGCCCCTACAGGCTGCGGCATGATATGCACAAGTGCTTCAATCTCCCGTTCCAGTTCATCAGGCAGCTTGTGGCCTTGCGCGTTAAACAGCTTAATGCCGTTGTATTCATGCGGGTTGTGGCTGGCGGAAATCATCGCGCCGCCCTGGCAGCCCAGCGCGGGTATCAGCTGCGCAACGGCGGGTGTGGGCACAATGCCCAGCATGTGCACAGTCGCCCCAGCGGATTGCATGCCTGCGGCCAAAGCTTGCGCGAGGGCGGGGGAGGATTGACGCGTGTCTTCGCCGATAACCACCTGCGGTGGGGCTTCCCCGCTTCGCGGCAACAACTGCAAGTTCACGATAAAGGCTGCGCCGATTTGATAGGCTAGTTCTTCTGTCAGTTCTGTGCCGGCAATGCCGCGCACGCCGTCGGTGCCGAAAAGTTTTTGCATAGGTTGCTCCGTTTCGTTGGTGATACCTATACTATACGCGGTGGGGGCGGGGATTATCCGCGGGGATCAACGCACAACCTCGCGTGTAGGGGCGGCAATCTGCCGCCCGTGGGTTTTTTATGGCGTGTGCAAGAGGAACGAGCGGCAGGTTGCCGCGCCTGCGGCGAGCAAGTCGCTTCGCTGTGTTCTATTATGGATTTGACGTGAAATCTACACAGTCTAACGATTTATTGCATTACCAGTAAAACGGGAAGGTGGCCGCAAGTGCAACAATCTTCATGATAACCCTTCCATCGATAATTGCGAATTGGGCATTGCGCATTGCGAATTGGGCGTAAGCCCCAAGTGCGCATAGGCCGCAGGGGTGGCCACACGACCACGCGGCGTGCGTCCCAAAAAGCCAATCTGCATGAGATATGGCTCGTAAACATCTTCAATGGTGATGGACTCTTCGCCTACGGCAGCGGCAAGGGTTTCAAGCCCAACAGGCCCGCCGTTGTATTGATCAATCATGACTTTCAGCAGGCGGCGGTCAATCAGATCAAGCCCCAACTCGTCAATGTCCATGCTGTTGAGGGCGGTTTGTGTGCTCTCTAGCGTGATTGTGCCGTTGCCTATCACTTGCGCAAAATCTCGCGCGCGTTTGAGCAAACGGTTGGCAATGCGCGGTGTGCCGCGGCTGCGGCTGGCTAGTTCCAATGAGCCGTCGGGATCAATGGCGATGCCCAAAATGCCCGCACTGCGCGTGACGATTGTGCCAAGCTGTTGCGGGGTGTAAAGCTCTAGCCGCAAAATCACGCCGAAACGGTCACGCAACGGTGCACTCAATTGCCCAGCTCTTGTGGTCGCTCCAACAAGGGTGAACTTCGGCAGGTCGAGCCTGATTGAACGCGCACTTGGCCCTTTGCCGATGATGATGTCCAGCACAAAGTCTTCCATGGCGGGGTAGAGCACTTCTTCGACAGCTCTTGATAGCCTGTGAATTTCATCGATGAACAGCACATCGCCTTCGTTCAAATTTGTGAGCAGCGCGGCGAGGTCGCCGGGTTTTTCGATTGCAGGGCCTGAAGTGACGCGTAAATTCACGCCCATTTCGTTGGCGACGATGCCCGCAAGGGTCGTCTTGCCCAGCCCCGGTGGGCCATATAGCAGCACATGATCAAGCGCCTCGGCACGCTGGCGCGCCGCGGTGATGTAGATGTTGAGGTTCTCTTTGGCTTTGTCTTGCCCGATGTATTCCCGCAGCGTTTTGGGGCGCAGCGAAAGCTCAATGTCTTCGTCGTGCTGGGTGAGTTCGGGCGTGGTGAGGTCGTTCATGGGGGCTCCTTTTGTAGGGGCGAGCGTCCTCGCTCGCCCGGGGTTTTAATGAAACTTAAGGTTCACGGGCGACCGGGGACGGTCGCCCCTACAGATTATATACCATGGGCGTGAAGTTCAGCCCGTTGCTGTTTTGTCGCACATCCGTGGGGACAAAGCCATAGCGCGTATAAAACGGCAGGGCGTGGTCGGAGGAAGACAGCGTAATCTGTGCAGCACCCTGTTGTTTCATCGCAGCAACGAGGGTATCCATCAGCGCGGTGGCAATGCCTTGGCGCTGGTAGGTCTCGTCAACATATAGCTTGCGGATGTGTTTGAAGTCGCGCTCGCAGGCCATGCCAATCAAGCGATCACCATCCAACGCAAGGAACATTAGCCATTGCCCAGTTTTGTAGTACTCATCCTGCTCGCGATTGCCGTCTGTTGCGCTGCCGTCGGGTCGCACGAATTGCAGGAAGATGCGATGCGCGAAATCAATGGCTGGGCGAACTTCCTCGGGGCGTGCCAGACGGATGGTGAGATCGTTCATATGATTATCCTCTTGATGTGACTGTAGGGGCGAGCGTCCTCGCTCGCCCAGGGTTTTAATGAAACTTAAGGTTCACGGGCGACCGGGGACGGTCGCCCCTACAGGTTGCGGAACGCTCATCCGCCTCTACAGGTTGTGCTCATTACGCATTGCGCATTACGAATTACGCATTAATCTATCCCGCCAGCATGCGCAACGCCAGCCGGATTTTCTCCTGCGTGGTGGCGGAGTCATCAATGCCGCGCAGGGCAAGCATGGCCTCGGTTTGCTGATAGCCCAATGCCAGCAATGCGGCGAGGGCTTCGTTGTCTGGCGTGGGTGCAGAAAAATGTGAATTCCCGGGTGGCGCGCCCGCCACCCCTACAGGCACAGCAAGTTTATCCTTGAGCTCCAGCACAATGCGCTCGGCGAGCTTTTTGCCCACGCCCTGTGCCTGTGTGATGGCACGGATGTCTCCCGCCGCGATGTGCAAGCCAAGTTGCTCGGGTGTGCAGGCAGACAGCACAGCCAATGCTGCTTTAGGCCCAACGCCAGTGACGTTCACCAGCTGGCGAAAGCAGCGCAGCTCGGCTTGTGTGCCAAAGGCGAACAGGTCAAGGGCGTCTTCGCGTACATTCAAATGAGTGAAGAGGGTGACCTCTTTGTTCAGGTGCACATCACGCAGGGTGTTTGCGCTGGCGTGGCAGGCGAAGGCTACCCCGCTGCACGAAAGTGCGAGCATTGCGGTGTCGATGTGTACGATATTGCCGGTAAGGGAGTAGAGCATGGTGTTCTCCTAGGGCGTGTCTTCAAAAAGTCAACATGTCTATCGTCAGCATGTAGGGGCGGATGTGAATCCGCCCGAAAGCTTAATGTTGTTATAATTTTATAGTCCGGGCGGCATCACTGCCGCCCCTACAGGTTGTGATTTTCTTCAAATTTGTGCTATGTGCCGATTTGAAGACACAACCTAGGGCTAAAATGGGCGTTTGTCGAAATATCCTTTTTCTTTCCAGTATTCGTATGGGTAATTGCCGGGGCCGACGTATTTTTTTAGGACAAACTTTGACATATGATAGAACGCGACGGTGGAAAGAGTTGGGCGACCGATGCGTGTGTGATAAAACTTGCGTGCTGATTTGCGCAGCGCATGTTCATGCTTCGTTTGCTTGGATGCTGCCATGTTGTGCCACCGCGTGGTGAACAGGCGAATCCCCAGCGTTTGCACGCGGTTGATGCCCCAATGCTTAAGCACTTTTTTGATGGGCTTGATGGCAGCTGCTGAGCCCGTGCCCGTGGTGATGATGAAGGCCTTTTTGGTGAACATCTCGGCATGCGGGGAGACGGGTAGCACCAAAAAATCTAGGTGGTCAAACAGGTTTTTCATGGCAGCCGGCATGCTGCATGCGCCATAATGTGGGGTGGCGAAAATCAATGCGTCTGCGCTGAGCAGCGATTGTAATATTGCGGAAACTGGTTGCGCGCTCGGGCATTTATGCTGCATGCCGCCAAGACATAATTGGCAACCTGTGCAAAATGCCGGCAAATCTGCAGGCATGAAGAACTCGGTGAAGTTAACCTCGCCGCAGCTTGACAGTTCGTTCATGAATAGCTTGGTGGCGTGGTAGGTGTTGCCCTTGCGCGGGCTGCCGTGGAGCACTACAATGTTCATGGCGACCCTTTCTTGTTCTTTTTTTGCAAAAAAAGAACCAAAAAAACCTATGCCGCTTCGCGGGGAATTTTTGTGGGTGTTGTAGGTGTTGCCGCGAAGCGAGGAGCCCCACCGCAGGTGGTGGCAGCCACGAGCTAAAGCAGAAATAGAAGGTCTGGTCGCTTTGCGATCCACCCTCACCCCGCGCTACGCGGGGAGCTCCCTCCCGAGGAGGGAGCGGGGGCTTGCTGTTGAAAGTTTTGATGTCGTCGTCCTCTTAAACCTCCGCTTCCTCCTCGGGAGGGAGCTGGCCGACCTCGGGTCGGACTGAGGGTGGCAAACACTACCTCTTCATCAACCGCATGAGCGAACCCGCGCTGTGCGCATGGCAAATGGCAATGGCGAGGGCGTCGGCCACGTCGTCGGGCTTGGGGCATGCGTTGAGGTGCAACAGCAGTTTAATCATATCCTGCACCTGGCGTTTGTCGGCACGGCCATAGCCTACCACGGCCTGCTTCACCTGCAAAGGCGTGTATTCATACACCGGAACACCCGCTTGCGCTGCCGCGAGAATGATCACCCCGCGCGCTTGGGCGACGTCGATTGCTGTGGTTGTGTTGGTGTTGAAGAAGAGCTTTTCGATGGCCATGGCAGCGGGATTATGTTCGGCAATGCGCCGCTGCACGCCCGCGTGGATTTCGCGCAGGCGTTGGTCAAAGGGTGTTTCGGGCTTGGTGGTGATGGCGTTTGCCTCAACAAGGGTGAACTTGTTGTTGGTGTGGTCAACGATGCCGCAACCTACTATCGCATAACCTGGGTCGATGCCTAAGATTTTCATGCTGTTACCTCCCCCCTGTCGCGTTGCGACATCCCCCCTCACGGAGGGGGGCAAGGTGCTTTCCCGAAAGTTTGATAGAGAACGAGCCTTTTGGCCTTTTTGTCGCTCCGCGAGCCTTCCTCAGCCCTCGCGACTCGGGCAGCTCCTTCCCAAGGAAGGAGCCTGGGGGCTTGCTTTTTCGGCTCTTATAAATGTCTACCGCGAAGCGCGTAAAGTTTTTTGGTTCTTTTTTTCAAAAAAGAACATCAATAGTCCTCGCGTTCGCGTTCGCGGGTAATCATGCGCACCGGTGTGCCTTCAAGGCCGAACACGCCGCGGATTTGGTTTTCGAGGTAGCGCTGATAGCTGAAGTGGAACAGCTCTTTGCGGTTGACGAAGCACACAAAGGTGGGCGGCCGCGTTGAGGCCTGGGTGATGTAGTAAATCTTCAGGCGGCGACCGCGGTCAGTTGGTGGTTGCACGCGTGCTGTGGCATCAGCCAAAATGTCGTTGAGCTTGCCGGTGGTGATGCGCATGGCGTTTTGCTCGTCCACGAACTTCACCAATTCCAGCAGGCGGTCGATGCGTTGGCCTGTTTTGGCCGAGATAAAAATAATCGGCGCGTAGTTCATGAACGAGAAATCGCCCATGAGCTTTTTGCGCATGGTGTCCATGGTTTTGCCGTCTTTTTCAATGAGATCCCATTTATTCACGGCGATGATGCAGGCCTTGCCTGCTTCGTGCGCAAGCCCGGCCACTTTGCTGTCTTGCTCGGTGAAACCTTCGGCGGCGTCAATCATGATGACGCACACACTTGCGCGGTCAATGGCGAGCTTGGCGCGCAGCACGCTGTAGGCCTCGATGCGCTCGTGCACGCGGGCTTTTTTGCGCAGGCCTGCGGTGTCGATGAGCGCGAACTTGCCCTGCGGGGTTTGGATGAGCGTGTCGGTTGCGTCGCGGGTTGTGCCGGGGATGTCGCTGACAATCATGCGGTCTTCGCCGGTGATTTTGTTGACGAGGGAGCTTTTGCCGGCGTTGGGTTTGCCGATAATCGCCACGCGGATGGTGTCGTCTTCCTCGGGGATTTCGAGGTCTGTGGGGAAGTGCGCGACGACTTCGTCGAGGAGATCGCCGGTGCCGTGACCGTGCACGCTGCTGACCGGAAATGGGTCGCCCAGCCCCAGGTTGTAGAATTCATACACACCCACGGGCACTTCGCCCACGCTGTCGGCTTTGTTGACGGCGAGGACGATGGGTTTGCCGCTGCGTTGCAGCATTTGTGCCACGTCTTGGTCATTGGCGGTGACGCCGCTGCGCAGGTCGGTGACGAAGACGATGACATCGGCGGTGTCGATGGCAACCTGCGCTTGGCGGCGCATTTGCACGAGTATCACGTCGTCGCTGTGCGGTTCAATGCCGCCGGTGTCGACCAGCAAAAAGGTATGGCTAAGCCAATCGCAGTCGCCATAAAGACGGTCGCGGGTAACACCGGGGGTGTCGTGCACGATGGCGCGGCGGGTGCCAGTGAGCTTGTTAAACAGGGTTGATTTGCCCACGTTGGGGCGGCCGACGATGGCGACGGTTGGTTTCATGTTTGCTCCTAAGTGGTTAGTGATTAGTGGGTGGTGGATAGTGAGTGAGGGGAAATCGCTCCGCGAGCCTTCCTCAGTCACCCGAGGTGCCAGCTCCTTCCAAAGGAAGGAGCCTAGGGGATTAAGAATATGGCGACAGCAACGCTTGAAGAAGCAAGCTTCGGCTCCTTCCTCGGGAAGGAGCTCCTCGCGCCGCGCGAGGTGAGGAAGGTTCGCGGAGCGACGTGAGCCGCCCGGGCAAAAATATTGACTTAAGATGCTATCTCGGGCGGATTTGCATCCGCCCCCTACAGGTTGTGAACAGCTTCAGCTCAACTGGTTTTTTCAAACGCCATCAATATGCGATGATGGCCGTCTTCGGGGGTGTAATTCTTGCGGGAGGTTAGCACAAGGCCGCAGGCGGCGGCTGCTTCAATGAGGGCTTCGGGGGTTGAGGTTAGCCGCAGCTTGTGCATCAGCGATAGGGCTTCGTCTGCGCCAACGTCGAACATCTCAAACCAGGAACCGCGGCGAACGAGAGCGTCCATTCGCGTGACGAGCACAAATCGACCACCAGGGCGCAGCACGCGTGCAATTTCTGTGAGCACGGTGGGGACTTCGCGGGTTTCGTCTAAGCCGTAATGCGTGCAAACAGTGCTGAGCACGCCATCTTCAAAGGGCATGTGCCAATGGTTGGTGCACAGGGCGGCGGTGCGATCTTCAACGCCGAGCGCTTTGGCGATGCCGATGGCGTTTTGCGTGCAGATGAAGTCGAAATCCATGCTGATGAGTTTGCTTTGCGCGGGCAGGTGGTTGAGCACGGCATAGGTGCCCAAGCCGGCGCCGGCGGCAAGCTCGAGGATGGTTTGGTTGCCCGATGCGTGCACCGCGGCGGCGTAGTCGCCTAAGTGGATTGCCCAGCCCGAGTTACGGAACATGGCGATTTGCTTTTTGCCGCTTGCTTTGCTGGTGTACTCAAGCGCGTTTTGGATGCTCTCGTGGGTTTGGCGGATGACGAGGTTGTCGGGTTTGCCGTGCTGGGCGTAGTCCTCCATGCGGGCGAGAAAGGCTTCGCGGCTGGGGATTTGTTCGTGAAGCCAAGCGTTCTTCGCGGCGGTGAAGGCATCGCCTTGATGTATTTGCCAAAGGGCTTCGAGGGTTTGTTCAAGCTGGTCAATCTCGCGGAAAAATAGGCTGTGTGTTAGTTCGCTGCCGTTCATGGTGTTCTCCTTTTGATGTGAATTTGGGGACAACACCATTATACACGCTAATTTTTTGCAAAACAAGTCTTGTAATTTTGTGGATTTTATGGTATAATATTAGTAGAGAGAATTGCTCACGGTTTTTTTGTGCTCCGCACGCCTCCCTCACCCCTCGCGACTCGGGGAGCTCCCACAACCCCACCCCAAAAATGCAAGCATTTCTGGGGACCCCAGTCAGAGGGAGCCAAGGCTTAAGCGGATAACGACAGCGAACTTGAAGTCGCGAAGTGTTTACTCACCGCAAGAGATTGCGTCAATCAGGCTTTGCGCATCGCAGGGGACAACTTTCACGGGCATGTCCAGCTCGCGGGCGATGTCTTTGGCGGTGTAGGCATCAAGGGTTACGCCTTCGTGGTTGAACATGGTTTGTGGCAAGAGAACAGTTGCGGGCGGATTGCCATCCGTCCCTACAAGCTGCGCAATCACATCGCGCGCGGTGAGCAGACCCGCCACGGTGATGTGCTCGCCCAGAAAGTCGTTGGTGATGGGCTGCACGTCTATACTAATATTATGCCACACTTTTTGTAATTCGTCAACGAAAAATTGCAGCAGGGGAGCCGCAGCTTTGCCGGTGACGATGCGTAATGCGTAATGCGTAATGCGTAATGCGTAATTATCTTGGATTGCGGCCAGCATGTCGTCTTTAAATAGTGCCCACATGCCCACGCCGTTTTCCAACTGGCGAAATTCGCCGTAATACTCGACAGGCGGGATGTCTTGCTCGGCGAGCAGGAAGAATTCGTCGGCGGGGGCTAACTCAACGCCGGGCGGATTTGCATCCGCCCCTACAGCCTGATATTCATTAAAAACATCAATAACTTGCTGTGCTTGCTCGCGTGTGAATGGTGTGAGCGGGTGCAGTTTTTCGCGGTGTTTGGTCAGTCCCACAGGCACAGCCGCGATGGATTTTACGGTGGGCAATTGCAGCAGGTCGTGCAGGCTGCGGCGCAATTCGTCGCCGTCGTTGATGCCCGGGCACAGCACCAGTTGGCAGTTGATTTCGAGCCCTGCGGCGGCGAAATCATGCAGATAGCGCAGGCAGTCACCCGCATGGGCGTTGCCCATCATGGTGCAGCGCAGGGCGGGGTTCGTGGTGTGCACGCTGATGTTGATGGGGCTGAGCCGCATGGCGATGATGCGCTGAACATCGTGGTCAGTTAGGTTCGTTAGCGTGATGTAATTGCCGAAGAGGAAGCCGAGGCGTGCGTCGTCATCTTTGAAATAAAGCGGCTTGCGCAAGCCGCGTGGCAGTTGATCAATAAAGCAAAAGATGCATTTGTTTTGGCAGGGCGTTTGCTTGTCCATCAGCCCGTCGGCGAATTCCAGGCCCAGGTCGTCGTATTCGTCTTTGCGGATTTTTGCGGTGTATTGCTTATCGCCGCGCTGCAATTGCAGCTTGAGCTTGCGCTCGGTGGCATGAAAGCGATAGTCGAGCACATCGGCGATAGCGTGGCCGTTAATCGATAACAGAACATCGCCCACAGCAATTTTGCTGTGAGCGGCTGGGCTGCCCGGGGCTATGCCGGCGATTTGCTTACTCAGCTTTTTGTTTTTGCACCATGCGGCCTTTATACATGCCACATTCGGGGCACATGCGGTGCGACAGCTTGAATTCGCTGCAGCTTTCGCAACGTTCAATCGCCGGGGGGGTGAGTTTCCACACGCTGCTGCGACGTTTGTCGCGGCGTGCGCGCGAGACTTTCCTCTTAGGTACTGCCATGATTACACTCCGTTCTTGTTGCTAAATGATATCCTTCAGATGGGCGAAGGGTGTGATGGTGTCGGTGTTTTCGGGTTGGGGGGCAATGCAGTTGCATTGGGCTATGTTTTGGTTTGCGCCGCACATGCCGCACAGGCCTGCGCAATCCGCATCACAGAGAATTCGTGGCGGCATGGCCAAGACGATGTCTTCCCAGATGAGATCGCAGGGGCTGAAGCGGTAGCTTTGCAGCAGCACGAAATCATCGGTGTTTTCGTTGTTGAGCGAAAGCACGAGGGTGTGATGCAGCGGCACAGCAATGGTGTGCGTGAACTCGTCCGCGCAGCGATCGCACTGGGCGGCAAGCTGCACTTGCGCGGTGCCTTGCAGGGTTACCACACCTGCGCGGTTGCGCACTTCGCCCGTGATGGTGGGCGGCTGCGCGAAGGGCAGGGCATCGTAGCTTGCGGGCATGGCAAAGCTGAAGGGCTCGACCAAACCGGGCGTGTTGAACACGGATTCAAGTTCTAAAAAAAACATAGCAAAAGATATTATACCGCAAAATGTGTCGCTTGTCAAGTGCTAAGCGGCGATTTTTTTCGCAACACCAAAAATTTCTGCGGGCAGGGCTGCATCGCCTGCTGAGATGGTGAAGGTGAAAGCGGTATCGCTTGCTTGGGAGAGTTTACTGACTTTTTGCAGAAAGCCCAGCAGCTCAACGGCATCACGCGAGCCAATGCGCAGTGTGGCATCCACGAAAATGTCGGTGATGTCGTGGTCGCTGGCGCAGATGCCCGCGAGCAAGCCGTAAAACGCATCAAAGCCTGCAATGGCATAGTCGTCGGTGGCGATGAGGCGGGCGCGGTTGGTGACTTCGTGCACGAGCTTGCGTTTTTTCTCCACGCAAATCACGTTGCCTTTGCTGCTGCCGGCCGCAGCGTTAACCAGTTGAACCAGTACTTTCGTTTTGCCCGAACCGGGGCCGCCTGTGAGAATTTGAACCATGAGAATTCCTCCTATAAATTAAGAAATAAATTTGTTTTTTGCGGGATCGCGTGTAGGGGTGTGTCTTCAAATAGTCAACATACACATAACCAGCATGTAGGGGTGGCAATTTTGCCACCCGAAGTGTATAAATATTTTGAACTCGGGCAGCAAAATTGCTGCCCCTACAGGTGGTGATTACTCCACGCCGTAGTCTTTCAGCAGCTTTGCGCGTGTTTTGTCGTGGTCTTTGCCGGGCTTGCCCAGCAATGCAAACATGAACTTCTTGTAGCTTTCTACGCCGTCTTGGTCAAAGGGGTTCACGCCCAGCATGTAGCCCGAAATGGCGCAGGCTTTTTCGAAGAAATAAATGAGCCAGCCAATGTGATAGGCATCGCGTTTTTCGAGGGAGATGACCAAGTTGGGGCAGTTGCCTTTGGCGTGCGCCAGTGCAGTGGCTTGAAATGCCTTGTGGTTAATCTCAAACAGCGTTTTGCCTGCGAGATAGTTCAGGCCGTCGCCGTCGTTTTCTTCAGCTTGCACGGCGATTGCGTTGTGGGGCTGGTTGAACGATAGCACGGTTTCGAACAAAATGCGGCGGCCTTGCTGAATATATTGCCCCATTGAGTGAAGATCGGTGGTGAAATTTACGCTGGCGGGGAACAGGCCGCGACCTTGCTTGCCCTCGCTTTCGCCATAAAGCTGCTTGAACCACTCGCCGAACATCACCATGCCGGGCTCATAGCTGGCGAATAGCTCCACGCTTTTGCGTTTGTTCTTGTGATAGAAGTAGCGCATGGCGGCGTAGTCTTGGCAGGCGTTTTTGCCGTAGCTGTCGGCGGGATTTTCGTAGGCAACTTGTGCAGCGGCAGCACCTTGCAGCAGTTGCTCAACGTCAATGCCTGCGCAGGCGATGGGCAGCAGCCCCACGGCTGAAAGCACGCTGTAGCGTCCGCCCATGTCGGTGGGGACCACGAAGGTTGGCCAGCCTTGTCGCTTGCTTTCTTCTAATAGGGTACCTTTGCGTGCATCTGTGGTGACGTAAATGCGTTTGTTGATTTCGTCGGCGTTGCCTTGCCATTTTTCGCTGAGCAGGCGACGGAAATGCCGAAACGCCACTGCGCACTCTAGGGTTTGGCCGGATTTGGAGATGACGTTGATATAGAAATCACGCCCGGCGATGAGCTGCTCGAGGTCGGCGAAGTCTGCTTCGCTGAGTGTGCAGCCCGTGAAGTAGATGGCGGGCGTGCCCTTGCGTGTTTCGTTGTAATAGCGGCTGGTGCAGGCTTCGATGACTGCGCGCGCGCCGAGATAGCTGCCACCAATGCCGATGACCAACAGTACGTCGGCGTTTTGTGTGATGTGTGCGGCGGTGCTTTGCACACGGGCGAACTCTTCATGTTGCAAATATTGCGACGGAAAACGCAGCCAGCCGCGCATGCCTGCGCCGCGGCCAGTGCCGTCTTCCAATGACTGATGGGCGGCTTGTGCGTGTGCGGTGAGTTGCTGCAGCTCGTGCTCGGCGGGCGTGGCCGCGCCAGTGTATTGCAGCGATAGTTCAAGTGGTTCCATGGTATTCTCCCTCGTTGGTGTTATACATCATTCATCTTTTATTATATCGCATTGTGTGAGAAATTGCAAGCGTTTTTTGCCGCTTTGCTGCTGATATTTTCCAGATGAGTGCAAAAACAAGTTTTTGGGAAATGTTTGTTGACATATACGTAAATTTGTGCTAAAATGAGTTTGGTGCTGTGCGCTGAGGCGTGGTTAGTTTCCTCTGAACGTTGATATTTTGTCAGCGGGAGGAGGTGAGGTTTATGGAATATTTGGTGATGCTAGTGCTGATTTTGTACATGCTTGCTGAGTTGAAAAAAACCGATAAAAAGAACTAACCGCCCACACTGCTAATGGTTGCGGTTAGTTAAACTTACATAAGAGGAGCTGCTGCGCCACAGCGCTAAGCCCTCTTGACACCCTTATCATACCACGAATTTAAGGGAATGTCAAGGGGGAATTTTTCTTGCCAAGTATTTTGGAATATTTTGTTGACAAAAACGCAAGTATGTGCTAAAATGGGTTTGGTGCTGCGCGCTGCGGCGCGGTTAGTTTCCTCTGAACGTTGATTTTTCAGCGGAAGGGGGTGAGCGTATGGAATACTTAGTTATCATGGCAATTATTTTGTTTTTGATGACCGAACAAAACAAACGCAACAAAAAAGACTAACCGCCTCCCCAGCCAAAGGTAGCGGTTAGTAAATCCATTCGGAGGAGCTGCCGCGCCACAGCGCTAAGCCCTCTTGACAACTTTATTATAACATGAAAATAAGGGATTGTCAAGAGGGGATTTACGCGTTGCGTGACTGCTGCTGCATGTTTTGCGAAAAAATATGCATTGGCTTGACTTTTTTGCAAAAATGGTGTATAATGGTATCTATCATTGATATGGAGGTATTCCCCCGTGAAATTGCGCATAGGCATTATTATCTTGGTTTGCATGCTGGCACTTGCACCATTGGCGGCATGCGGCAACGGCAATGGCAACAACGAAGAAGAAAACTGGACTTCGCCCGGTGCTGACATTGAGCAAAATCTAGCGACAACAACCCCAATGACAGAGGAGACTTGGACAATGCCCGAAAACATGACTAACCCGGTTGCAACCATCACCATGGCCGATGGCGGCCAAATTATCGTTGAACTTTTCCCCGAAACGACACCCAACACCGTGAACAATTTTATCACGCTTGCCCAACAAGGGTTTTACAATGGCGTGGGTTTCCACCGCATTATTCCCGGCTTTATGATTCAAGGTGGCTGCCCGCAAGGCTTGGGCATCGGTGGTCCTGGCTACACCATTGCGTGTGAAACCGCAAACAATGTGCCGCACACCCCCGGCGTGCTTTCCATGGCGCATGCAGGCCCCAACACCGGCGGCAGCCAGTTCTTCATCATGCATGGCGATGCCCCTTGGCTCAACGGTGTGCACACCGCGTTTGGTCAAGTGGTGAGCGGCATGGATGTGGTGAACCGCATTGCGGGCACACCCACTCAGCCTGGTGACCGCCCCATTAACCCGCAAACCATTCAAAGCATCACCATTGAAACGCACGGTGTGGATTTTCCCGCACCTGTGACTGGTCCTGCCAGATAGCACCTGCGGTGCGGCGACGACGCTTCGCTGTGTTCTATTCAACTCATTAGGAAATTTGCAAATCACATGACCTATGATCAAGCATTAGAGTATATTCACTCGCTCATGCGTTTCGGCATTAAGCCGGGGCTTGGGCGGGTGCTTGCGTTGTGCGAACTGCTGGGTAATCCGCAGGAAAAATTGCGGTTTATTCACGTGGCGGGCACAAACGGCAAGGGCAGCACCTGCACGATGCTGGCGGAAATTTGCCGTGCAGCGGGCATGAAAACGGGGCTATACACCTCGCCGTATGTGATTGATTTTCGCGAAAGAATGCAGGTGTTGGCCCCCTCCTTAAAAGGGGGTGCGGAACAATATATTCCCCAGGATGATTTGGTGCGGCTGACTGCGCACTGTAAATCGCTGGCTGAAACGATGGATGATGAGATCACCGAGTTTGAGTTTATCACCGCGCTTGCGTTTGCTTGGTTTGCCGAGCAACAATGCGATGTGGTGGTGCTGGAGGTTGGCTTGGGCGGACGGCTGGACGCCACGAATGTGATTCCCCCGCCGTGGGTGAGTGTGATCACTAAAATTGCCTATGACCACATGGATGTGCTAGGCAACACGCTGACGCTGATTGCGGGTGAAAAGTGTGGAATTATCAAGCCCACGAGCCCTGTGGTGACCACTTGTGAGCAAGGCGAAGAAGCCCTTGTGGTCATTCGCAAGATTGCTCAAGAGCGTGGTTGCGCACTGACCGAAGCACGCATGGATGACTGCGAAATTGTGTCGAGCGGCATCACCGGCAGCCATGCTGTGCTGGCGGGTTTGCCTGTGCACGTGCCGCTGCTTGGTGAGCACATGTGCCGCAATGCGCTGACTGCTCTGACGACCGCTCGTGTGTTGGGTTTGCCAGACAATGCGATTCAAGTTGGCATTTCGCGTGCGAAAATTCCCGCACGCATGGAGATAGTATCGGCTGAACCGCTGGTGATTCTCGACGGCGGGCACAACCCGGATTGCGCCACGGCACTGGCCAATGCATTGGCGCAGCACCTGCCTAGGCAGAGAATACACGCCATTTGCGGCATGATGGCTGACAAAGATGTGGCGGCGTATCTGCGCATTTTGCGGCCGCACATTGGGCGGTTGATTTGTGTGCAGCCGGATAACCCACGTGCTATTTCAGCAGAAGAGTTGGCTGCGCAGGCGCGTGCGCTGGGCTACAACGATGTGCAGCCTGCGGCATCGCTTGAAACGGCACTGCAGACTGCGGAGTATCCGTTATTGATTTGTGGGAGTTTTTATTTGGCTGGTGATGCGCGCCACTTACTTTTTTTGAAAAAAAAGTAAGCAAAAAAACTTTAGCCGCTTCGCGATGGAGATTATAAAAATAGTAAAAACCCACCTCGCGAAAGAACAGCAGGTGGGTTTTTGTGTTATTGATTGGTGAGTAGATATTCCATCGCAGCGCGGTAGCCCTGAATGCCTTGCCCGGCGACGACTTGTTTGCAAGCCATGGCGCAGTAAGACACGCGGCGAAATTCCTCACGTGCGTGCACGTTGCTGAGATGAACCTCCACGGCGGGCAGATTGACCGCAAGCAGGGCGTCTAAAATGGCCACGCTGGTGTGGGTGTAGGCCGCGGGGTTGATGACAATGGCATCTGCTGTGCCGCGTGCTTGTTGAATCCATGTGACCAGTTCGCCTTCGTGGTTGCTTTGGCGCACGTCAACTTGCAGGTTGAGCTCTTGTGCGCTTTGCTGCACGAATGCGACCAGGTCGTCATACGTTTGTGAGCCGTAGATATCGGGCTCGCGCAGCCCCAGCATGTTCAAGTTTGGGCCGTTGAGAATGAGAATTTTCATGGAATCTCCTAAGTTTTTGTGCTCTGCACCCACCACCCCACGCCTGCGGGACATCCCCCTCTATCAGAGGGGGATAGGGGCTTGTTTCTTCGGCTTACGTAAATAGTCCACTGCGAAGCGGCTAAAGTTTTTTGGT
This sequence comes from Oscillospiraceae bacterium, assembly GCA_009785335.1. GTDB lineage: Bacteria > Bacillota > Clostridia > Oscillospirales > Acutalibacteraceae > WRMQ01. The sequence continues at coordinate 18,711 of WQWM01000023.1, forward strand.
GCGATGTAACGCCCCCTCAGTCACGCTACGCGTGCCAGCTCCCCCGCAAGCGGTGGAGCCTTTGGCAATATCTGCACAATATATCAAAATCCAGCGCGAAGCGGCTAAAGTTTTTTGGTGCGATGTAACGCCCCCTCAGTCACGCTACGCGTGCCAGCTCCCCCGCAAGCGGTGGAGCCTTTGGCAACACCTACACAATCTATAAAAATCCAGCGCGAAGCGGCTAAAGTTTTTTGCGCTACTTTTTTTCAAAAAAGTAGCATCGCATCTTCGCATTACTCCCAAGTGAGCAGCGCGTTTTTCTCGGCGGATTCGAAAATCAGTTCGACTAGGCGCAGCAGGCGGCGTTGTTGGGCATGTGTGACGATGGGTTGTGCGCCGTTGGCGAGGACGTCATAAATATTGGCGTAGTAGGCCTCCCAGTCCTGCGTGTATTCGGGCAGGGGGTGGCTTTTGATGGTTTCGGGCGTGCGCGGTGCCATGGTTTTGGTGATGCCCATGCCAGCTTGGATGGGTTGTGCGTCGTGCTTTTCCCAGTCTTGCACGATGACCACTTCGCCGTTCATCTGCCAGTCGTGGATAACCGCGGTGCCGTTTTCGCTGTTGACGTACCACATGGGGAGGCAGACGAAATTGTTGGTGGCGATTTCGACCAAAAAGTCGGTGCCGCCTTCAAATTTGCAGATGACGCGGAAGCCATCGTCGCACTCTTCGTTGGTGACGTAGTATAACTGGGCGTATACGCTTAGACAGCGGCGATCGCCCATCATCACCAGCATTTGATCTAGCAGGTGGATGCCCCAGTCGTAGACCATGCCGCCGCCGTGTTGCTTCATGTTGCGCCAGTCGCCGGGAATACCACGGCTGCCGTGTACGCGGGATTCGATGTTGTAGCACGGGCCCATTTTGTTGCAGTCAAGCAGCTCTTTGATGGCGAGGTAGTCGGGGTCCCAGCGGCGGTTTTGGTGCACGGTGAACAGCAGCCCATTTGCCTCGGCCACGGCTTGGATGTCTACGTAGTCGGCCAGACTGAGGGTGACGGGTTTTTCGCAGATCACGTGTTTGCCATGGTTGAGGGCATCAATGCAGATTTCTTTGTGCACGTCGTTTGGTGTGGCGACGACGACGAGGTCGATGTCTGCGCAGCTAAGCAAAGCTTCGCGGCTTTCGAAGGCGATGATGCCGGTGTCGTCGGCGGCTTCTTGACGGTCTGGGCAGATGTCAAAGCTGCCGATGAGGTTGTAGCACTCCGGTAGATGCAGGGCCACGGTTCTTGCGTGCCACGAGCCCATGCCGCCAAAGCCGATGACACCTACGCCGAATTGTTGTTGCATTTCATTCTCCTTTTTGCACCTTTTTTGAAAAAAAGGTGCCCAAAAAACTTTTTAGTCGCTTCGCTGTGCCCTACTCTAGTATGTGCGCTTGGGCTTGGCGCTTTGTGCGGGGGATTTAGTCGCTCCGCGAACCTTCCTCGTTTTTACAACCCGGGCGGCAAGATTGCCGCCCCTACAGGTTGTGGGTTGACGCGGCGAAGGTGCTAAGACGCGAGTTTTATCGCTCCGCGAACCTTCCTCAGTCGCCCGAGGCGACAGCTCCTTCCCGAGGAAGGAGCCTAGGGGCTTGTAGCCGAGAGGGGCGGATTTTAATCGCTCCGCGAACCTTCCTCACCCGCTGCGTATCCACCCCACAAATGCAAGCATTTCCGGGGGCCCCGAGCGGGAGCTCCTTCCCGAGGAAGGAGCCTAGGGGATTGTTGCCGCGAGATTGAGATTGACGCGATTTGCTCGCATACGCGAAAAAAGTCGTGGTCAATTTCGTGGTTTTGGTAACGCAGGATTTGCAAGCCTAAGGCTGATAAATAGGCGTCGCGTTCTTCGTCATAAGACTGTTGTTGAGGCAGGCTGTGGTGCATGCCGTCTAGCTCAACCACAAATTTTGCGCTTGGGCAATAAAAATCAACAATAAAGTTGCCTATTACGCGCTGCCGGTACCATTGCTCGGGGCGTTTTTTCAAAAAATCGTACCACAAGTGATTTTCTTGCTTGGTGGCATGCTTGCGCAATTCGCGAGCTGGCCCAAGCAGATGCACATTGCCGCGTTCAACCAATTTGTACCACCTTTCGGCAACAAGCCCCAAGGCTCCTTCCTCGGGAAGGAGCTCCCGCTCGGGGCCCCCGGAAATGCTTGCATTTGTGGGGTGGATACGCAGCGGGTGAGGAAGGTTCGCGGAGCGATAAAAACGCGCAGCGACACCTTGTCATCACACCCACCACATGTCGCCGGTGGCTTCGGTGATCATGACGTCTTTGAGCAGGGCAACCGCTTTGCTGAGGCCCTCGTTTTGGCTCATCAGGCTGTCTTCGTGCTCGATGGACATGGCATAATCATAGCCCACCATGCGCAGGTTGCTGACGATATCCTTCCAGTAATTCGCGTCGTTGCCGTAGCCCACCGAACGGAAAATCCAGCTGCGGTGCAGTTCGTCGCCATAGGGTTTGTTGTCCAGCACGCCGTTGACGGCAGTGTTGTAGGCGTCGATCTTGGTGTCTTTGGCATGCACGTGGAAGATGGCATCGCCCATGGCACGAATGCAGGCGATGGGGTCCATGCCTTGCCAGATGAGATGGCTGGGGTCGAAGTTCGCGCCGATTTCGGGGCCAACAGCTGCGCGCAAACGCAGCAGCGTTTCGGTGTTGTAGACCATGAAGCCGGGATGTAGCTCTAAGCCGATTTTGTCTACGTTGTGGCGTTTGGCGAAGGCTGCGAATTCTTTCCAGTAGGGGATGAGTTTTTCATTCCACTGCCAGTCGAGGATCTCGCCGAAGTCGTTTGGCCATGGGCAAGTGACCCAGTTGGGATACTTTGCGCCGTCGTGATCGCCGGGACAGCCGCTGAATGTGTTGATGTTGCGCACGCCCAGTGCCTCGGCCAGCAGCACGGTGTCGCGCATGTCGGCATCAAAGGCTGCGGCGATTTCTTTGTTTGGATGCAGCGGGTTAGCGTGGCAGCTGAGCGCGCTGATTTCAAGCCCGCTGTCTGCGATAAGTTGCTTGAAGGCGGCTAGTTTTGCGGGGTCGCTAAGCAGCTCTTTGGGGTTGGCGTGGGCGTTGCCGGGGTAGGCGCCACAACCGAGTTCAATCATCTCGATGCCGAGGGATTTGAAGTAATCTAAGGCCTGCGCCAGCGGCAAGTTGCTGAGCAGGCAGGTGAATACGCCGAGTTTCATAAGATATTTTCCTCCTCGGGATTAGTTCCCGTTTCATAAATTGTATCGGGGGCGATGTCTACGGTGCCGTCTAGCCATGTGGGAGCGAAAAAGTCGATGTAAACATCTCGGAACACGTCGGGGTCCTTAAGCGGCTCGAATACTGTGCCGTCACGCAGCAGTGGCTTGCAGTCAAAAATGCGTTGCTGACCGTTGTCGAAGCGTGTCCACAACAGATGATTTTTCATGGCCCGAACACCGCACAGGCGGGGTGATTCGGGGGGCAATATTGGGTCGCCTGCGTATGCGATGCCGTCAATGATGTACATGCAATTACCTCAATGGCTCAATTTTTCCGGGATTTTCGTTACGCACTGCGCGAACCCAAGCTTTGTGCAATTCGTCCTCACGTAGCGCAGCCCAAGCTTCCACCATGTGCAGTTGTTTGAGCGGCAGCGAGCCCTCAAGAAGGTCACCGTTAAGGCTAACAGAAGCGCGATGTTCTGCATAATTCACGTGCACGTGTGGTTTGTGATGTTGACCGCCATCTTCGTAATACATCATGATGGATATTCCGTTAAACCTGCTTAATTCTGGCATCACACATTCTCCTTTAGCCATAGCATGCCCTTGGCCACGCTATCTAGGCCTTGGTGGCGGGTTTCGTCCTCAAGGATGAGCCATTCGAGGTTGAGTGTTTTTGCTGCGCGCACCACGGCGTGCAAGTCGCAGTCACCTTCGCCGAGTGCGGTGGGGGTTGCACCTTCGCCGTCTTTGATGTGAACATGGCACACTCGAGCGGCGTTTTCCATGAGAAAGCTGTAAATATCCACGTCGGCGATGTGCAGCCAGTAGGTGTCAACTTCTAGCGCGCAGGCCTGTTTGAGCATGTCCATAGGCAGGGTGCCGTCGTCAAAGGGCATGAACTCGCTGGCGTGGTTGTGGTAGTAGATTGTGATGCCTTGCTTTTGTGCTTCGGCATAGGCTTGCGAGAGAATTGCGCAGGTTTCGGCGCAGTCCTCGGGGTCGCTGTGCGGCGCACCGCCAATGCCGATGGTCGATAGCCCCAGCTGCTTGTGGAAGTCGATGGTGGCTTGCAGGTTTTCGGGCGCGTAGTGCTCAAGCGGCACATGGCAGCCGGTGGCCACAAGGCCTGCGTTGTCAAGTGCGGTGCGAATGACGTCTGCGGACAGGTCATAGTAGCCTGCGAACTCCACGCCATCGAAGCCCATGGCTTTGAGCTTGGGGAACAGGGCAAGCAGGTCGTCAGCTGTGCTGATCATGTCACGCAGGGAGTAAAGCTGGATGGAAAGTTTCATGAAAGTTTCCTTTTGATGTGACTGTAGGGGCGGCAATCATGCCGCCCGAAACCGTCAAAATTTCAACCCCGGGCGGCGTAATCGCCGCCCCTACAGGTTGCGATATTACAGATAAACGGGTTGCCCAGTCTTCGAGCTTTCGTAAATAGCCTCGAGGATTTGTGTGACCACGATGGCTTGGTCGGCACGGGTGGGGGGCTCTTTGTCGTTGATGATGGCGTTGATGAACGCACGGGCTTCTAGATCGCTGGGATCGTTGCCTGCGCCATCAAAGAAGGCAACGCCGCCTGCGGCAAAACTGGGTTCCTCAACGGTTTGGCGGCCGTTTTTCACGCTGTTGATGCGCAGCTTGTTTTCGCCGCGCAGCATGTCGGCGCCGGCTTTGTCACCTGCGAGCAGGCACACGGCTTCTTTCGCATCGGCGATGTTAATCGCCCAGCTGCTCTCGAGCACGATGGTGGCACCGTTTTCCATGACGATGAAGCCGAAGGCGCTGTCTTCGGTGGTGAAGATGGAGGGATCCCAGTCTCCCCAAGCGTTGGCGGTGCGGGTTTGGTCGGCCAGTTTGCGATATTGCGTGCCGACGACCATTTTGGGTTTGTAGTTATCCATCATCCACAGGGTGAGGTCGAGGGCGTGTGTGCCGATGTCGATGAGCGGACCGCCGCCTTGTTTTTCTTCATCCAAGAAAACACCCCAAGTGGGCACGGCACGACGACGCAGTGCCACGGCACGGGCATAGTAGATATCGCCCAGATCGCCGTTGTCGCACACTTCTTTCAGATACAGGCTGTCGGGACGCCAGCGTTGTTGATAGCCGATGGTGAGTTTCATGCCGGTGCGCTTGCTGCAATCAAGCATGGCTTTGGCTTCGGCGTAGGTTTTGGCCATGGGTTTTTCGCACATCACGTGCTTGCCGGCTTCCATGGCAGCAATGGAGATTTCGGCGTGGTTCCAGTTGGGGGTGAGCACGTAAACGGCAACGATATCAGGGTTTTTGAGCAGTTCTTTGTAGTCGGTGCAGAATGTAGCGTCGATGGTGCCGAAGGCATCGCAGGCTTTTTCGGCTTTTTCTTCCACGATGTCGCAAAAGGCGACCATTTCGACTTCGTCAATTTGCGAAAGGAAGCGCATGTGTTTGCCGTGGGCGATGCCGCCGCAGCCGATGATGCCAACTTTTACTTTGGTTTTTGCCATGGTGATTGTTCCTCCTGGGTGATTAAATTTTGTTCTTTTCTATTATAACGAATGCGCGCGGGAAATGCAAGGCTTTTTTGAAGAAAGGCTGTGAATTTTTTGTGGTTGTTGGTTGGATAGTTTTCTCATTGTGTGCCATAAGACTTTCGGGCGGCAAAATTGCCGCCCCTACATGCTGACGCGGGTGGGATGAACAAGACGGACGAGCAACCTGCGATCCGAAGTAAAGAGGGAAACGGCAGCAAATGCGCAGCACCAACACGCAAGCAAGCGAACAAAATTCTTGACACAGCCAAGCCCTTCTGTTATAATAAATGATGGTAGCGTTGTCTATCACGGTAGGCGGTAAATCCTGCCCCCGAAAGGGGGGATACGATGGAATATTTGATTGCGTTAATTGTTATCTTGTACTTAATCAAGGGACATCGTGATTATTCATCAAAGAAATAGCCGCCCCGAGCCTCGAAAACTTGGGCGGCTAATCTTATTTAGCTTCTAAGGGGGCTACCGTCTATACGGCAATGCTATCCTTGTTTATAGTATAGCATGACGTGAAGAATTTGTCAAGTGTTTTGTTGACAAAAACATGTTTGTCTGGTATAATTAACGTGGTGGCGTTGCCTAGCGGTAGGCGGTAAATCCAACCTCCGTGAGGAGGTGGTGTGTATGGAATATTTAGTTGCGCTGATTGTCATTTTGTACTTAATTGATCGTTATCGCAGCAACACATCAAAAGATTAACCGCCCCCGACATCCAATCTTGGGCAGTTGATCTTTTTGATTAACTTCAATGGTTCGGAGGTTACCGTCTATACGGCAACGCTATCCTTGCTTATAGTATAGCATGTGGCGGAGAAAATGTCAAGTGTTTTTTGTATGGATGCTCTATGCTCTTCCTTGATCGCTATTGACAAGCGCATGTTTGTCTGGTATAATAAAATTGGTGGCGTTGCCTAGCGGTAGGCGGTAAGTCCAACCTCCGATCCACCCCATAAATGCAAGCATTTGTGGGGACCCCGGAAGGAGGTGATGTGTATGGAATATTTAGTTGCGTTGATTGTCATTTTGTACTTAATTGATCGTTATCGCAGCAACACATCAAAAGATTAACCGCCCCAGCCAACAAACTGAGCGGTTAATCTTTTTGATTAAGCCTTAAGGTTCGGAGGTTACCGTCTATACGGCAACGCTATCCTTGGTTATAGTATAGCACGAAGTGAAGAAATTGTCAAGTGTTTTTTGAACGGAGTTAACCCATGCCTAACACCCCCAAGCACCGCATTCGCAACTTCAGCATCATCGCGCACATCGACCACGGTAAGTCTACCCTGGCTGATCGCCTGCTGGAGAAAACCCAAACCGTGGCCACGCGTGACATGAGCGCGCAAATCTTGGACAACATGGACCTTGAGCGCGAACGCGGCATCACCATCAAGGCGCACGCGGTCACGCTGTATTACACGGCGCAGGATGGCGAAACCTACGAACTCAATTTGATAGACACCCCCGGCCACGTGGACTTTAACTACGAGGTTTCGCGGTCGCTTGCGGCGTGTGAGGGTGCATTGTTAATTGTTGATGCCAGCCAAGGCATTGAAGCGCAAACCTTGGCGAACACCTATCTTGCGCTTGACCATGACCTAGAGCTGATTCCCGTGATCAATAAGATTGACCTGCCTGCCGCTGACCCTGACCGTGTGGCTGCACAAGTGGAAGATGTGATTGGTCTGGACTGCAGCAACGCACCGCGCGTGAGCGCAAAAACGGGGCTCAACATTGAACAAGTTCTTGAGGCTGTTGTGCGGGAGATTCCGCCGCCCACCGGCGATGATAATGCGCCGCTGCGTGCGCTGATTTTCGACAGCATGTATGATCAGTACAAAGGCGTGATTGTGTATGTGCGGGTGATGGAAGGCACGTTGCGTGCCGGTGAAGCCATGAAGCTGATGAACTCCGGCGCGGAATATACCGTGGTGGAAGTTGGCCGCATGCGTGCGACCAAAATGGAGCCCTGCGATGTGCTTTGCGCGGGCGAAGTGGGTTACATCACCGCGTCGATTAAGACGGTGAAAGATGCCAACGTGGGTGACACCATCACCAAGCCCGAAAGCCCTGCTGCCGAGCCGCTGCCGGGTTATCGCAAGGCACAGCCGATGGTCTACTGCGGGGTATATCCTGCCGATGGTGCGGAGTATGAAACATTGCGGGAATCTCTCGAAAAATTGCAGTTGAATGATGCCGCGCTGCATTATGAGCCTGAAACATCCAGCGCACTTGGCTTTGGTTTTCGCTGCGGTTTTTTGGGCCTGCTGCACTTGGAAATTGTGCAGGAGCGCCTTGAGCGGGAGTATAATCTTGACTTGGTTACCACCGTGCCTAGCGTTATCTATCACTTTAAGCTCACAGATGGCACCACGCTGCAAATTGACAATCCCACGCATTACCCTGACCCAATGAAAATTGCGGCCAGTGAAGAGCCTTTCACCAGCGCACATGTTTATGCACCAACAGAGTATGTGGGTGCGATTATGGACTTGTGCCAGGAGCGCCGCGGGATATTCCGCGACATGACTTACGTGACCCCCGAACGCGTGGACATTCACTATGAACTGCCGCTGAATGAGATTATCTATGATTTTTTTGATTGCCTGAAAAGCCGCACGCGCGGCTATGCGTCGTTTGACTATGAAATGTTGGAATATCGCCAAAGCAAGCTGCAAAAACTGGATGTGCTGCTGAACGGTGACGTGATTGACGCGCTTTCGTTCATTGTGCATGCGGACAAAGCGCCGGCGCGCGCACGCAAAATCGCCGAAAAACTCAAAGATCACATTCCGCGGCAGATGTTTGAGATACCCGTACAAGTTGCGGTTGGCGCAAAGGTGATTGCGCGTGAAACCATTCGTGCCATGCGCAAAGACGTGCTCGCGAAATGCTACGGCGGTGACATCACTCGCAAGAAAAAGCTGCTTGAAAAGCAGAAAGAGGGCAAGAAGCGCATGCGCCAGTTCGGTAGCGTTGAGGTGCCGCAGGAAGCATTCATGGCGGTGCTGAAGCTGGAAGAATAAACGAAACGGACGGATTAATTTCCGTCCGTGTTTTTGTGTGATTGCGGCCCCTACCTGCAGGTGAAAGTGACCGCGGAATTAACGCTCCGCGAGCCTCCCTCACCCGACCCGAGGTCGGGAGCTCCCTCCAGAGGAGAGGAGCGGGGGCTTGCTTTTGCGACTTGTTATAAATAGTCCACCGCGAAGCGACTGTTTTTTATGCAACCCCCACCTGCACGCGAACCTGCGGACGAGCAAAGCGCGCCCCTACAGGCTGGTGAAAGTGACAGCGGAATTATCGCTCCGTGAGCCTCCCTCACCCGACCCGAGGTCGGGAGCTCCCTCCAGAGGAGAGGAGCGGGGGCTTGCTTTTGCGACTTATCATTAAGAGGCCACCGCGAAGACCACCCCGCCGTTGCGACGGCACCCCTCCACGGAGGGGAATGGGGCTTTCCTCTTGCACTTTCGTGAAGAAATTGCCGCGAAGCGACTGCTCCCCGCAGGGGCGGCTAACGTTTTTTGCTCCACTTTTTTTCAAAAAAGTGGTTTTTCGGTTTCATCTGCGACAAAATAACCGCGCAGATCATCAGTGCGCCGCCGAGGTAGCCGCGCGGCTGCATGACCTCGCCGAGCAACAGGAACCCGCCGATGGCTGCCCACAGCGACTCCATGGAGTAGATGATGGCCGCTTTGGGGGCATCAACATGGCGCTGAAAGAGCATTTGCAGGGTGTAGGCCGTGGCAGAGGCAATTAACCCGCCGTAAAGCAGCGGCCACAGGCCTGCGCTGAATTGCGCGACCTCGGGTTGCTCGAACAGGAACATGCCCGCGGTACTCAGCAGCCCTGTGACGGCGAATTGCACGAACGTGAGGCGCAGCGGCTGCACCTTGGGCGAAAATGCGCTGATGCTCATGATGTGGAGTGCCCAGAAAATCGTGCCCAGCATCATGAGGCCGTCGCCCAGCGAAACTGCGCTAAAGCCGCCCTCCATGCTGAGTAGATATAGCCCGGCCATGGCGAACGCCGCCCCAAGTGCGGTGAAGAGCGTGGGTTTTTTCTTGAGGAAAATGCCGAAAATGGGCACCAGTACGGTATAAAGCCCGTTGATGAACGCGGCTTTGCCTGCCTCTTGCGTCATGGTGATGCCTGCCTGTTGCAGGTTGCCTGCGATGAAGACAATCACGCCGGTGATGCAGCCGTAGAGCAGGGTGAGTTTTAGCTCGTTGGGGAGCTTTTGCTTGCGTTCGAAGAGGAATATCAGCGGCACAAGCGCCAGTGCGGCGAGAACGAATCGCCCAGCCATGAAGGTCATGGGCCCCATGGCGCGCGAGCCCTCAACCTGCGCGATGAACGAAAAGCCCCATATCAATGAGGTGCCTAGTAGGAGGAAGGGGGCGATTTTTTTTATGGCTGGTTTTTGCATATTTTACCACCCTCACCCTGCGCGGCGCAGGGAGCTCCCTCCATGGGAGGGAGCGTGGGTTTCTCTCTTAAAATTTTGAAAGATGCTATTCTCTTTCTTTGACTGGTATCATCAAGTCCATTTGAAACTTATCTTTATCTAAATCAAAATTTTTTAAATTATATTGATTGAAATAGTTCAGGTGTTCCTCAATCAGCCCATCCATGCATTCAGGGTCACCCAAATTTAAATCAAAACGGTCATTGTTTTCTACCCATTGCCATAGCCAATGCCATGCCTCAAATGCACCGAAAAAAATAGTATGTGCGGCATATAACCCGCCTGCAAAGTGTTTTTTGACAAACGGTGCCTGCACGTCCATATCGTGCGGGATGGTGACCCAATTTTCGTAACCATGGTCGTCGTCATTTGTGCCATTGGGATGATTGAAGCCATAGTGTCGAAAGTCTGGTTTAACGCGCGCAAGCTTCATGGTTGCAACAAATTGACGCATCATATCACTCGTCCGGTCCTCAGGCTTGTTGCCAATGCAATGAATGGACGCGACTGTTGCTGGCGGCAGATAAACAATTCTCACATCTTGGTCGGTCAGTTGGTTTAACGTTTCGCTTGCTTGTTTTAGCTTTTTCATGGTTGGTATCTCCTTAACATTTTTTTGAGTTAAGGAAAGTGATTGCGCCAATTCCATTACGGTTTCGTCAGTCAGTAAGTTCATGTTCAGTTGCACAGCTGCAAGTTCCTCAATTTTGGCAACGAAAAGTTCAAGAGCTGATTTAATCGTCTCTAAGGCCGTGATTTCGCTTTGGAGTGCCGCGAGGTTCTGGTTGAAGATCTCGGTTGCTGTTGCCGCATCGGGGTTTTCTAAAATAATGGCAATTTGCTTGACAGGGATTTGCAGTTTGCGCAGAATGACGATTTGCTGCAGCCGTTTGATGTTTTCTTCGTCATAGACACGGTAGGCATAATCCTTCTTGCGCAGGGTTTTAACCAGTCCGCTGCGCTCATAATACCGCAGCATTTGCGCTGAAAGACCAAGTGTTTTTGAAACTTGACTGACTGTTTGTAGTTCCATGTTCAATGGCGTTCCTTTCCTCATCTCATACCTAGTATAAACTAGATAATCGTTATCGTGTCAAGTCTTTTTTTGAGAAATTTGATCATGCGCAAAAGAATTCTCTGGCTGCAATAAATGAGGTGCCCAGCAGGAGGAAGGGGGCGATTTTTTTGATGTTAATGTTGTTGATATCTCGCAAAGAAATTCTCCGGTTCAAGTAATAGCTCAGCGTTTTCGCGGATGGTTGCATCGTCCCATTCCCACCAGCGCACGCGCAGCAGGGTTTCAATTTGTTCGGGACTATAGCGATAGCGCAGCACTCTCGCGGGAACGCCTGTCACCACGGCATAGGGCGGCACGTCGTGCAGCACAACAGCACCCGCGCCAATCACCGCACCATGACCGATGGACTTCACCCGCGAGCAATTTATAAAGCTGTTTGCGCCAATCCACACGTCCGCGCCGATTTCTAGCTTGTGGCTTTTGTTGGGCGTGCCGGGCAACTTGGGGTCTTGCAGCATCCTCGCTTTGTATGCCACCTTTTGTGCACCGCTAAACACATGCACTAACTCGTCGCTTTGAAAAATCATGTTCGACTGATGATTTACGTGGATTTGTGCTTCGCCGTTTATCGAAGTAAACCGCCCAATGCGTGCAATGTAGCCATTATCCAAGGCACCCGTGACGCCCTCTCCAAAGTATGTCCATTTGCCAATAGGCACGTCGTTATAGGTGTAGTCATTGGGTTGTTCCAGTCCGATTTCTTGCTTTTTTTTGCGAAAAAACATATTTAGCCCTCTCGTGTGCAACAAAGCACGTACTCGCCTTTCGTTTTATATAGCACCTCGCACTCGCCAAATAGCTCCGTTAGCTTGCGCATGGCAGACTTCGCGCCGTGACCACGATGGGGTGTTTTTTTTATGGCTGGTTTTTGTAGCAACGGTTATAGTCCTCTTTGGTCATGATGTATTGTTTTTCGTCAATGGTTTTGCCCAGCAGTTTGGCATCGTAGGTGCCCTCGCGGTGAAAGCGAAAGCCGGTTTTCTCTACCACGCGCTGCGACTGCGGGTTGTGTGTGAAGTGCCCGCACCACAGCACGTCCACGTGCAGTTGCTCAAATGCATAGGCAATCGCCGCGTGCGCCGCCTCTGGCATGAGGCCTTGGCCCCAATAATCGCGGCTGAGCACATAGCCGATTTCACGCTGGTTTTCCGCAGGGTAATCTGCATCCATGGTTCTGCGATGAATGCCCAGCGAGCCGATGACTTTGCCTGTTTCTTTCAGCTGTAGCGCATACACTTCATCATCTGCGATGAAACTATCTAGTATTTTCTGCGATACCTCAAGGCTGGTGTGGTGCGGCCAACCAGCCATTTCGCCCACACCAGGCACACTGGCGTACTCGTAAAAATCCTGCAAATCTTCTTGCGTCCAATGACGCAACATCAATCTTTCTGTTTCTAGCGTTGGCAGCATAGCACGTACTCGCCTTTCTTTTTATATAGCATCTCGCAGCTGCCGAAGATTTCGCTCAGTTTGCGCATGACAGACTTTGCGCCATGTTTCTCCAGCACCACGATGTAAAACTTGCCGCTAGGGTTGAGATGCTCGAACGCGCCGCCGAACATGCGCCACATGACCTCTTTGCCTGCGTGGATGGGCGGGTTGAGCACAATCGTGTCGAACGTGCCGCTGATTTGGTCGAAGCAATCGCTTTGAATGATCGTGCAATTGACGTCGTTTTGGCGGCAGTTTAGCTCGGCGCAGTGCAGCGCGCGGGGGTTGACATCGGCAAGGGTGGTGTAAAGGTTGTGGGCTTTACACAGCGAAATGCCCATGGCACCCCAGCCGCAGCCGAGGTCGAGCAGTCTGCCTTGCACAGGCGGCATGGTGTTGATGAGCAGGTGGCTGAGGGGATCCACATGCCCATGCGAAAACGTGCCGCTGTTTGATGTGAACCGCAGCGTGTGCCCGCTGAAATAATACGCAAAGCTGCGCAGGTCGTCGGGCAGGTTGTCGTTGTTGGTGAAGTAATGTTGCATGCTTTTCCTTAAAAAATCCCTTGACAAAGCAGGGGATTTGTGTTAAAATGAAAGCGAGGGTCGGGTCGCGCGCAACTGGCTAGCTTCTTCACCCTCGCGTTATATTAATGCGTGAAGTAACCGCCCGTGTTTATCAGGCACGAGGGCGGTTACTTCTTTCTGCGGGTATCGCTGGAATCGAGGTAGCGCGTAGCCACAATCAACAAAACCAGTAAGTACACAAGAAAATCAACATTCATCAACTCTCACCCCCTTTCTGAAACTCCACCAATGCAAGCATTTGTGGATCCCTGACGAGGAGCGAAAGTGAAGCAACCGCCGCGACGCGCGACGCCAACAACAGTATAGCACAAACTTCCTGTGTTTGCAACATTTTATTGGCACGCGCAAGAAATTTATTTTTCCTGCAAAAAACACTTGCAATTTGTTGCGCAATGTAGTATAATACAAGTTATGGCATGGACGATTAGCTCAGCTGGTAGAGCATCCGCTTGACGTGCGGAGGGTCAGCGGTTCAAGTCCGTTATCGTCCACCACCTGCGGTGGGGCTCCGTCGCTTCGCTGCGTTCTATCCAAGGCACTGCAAAGCAAAAGTCCCATGTAGTTATTTCCACCAGTTTTCCGCTATGTAGCGTTTCGGCTTCGGTCGTGTACCCACGTACACTTCCCTCGTCTCAACATTGCCTAGCAAAAAACCACGCCTGCGGTGGGGCTCTACTTTATGCACGCTAAGGCGCGCAAAAGTCGCTTCGCTGTGCTCTATCGAGGCACTGCAAAACGCGAGTTAAGCCCCCCTTTTGAAAGAGCCTTTGCAGCTTGCAAGGGGCTTTCTTTCTATCACAGCAAGGAGGTTTTCCTGTGGACAACCCCAAACAGCTCACCGGCGCACAAATCGTGATTGAACAACTGTGTCTGCATGGCGTAACCACGGTGTTTGGTTATCCCGGCGGCACGGTTTTGCCCATTTACGACGCGCTTTATCAAAACAGCCACCGCATTGACCATGTGCTCACCGCGCATGAGCAAGGTGCTGCCCATGCTGCTGACGGTTTCGCGCGCGCAAGCGGCAAAACCGGCGTGGTCATTGCCACAAGCGGGCCGGGTGCCACTAACCTGGTCACGGGCATCGCCAATGCATATCTGGACAGCGTGCCGCTGGTGGCCATCACCGGCAACGTGCCTGTGCCGTTGCTGGGCAAAGACAGCTTTCAGGAAGTGGACATCGTTGGGGTTACCCAGCCGATTGTGAAGCATAATTTTGTGATTCGTGACGTAACCCAGTTGGAGCGCACGTTGCGCAAGGCGTTTCTCATTGCCCAAAGTGGGCGCCCCGGGCCTGTGCTGGTGGATATTCCGAAAAATATTCAGGAGGCCACCTGTGAATACCACGGCATTGCGCCCGAGCATGACAAAACACCTGCGCCTAAGTTTGATATTACCGATGCCCTTGAGGCGATTAAAGCCTGCAAGCAGCCGTATATTTATGCAGGCGGCGGCGTGATTGCTGCCGGTGCCGAAGCCGAGTTGCGCCAGCTGAGCGAGCGTTTGAGCGCGCCGGTTGGCCTGAGCATGATGGGGCTTTCTGCGTTGCCGAATGACTATTGGCTGAACTTGGGCATGTGCGGTATGCACGGCAAATATGCGTCTTCGATGGCGCAGGCCGAGTGCGACCTGATGATTGCGCTGGGCGTGCGCTTTAGTGACCGCGCCACCGGCAATGTGCAGGTGTATCGCCAGGGACACACGATTATTCACATTGACATTGACATGGCGGAGTTTGGCAAAAACGTTAACCCGCATTTGCAGCTGCACGGCGATGTGAAAGCCGTGTTGACTGCGTTGCTTTCGGTGTTACCCGAGCAAAAGAACGAGCAATGGCTCGCTCGCGTGGCACAGATGAAGCTGGATGGCGAAATTGTGCAAACCGGGCAGTTGACCCCGCAGCAGGTGTTCGCCGCTGTGCGTGACGTTTGTGACGACAGCACTGTGGTGGCCACAGACGTTGGTCAGCATCAAATGTGGACAACCATGTATTACCCCTTGGCCAAACCGCGCACACTGCTGACCAGCGGTGGGCTGGGCACCATGGGCTTTGGCATGGGTGCTGCCATTGGCGGCTGCATGGCCACGGGCAAGCAACGCACGATTCTGTTCACTGGCGATGGCAGCTTTGGCATGAATCTCAACGAGCTTGCCACTGCGGTGAGCCAAAACCTGCCGCTGGTGATTTTGATTCTGAACAATGGCGTGCTGGGCATGGTGCGGCAATGGCAAACCAGATTTTATGACAAGCGATATTCGCAAACCACCTTACAGCGCAAAACGGACTTCCCCGCGCTGGCGAAAGCCTTTGGTGCAGAGGGTTATTTGGCTGAAACCTTGCCGCAGCTGCAGGAGATTCTGGCAAACTTGCCTGATGGCCCTGTGGTGATTGACTGCCGCATTGACATTGACGAAGAAGTGCTGCCGATGATTCCCCCGGGCAAAACGGTGGCGGATATTATTACGAAAAGATAGCACAGCCCGCGTGTAGGGACGGCTAATAGCCGCCCGTGGGTTTTCCGCACGCCATTAAGAGGAACGGGCGGCAGATTGCCGCCCCTACACGAGAGACAGAAAGGTCAATCTCATGGAAAAATTCACTGTTGAACTGCTGGTTTCGAACCGCTATGGCGTGCTGAACCGCATCACCGGGCTTTATGCGCGGCGCGGGTATAACATCGACAGCCTGTTTGTGAACGAAACCGAAAATCCTGAAGTGTCGCGTATGACGATTTGCTCGCACGGCGATGGCGATGTGCAAGTGCAATTGGTGCGCCAACTGCGCAAGTTGTATGACGTGAGAAGCGTGGTATTGATGGCTAGCGTGGAATGCTAATATTTGCAACCTGTAGGGGTGGCGATTACGCCACCCGAAACCTAAAAATATCATTGTTTATTTTACCCCGGGCGGCGTAATCGCCGCCCCTACAGTATGATAAAAACATAACAAGGGAGAATTATCATGGCAAAAATGTACTACGACAAAGACTGTAACATGGAACTGCTTGCGGGCAAAACCGTGGCGATTGTGGGCTATGGCTCGCAAGGGCATGCGCATGCACAAAACCTGCGCGACAGCGGCGTGAATGTCATCATCGGGCTATATGCAGGCTCGAAAAGCGCGGAAACGGCGAAGGCAGACGGCTTCACCGTGTTGAACACTGAAGATGCTGTGCAACAAGCCGATGTGGTGATGCTGCTGGTGAACGACGAAAAAATGAAGGGCATTTATGAGTCCACCGTGCAACCGCACCTGACGGCCGGCATGACACTGTGCTTTGCCCATGGCTTTAATATTCACTTTGGCCAAATTGTGCCGCCTGCGGATGTAAACGTCATCATGATTGCGCCCAAGGGCCCCGGCCACACCGTGCGCTATCAATATGAAGAAGGCAAGGGCGTGCCCTGCTTGATCGCCGTGCAAAACGATGCCACCGGCAACGCCAAAGACATCGCTCTTGCGTATGCTTCGGGCGTGGGTGGCGGTCGCGGCGGTATTTTGGAAACGACCTTCAAAGAAGAAACCGAAACCGACCTGTTTGGCGAGCAAGCCGTGCTGTGCGGCGGTGTGACTGCGCTGATGAAAGCTGGGTTTGACACCCTCGTAGAAGCTGGTTACCAGCCCGAAAGTGCCTACTTTGAATGCGTGCACGAGATGAAGCTGATCATTGATCTTGTGGTGAAGGGCGGCCTGTCGTTCATGCGCTATTCCATCAGCGACACGGCGGAGTATGGTGACTACCAAATCGGCGATCGCATCATCACCGACGAAACGAAGAAAGAAATGCGCAAAGTTTTGGCTGAAATTCAAGACGGCACATTTGCGAAAGCTTGGCTGAAAGAAAACGCCGACAATCGCCCAACCTTCGCTGCACGCCGCAAAGCCGAAAGCGAACTGAACGTGGAAGTGGTTGGCGAAGAGCTGCGCAAAAAAATGAGCTGGAGCGACAACAAGTAAATTTGATAACGGTGCGGGCGGATGTTATATCCGCCCTTACGCGTTTTTGGAAGTTTTTTGCTGTGCGTAACGCCCCCTCTACTTTGTGAACACTAAGGCGTCCAAAAGTCACGCCTTAAAAATTCCCCGCGAAGCGCGAGCTTACGCGTAGAGACTATCATAAGACACAGCGAAGCGACTAAAAAGTTTTTTGGTTGCTTTGCGCAACCCCCACCTGCACGTCTACGACGCGCTTTCCTCCCCCAATGACCCACCCCACAGATGCAAGCATTTGCGGGGGACCCCGATGAGGGGAATTGGGGTTGTGAGGATAACGACAGCGAAATCCTCGCTCCGCGAACCTTCCTCACCCCTCGCGACTCGGGGAGCTCCTTCCCGAGGAAGGAGCCTAGGGGCTTGCTTTTTCGACTA
>WQWM01000024.1 GCA_009785335.1 Oscillospiraceae bacterium
GAAGGGAAGGGTGGGGGGGGGGGGTGGGGTGGGAGTATAATTTTAGTTATTATTCAACAAAGGAGAACGCTCATGAACTCTATCCAAGAATTCACCCTGCGTGACTTCACCATTCACATCATCGAAAAGCCTGCGTTTGAAGCAATTGGTTTCATGCGGCATGTGAAACTGGACGGCGGCGACATCTCAAAATTTATCGCAGAACTGACCGAAAGCGGTCAAATGAGCAAGCTAGCTGCAACACAGCCCGAGCCGCAGCAAATTTGGGTTTGCTTGCTCGACTGCAACTACGCACCAGGCAAAAAAGCTTGTGCGGTGTGCGACCGCAGCTGTGAAGGTTTCCATACCCGCTGCTTGGTGTGCGTGAAAAAAACACCAGCGCATGATTTTTCGGCCTTTGATGCGGATGAATTAACCACGTTGCACATACCCTCCTCGCTTTGGGCAGATTTTCAAAGCGACATCATGGAAGAGTGTGATTTTTACGATGATGCTCAAGTAATCGGCTACCCTTGGAATGAAAAAATTCGCCTGCATTTCGACAATGAACACGACTGGGCACTAGGCCAGACGAGGCATTTTTGGCTGCCGGTGAAAAAACCGAAATTGATGGATAAACTCCGCAAAAAATAAGGAGAATATACAGCATCGCCCAACAACTTTCGCTTGATTTTTGTCGCGAAGTGTGGTACAATATAAATAACACTTGCGAAAGGAGCAAAAGTTATGGCAACATCAGGCGAAATTATCGAAAAATTGGCTGGTAAGTTGAAGGTGTACGAGCTGTTTGCGCAAGCAAAAGGGTTCGATACTGAAGAACAAGTGAAGGCTGAACTCGAAAGACTATTTCAACAAGCAGAAGACCAAGCATAATCACCTCACCAGCAGCAACCCGCTGCTGGTTTTTTGTTGCGCAAAAATAAAAGCAAGTGCTTTTTTAGGGCACTTGCAAAATTTAAATCTTCCTGTTATGAAAGTGAATGTGCGAATATGTTCGCCGGGTTAGCCCAAGCGTATTATGGTCAATTGTGCATGTTTGCCATGCAGTTCGCCGTGCTCGTTGCCCAGCACTTGCAGGCTAAGTTTGTCGCTGCGGCTCAACCAGGTCACCTGCTGGCCGCTGTCGTAGCCGGGTTTAAGTTCATCACACAGCATGCTGCCGGTGTCGTTGATGCCCAGTTGCAGTTGCATGGCTGATTTCACGTGGTTAATGTCTAGCTCCCACAGCAGCATGTAGTAGCCGTCGTCGGGAATGGTGACTACGCCGCCGTGACAACCATAGCGACCTTGGCTATGATGCCGTTGCAGGGGTATGATTGCGCCGCCGCTGCATGGCATGAGGGTGAAGTGGTCGGCATAGGCACGCAGGTGGCTGCGCAATGTGGTTGACGGGGCTGGGGGCGGTGCGGCGAGCGGGCGTGGTGCAGGTGCGAGCATGGGCGTGGGCGCAGCGCGGGTGCTGCGGCAGCGTGAGCAGTTGCAAGATGCGGCCATATGGTTGCTCCTACTATTTATAATGAAGAAAGCCTGTATTTATAATTCTTATGTAGGTCTTAATGCATTGTATGCACCGGGTGCAGAAAATGTGCGCACGTGCCACACAATATTTACAAATCCCTCACGCATTGCTCTTGACCACACCCCACAAGCATGGTATAATATCAGAATGATGATGTAAACTGGGGGATGTTATGCAAACGTTGCAGATTCTTAAACGTAAAGCAGTGCTGGTGTTGTGGGCTGCTTTCACGGCATGGGGCTATTTTTGGATTACCTTACTTATTTACGACCGCACGCCAAGTTTGCTCATGGCAACAGTGTTGAATGCGTTCTTGACTATTTTCATGCTGCTGTTTGATATCACCAGCGATTTGATTTATCATGCGTGTTATAAATACATCAGCGGCAGCCGCAACTTTTTTCTTAGGATGCTCAATGGTTTTTTTGGTGCGTCGTCGATTAAATCAGCTGTATATTTTTTCTACATTGTTGTGCTGATTGTCACGGCCATTCGTGCTGCCCAGCCGGACTTCCCCATCTGGCCTGGTCTTTTTGGCGATGATCACTTGGACCCTTACCTGCTTTCGGTGCGCTATGGCATGTTGCTGTTGCTTGCGGCAGATAAATTCCTCGAGCAAATCACCCAGGACTTGCATAGCCACACAAAGATGGAGCAAAAAGCAAAAAACAAACTAAAGCCCAAAGAAGTTAGGACGAAAAATGAAAACACCAAGCAAATCCACTAAGCTGATTCTTTACGCGATATACTCCGTCTTTACGGCCGTGTTGTATGGCTATGCGATGTTCGGGGTTTTTGTGCGGCTCACGCGTGCAACGGATAGTTTTTCGATGTTACACGCCTATTTGTTGAATCTGTTTGTTATCGTGGTGATGTTGATTGCGGATAATCGCATCAACGACTACCTGCTCACGAAGTATGAGCCACGGCGGCGCAGCGGCTTTTTCACTCGCTTTTTGTATTGGGAGAGTTTGGTTTCGTTCAAAACCACGCTTTACCTATTCTACATCTTCATTTTAGTCATCTCGCGCGTGCTCACGCTTGAACCGCGGCTGATGTTTAATGAAGCATTTTATGGCTTTGTAATTTCCATCGAATATGGCCTAATTCTTGTGGTTGTGTTTGATAAATTCATAGACTACCTAACGAAAGATATTAAGCGCATAAAGAAAATCGCCGAAAAACTTCGCGGCACATTTAACACAAAAGGAGAATAAGATGCAATTTATCATGGGAGTTCTTGCAAGCCTTACTGCGACGGCTTTAGTCGCTGTCGTTAGCTACTTTCATTCGCGGAAATTACGCGATTTTCTCATACGCCGCCTGAGCAAACGACTCGGTATTGGGATTGATAAAATTTACGGTAATAGCAAAGATAGCAATGACGATGTTGCGCGCGCAATTCAAGATGCTAAATTTGTGAAGATTTTTGCTCCCCGAGGACATACTTTGTTGGGAGCCTACTCAGGTTATTTCACAAAAAACAAACCATGCAAAGTTTTATTGCCGAGCACTGATGCTGATGCTCGTTATTGGATCGAACAGCGAGTGCGCGAACGAACTGCTGAGCCGTATAAAAGCTCTCCCGAGGTATTAATTCGTGAAATAGATACTGCAGCACATGCGCTTTTAGTCTCTGCGCAAAAAGATCTGATCAGATTCAAGCGTTTCAATCACCCGCATATCGCGCGACTTATTATTACAGATGAGTGGGCTTATTTTCTCCCATTAAAGAAAGATGTGAGAACCAGTGAATGCGAAATGGTAAAATACTCGAGCTGCTCATTCATGTATGATTTTTGGAATCGTTATTTCGACTTGATTTGGGACGCTAGTCCCGACGCTAACCCTGATGAAATAAAAGAAGAAGGAGAACCCTCATGAACTTCAACCATCCTAACCTAGCCAACCGTGTCGCGGTCGTCACTGGCGGCGGCGGCGTGCTTTGCGGCGATTTCGCTAAGGTGCTAGCGGCACAGGGCTGCAAAGTGGCCGTGCTGGATCTCAACCTTGAAGCTGCACAACAAATTGCAACCGAAATCACAAGTGCAGGCGGCACCGCAATTGCCTTGGCCTGCAATGTGCTGGAGCGCGAAAGCATCGCTGCTGCACATGCCGCTGTGACGGCACAGCTGGGCAGTTGTGATATCCTCGTCAACGGTGCAGGTGGCAACCACCCCAGCGGCACCACATCAAAAGAAACCCTCGAACCCTGTGACCTTGAAGGCGTTGACGAAGGCGTGAAGACTTTCTTCGACCTTGACCCGCAGGGCATTTCACGCGTGTTTGACCTGAACTTCCAAGGCACATTGCTGCCCACGCAAGTGTTCGCGCGTGATTTGGCAGGCAAGCCGCATGCCGCGATTATCATGATCACCAGCATGAACGCCATTCGCCCGCTGACGAAAATCCCGGCATATTCTGCTGCGAAAGCAGCAGTGCATAACTTCACGCAGTTCATGGCAGTGCACTTTGCGCCGGTGGGAATTCGCGTGAACGCCATCGCGCCCGGATTTTTCAGCACCAACCAAAACAAAACCCTGCTGTGGAACGAAGACGGCAGCCCCACGCCGCGTGCGGGCAAGATTCTCGCGGCCACGCCGATGGGTCGCTTTGGCACGCCCGACGAACTGCGCGGCGCGCTGCTTTATCTGTGCGATGAGACTTACAGCGGCTTTGTGACCGGCAGCATGATTGCAGTGGATGGCGGGTTTAGTGCATACAGTGGGGTGTAGCATGTTTTCGCTGGAAATCACGCGCATGTACTGGATACTCGACGATGGCAACGACAACCCCGAAGATCTTTGTCTCCACGGTGACGTGACGGTGCGCATTGGCGATGCTGAGTTTGAAGACAGTTGCAGCACAAGTGCTTCAGCGTTGTTTTTGCTGCGCACACTAACAGAAGACCATGATTATGCACCTGTGCAAGTGCGCGATGTACCGATAATATCATGCTGCGGGCATGCTATGTGGCCGCAAGAAGACAGCGATGATGTATACATTTGCGGTTGTCCATATGGCACAGATTTTGATGTGCATCACGTCGATGGCAATGTGCAGTTGCATGCGCCGGGCATCAAAAAAGTCACCGTGCCGCTGGAAGAATATCGCAAAACTGTGCATGCGTTTGCTGATCAAGTGATGGCGTACTATCACGCTTGCCAGCCGAAAATCATGCCCGAAGATGACCACGAGCGCAAGGGTTACATCGCCTTTTGGCGCGAATTTGCGCGGCGGCGTGGCATTGCGTTGGAGGACAGCCCGTGTTCTGAGCATACTACATAAAAAGGAGTTTATTTATGGAAGCTGCAAGACAACAATTGTACGACGTGGTGAGGGAGATTCCGCCCAACCGCCTAGGAGTTTTATTGGAATTTGCGTTATATCTCCAGCAAAAGCAAGAGGATGATTTTTCAGACTTGTTGCATCTGTGTGCGCCCACATTGGCGTTTTGGGACAACGAAGAAGATGAGGTGTGGAATCTGTATAAACAACAACTCATCGCCCTTGAGGAGACCCCATGCCCAACATAACCGCCATCATTGGCAAAATTGGCGCAGGCAAAACCACACATGCCCAAACCCTGCCCGGCGTGCTGCTATCCGTAGATGATTTCATGCTGCCGTTGTTTGGGCAAGAATGCGAACTCATTCGCAAAAACAGACGGTTGGTGGAAGATTATCTCATCGCCCTTGCGCGGCAAATGCTCGAGAAAAACATCGATGTGGTGTTCGACTGGGGCTTTTGGACACGTGAAGACCGCGCACGGCTCAACGACACAGGTCTGCCCGTGCAGTGGCATTATGTTTGCATAGACGAACAACAGCGCAGCGGGCAAATCGCTCGCCGCAACGCTGAGATCGAGCAAGGTCTGCGGGCTTATTACGTGCACGAAGGCTTGGCGCAACGCTGCAAGCAGGCTTTCGAAGAACCGGAGGAAATCGATGGACTTATCCGCGTATAACCGCATTGCGATTTTGGGCGGCTCGGCCAGCGGTAAGAGCACTCTTGCGCGAAAAATTGCAGTCATTGGCGATTACCCAGTAATTCATCTAGACTACGAGAAATTCTTCCCTGGCTGGGTAGAACTGCCCCGCGACGAGGCCGTGCAAAAGCACGCACAATGGCTACAACAAGACCGTTGGCTGATCGAAGGCGGCGGGTTCTACGGCACGATGGAGTCACGCTTCGCAGGTGCTGATTTGGCGATATTTCTCGACTTGTCGCGCGTGTTGCGCTTGTTTCGTGCCATTCGCAGATTGCGGCAACCGCGCCCTGAGATGCGCCCGGGCGTGAAGCAATCGGATGCCACGCTGAAAGAACATCTTAGTGCGCTCTGGCGAATTCTTCGGCATCGCCGCAGGGAGCACGTGCTTGCCTTGCATGAGCGATACCCCCACGTGAAGTTCGTGCGACTAACCTCCAGAAAGGCGGTGCGCAACTTTGCAGCTCAACTTAAATGATTACCCGCGCATTGCCGTCATCGGTTGCCCGGGCAGCGGCAAAAGCACGCTGTCACGCAAGATTGCCGCACACACTGGCTACCCGCTGATTCACCTAGACTACGAAAACTGGCAGCCCGGCTGGGTGCCCACGCCGAAAGCTGAGTTCATCGCCATGCAAAAAGAGTGGATTGCAGGCGAGCGTTGGATTATTGATGGGCACTGGGGCGGCACACTTGAAGTCAGATTTTCGGCAGCAGATTTGGTGTTGTGCCTTGATCTGCCGCGGCAAGTATGCGCGTGGCGTGTGCTCAAACGTCGCGGGAAGAAGCGACCTGACCTGCGGCCGGATGTTATCGAAAGTGGGATTTTTACGAAAGATTTCGCGAACTTTTTCTGGTTTGTATGGACCTGGCGAAAAGAAGCTGCCCCGCGCGTACATGAACTGCGCGAGCAATACCCCAACGTCAAACTTGTGCATCTGCGCACACGCAAGCAAGTGCGTGAATTACTTGAACATACATTAACTAAGCACTAAGCATTAAGAACTAAGCACTGGAGGTTAACATGGCTGGTCATTCCAAATGGAACAACATCAAGCGCAAAAAAGAGAAAACAGATGCTCAGCGTGCGAAAATCTACACCAAAATGGCGCGCGAAATCGCCGTTGTGGTGCGCGAGGGCGGGGCTAACCCTGCCGAAAACTCTCGCCTGAAAGACGTGATTGCCAAGGCGAAAGCCAACAACGTGCCCAACGATAACATCGACCGCATCATCAAAAAAGCCAGCGGCGAAACCGGCGGCGCGGCCTATGAGAACATCATCTACGAGGGCTATGGCCCCAGCGGCGTGGCGGTGATTGTGGAAACCCTCACCGACAACCGCAACCGCACCGCAGGCGATATGCGGCACTATTTTGATAAATATGGCGGCAACTTGGGGCAAAGCGGCTGTGTATCGTTCATGTTCGCGCGGCAAGGTGTGCTGCTGGTGGAGCAAGCTGACGAAGAAACCCTGATGGAAGCCGCCCTTGAAGCAGGCGCGATTGATTTCATCGCTGAAGATGGCATGTTTGAAATTCGCACTGAGCCGAACGAGTTTAGCCAAGTGCGCGATGCCTTGCACTATGACTTTGCCAGTGCCGAAATCGCTTATGTGCCCGCGACGTATACACAACTGACCAGCGAAGACGATATCAAGAAAATGACCAAGCTGCTTGACATGCTGGAGGACAACGACGACGTGCAGGCCGTTTGGCATAACTGGGAAGAATAATGAAAACATAACATAAATTGGAGGACTATCATGCAACAAATCAAAGCACAGGGCATGCGCTTTGTGGATGAACAAGGCCGCGAGCGCATTTTCCACGGCGTAAATCTGAAGGGCAAAGTTGATGGCTCGAACATCGCCTGGCTGGATGAAGCGTTTTTTAAGCGAGCAGCAGCATTGGGGCAGCGTCTGCTGCGGCTTGGGGTTCGCTGGGCGCAACTGGAACCCCAACCGGGGCAATATAACGAAGAAGTGCTCAAGCAATATGACCAAATCTTCAACTGGGGCGAGCAATACGGCGTGTATATCTTTCTGGATATGCATCAGGATTTATATGGCTCGTTTGGCGGCAGCTGCGGCGACGGTGCGCCCGACTGGGCAACTCTCAGCGATGGCATCAAGCGCAAAAAGACCCGCTTTGTGTGGGCCGAAGGCTATTTTTGGAGCCGCGCTGTGCATCGTGCATTCGACCATTTTTGGCGCAACACACCCGTGCATGGCAAAGGCCTGCAAGATCATTATGCTGCGCTGTGGCAAATGCTTGCCGCGCGTTATGGCAATCATCCTGCCCTGTTCGGCTGGAACATCATGAACGAGCCCTTTCCCGGCACACCCGGCGGCAAGATGTTTCGCAAGCTGGTGGCAAAAATGGTGCGCATTGGTCTGGTTAGCCCGAGTCTTAAACGCATTCAATTTCTGAAAAAGTGGCGCAACCCAGATAAGCATGGCTTTAAGCTGGATGTGCTGACACCGAAAGTGATGGCGAAAGTTACCGGTGCACGCAGCGCGACGAAGATTTTATATAAGTTCGAACAAGAACATTATGGACCATTTATTGCAAAAATGGGTGCTGCTATTCGTGAAGTAACCCCTAAAGGCATCATCATCTTTGACCAATGCTATTATTGCAACTTGGGCATTCCCACAAAAATGCCGTTGCCGCAAGGCGAAGATCAAATTTGTTTTGACCCCCACGGTTACGACTTCATGGTGGACACCCCGGCCTACAAACACGCCAACAACCCGCGCGTGGGCTTCATGTTTGAACAAATGCGCAAAGCCCAGTTGGATTTCGGTTTGCCCGTGGTTTGCGGCGAATGGGGCGGCGGCGGCGAGGGCGAGAGCTTTTTGCCGCACATTGGCTTTTTGATGGACTTGTTTGACAGCTGGAACTGGAGTAACTGCTATTTTACCTATGGCCCTGCTTTGTTTAATAACCCCATTACGCGCTACCTGTCGCGGCCCTATCCTTGGGCGGTGAACGGCACGATTGACAATTTCAACGTGGACATGGACAGCAAAACCTTCACGCTTAACTACACGCCAAACGCTGGTGATGCGCCTACCGAGATTTTCCTGCCTGATGGCTATGAAAGCGTGCAAGCGGGCGACGCACAGGTGACTTATGAAAACAACCTGTTGAGCATTCGCACGAATGCCCCACAGATTGTGGTGAAGTATAAATAGTGCCATCTTTACAGAAGAAAGTGTAGGAGGCAAGTATGTAATCGCTCCGCGAGCCTTCCTCAGTCACGCCCGAGGCGTGCCAGCTCCTTCCAGAGGAAGGAGCTAAGGCTTTCTTCTTATGCTCTCATAAAAATCATCCACCGCGAAGCGGCTAGGTTTTTTTGGTTCTTTTTTTGCAAAAAAAGAACTCGCGTTCAAACTTGCGCAGTTCACGCATGGCTTGCCCGCTGAGCAGCCACACACCCAGCAGGTTCGGCAGTGCCATGAGCATGTTGAGCACATCGGCAATTTGCCACACGAGGTTCAGCTGCATGGCACTGCCCAGCACAATGGCACCTAGGTAAAGCAGGCGATAGGGTTTGGTGCTGCGCTCACCCAGCAGCCAGCGTGCGCCTTGCTCGCCGAAATATGACCAGCCAGTGAGCGTGGCGAACGCAAACAGCACAATGCACAGCGCAACAAAGTGCGTGCCCGCCGCGCCAAACACCGTGGCATAGGCCGCGCTTGCCATGGCGACGTCTGTGTGGCCACTCGCAAATGCGCCACTTGCGATGAACACCAACGCTGAAACCGTGCACATAATCAACGTGTCAATCACCACCTCGGCGATGCCCCACATGCCCTGTACGGCGGGCTGTTGCACATCCGCTGCTGCGTGAATCACCGCGCTGGTGCCTAACCCAGCTTCATTTGTAAACACGCCCCGTGCTACGCCGTAGCGTAGGGCTGTTTTTATGCTATAACCCACCGCGCCGCCTGCTGCTGTCCGAAATGCAAAGGCCTCGCTGAACATCAACGCGATACTCGCCGGCAATGCTGCGCGGTGCACGAACAGCACAATCAAGCTTGCCAGCAAAAACACGCCCGTCATAATCGGCACCACAAATTCCGTCACGCGGCCAATGCGCTGCACGCCGCCGAAAATCACCAGACCAACCAGTGCAGCAGCAATCGCGCCGGTGAGCCACGGTGAGATACCCAGGCTCTGCTGCACCGCTTGCGCCATGGCGTTGGCCTGCGTCATGTTGCCAATGCCGAAGGCTGCGGTGGCAAGCAAGATTGCATAAATCCCGCCCAAGTGTTTGCTGCCCAAGCCGCGTGCAAGGTATTCCATCGGGCCGCCCATCCATGCGCCGCCGGGCAAACGCCTGCGATATTTCAGCCCAAGTATGTTTTCCGCGCAGATGGTCATCGTGCCCAGCACAGCAGACAGAAACATCCACACAATTGCGCCTGGGCCACCCAAGCTTAAGGCGGTGGCAACGCCGACGATGTTACCCGTGCCCAAGCACGCTGCGAGGGCGCCAGTGAGTGCCTGCCACTGCGAGATGCTGTGTTTATCATTGGTTTGGCGTGCGGTGAGCAGGCTGCCGAAGGTGCTTTTATTCCACAGGCCAAACCGGCGAAAGAAAAACCCACGGCTGCGCACCGTTAAGTACGCACCCGTGAGTAGAAATAATAATAAAAAGAAGGTCATGTGCCAGTTTATGCGCGTGCTTTGTGCTTCATGCTTAGCTGTTGCGTAGCTTCACGAAAAAATCTTTGAGCAATGCCGCACTTTCGTCAGCCAGCAGGCCACCCTCCATGCGGGTTTTGTAGCTTGCATGCTTGTTGTCGCTGGCTGCAAACACCACACGCGGAATGTGCGCATTGGCAATTGCGCCTGCACACATGGGGCACGGCTCAAGCGTGACGAATAATTCGCATTGCCACAAGCGCCAGCCGCCTAGTGCCTTGCAGGCAGCATCAATCGCAATCATTTCTGCGTGATATAGTGCGTTTTTGCCTTGCTCGCGCTTGTTGTAGCCCTCTGCGATGATTTCGCCATCTTTCACAATCACACAACCGACTGGCGTTTCGCCTTCATCGGCAGCCTGGCGAGCAAGCTCGAGGGCACGGCGCATGAATGATTCATCGTTCATCATGTGTCCAACCGCCGTGCGTTGCCTTTTTCGGCCTTCACGGTTTCCCCAGCAAATGGCTCCATGCCGGTTGCGTCAAACTGAAACGCTGTTTCGGTCAGGATGCTCAGGCAGGCTTCCATCGTTTTCGGTTGCAGTGCGTCGGGGGTATCCGAGCAGGTGTGATAGTACGCCGGGGGGCCGGGATCCATGGCAGCAAAGGTGATGCTGCGCATGCCCAGCGCGGAGGAAGCCGCGGCGTCGCTTGCGCCAAAAAACACGGTGCGGTAGGGGATATGATAGCCTGCGTTTTTTGCGGCTTGCTTCATCATGGCAGCTGCTGCGGTGTCGTGTTTCACGGTGTTGGTGCGGTCGGAAATCATGATGGCCATATGGTCATAATCCGTCATGGTGTCCACGCCAACAAATAAGGTTTCCACGTCTTTGAAGGCCTCAAGGTTTTTCTTTGCAAAGTCTTTTGCGCCGCGCAGGCCGCTTTCTTCGCTGCCGCTGCACATGATGATCAGCTCGGTGTTTTCCAGGCGATTTCCGGTTTCGTGCAGCATGCGCGCCACAGCCATGGGCACATAGCAGCCTGTGAGGTTGTCGTTGGCACCCAGCACGGGTCGGCGGCGGTTTTCAAAAAACCAGCAGGCGATCAGAAACGGGCTTAACGCAAAGAAGATAATAGACAGCACAAAGTTGCTTTGCCCTTGCACCGTGCCGATGATTGAAATCACCATGCCAAACAGCACAACAGCAAGGGTGCTGGCAATCATGATTGCGCCAAGCGGCGGAAAATTCAACTTGCCGGCCAAACGAAAGAAGTTCCATTCATACACCGAGTCGGCATGGCCGCACAAAATCAGGCGACGCTTAATTTCACTGGTGGGTTTTTGCACGGCGATGAGGTTGTGTGATGTTTTTTTGCGAAAAATCGGGTCAAGAAATTCTTGATAAAGCAAAAACTGCAGCACCGCAGAAATCAAACCTACAAGCAGCAAAATCAGGCTTATCCACGCAAAATTAAAATAATATAGCACAACGGCGGCAAAGCCCAGCACAGCCACCAGCCGAATCCAACCCATGAACGCGCGCGGTGCAGTTTTGAATGGCTCAATGCGGGTTTCTTCGCAGCAGCTTTCAAGGTCTTTTTGCATCATCTGTTGGCTTTTCAGCTCTGCCGGGGTAGCCGGAAGGCGTGGGCCGCATTCGTCGCAAACCTTTTTGATGCCGCGCACGGCAAAGTTAGTGTATTCACGAAGCTTGGCGGGATAGTTGGCAATGCGTTGGTTGGCGGTCATGTGAATTTCTCCCTCTTGACATTTTTAGTTTTTTGGGTTAAAATATAAGCTTAGACATGATAATGGGGGATAGCATGAAAAAACACAAAGTATACTTGATTGCAGGGCTGGTGCTCGCCGCTGTGTTGATGATTACGGTGATACTCTACCACATGATACCCGGACGGCAACTGGAGCAAGAACCCGCCGTGACCATCGGCCAAACAGAGGCAATCACTGCCGAAACTGAAGACACCACGGTGGAAACCACCATTGCGGATGAAACCACAACAAGTCAAACAACACTAGCAACAACCACAGTGATTGCTGCCACACAAACTACAGTCACAACGCGTGCACCGCAACAAGCGGGATGGGTTTATCCCTTCAGTTTTCCGGGGGTTTACCCGGCCATGGCGCATATTCCCAGCGGCGATTCATTTTATCTCATTCTCGTCAACCGCCACAATGCACTGCCCGATAACTTCACGCGCAACCACTTAAACTTGGTTGCTGCAATACCTGGCTCTGCGCAGCGTTTGCATGCCACCGCAGCGCGATATTTTCATCAGATGTACCAAGCCGGGCGCACCGCCGGTGTTGTGCTCACCCCGCTCAGCGGCTACCGCGACACCGCGCACCAAAACCGCAATTTCAACAACCGCATCCAGCGCGAACGCAACGCAGGCCATGACATGGCTACTGCGGTTGACCTAGCTACCCGCTGGGTAAAACCGCCGCGCTGCAGTGAGCATGAAACCGGCCTTGCCATGGATATTGGGCAAATTAGCATGAATTTCAGCAACACGGCAGAGTATCGCTGGCTGATGGCAAACGCGCATAACTTTGGTTTCATCTTGCGTTATCCGCCCAATAGCATCCAGCACACTTATGTTAACTATGAACCGTGGCACTGGCGTTTTGTTGGCGTGCAAAATGCAACGGCGATACGCAACTCTGGTCTTGTGCTCGAGCAATGGTTGCGACGCAATGCTTAATGCTAAATGCCTAATTCTTAATGTTTTTTTCGGTAGCTTTGATAATAGACACAAGTAATTTGATTAATTCCGTGCCTTAAGCATTAATTCACGTTGTCTTTGGTAAATACAATCTTCAAGGTCAAAAACAAAATTTTAATATCCAGCCCAAGCGATTGCTTAGCAATATATTCCGCGTCAAGGGCAACCTTGTCGCGGTCGTTTACTTTGGCACGGCCGTTCACCTGTGCCCAGCCGGTTAGTCCCGGCGGAACAACATAAATGCCTGCTTCTTCCCGCAGCTTGCGAATACGTTCTTCTTCGGGAATCAATGGCCGCGGACCCACAAAACTCATGTCGCCGCGCAGAATATTCCACAGCTGCGGCAGTTCGTCCAAGCTTAGCGCACGCAAAAGCTTGCCGCTGCGAGTGAATTTGCCGTGTTTGGCGGTGATGTGTTGCGGGCGGTTGCAGGTCTCACACGGCATGGTGCGAAACTTAAAGATAGTGAAGATTTTATTGTGCTGCCCCACGCGCTGTTGCTTGAAAATTACAGGTGCGCCGTCGTCAACAAAAACCAACAGCGTGATGACGCCCAGCAGGGGCAGCAGCAAAATCAGCGCAAAAACGCTAGCTAATATGTCCAATAAACGCTTAATATTGTTCACTCCCTGCACTATAATAGAGAACAGCGAAGCGACTAAGCCCCACCGCAGGTGGCTAGTTTTTCTTTCAGTTGTGGTAAATCAATTTGGATGATATCCCAGATCATATACAGGTCAATGCCATCGTAATCATGCACAATACGATTGCGCAGATTATACATGCTGTGCCACGGAATGCTAGGATAGCTATCACGCAGCTCTTTTACATAAAGTCGCACCAGTTCGCCCATTTGGCTCAGGTTAAATACGCAAGCCTCCACCAGCATGTCGTTGGCGATAAATGACTCAAATGTAGCGCCACTGCAATAGCCCAGAGTTTTGTCAATATAGCCAATGAGCTTGCGAAAAATAATTTCATACTTATCCGCCATAAATCAGCACTCCTGTTTCGTTAATTTCATGTGCCACGCGTGAATCGGGTTGGACATTCGCCACGTCAATTAAATCAATTTCTTTTTGCAGCGCATCGCGCACATGTCCCATCAGACCAACTAAAGCAAGCCCGCGCAGTCCGCTATCTACGAGAATATCCACATCACTGTTTGGGCGCGCGTTACCTGCAGCATAAGAACCAAACAACACCGCGCGGCGTACGTTATTTTCCTGAAAAATAGGGATTAATCGTCGTTGAATTTCATCAATGGTATAAACGTCATGTTTATTCATGCTTTCACCTGGTTTTTCAAATACGCATTGATAAATCCATCCAAGTCACCGTCCATCACGGCCTGAATGTTGCCGTTTTCGTGCCCAGTGCGGTGGTCTTTCGCCAATTGGTAGGGCATGAAGACATACGAGCGAATTTGGCTGCCCCAAGCAATGTCCATCTGCACGCCCTTGATGTCCTCGATTTTATCTAGGTGTTGTTTTTCTTTGATTTCAATCAGCTTGCTCTTGAGCATTTTCAGCGCAACCGCACGATTTTGCAGCTGACTGCGCTCCACCTGGCAACTGGTGACAATGCCTGTGGGAATGTGCGTGAGCCGCACGGCCGAGCTGGTTTTGTTCACCTTTTGCCCGCCCGCACCGCTTGCGCGATATACATCCATTTTGATGTCGTCGGGGTTAATGTCGATGTTCACGTCGTCGTCAATCTCGGGCATAACCTCCAAGCTAGCGAACGATGTGTGCCGCCTGCCGCTGGAGTCAAACGGTGAACAGCGCACCAAACGGTGCACGCCGTTTTCGCTTTTCAAAAAGCCATAGGCATTTTCGCCGCTGATCATCAACACGGCGGATTTGAGTCCTGCTTCTTCGCCATCTAAAAAGTCAATGAGCTTGGCGGTGTAGCCGCGCCGCTGTGCCCAGTGGGTATACATGCGTACGAGCATTTCGTTCCAGTCTTGCGCCTCGGTGCCGCCTGCGCCTGCGTGGAATGCCAAAATGGCGTTATTGCGGTCATATTCGCCCGAAAGCAACGTGGCAAGTGTCATGGCTTCCAGCGTGGCAATCACGTGATTGGTTTGCTCGCGGCATTCCTCCAGCAGGGATTCATCGCCTTCTTCCACTGCAAGTTCAATCATCGTTAGCGCGTCTTCGTGGGCGGCATGCAGTTTTTCATAACCCGCGATTTTTCCCTTGAGCGCGGCAATGCGTTGCAGCACCACCTGGCTAGCCCGGGGATCATCCCAAAAGCCTGCGGCGGCGCATTGCTCTTCCAGTTGTGCGATTTCCGCTGCGGCTGCTTGCAACGCCAAGGCTTGGCGCAGGTGCTCTAGTTTATCTTGTTGGGCTTGCAGCTGCAAGCGAAGTTCGTCGAATTGTAGCATGAACCCTCCGAAACCTAAATTATTGTCATCTGAAGAAGTAAGGGTCTTGCATCAAATACCAGTTACTGCCCACGCGCACCAATGTGAAGAATCCGGTGCCATCATATGAACCCGCTGTGGCGTAAATCGTATATTGCACCACCATGTGCGCGAATTCCTCGATAGCAATGCTCATGCTAGCAAATTCTTCGATAGAGGCTGCAAAATTGGCAGGCAAGTCCGCTTGATTGGCTGCAAAAAACGTGGGGGTTTCCACGCGATGGCTGGTGCTGCCCACCACGCCCCACATGTCCAGTGCGCCGTCACGCATAAATTGCTCAAATGGCTCGCGCATGGGCTGCGCAACATCGTCATAGGGAATTGCGCCGAACGCCGACAGGTTAAACAATGCATCGGCATTGCGGTTTTCAATGGCAGTGAAATAATTGCGAATCACGCGCTCAACCGGTGTTGTGCGCAGGTTAAGCACCACAAGCACCACACTGAGTGCCAACGCCACAGCCGCAACCACAGCAATGATCGCAATGAGCAGTTTTTTTGTGTTGCCGCGAGATTTTTTTTCAGGGGCTGCGGGCATGGGGGGGAGTTCCCACAAAGATGAAGTTTGATTCTGTGTTGTCATGTTAAACCCTCCGGTATGTATAATCACTGTTTATTATAACACATTGCGGACAACAAGGCAAGGTTTTTTTGCAAGGTGATGAAAAACAAAACGCGCCGAGGTATACTCGACGCATGGTGTTTTTCTTAAAGCGTGTTTAATTCGCCATGCCTTCCTCTAAAGGCAGCTCTTTGTTTGGGACAATTCGCTCCAGCGCGCACGCAACCTGGCGAATAAACGGCAGGAACAGCAACATGGTCGCCACGTTATACAGCGTGTGGAACATGGCAACTTGGCGTGCAGGTTCAGTCCAAGTTGCTTCAAACCAGCCCAGTATACCCGGTATGATGAAAATCAGCGTGCCAAACACAATGCTGCCCACAATGTCAAAGATGATATGGAACAAGGCGGCTCGCTTGCTTTCGCGGTTGGCAGGAATAGAAGCGAGCAGCGTGGTAATACTGGTGCCGATGTTCACGCCGAGAATGATAAACGCGGATGTTTCAAATGCAATCGGTACCCCCGAAAGATGCGCCGCAATCAATATTCCTGTGGCTGCGGTGGAGCTTTGCACAATCGCGGTGAACACAAATCCGGCTAGCAGTGCAAGCACGGGGCTGGTGAAGTTGATTAAGAAAGCCTCGAATTGTGGCTCGCGCGCCAGCTCGCGCAGCGGCGAACTCAGCGTGGCAATGCCGAAAAACAGCAACCCAAAGCCAAGGATAATCCGTCCTAGCTTTTTTAGCTTGGGCTGCTTGATGAACATGTACATCAGCGCACCAACAAAAATGAAGAACGGTGCATACTGGTCAATGCGAAACGCAATGAGTTGTCCGCTAAACGTTGTGCCAACATTGGCGCCCAGCTTGATGGCGATCGCCTGTACCAAATCAATCAAGCCGGAGTTGACAAAACTAACGACCATGATCGTGGATGCTGTGGAGCTGTTGAGTATAATCGTGAGGATTACACCGAACGTTGCGGCAAAAAAACGGTTAGAGGTGGCGCGCTGCAAAACCTTGCGCATTTGCTCGCCTGCCGCTTCTTTTAAGCCAGCAGACATGATTTTCATGCCATAGATAAATAACCCAAATCCACCAAGAACCGGTAGCAAAACTTCCATTGTACCCATATCTCTATCATGCCTCCCGAGGGACAAAATAAACGCATTTTTGCGTTTTTGGGCGCAAAAAAGACCCTTGACAAATTTTATGCAAAAGAGCCAAGAATCACTGGTGCGAATAACCGCAAGGGTTGCTTCGCGTGTTGCTGAGAAAAAATATGCGATGGAGCACGGAGGGTGCCCCACCGCAGGTGGTGGTTGCGGGGACAGGACTTGAACCTGCGACCTCCGGGTTATGAGCCCGACGAGCTGCCAACTGCTCTACCCCGCGTCAACTTACCTATTATAACACAGTTCTTCGCCACTGTCAAGAAAAACTTTTCGCAAAAACTTGACAAGTTTGCAACCATAGGGTATAATGGATGAAATGGGCCTGTAGCTCAGTTGGGAGAGCGTTCGGTTCGCATCCGAGAGGTCGTGGGTTCGAATCCCTTCAGGTCCACCAGCGGCGAGTCGCCGCTCACAAATCGCGGTTTCCCTTTTGTGATTTTGTGAAACAGCGGCTCGCGAAACAACCCCTTTGGTTGTTCGCACCACGCCTGCGGCGAGCATCCTCGCGCGCAGGCTTTTTCTTTTGCTTAACACAGCGGCTCGCGATAGAGCTGCATCTTTTTATAGCATACTTACACGCCCGCGAGGCGCCAATCGCTTCGCCGCGTCTGTGTCCTATGCTGGTTTTGTGCATAGGACATCTTTAATATATGCTCTAGCTTTCAGCCCAGCCGCGTTCTTCCCGCACGCGCTCCAGATAGGCTTGGCGGTGCGCTTCTCGTGCATTTGAACTGCGGGCACGGTGCGCTGCTCTTTCGTTGCTTTGTGATGCCATGGTGATACTTAGTCTGCCGCGGCCATTTTCGTCAATAGAAAACCCTATACCGATATAATAATACGTTGGGTTCATCAAAAAATTGCGCGTGTTTTCTCGGCCGTATATTCTATCCACAATCACGTTAACCGCGTTTTGGTCAATCGGGCCTCTCACATTGTGTGACGACGAGTGCGCGCTGGTCACTTTGGTGCGATTAAAGCCAAACCAGCGGTGGTGTCGTTCTTGGTGCGTTCTGCTGTCTGATGCAGGGTTGCCTGAAAAATTATTGTCGCGCATGTCAAGGCTATGCTCAATGCTTGTGATTCGCGCCGGCACATATATCTCATACGGATGAATGCCATAATTAACGCGATGGTAGTTGATGCGCTGTAAAAACCACTGTTCCATTTCGTAATAATCCAGTTCGTAGCCCCGCAGGTCAAGCGGTGGAATCACAAACATGGCAGGATCAAGCGGCTGGTGGTAAAGTGCTCGAAAATCAATTGTGGCTTGCGGCGGCTGGCCCACGCTAATGCTCACCCCTGCGCAGGCGGATAGCGTCAGCGCTATGGCAAACACCGCCAGCAACGCGATGATTTTTTTCATTCCCGTTCACTCCCCCCACAACAATTTATAATCCTCTTGGATTACTGCAATTATATCACAAACACGTTTGCTTGTCAACCTGGACAAGCGTTGAAGGAGAACATCATGGCCATTCGCACAAAACTGCGCGACCGTAAGTTGCCCGGCTACACCCGCGGCGAGGAAATCTTCAATATGGTGTCACACATCAGCGGCGGCGGCTTTGCTGTGCTGGCGTTGGTGGCCTGCCTTGGCGTGGCCATTTGGCAGCAAAACAGCTGGGCCATTGGCAGCGCGATTGTCTATGGCATCACCATGATTGTGCTGTATACCATGAGCAGCGTGTATCATGGGTTGATTCCTGAAACACCCAAAAAAGTCTTCCAAGTCATCGACCACTGCGCGATCTTCTTCCTCATTGCAGGCACATATACCCCCATCGCCATGGTTTCGTTGCGGCCGATGCATCCAAACATCGCCTGGGGTTTATTCGCATTCATGTGGGGTGTGTGCTTCTTGGGTGCCACGCTCAACGCGATTGACCTGCGCAAGTTCCGCATCTTTTCATTGATTTGCTATATTGGACTTGGCTGGTCTATGCTAGTGTTCACACGCCAGCTGCTGGAGGCTATCCCGATGTCTGCCTTTGCATTTTTGCTTGGCGGCGGCGTGGCTTACACCATTGGCTCAATTCTCTACATGCTGGGCAAACGACGCAGGTACATGCACTCCATCTTCCACCTGTTTGTGGTGGCGGGCAGTGTGCTGCACTTTGTGAGCATCATTCTTTGTTTTATTGATGCGTAAAAGGGAGGTGCTGTCGATGGCTAGATTGCCCTATCAAGTTTTGGTTATTCTTTATTTGCAAAGTGAAAATCATATAAAATATTGCATATTTGAGCGTAAGAGCCCGAGAGGGCAGCTGCAGTTTGTCGCAGGCGGCGGAGAAGATGATGAAACACCGTTGCAAGCTGCGATGAGAGAAGTGCATGAAGAAGCCGGCATAAACAAAGCGATTTTTCAGCAGCTTACTTCAGTTTGTTATATTCCGACCAATATCTTCTCACAAAGCCAAAGGCAAGCATGGGGAGAAAACGTGTTTGTCATTCCCGAACATGCATTTGGTGCTAAAGTGGAGACAGAAAACGTGAGTATTTCAGACGAACATGTTGCGTTCAACTGGGTTTCATATGACGAAGCCATGGCTCAACTTGCATGGGATAGCAACAAAACAGCGTTATACGAACTAAATTGTAGGCTAAAAAATCCGTGAGAAGCAAACATGAACAACTTTGCCCCAACTCAACTTGAAGTTGCGAGATTGCCTGAAAACACAACTTGTTTTCCCTTGTGCGTGCCCATGATTCATGGTATACTAACTTTATCAAAAACAAGATGGAGGACAGGTTATGCTTAACACAGAACAAGCAGGAGCGCGCATTGCACAGTTGCGCAAACAAGCGAAATTCACGCAGGAAACTCTAGCGGAGCATTTGGGCGTTTCGCCGCAAGCGGTGAGCAAATGGGAAACTGGCACTGCCATGCCCGAAGTGGCACTGTTGTGCGCGCTGGCGGAAACCCTAAACTGCGGCACAGATGACATTTTGCGCCCACGAGAATGCGCGGCACAATCAGACTCAACCGCCTTTGCTTACGACGAAACTTTCACACCTGCACCCGCGAACATCAAGATGAAAGCCCGCAATGACGTGCGTATTATTGACTTGCCTGCTTGCAAGATGGTCAGTTCTGGTCGCGTGGGCTGGGGCGACGCGTTTGAGCCAGGCGGCCCGATGGAACGCTTTGACAAATGGTTCACCGCGTATGACAAAACGCGCGCCGACCGCTTTTATCCGCGTGATTTCATGTATGGTCCGGAGGATGGCGCGTGGGTTGAATGGGCCTTTGCGGTGACGGAAATCCCGACCGGCATTGATGGCTTGGGGGTCATCGACTTCCCCGGTGGGCTGTTTGCCGTGGCGGTGAGCGTAGACGCCGATGGCAAAGATCACGGTCGTGTGCACAACGGTATCAAAGATTGGGTGAAAGCCAGCAACTGCTTTGCCCTAGACATGAGCGACACGCGCTTTTGCATGGGGCACATTTCCACACCGCCCAAAGCCCGCGACGTGATGGGCTATCACCAAATGGATTTATATGTGCCGATACGCGTGCGGGAAGCAGGGGAAAAATAGAATTACACTAACGAGGCCACATGAACAACTTCGCTCTTACCCTCGCCTACGACGGCACGCCGTTTTGCGGCTGGCAGCTGCAACCCAATGGCGAAAGCATACAACAAAATATCGAGCATGCAATTGAACAAGCCACGGGCGCACACAGCCGTATCACCGGGTGCAGTCGCACCGACGCAGGCGTGCATGCGCGTGAATTCGTGTGCAATTTTTTCAGCAGCACACATATTTCGACTGAGCAATTGCCCGCTGCGCTGAATTTTTATCTCCCGCCGCAAATAGCGGTGCGGGCGTGTCGTGCTGTGCCGCAGAACTTCCATGCGCGCTACGACTGCAAGGCCAAGACCTACCGTTATCACATCCACAACAGCCCCGTGCGCGACCCATTTTTGCTCAACCATGCAACGCAAATCAGCCGCCCGCTTGACGAAAATTTCCTGCACACTCAGGCGCAAGATTTCATCGGCACGCATGAATTTGCAGCCTTTTGCGCGGCAGGCAGCAGCGTAAAAACCACCGTGCGCACCGTGACCCATGCAAGCGTGCACCGCGATGGCAACAGCGTATATTTCACCGTGCGGGGCGAGGGTTTTCTCTACCACATGGTGCGGATTATGGTGGGCACGCTGCTGCACCTGGCGGCGGGCAAGTTGGAGCCGGGGAGCATCCCCGCCATCATCGCCAGCGGTGATCGTGCACAGGCTGGGCCAACTGCGCCCGCGCAGGGCTTGTGCTTGTGGCAGGTTGAGTATTGACCACCTGCGATGGGGCTTGGTCGCTTCGCTGTGGTCTATCATGGCCTGCGGGAAAATCCCCACGGCCTCGGGCCGCACGCTCGTAGAGGCGACCTGCGGTCGTCCGTCCCCTTCAAAAAAACTGGCTTAAGATTTATCTCGAGAACCTTGACAAGCCCCTCGCACTGTGCTATACTTATCCCATCCTACACAGAAAGCGGTGAAATGATGGCCTACACGCTTGCCGGTATCGGCATGCTATTGCTGCCACTTGGCTTGACCATTGCTGGCATCGGCTATTTCATCCAAGGCAACATCATCGGTGGTGGAATATTTTCGTGGCTGGGCTTGCCTGGTCTTGCGCTGGTGCTGGTGCTGTTTGCTTTTCTTGGCCCCTTTTAGCGTTGAGGAAGGAGAAACTTGAATGGCTGTAGTAATTGGCCACGCGATAGCCGCATTTGGCGCAGCGTTATTTAGCATCGTGGGTTTGATTAGCCAGATAACGGCAGACGCTGCTGATTCCGTATCGGTGGTAATTTCGATTGTTCTGGCGGTGGTTGCTGTGGCACTGGGCGGCCTTGCGCTGTGGCACTGGATACGTTATTGACAAGCCCCCCGCAATGTGTTATACTGATGTTAATCTGCATAGAAAGTGGGTGTTAGGATGATTCAGAATGCGTTTCTTCTGCGATTAGTAAACTTTTTTGGGAGTATCGCGATGGTGCTTTTGCCCCTAGGTTTTACAATAGCTGGAATAGGATATTTCACGGTGGGGAATATCGGCGGCGGGCTACTTGGGCTGTGGCTTGGAGTACCCACCCTTTTGATGTTCGCGCTTGGTGCACTGCTTGGTATTTTGAGTTGATGAAGGAGAAAAACGAATGATAGCTATAATTATGGGCCACACAATGGCTTCGATTAGCGCAGCGTTTATTAGTATTGTTGCCATCATCGGTTTGGTGACGGTAGAAACTTCATCGCCGCTAGCTCCGTTAGTGTGGGTAATTGCTATTGGCTTGGCCGCGATGGCTGCGATACTTGGTGCCACTGCGTTGAACTATTGGTAAACCTATAAAAATAACGCCCCCTCGCTTGCGAGAAACGCTATACAGAAAGGAAACATAACGATGACTACTACTATTCGCGTATTTATACAAATCATTGCGCATTTTGCGCTTGCGATCGGCTTTTCGTTGCTTTGGGCGAACCTTGGTTAAGCTTAACGAAATCACACCCCTCAATCGGAGGGGTGTTTTTGTTGACAAGCCTCGTTTCTTGTGATATAATGAACATGGTAGCGTTGTCTATACGGTAGGCGGTAAATTCTGCCCCCGAAAGGGGGTGATGGAAAATGGAATACTTAGTAATATTAGTGCTTTTGCTAGTACTTATTAGGGATAATCGTGATTCATCAAAGAAATAAGCCGCCCCTGTCTCACAAACTAGGCGGCTGATTTCATTAGTCAAAGGTTTTGGGGGTTACCGCTTATACGACAACGCTATCCCTATACGATTATTATAGCATGCTTTCGCGCAAATGTCAAGCATTTTATGAG
This sequence comes from Oscillospiraceae bacterium, assembly GCA_009785335.1. Lineage (GTDB taxonomy): Bacteria > Bacillota > Clostridia > Oscillospirales > Acutalibacteraceae > WRMQ01. Next base: position 22,901 of record WQWM01000024.1, read on the forward strand.
GGGCAACATGGCAAATCGTAAGAAAAAATCCCGAAAAGAAAAACCCTCCAAGCTCCCCCGCCTGCTGATTCTGCTGGTGTTTGCCGCAGCATTTGCAGGCGTAGGCTTGTTTGCGCTGGGCAATGTGCGGCTTTCGCCCGTCAGCGATCTGCAACTGCTCGGCCGCCAAGGCGAGGGTTTCCCCGTGGAGTTTAGCTATAGCCACGCACGCCAAGCCGCTGCCGTGGGCAACAGCATTGCTCTGCTTGGGCCCACACAGTTCGACATCGTCAGCCCGAATGGTTACTACAGCGTGCAATTTGCGCAGCCCTATGCCATGCCCGCACTGCGCACTGCAGGCAGCCGCGCCGTGTTGTTCGACCGCAACTTGGGGGATGTTATCCTGTTTCGTCGTGGTGGTGTGCTCACCGCGCGCGAGATGGGACAGAGCATCTTCACCGTCGATATTAATCGCCAGGGTGCCATTGCCGTGGCAACACGCAGTGATCGTGCCGCTGCCGAAGTTTTTGTCTATAACCCACGCGCCAGCCAGCAACTGCACTGGTTGGTCGAGCGCGAACATCCTGTGGCGTTGCGGCTTGCCGACAATGGCCGAGTGCTGGCCATTGCCCTTGCTGGCACCGAGCAAGCCGGTGTTTACGCTCGCTTTGTGGATTTCCCCCTTAACGCGCAGCAGCCTCGCACGGATATCCGTCTGCCCGGCGTGTGGTTTTATGATGCCGCGAGCGTTGCAGGCGGTTGGCTTGTTGTGGGCAATGAGGCGGTGTATATCATTCGCCATGGTGCAAATGTGGCAGAGGAGCTATCGTTTGGCGGGCGCAGCTTGTTGGGGTTTAGTTTGCAAAACAACGGTTACAGTGCCGTGCTGCTGGAGGACTGGGATAATCAATCGCTGCTGCGGGTGTATAACGCGCGCGGCGCACTTGCATTTGAGCAAACGCTCGCGCAGCACGCACACAGTGTGATTGCTCAAGGCAGGGCAATCTATCTGCATGTGGATGACGCGGTGTTGCGTTGGCGTTCGGGCGGTTTTTCGCGCAGTCAGCCGTTGCCGGCGGGCACGCAAAGCGTGGTGATTGCCGGGCGCGAGGTCTATGCGCTTTCGTTGCGCGCGGTGGAGCACATGCGGTTGCGGTGGGAGAGCTATGATGCATAAATAACACGGACGAGCTAAACTCGTCCGCTCTTTTTTGATGTTTTAATAGCGAATTATGTTACGCAACGCAGCAATAAACCCAAGCCCTCCGCCTAATAATATTAGTCCAGTTGGTAGTATAGTCGCTATGCTTGGCAAAGGGTCAACTCCAATATAGGGGGGGAGATATTGAAACATGAAAATCGAGAATAGCCCAAACATAATCACGCCAAGTGACCCCAAAAGGTTACCTATATGTATTAGCATTTTTTGCTTTCCCCCTGTTAAAAAAATCGCGAAATCAAAAGTGGGGATAGTGGCAAAAAACCAAACAATATCGAAGCTACTCCGCGCCCTACGCGACCATCCATCATATAACCCACGCCTGCCATCGTAAAGCCAACCGCGAAAAGCGTATACATAATTAAGATAGCAATTAACATCAGCACTTGCAGGAATCTACTTTCAGGCAGCATTTTACCACCGCTTTCTCTTTAGAGTAACACCAGTATAGCACAGCACGCGGGGCTTGTCAAGATAAAAATAGATCAGCAGTGCTGCAAAGCAATGCCCTAGCGCGTGTCTTCAAATATACGAAGTACCTAAAATCAGCATGTAGGGGCGGCAAAATTGCCGCCCGAAACCTCGACGAACCCATGTTTTTTATAACCCGGGCGGCAAAATTGCCGCCCCTACAGGTTGTGGTTATCTTCAAGTTTGGCGAATATGCCTATTTGAAGACACGCTGTTAATTATCCATACAACTTCCCACTCAATAAAAAATTTCCCCTTGAAGTTGTGTGTGAACTGTGATATAATATAATGAGAAAATAAGGGGAAGGTCTACCAATGCGCAAACAATTGGCCAAGCTAAAACATCGCTGCCGCATGCTGTGGCGGCTGGCCATTTGGCGTGGTCTGCTGCCGTGTGTGTACTACCTAGGCTGTTTGCGCCGCATTGATCCCAAGCTCATTTTTTTTGTGCACGACCACGAAGATGCCCCCGGCGACAACTTCGTGCCTATCATGCAGCAACTGCAGCAACAGGGCTATCGCTGCGAATTTCACGGACGCATTCGCGGCGTGGGGGGGCGTTTGCGGCAATATTGGGCATTGCTGCACTTTGCCTGGCAATATCCTCGCGCGCGCGCCGTGTTTTTGATGGAAGTTACCCGCCGTGTAGACATCTGCCGCCCGCGCAATGGCACGGATATCGTGCAGCTGTGGCATGGCTGCGGTGCGTTTAAACAATGGGGCTATTCTACCGTTGACCTCAAGTGGGGGCCAAGCGCACGCACCTATAAGCTCATGCCTGCTAATCGATTTTACAGCTATACCAGTGTCAGCTCACCCGAGGTGATTCGGCATTACGCGCAGGCGTTCAACAACGATCCTGCGACCATTCACGCGTGGGGTGTGCCGCGCACAGACTTCTTTTTTCAGCCGGGTATCGTGGAACAATGCCGTGCGCAAGTGCTGCAGGCACTGCCCGAAATCGGCGACCGCAAGATTGTGTTGTATGCACCCACGTTTCGCGGCAACAGCTTGGTTAAGTCGCGCCACGACAACGTGATTGATTATGACATGATGGATGCTGCGCTTGGTGAGTCGTGCGCATTGTTGCTAAAGCCCCACCCGCGTGCGCGTAAATCTATACCGGAGCCGATGGGAGAAACACCATTTGTGTTCAACGCCGCAGACATGCCCATTCACGTGTTGCTTTGCGCGGCAGACTTGGTCGTCACAGATTATTCTTCCCTTATTTTCGAGTACTCGCTACTCACTCGGCCCATGCTGTTTTATCCTTATGATTTGGGGCAATATGACAAAACACGCAGTTTTTACTACCCCTACTTAGACTTCGTGCCCGGCGATGTGATATGGGATACAGAGGATATGATTGCGGGCATTGCGAAAAATTTGCTGCATGGGCAGTTCAATGCCGAGCAAGTGCAAGCCTTTGCGCAAAAATTCATGTGCGCTTGCGATGGTCAATCGACCAAACGAATTATACAGAAAGTGCTGGGTGAAGAATAGAACCCCCCGTGCCGTCTTTCGACGGCACTCGCCCCCCTACAGGGGGGCTCTTGACAAAGCCGAAACGTTCGATCTTCGTCAGAATCCCCCCTGTAGGGGGGATGTCGCAACGCGACAGGGGGGTTAACAAGGAGTGTAGTATGATTAAGTATAATGGTTTGTTGACTCCGCGAGCGAAAGAAATGCGTAAAAACATGACACCGCAGGAACAGCATCTGTGGTTTGGATACCTGCGACAATATCCTGTGCGCGTTCGACGACAACAAGTGATAGACCAATACATTGCTGATTTTTATTGTCAACGTGCGAAATTGGTGATAGAAGTGGATGGTGTGCAGCATAATGAAAAAGACGCGCAAGATTATGACCGGATTCGTTCGCTAATATTAAACGAACACGGCTTACAAATATTACGTTTTGCCAACCAAGAGGTTGATCACAACTTTTTTGCTGTGTGTAAAGCGATAGATTCGACAATAAAAAGTCGACTTGACAAGTAATTTTCTTAAGAAAGTGCTGGGTGAATAGCATGCAATTATCACTTGTGTTACCTTGCTTCAACGAGGGCGAAAACGTGCAACCTATGCATGCCGCCGTGGTTGAGGCCTTTGCGGATTGTGGTTACGATTACGAAATGGTGTTTGTGGACGATGGCAGCAAAGACGATACTTTCGCTAAGCTAAAGCAATTGCATAGCGTGCATGATAACGTGCGTGTGGTGCGGTTTTCGCGCAATTTTGGCAAGGAAAGTGCTATCTACGCGGGCCTGCAACATGCTCGCGGAGAGTTCGTCTGCATCATTGACGCCGACTTGCAGCAGCCGCCCGCACTGGTGCGCGACATGGTTGTGTTTCTTGAACTGAACACAGACTGCGACTGCGTGGCAGCCTATCAGCAAGTGCGCAGCGATGGCCGCGTGCTGAAGTTCTTTAAGAACAATTTTTATCGCATCATCAACCGCATCACTGAAATTGAGTTTGTGCAGGGTGCCAGTGACTTCCGCACCATGCGCCGCAGCATGGTTGACGCAATCGTATCACTGGGTGAGCAAAATCGCTTTGCCAAGGGCATTTTTTCATGGGTGGGTTTTGCCACGCATTATGTGCCCTACGTCGCTGCCGACCGTCATGCAGGCACCACCAAGTGGAACAAACGCCGCCTGTTTCGCTATGCATTTGACGGCATCATTTCGTTCAGCACAATGCCGTTGCGCTTGGCATCGTTCGCGGGCGTGTTGAGTGCATTTGCTGCGCTGATTTACGGCCTTGTGGTTATCATTCAGCGGCTGTTTTGGAGCGTTGCGGTGCCTGGTTTTGCCACCCTCGCCGTGTTGATTTTGTTCCTAGGCGGCTTGCAGTTGCTTGGGCTTGGGCTCATCGGTGAGTACTTGGCCAAGACCTACACCGAAACAAAAGCACGGCCGATTTATGTGGCACGGGAAGTGTTGGAGGCGAAAGACTGATGCTACTTTTTTGAAAAAAAGTAGCACAAAAAACTTTAGCCGCTTCGCGGTGGATTTTTATGTGCCTAGGATAGGACACAGCGAAGCGAATTGCATGCCGCAGGCGCAAAAAAGAACAAGAGAGGATAAATATGAAACTCGGAATTGTAGGCCTGCCCAACGTGGGCAAAAGCACGCTGTTTAACGTGCTAACCAACGCAGGAGCGCAAAGTGCAAACTACGCATTTTGCACCATTGAGCCGAATGTGGGCATGGCCGCCGTGCCGGACGAACGCATTAATGCGTTGGCGGAACTGTATCAACCAGCGAAAATCACCCCAGCGGTGATTGAGTTTGTGGACATTGCAGGACTGGTGCGCGGCGCAGCGCAGGGCGAAGGCTTGGGCAACAAGTTCTTGTCCAACATCCGCGAGGTGGATGCCGTGATTCACGTGGTGCGCTGCTTTGAAGACGACGACATCATTCACGTGGAGGGCAGTGTTGACCCCGCGCGAGACATCGAAACCATTACCCTAGAGCTGATTTTCTCAGATATGGAGCTACTTGAGCGTCGCATTGAGCGCGGCAGCAAGACTGTCAAAGTATTGGGAAATGTCATGCGTGCTGAGCTTGATTTGGCGCGCGGATTGTATGCGCACCTGGAAAGCGGCAAGGTGGCTCGCACCTTTGCCTGCCAACCGCACGAGCGCGAGCAGATTAACACATGGGCATTGCTCACCACCAAGCCTGTGATTTACGTGTGCAATTTCAGCGAGGCAGACTACACAAGCGGCAACATCGAAAGCCACGCGAATTATCAAGTGGTGCAGGCGATTGCTGCCAAAGAAGACTGCGCAACACTGCCTGTGTGTGCGGAAATTGAAGCCCAAGTGGCTGAGCTAGATGCCGACGAACGCGCGCTGTTTCTCGGCGAACTGGGCATCATCAGCGGCGGGCTCGACCTGCTCATCCAGCGCAGCTATGACCTGCTGGGCTTGATTTCCTACCTCACCGCAGGCAAGCCTGAGGTGCGCGCGTGGACCATCGCCCGTGGAACGAAGGCACCGCAAGCTGCGGGGAAAATTCACACGGATTTTGAGCGAGGCTTCATTCGGGCAGAGACCATTGCCTTTGATGATCTGATGCGCTGCGGCAACATGGTTGCCGCCAAGGAGCAGGGTTTGGTGCGCAGCGAGGGCAAGGAATACGTGGTGCAGGACGGCGATGTGATATTGTTTCGATTTAATGTGTAAATGTAGAAGACCCACTCTCTACACAATGGAGAGTGGGTTTTGCTATTTGTTATTTGCGATAAAAGCCCCCCGCGAAGCGGCATAGGTTTTTTTGGTTCTTTTTTTGCAAAAAAAGAACAGAAAATCAATCCAAGAACAAGTATTGGTAGATGATCTGCACCACCACGCCATCACGCACGGCGATTTCAAGTGTGCTGCGGCCTTGGTTGAAGTAGTAGAATCCGTTCACTTCACGGTCGTATTGCCCATACAGCCGTGCAATATCTGCTGCGGGCGCGCCGATATACAGGCCTTCGGGGGTGCCGACGCTGTCGTCAATGAGGCTGACGCTGACGATGAACGGTGCAGTGCCATCGGCGGGATAAGTGAGGTTAAGGATCATGCCGGGAAAGCGCAGGGTCACGTCCTCGCCCTCAATGGCGCAGTTGGGTTCGCGCATTTCATCTAGAGCGGGGCCCAATGCAGCCAAAACAGGATCGGGCAGTGCACCCATGGTGATTTCCACGTTGTTGAACATGAACGTGTGGTTGGCTTCCCCCGTTGGTGCAGGGGTAGGGGCAACTTGCGTGGTTCGGGTAACGTCATTGTCGTCGTTGTTGGTGGTGGTGGTGTCGCCACAAGCCGCTAGGGTAATGCCCAACAGTGCAGCCGCGAGTACAAGTGCAGTGATTTTCTTCATGATAGCTCCTTTGTGTTGATGTTATGATAGCGCATTGCGCAATAAAATGCTGTGATATACCCGCCCCGTTTCGGCGATTTCAGCCTCTTGTGCAGCCTGCCATGCGCGATATTGCGTGGCAAGCTGTTGCCAATGGGCATCCAGCGCGGGTTCACCGCGACGGTCGGTGAGTGAGGGTGCGTTGTCCATTAGCCATGGCGCAAGATAACGGGTGAGCCGCTCGGCGCCGGCTAGGTTCAAGTTCAAACCGCCGTTGAAGGTGTGGTATTGATGGTCAATGGTGTCTGTGCTGGTGATGGCGTTGAAGTAAGGCAGCCCATGCTGCTCGGCAAAATCAACGACCCAAGCATCCCATTCGTTGTGCCAGTGAGGCAGCAGGCTGGGGGCTTTGAAGAGAATCAGCTCAATGCCGTGCTCTTGTGTAATGGCCAACATGTCATAGAGCGCATCAATGGCTTGCTGGCCAAAGCTGTAGTCCGGCAGCATGGCGGGCGGCGGAATCCAGCCGCTGGGCAGCACATCCGCACGCATCACAAAACCGTTGATGGAAACTGGGTCGCGTCGCCAAAAGAACTGCAAATCTTCGTGGTTCAGCTCCTGCCAGCGCGAGTGAAAGCGCAGCAGTGGGAACACATACGACAGCATGCTTTCTTCCGGTGTCATGGATTCGCGCACATTGCGCAGCATCGGCAGGCTCAATCGCATGCCGTCAAACACCATGCGGTTGTAGGGCTCGCCGTCGTGTGGCGGCGTGGGATACATTAACGCTTGAATGCTCAGCAGCACTGCGCGAGGCGTTTCGTGCCGCAGAGTATCTTCCAGCATCGCGCGGCTGTGCCACATCAGTTGCTGCGGGTTGCCGCGAATGAACGCTGGTATGCCGTATTCCTCCCACAGCACCACGGGCGAAATATTCGAGTATACCTCGCACGAGCCGATGATAATTAAATCATGCGCAAAATTGCTTCGATAATACTCGGCGGTAAGTGCGCCTTCGAAGGGATTGCTCATATATTTGGGCATCAGCAAGCGCTGCACTGCCCAAAAGGCTGTGCAGAAGAACACGAAAGCAAGTAGAATAGAAAGAATGCGTTTCATAGTTACTCCAAAGTATAATAGGCAATCGCGAAGCGGCTAAAACTGCATATAAAAGAAGTCTTGCATATCAAAGCCTAGACCGTACATGCCAAAGATGAAAATCACCAGCACCAGCGCAGCCCAGAATATCGCGGGCGGGCGTCGTTTTTCTTCTTTGCGGAACCACGGCACGGCAATCATCACGGCAATACCCAGTGCTGCAACAAGCCATTCAAGGGGCGCAAGACCGAACCAGACTTCGTGTTCGCCGAAGTAGCGGAAAAACGCGCCGAATTGCGGGTTGGTAATAAACGAGGCAAAATGTCTGAACGTTAGCGGCACATCAAAGTAAATGTCGAATGCGCGAATGAGCGTGAGCAGCAGGAACGTGCGAACGATCGCAAAGCAGGTGTAGACTTTTGTTTTCGTGAAGGAGAAACGCTTGTTGAAGCGTTCATATAGCGGCTTAAGTTCCTGCGAAATCATGATGACCACACCGTTGGACAAGCCCCACACGATGAAGTTCCACGCCACGCCGTGCCAAATGCCCGTGGTGAACCACGTGACTGCCGTGGCAATGTGAATCTTGACCCGTGTGGGCCATTTTTGCATGAACTTGGCCACAGACAGCGGGTAGAACACATAATCACGAAACCATGTGCCCATGGTGATGTGCCAGCGTCGCCAGTAGTCAAAAATGTCGCGCGCACGGAATGGCGAAATGAAGTTTTCTTCCACGCGAATGCCGAAGCACATCGCAATGCCGATGGAAATATCAATGGCACCGCTGAAGTCGGCGTAAAGATATGCACCCCACACCAGCATAGTGAAAAACGCGAACATGCCGCTGTATTCACCCGGCGTGGCACGCAGGTGGTTGATGGAAAGCAACAGCCGAAAGCCCACCACCATCACCTTGAAAAAGCCCCAGATCATGCGCTGCAGCCCGCGCCCGAACAATGCCCAGTCTATGCGTTTTTCGTTCAGCAGAGCATCGGCTACATTGTGGTAGCGGCTGATGGGGCCAATCATGGCATAGGGGAAGAATATCGTGAACAGGGCAAGCTTCAGTGGGTTGCGCTGCACCTCAATTTTGCCCCAGAACACATCAATGAGATAGCCGCAAATGCGGAACATATAGTAGGAAATGCCCACGAAGAAAATCATGCTGGGAATAATATCAATGCGTGCGAGTGCTTCGCCGATTTTCACTGCCGCCAACAAGCTAAAGTTAAACAATAGCCCGGCAATCAGCCAGCCGCGCTGCCGCCGTTTTTGCGCAGCGTTGTAGGCCTTGCGCTCGTCGCGGGTCATGCTGTCACGGTGTTGCGCAACATGGGCTTTTTGCGCGATTTTTAGCTTGCTCATGTGCATGGCAATGCCATAGCTCGCCGCCACAGTCACCAGCATGGCAGCCAACGCCGCCCAGCCCGCCAGGGCATAAAACCCCAGGCTGGCCAGCAGCAACAGCGGCCATTGTGCGCGCTTCGGCAACGTGTAATACAACACAAACAGCACACACAAACCGCCCAAAAACCACGGCGAGATAAACGTCATCAAGGCTCCTCTTTTACCGCTTTTTTGAAAAAAAGCGGCGCAAAAAACTTTTGCCCGCTTCGCGGGAGCTGTTCAAAAGTCATCGCCGAAGGCGACTAAAGTTTTTTGGTTACTTTTTTTCAAAAAAGTAACAAGAATTTATTCGTCTTCCAAGCGCTCAATCAATGCCCAAATGGCGGCAGCGGAGTAAAAATGCTCGGGGTCGCCCATCACGCTGGGCGGGAATTCGATGTCGAAGCGTTGCTCAATTTCGGTGATGAGCTCAACCATTTCGAGGGATTGAATCAGCGGACCGTCGGTGCGGGCATCGTAGGTGGCGAAGTCCACATCGGGGTAGAGCTCGTTGAGCAATTCCAGTAATTTATCCATGAATATAGTTCTCCTTCAGGCCATTACGGTCAATTTTTCCGTTGGGGGTCAGTGGCATGTGGTCAAGTGCATGCATGATATTAGGCAGCATATAGGGCGGCAGTTTTGTGCCGAGTTCTGCCTGCAAATCTGCGCGGGCAAGCGTGCTGACTGTGCATAGGATCAGCTTTTTCTTGGCTTCATCAAACAGGCAGCACGCCGCTGAAACACCGTCAATGGTCAATGCAGCAGATTCAATCTCGCCAAGCTCGATGCGATATCCGGCGCGTTTAATCTGATGGTCACGCCGCGAAATAAACAGCAGATTGCCTGCATCATCATATTCACCCAGATCACCGGTGCGATACACCGGCTCGGCATATCGGCTGTGCAATGGGTTTTGCACGAAAGCCTGTGCACTGCGCTCGGGATCAGCATAGTAGCCCAGTGTTACACAGGTGCCGCGAATGCAGATTTCGCCTGCTTGCCCAAGTTGCGTGATGCGCTGGTCATCGTCGTCCAGCAGGAACATGTCCGTGTTGCGGAACGGACGACCGATTGGCACGCGCGGCGCATCAAAGTTTGCGGGCAACTCATAGTAACAACTCATGCCGGTGCACTCCGTTGGGCCATACAAGTTGATGAACCGTGCCTGTGGGCAAGCGGTTCGCCAAGCTTGCAGCTGCTTTTGCGGGAAGACCTCGCTGCCGAAGGCAACGGTGTGCAGGTGCTGCGGCACAAGCTCATTGAGCACACGCAACGCGGCAATCATCGTGAAGGCCGAGGCCACCCAGCACACGGTGTTGATGCGTTTTTCGTTTAAATAAGCGATAAGCTTCATGGGGAAGCTGAAGTAGCTTTTGGGGATAAACCAAGTTTGCGCGCCGAACTTCAGCGTGGGGAACAGCTCTTTCAGGCAGGCGTCAACATAGAGCGGGGCTTGGTTGCCGAAGATGGTGTTTTCGCTCACCTGCAATACATCACTGAGCGTTTCGATGTAGTCAATCACACTGCGGTGGCAAGCAACAACGCCCTTCGGCTTGCCCGTTGAACCCGAGGTAAACACGACATAGATGGGGTCGGTGTCAATTTGCCGCAACGCAATTTCGTGCAGCGCAATCTCATTCACGGGTGTAGTGATGAGTTCATTGTAGTGCAACGCCGTGCCTTCAAACGTAGGCAGTTTATCTTGCGTGGTGTCGTCGCAAATCACAACACTGGGCTTGAGTGTGTCAAAAATCAGCTCAATGCGATGACGCGGCATTTCTTCATCAAGCGGCACATAAAAACAGCCCGCACGCACCACGCCGAAAAACGCGCTGACCGCGCAGGGCCCTTTTTGCATGAAGACCACCACAGGCTCGTTCGAATAGCCTGCATTGGCAAGTGCGGAGCCAACCGCACGTGAGCGCAGGTCTAAGTCAGCAAAAGTCAGCTGGCATTGGTCATCGCAAAAGGCCGCCTTGTTGGGTAACCGCGCGGCAATTTCATCAAGATAGCTTAAAACGTTGATTCGCATCCTTAGCCGTACTTTCTAGGTGCAAGATTGCACTACATGTCTCGGAATGAAGTATTCAGCGCATCAAACGCAGAAGTTCCTTTGCAAGAATTTGCATGGGATCGGTGTAGAACTCACCGGGTTCGGCGAGCAACGATAGCTCCGTGCAGCCAAGAATCACGGTTTGTGCGCCGCGTTGCAGCAATGGCTGTGCGAGCCGTGATAATGAACCCCCCTGTCGCTGTGCGACATCCCCCCTAGAGGGGGGACCTTGGCAAAGAGGCAACTTTAAATTGTCGCCAGAGGCCCCCCTGCAGGGGGGCGGCGACGTCACCGACGTCGCGGGGGGATCTACTTCTGCGCCCAATTTCACGGCATTAATCACATCCATCACGGCATGAGTATTATCAGGTAAAAAAACCTCAATACCCTGTGCTTGCAATGCCCGCACAAACGCGCCAGAATGATAGCTCCCCAATGTGCAAAGCAAACCTGCGCAGGTGATGCCGTTTGCAGCCAAGTGCTGTGCAGTAAGCGCAAGCATGTTCAGCAGGGGAATATCAACGGCAGCCTGCAATTCGTCATAAAAATGGTGTGCCGTGGCGCAGGGCATCGCCAGCACATGTGCGCCTGCGGCTTGCAATGTTTGCAGGCCGCCAATCAACGCGGGCAGGGGCGAAACATCGCTGTTGCCCAGCAAAAAGGCGGTGCGATCGGGCACGCTGGCTTTGCTATATAAAATCACGTCGGGGTGGTCTTGGTCGCAGGTAACCTGCCGCATGCGAATGAGCATGTCGTATAGTCTGCTGCTGGCTGCTGGCCCCAGACCGCCCAGAATCCCTATCGTTTTCATCATTGTATCACTACCCCCTCGGGCAGCGTTGCCGAGTCAAAGCTAAAAAATCCGCGGCGTTGGGTGTTGTTGAAATGTTGCGCTTGCGCTTGCGTAAACATGAAGCCTCCGTTGGGCAGGTCGCGTTCGTTGGGCGTGGAATCAAAGTGATGCCAGCCGTTGCCCACGTTAACCAACAGCCACGCATGGCGGGCGGTGTCGATGGGGTAACGTCGCAGGCTAACGAACTCGATGCCCACTTGCTCCAGCATAAAGCGTGAAACAGCATAAAACACATAACAATCCCCGCGGCGGCGTGTCATGCCCTGCACCACGGATTCAAGCACATCGCCGTGTGTACCGCCTACGGCATATTGAATGTTCCAGCGTGTCCAGTCAAAGATCGCGCGAGCCTTTTCTGCTTGGGTCATGCCGGGACGAATGTGTTGGTCTAAAATTGGCTGAACGAGCGCCAGGGCCTGTTCTTCTGAGGACGCGCTGACAACCACTCGGCTGGTGGCGCGGCTTTCCTGCCCCAGAGGAGTGCGTGCGATAAACACCACTTCATAGATGCCGGGCGTGCTCGTGTCCACAGCAGAACTGTCTACTTCAAACGTAGCTTGTCCGCTGCTGTGATATACCGTGATGCCTGTGCGAAATGCTACGGTGCTGCCGCGCCCCACGTGAATTTCATCGCGGATGCCGGAAAACACCGGCGGCACGCCGTCTTCCACAATGCGTAGCACGCTGACGATGGTTTGGGTTTCGCCTTGTTCATTGGTCAGCAAAATGAACACGTTTTGCTCTTGGCTATATAGCGACATGTCGGGTTGCTGTGCAAACGTGGGAACAAAACGGTTGCGGGCGGTGTTCTCGTTTTGCGCGATGAATTGCCAAGGCGAAAGTTCTGCTCCAGCGTAAGCTTCAACCAGCAGCGAGTTCGCCCAGGGCGGCGGGGCGGCTGGAACGACGGGCTGCAAATTGCGCACGAACAGCGCGGCCAACGCAAGCAAAAGCCCGGCCAACAGGCCGAGGAATATCAGCAAAATAAATTTAGTCTTGCGGCGCTTCAGGCTTAATCACATCCTTATCCATATTAAGTATACCCTAATTCGACGAATTTGTCAAGCAACTTTCGGTTGCGAGCGGATTTTTAGCGGTGTGCGCGGAAATCTTGCGTTCGTGTTTTTTCGTCGAATTGCACAAACTTGAAAAATCGAACAAAAAACACTTGACAAATGGGGGGGGGGGGGGGGTGAAGTTTTAAATTTTCATACAAAGACAGGGGGCTCCAGTACAAACACAAAAACATTAATACCCCGTCCCCCTTACCGGTCTCCTCACTTGCCCCGTTCGTCGCCTCACAGGC
>WQWM01000025.1 GCA_009785335.1 Oscillospiraceae bacterium
GATAGCACCATCGCATTTTACCTGCGCATCAGTCGCGATGACGGCAAGGACGAAAGCTACTCGGTCACCAATCAACGCAAATTGCTCACCAGTACCGCAAAAACCCTGGGCTTCACCAAATTTCTGTACTTCGTGGATGACGGCATCAGCGGCACACAGCGCGACCGCAAAGAGTTCGTGCGCATGCTCGCAGAACTCGAAAAAGGGCACATCGGTGCGGTCATGGTCAAAGATTTATCCCGCCTCGCCCGCGACCATATCCAAGCCGACACGCTGTTGGAAGAAACTTTCCCGCTGCTCGACATTCGCTTCATCGCCATCGCCGAGGGCATCGACACCGCACACGGCGAAGATGAGTTCACGCCCTTTCGCAACCTGATGAACGAGTGGTACAGCCGTGATATCAGCAAAAAACGCAAGCTCACCAATGTCGTCAAGGGCAACGCAGGTGAACCGCTGTCACTGCCGCCATATGGCTACAAAAAAGACCCCGACAACCCCAAGTGCTGGCTGGTGGATGACGAGGCTGCCGAAGTGGTCAAACGCATTTTCCGCATGACATTGGACGGCAAAGGCACAGAGCAAATCGCCAAGGCGTTGACGGACGACAAAATCCTATCGCCTATCTTCTACTGGCGCAGCAAAGGCATCAATCGACCGAGCAAAAACTATGACGCTGAACCTCACTTTTGGAACACGTCAACGATTGTTTCGATGTTATCCCGGCAAGAATATTGCGGCGACATCATCAACTTCAAGACCTACTCGAAGTCGTTCAAGCTCAAAAAACGCATCCCCAACGCCGAAGAAAACATGGCAGTATTCCGGGATGTGAATGAGCCAATCATTGACCGCGAAGTGTGGGAACGCATTGCCGAAAACCGCAAGCGCAAAACCCGTAAACGCCCGACCAAAACCGGCGAGAAGAACATGTTCAGCGGCCTGCTCATTTGCGCCGATTGCGGCCACAATTTGTGGTTTCACTTCAACCAAAAGAACCCCGAAATTCGCTATTTCAACTGCTCCGGCTACAACACACGGCGCGGAACTTGCCCGACCACGCACTACATTCGCGTGGATTTTCTTGAAAAAGTGGTGCTGGGCGAAATCCGCAGGTTGATGCAATTCGCACGAAAGCATGAGAGCAATTTTGCCAAAATTGCGATGGGATTATCCAAGCAAAATGACACGTCACAACGCGAACGCAAGCAAAAAGAACTTGCCGCTGCCCGGCAACGCGACCGTGACTTGGACAAGCTCTTTGCAAAAATTTACGAAGACAATGTGGCCGGAAAGATTGACGATGACCGCTTTGCGCGCATGTCCAGGCAATACTCATTGGAACAAAAAGAGCTGGCGGACAAAATCGCAACTCTTTCCGTCGAAATTGAAAAATCCGCTGAAAAAGCCATGACTGCGGACTTGTTCATCGCTACCGTGCGCAAGTACACCAGGGCGAAAAAGCTATCCGAGGGCATGCTCAACGAGCTAATTGAGCGCATCGAAGTCCATCAATCCGAGAAAATTGATGGCAAGCACCGCCAGCAGCTCACCATCCACTACAACTGCATCGGTGCAATCGAAATTCCTGAAGTCTTTGCTTTCCCCGAGGTATCTATGCAAACTCGCAAGGGGGTTACTGTGTGCTATGAACCCTTGCTCAAGGCAAGCTAATAGGCATAAAAAAACGAGTTGCTCTTAACAGCACTTGAAATGCTGTAAAAACAACCCGACTGGCACGCCAGAAGGGATTCGAACCCCTGACCTTTTGGTTCGTAGCCAAACACTCTATCCGACTGAGCTACTGGCGCACTTTTATTATTATAACACACCCTGCGGAAAAAAGCAAGCTTTTTTTTGCAGTTTTTATGTCTTGCACAGTTTTTTATGACTTCACATAGTTGTCAATGTCGTTTTTCATTGCCGTTACAAATTGTTTTAAGCATTCCCAGCTTTCAGTGCTTGGTAAACTAAACCCCAAAGCAGAGATGCAAACATGATCAAAATCCCGTCCTAATACTCTTTTTCGCTTTCCGGGAGCTTGCCCGCATGCACCACAGCTTTTGCATGTCCTTACCCGTTTCCAAGCGATTTTCTTAATTTTATCATCTACATCGGGTTCCTCATATTTAACTTCATGTTCTCCATCAGACCAATAAATCCAAGAACACGGTACCTGCGAAGAATCAATACGAATGCTTGCATGTGAAATGAGTATAAAACAGAGCATAATCCCGCGATATTCGATATCAAATTGATATTTTCTTTGTTCTTGCTTAAATTCGGGCAGCGATAAATCGAGACTTCTTAAATGAGCTGAAAAATCCAATGCGTTCTCTTTCATTCCAGACGCAAGCCTTTCATTGATTACATCTTCAATTGTTATGCTTGACATTTGGGCACCTTCTTCACTTCATATAATTTTCGCTTCATTATATCATACCCCGCACAAAAACGCAAGCACATTTGTAAACTTTCTGTAACAGCGCTTGACATCTCACCCAGCGCGTGCTATAATAGCACCAAAGGTCAAAGATAGTCAAAGTCTATATGTCGCTTCGCTGTGCTCTATGAAAGGTTGATAAAATGGCAAACATGAGTTCCGAAATAGCCAGAGCTATCCTCGATATGCTCGATCAGGGCGAGTATGCCGAAATTCAGCGCAACGGCTTTGCGCAGCAACTTGGCTGCGCGCCCAGCCAGATCAACTATGTACTTGCATCGCGTTTTGCGCCCGAAATGGGCTTCATCGTGGAAAGCAGGCGCGGCGGCGGGGGTTACATCCGCATTCGCCGTGTGAGCTGCGAGCGCGGCGCGGTGTTGCCTGCGCTGGTCAACGCCATCGGCCCGCGATTAGATGAATCCACCATGCGTGCGCATATTGCTAACCTGCACAGCCAAGACTTAATCAGTGCGCAGGCGGCGCAACTCATGCTTGCTGCGGCCAGCGACGCTGCGCTGCGGGCAATCGAGCGCGGCGTGGACAGAGACACCGTGCGGGCGAGCGTGTTTAAGCAATGTTTGCTTTCCCAAGCGTAGGGACTGTAGGGGCGGCGATTACGCCGCCCGAAGTTGAAAATAATGGTGTTCTTAAGGTTTCGGGCGGCATGATTGCCGCCCCTACAGGTTGCGGCTTTATTAAGCTATCAGTAGCCCACTACCCCGAGCGGCTCCACCGCGCGCGGGGGAGCTGGCGCCGCGAACGTGACTATCCTCTTTCGCAAAATGTGGCGCGGCGACTTTTGGACGCCTTAGCGTTCATAAAGTAGAGGGGGCGAATTTCGCTGGCGCACAAAACAACATAACAAAGGAGAAACAATATGATGGATCATCTGTGGGCGTATTTTATCACTGGCGGCGCAGCAAAGCTACGCCCTACAGGGAAAACGGCCCGAGGCCGTAGTTTTTCTGGCGACCATGCGAGGGCCTTTGGCCCAGTTCCTGTAGGGCGTGCCTTTGGCGCGCCGTGATATAAAAACACAAAACAACATAACCACTACCCACACCCACATACCCTACATAGGAGGAACAAATATGAACTGCGAAAAATGCAACCAACACCCCGCCACCACGCACATCAAACGCATGGCAGGCGGCATGGTGGAAGAATTCCACCTGTGCGCAGCCTGCGCAAAAGCCAGCGGCTTGCTCCCCGGCTCGAGCGGCGGATTTAACCTCGCCGACCTCTTCGGCGGGCTGCTGGGCAACAGCGTGAGCCAACAACCAGCTGCCGTGCAGTCACCACGCTGCGGAGCCTGTGGGCTTTCGCTGCAAGAGATCGCGCAAAGTGGCCGCATGGGCTGCGCCGCGTGCTACGACACCTTTGCCGTGCAAATTGCGCCTACACTACAGCGCGTGCATAGCTCCGTGCAACACACCGGCAAAACACCCGAAGACGGCAACCCCGCCCTGCGCGAACGCCGCGAGCGTGAGAGCACACTCACCCAGCTGCGCGAGCAAATTGCGCAAGCCGTGCAAGAAGAAAACTACGAGCAAGCAGCTGCCCTGCGTGACGAAATCCGTGCACTGGAGCAAGGAGGTAACGACGATGCTTAATGGCAAGAAGATTACTCTCGTTCCCGCGCAGCTCAGCCAACGTGAGGATGTGTATAACTGGTGTTTTCACAGCGAAACCAGCCATGCACACGTGTTTGAGAACACCGAAGTGCCCACTTACGCGGAGTTCTGCGAAGACTATTGCGACTACTACTTTGACGGCACCCGCCCGCTCGATGGTCGCGGGTTCATCATCATGCTTGGTGACGAAGCCATTGGCTTTTTGAGTTATGCGGCTTTTCACTTGCAACCCGGCTGGGTAGAGCTGGACAATTGGCTTGCCTGCGAAGCGCACTGCGGCAAGGGCTACGGCTCTGATGCACTGAAAACACTGGGCCGCTACTTAGCTGATGAACTGGGTTTTGCGCGCGCCATCATGCGGCCATCGCACGAAAATCCGCGTGCCATTGCGGCCTATGAAAAAGCTGGCTTTGCGCAGTCAGATCTATCACCCGAGGCATACCTGTTGCCAGAACACATGGAAGATTACGCTGACGGCGACTATGGCGAGGGCGGCGACGTGCTGCTGGTTTGGCAGCTGGGGTAGGCAATGGGGCTTGCCGCCGAAAGTTTCGATGTCGTTATCCGCTTAAGCCTTGGCTTCTTCCTCGGGAAGGAGCTGGCCGATCTCAGATCGGTCTGAGGAGGGTTCGCGGAGCGATTGCAACATCTTGGCGAGCACTTTCGCCCGCATCAGCAACCCGACTTCGAGTCGCTCTCGTGTAGGGGCGGCTATTAGCCGCCCGCAAATTTCAAGGCAAGATAAAGAGTCTAGTCGCTCCGCATCCCTCCCTCACCCACTGCGGTGGGAGCTCCCTCCAAAGGAGAGGAGCTGGGGCTTGCCGCCGAAAGTTTCGATGTCGTTATCCGCTTAAGCCTTGGCTCCTTCTTCGGGAAGGAGCTGGCCGATCTCGGATCGGTCTGAGGAGGGTTCGCGGAGCGATTGCAACATCTTGGCGAGCACTTTCGCCCGCATCAGCAACCCGACTTCGAGTCGCTCTCATGTAGGGGCGGCTATTAGCCGCCCGCAAGTTTCAAGCAAGCTAAAGAGTCACGGGCGGCAGGTTGCCGCCCCTACACGAGAGCCTGAACAAACATTTCGTGAAATAAAACAAGGAGAAACCTTTATGCATAACCAACACGACGTGGTGCTCAGCACCCGCGTGCGCCTGGCACGCAACCTGGCCGACATGCCCTTTGTCGGCAGACTGAACGAACAAGGCAAACGCCGCGTATCTACCACCGTGCGCGACGCACTTGCCGTGATAGAAGACAATCCTTCGCCGAATAGTTTTCTCTATGTATCCATGGACGAAATTCCGCGCCTGCAAGCGGCAAGCCTAGCCGAACGGCGGCTCATCAGCGCGCAATTTGCCGCACAAGAACCCGGTGCCGCGTTGCTCATGCAGGCCGACGAAAGCATGGCCATCATGCTGTGCGAAGAAGACCACCTGCGCATGCAAGCACTTGCGCCCGGCCTTGCCCTGCATGATTGCCACACCCGCGCCGATGAACTCGACAACCGGCTGAGCAGCAAGCTCAACTTTGCCTTCAGCCCGCAATTGGGTTATCTCACCCAATGCCCCACTAACCTCGGCACTGCCATGCGCGCAGGTGTGCTGCTGCATTTGCCCGCGCTTGCGGCGCTCAACCGCGTGGGCGGCTATGCCGAAAGCATCAGCAAGCTTGGGCTCACGCTACGCGGTGCATTTGGCGAAGGCAGCAAAGGCACAGCTGCGCTATTTCAGCTGAGCAACCAAGTTACCCTCGGCATCAGCGAAACCCAAGCCCTCGAGAACCTGCAAGCCTATGCCCTGCAATTCGCCGCAAACGAGCGCAATGCCCGCGCCGAACTCCTCGCCCAACCCGAGTGGGAGGATAAACTCTGGCGGGCCTATGGCCTGTGTAAATATGCGCGTAAAATGGAAAGCGGCGAGGCTCTGGAATTGCTAAGTCTGCTGCGCATGGCCGCGTGCGAAAACGCGCTGCCCGTTGACCCACAAACCATCACCGACTTGATGACCAACACCCTGCCTGCCACCCTCAGTGTGACGCAAGGCATCACCAACGCAGACGAACGTGACCGTGTGAGGGCGGAGATGCTACGCGGGGCGTTGTGACCCCACCGGCGCCTGCGGGCGCAAACCACCTGCGGTGGGGCTCGATCGCTTCGCTGTGTTCTATTCCAGCCCCATAAAAATACCCACGCGAAGCGCATAGGTTTTTTTGGTTCTTTTTTTGCAAAAAAAGAACAAGAAAGGAGCAACCATGTCCACCTATCGTTTTAATGGCTACACCGAAAAAGCCAACCAAGCCATGAATTTAAGCATCGAAGCCGCCGAAAAACTCGGCCACACCTTCATCGGCAGCGAGCACATTTTGTTGGGTCTGCTGCGTCAAAGCGACGGCGTTGCGCACTCGGTGCTGGCTGCACGCAAAGTGAGCGAACAACAAGTGGAAGACACCCTGCGCGGCTCAACCAGTGCGGGCACACCCACCGTGCTTTCGCCCGCCGACTTCACCCCGCGCACCAAGCATATTCAACAGGAGGCCTTAGCCCTCGCCCGCTCAGCAGGCAGCCAAGTGGGCACCGAGCACCTGCTGCTTGCCCTGCTGCAACTGCGCGACGGCGCGGCGGTGAGCCTCTTAGCCCGGCAAAACGTGCTCGCACAAGACCTCGTCAGCGACATTCACCGCGCCATCAAAAATCCCAAGAGCGAAACCAGCACAGGCAAAGCCAACAGCGAAAGTGCCACCCCCACGCTCGACCAATTCGGCCGCGACCTCACCCACATGGCACAGCAGCACAACATTGATCCCGTGATTGGCCGCGACCCCGAAATCGCCCGTGTCATGCAAATCCTGTGCCGCCGCAGCAAGAATAATCCCGTGCTCATCGGCGAGCCGGGTGTGGGCAAAACTGCCGTGGCAGAAGGCCTTGCGTTGCGTATCGCTTCCGGTGAAGTTCCAGAGTTATTGCGCGATAAACGTGTGTTCAACGTCGACCTCACTGGCATGGTCGCCGGCACAAAATATCGCGGTGACTTTGAAGAACGCATTAAAACCGCCTTAGATGAAGTGCGTCGTGCGAAGAATGTGATTTTGTTCATCGACGAACTACACACCATCATCGGTGCAGGCGCAGCCGAAGGTGCAACTGACGCTGCAAACATCCTCAAGCCATCCTTAGCGCGCGGCGAGCTGCAAGTCATCGGCGCCACCACGCTTGATGAATACCGCAAGCACATTGAAAAAGACGCAGCCCTCGCCCGCCGCTTTCAACCGGTAACCGTGGACGAACCCACCGAGGCCGAAACCATCGAAATCCTGCACGGCCTGCGCGATAAATACGAAGCACACCACAAACTACGCATTACGGATGAAGCCATCGTCGCCAGCGTCAAACTCAGTGCGCGCTACATCGGCGACCGCTTTTTGCCCGACAAAGCCATTGATCTAGTGGACGAAGCCGCCTCACGCGTGCGCTTGCGCGCCTTCACCCCGCCGGATGAAGTGAAAGCCTTGGAGGATCAACTGCGCGAACTCGAGCAGAAAAAGAACGAAGCCGCGCTGTCGCAGGAGTTTGAACAAGCCGCGCAATTGCGTGACGAAGAGCGCAAGCTGCTGCAAGAGCTTGAGCAGCATAAACAGGCATGGCAAGAGCAAAGCAGCCAAGCCAAAGGTGAAGTCACTGCCGAGGAGATCGCCTGCATTGTGGCACAGTGGACGGGTATTCCCGCCATGCAGCTCACGCAAGCAGAAAGCTGCCGCCTGCTTGCCTTGGAGGATGAACTGCATCGCAGAGTAGTCGGCCAAGATGAAGCCGTCACCGCTATCAGTCGCGCAATTCGCCGTGGACGCGCTGGACTAAAAGATCCCAAACGACCCACAGGCTCGTTTCTCTTCTTAGGCCCCACCGGCGTGGGCAAAACCGAATTGTGCAAAGCCTTGGCCGCCGCCATGTTTGGCGACGAGCAAGCCATGGTTCGCCTAGACATGAGCGAGTATATGGAAAAACACACGGTGTCGCGCCTTGTGGGTTCACCGCCGGGTTATGTGGGCTACGATGAAGGCGGGCAGCTCAGCGAGCAAGTGCGCCGCAAGCCTTACTGCGTTGTTTTGTTTGACGAAATCGAGAAAGCACACCCCGAGGTCTTCCACATCCTGCTGCAAATTCTTGAAGATGGCCGCCTGACCGACGCGCAGGGCCACGTGGTGGACTTCCGCAACACGGTGGTGATTATGACCAGCAACCTGGGGGCCTCAAAGATCACCAAACAAGGCGGCGGCATTGGCTTTGGCGATGACGGCAACGCAGCCGCCACGCAGCAAAAAATCAAAGATGCTGTCATGAGCGAACTCAAGCGCAGCCTGCGCCCGGAATTCCTCAACCGTGTGGATGACATCATCGTGTTTCATCAGTTGGATAAACCGCAGATTCGCGAAATCGCCGGGCGCATGTTGGCACAGGTGCAGCAACGCTTGGCCGAGCAAGACATTCACGTCACTTTTGATGAAAGCGTCACAGACTTGATGGCCGATGCAGGCTTCGACCCGGTATATGGCGCGCGGCCACTGCGCCGTGCCATTGTGCACCAAGTGGAAGATACCCTGAGCGAACGCCTGCTGGAGGGCGCGATTGCGCCGGGCGGCAGCTATGTTTGCCGTGCAGAAAACGGTGTGGTAGTAGTGAATCCTCCAGAATGACTCGCGTGTAGGGGCGGCTATTAGCCGCCCGTTTTTATGGTATGCCTAAAAAATAAATCTGAAAAATTTTAAAAAAAGACTTGACAAATGATAATAATTACTATATAATAATTGTCAAGTCTAGAGGGCGATGCGCAGGCTCCTTGCAAGGCTTGGCGACAAAAAATCAAAAGGAGTTTTCTCATGAACAACAAATATCGCTCAATCGCCAAAATCGACTTCCAATACGCCCACCGCTTCATGGACTGGCCGCGCGAAGCCAAGCATCTGCACGGGCACTCAGGCTATCTCACCCTTGAGCTGGAAGACACCGTAGATCCCGTTACCGGCTTTGCGTTCCCCTGCAAAGAAGCTACAAAAATCGCTTGGGAAGTATGCGATCATTTCCATCACGCCACGCTGTTTCAAGAAGGCGACCCCTTGTTGGACGCTGTGCTGAACGTCTATGAAGCCAACAACATTGTTAACGATCCCAGCAACTGCGTGCCGCTGAAAAAAATCGACCACCCCTTGGCATGGAGCTATCCCGAATATCGCATTGTGGTCACCAAAAAAGTGTCTACCTGTGAAAACCTGTGCGAATTGTTCTATGAACTGCTGAAAGACAAGCTGCCCATTAAAAAAATCGAATTTCGTTCGTCAGCCATAAATTGCGCCAGTAAAGAATTTTAGCCCCTAATCCCCCATCGTTTCTACTGAGACGGTGGGGGTTTTGTATTTTTTCTCAAAAACCCCTTGCTTTTTTCGTCAAGATATGTTAAAATTTTCTTATATCTTGATGAAAGTGGGTATCTTCATGAGTCAACCAAGCGATTCCAAGCTAAGCAAACGCGGTTTAATCAAGTTCATTTTGTTTTCTTTGCTGGGCATGTTCCTGTTCTTGGCACCCATTCCCGATGGCAGCGGCGCGTTCAACATTCCGCTGGGCTTTGGCATTGACTGGCTGCGCGGCGTGCTCGGCACCGTCAGCCTCACCACCTATGGCAGCAATGTCAACTTTGGCATCCATCATCTGCTGGCGCTCATCGCCATCAGCCTGTCGTTCTTGGGCACGCTAGTCACCTACATCTTCAAGCCCAAGTTCATCATGAACAACGACAAACTGCGCGAAATCTTCCGCTCTTCACCCGTATATTTCATCAGCAAGGCCATTGGCTTTGTGGTGGTTTGGATGCTCTTTTTGGGCTGGGGGCCGGATTTCATCATCAACGCCCACACCGGCGACGAAATGATGGGGCTCACCGCAAGCCTGATGGTCGTGTTCATCTTCTTGGTGCCGGCCATTCCCATTCTCACCAAGTTTGGGTTGATGGAATTCTTCGGCGTGCTCATTCGCAAGGCTGTGCGCTTTTTGTTCCGTCTGCCCGGCCGTGCTTCCATCGACCTGATGGCATCGTGGTTCGGCTCATCGGCTGCGTCAGTCATCATCACGCGTGACCAACACGAAAAAGGCTTCTACACCGGCCGTGAAGCCGCAGTCATCGCCACGAACTTCTCGTTTGTGTCACTGCCCTTCACCCTCGTGGTTGCTGATGCCATTGGCCTGCTCGACCGCTTTTGGCTGTTCTATCTGGTGGTGTGCATCGTGTGCATTGTTTTGGCCATGATTATGCCGCGCATTTGGCCGCTGCGCAAACTCAACGACGACTATCTGCCCGACGTCGGCAAGCAAATCCACGAAGAAGTGCCTGCAAACATGGGCATCTTCAAATGGGCACTGCGCTCGGCCACCAAAAGCGCAGATTCCACCACCGCCGGGCAAGTCGCCCGCTCGGGTGCCTACAGCTACCTGAACATTTTCATGGATCTCATTCCCATCATCTTGGCTTGGGGCACGCTTGCGCTAATCATCTTCGAGTTCACGCCGCTGTTCAACTGGATTTCGTGGCCCATGGGTCAGTTGCTGCGCCTGCTGCAAGTGCCCGAGGCCATGACCTACGCGCCTGCCACGCTTGTTGGTTTCTTTGACATGTTCATCCCCGCCTTGCTGCTGGGCAGAACCGCACCAGAGGCCACGCGCTTCATCCTCGGCACGCTGTCCATCGTGCAGATTATCTACCTGGCCGAAACGGGTGTGCTCATCCTCAAGTCCAAAATGCCGCTGAACATCGGCAAGCTGTTCGCCATTTTCATGATTCGCACGCTCATCGCGCTACCGATCATCGTGGGCCTGACCTGGCTGCTGTTCTAACACGCAAAAAACACAAGGGACGGATGAAAATCCGTCCCGTTTTTTATGTTTTCATTAAAAGTTACAGGCTCTGTTAACGTCCCATCAACCAAAGCCCAAAGAAAAATATAGGAATCAGTATAGGTGCAAAAAGAACTGCCAAAACCGTCATGACAATTGGGCCGAAAATCGGTATGTCCACAAGCCAAATCGTAAACGCTGAAATTGTGCTCATCATTGTATCCAACATATACCCTCCTTCTATCCATGCATCAGCACAAGCACAATAAGCCCTATCGGCAGCAAAACGGGAAGAAGCGGAATAACAAGAATCCCCATTAAAACTGTAATCAACATTTCGAAAATATTCATGAAAAGCTCTCCTCTTGTATTGTTTATCTCATCACTGCCTAAAGCAAAGACGCCACATAGCCTAGCAGCAAAAACCCGATAATCGTCATGGGAACCAAAACGAAAATAATGCTTAAAATGCCAGAGACATTCATGCGAAAGCCCTCCTTATCTCATTTCAGCGCCATCCAACGCCCGGTGTGCACGAAACAAAAACAACAGAAACACCGCCCGCACCACAAGTCCAAACGCAATGGTGGGGATAACCAAAACCCACACAA
Source organism: Oscillospiraceae bacterium (assembly GCA_009785335.1). GTDB lineage: Bacteria > Bacillota > Clostridia > Oscillospirales > Acutalibacteraceae > WRMQ01. Next base: position 11,566 of record WQWM01000025.1, read on the forward strand.
ACGGCACAAACAATCCCATCATCATTTGCCCAAACCCAAGCACACGCACCGCAACCATGCAACCAAACAGCGGTTTGCACCATGATTCAAGCTGCGGCCGTTGCGCGCGGCGCAATAGCTGCCCAATGCCGAAGATCATGCAATATTCAACAGCAATGCCCAGCACCAACGCAAACGGGCTCAACAGCAAATTAAACTGCTGCGGCATGTGAATGGCATGAAAAACCCATTCCACACTGCTGACAAAAATGAACGCCGCCGCAAGCATGCGTCCCATGCCAAACAACCGGCTGTGCTGCACCATACGATGCAATCCATAGGCAATCAGTGCCCAACCCAATGGATCAGGGATGATATGCACATAGTTGATGTGAAAGTTAAACGTGAGCACAAGCGTGCCCGCAAACAGCAAAATGATACTTGATTTGAACATAACAGCCTCCTAAATGCTTTGCATGTCTTGCATAATCTGCGCCTTCAGTTCATCCATGCCAGCAAACTTACGCTCCTCACGGATAAACCGCAGCAACCGCACCGGCACCCGTCGGCCATATAAATCCCCCACAAAGCCAGGAATGTGCGTTTCGCTCCTCGGTGCCATTGCTTCGCCAACAGTCGGACGTAGACCGATGTTCGTCACCGCAGGCCACCATGCGCCATCCACAAAGGCGCGCGATACATAAACCCCGGCCTTGGGCACGCAATATCCCGGCGCAAAGTGCTGGTTAAGCGTTGGCGTGCCCAGCACACGCCCCAAGCGAGCACCATGCTTCACAGGAAAATCATAACCGAACGCACGCCCAAGCATGGCATTCACTTGGTCAATTTCTCCCTGTTGCAACGCCGCACGAATGCGCGAAGACGACACTGTTTCGCCGCGATACACAATTTGCGGCACAACAGTAAGGCTCATGCTATAGCTCTCGCACAGTTCGCGTAATATTGTCGTGTCTCCCGCTGCCTTTGCGCCAAATCTAAAGTTGTGCCCGCAGCGCAGCCCCGTCGCGCCATAGCGTTCACGCAGCAAAGCGATGAACTCGGCAGGTGGCAGTGCAGCCAATTCAGCAAAATCAACATGCAGCAACGCAAGCCCTGCGGCCTGCAAACGCACAGCGCGTTCGTCGTTGGTCAGCAGTTGTGGCGGCGCTTGTCCGCGCAGCGTTACCTGCGGGTGCTCGCTAAACAACAGCACGGCAGTTGCCCCCCGCAACACCGCGCGGTGCGCAGCGTGCAGGCCGTCAAAACTGCCTAGTGCGATGGTCATGGTGGCTCCTTTTCTGTTCTTTTTTGAAAAAAAGAACCAAAAAAACTTTAGTCGCGCTTCGCGGTGGGATTTTTAATGAACATGTTAAGGTGTTGCCAAGGCCTCCCCCGCCCGGGGTCCCCGGAAATGCTTGCATTTTTGGGGTGGGTCATTGGGGGAGGAAAGCGCGTCGTAGACGTGCAGGTGGGGGTTACGCGAAGAACCAAAAAACTTTAGTCGCGCTCCGCGCGGGGTATTTTTATGACTTAAAACATCCCGCCCGTTATGATTTGCCATAGCACATGAAATGGCGCGATCATTGAGTGTTCCACCCCTGCTACCACAATAAACCAAAGCGGAAACGTCAACACTAGACCCACCGTCATCATCAAAGACTGTAGCATAACTAAACCTCCAAAATCATTTTATCGCCGCACCCCAACATGCAACGGCTCGGCCAACTGCACCACCTGCCCCATCGCGCGCGACACCACATTGGCCAGCAGCGGGTTTGCGATGTTATCTTTTGCACCGCGTGCGGCATCATCAATCAGCGCACTCAGCGGCGGATTACTACGCGGCAGCATGCGCACCACACCACGCTGCCCAAACGTAAACACCAGCGAGCGCTCTGCCACGGCATTCACACAGCGTAAGCGCAGATGCAATTCATCGCCGCGCCAGCATGCCGAGCAGCTCAGCACAAAGCGCACACCGCCCAAAATTACCGCGCATTTTCGCGCTTGTCCATCCATGCCGCACAGGATTGTATTGCGCTCGCGACCTTCGTTCCAGCTAAAGCGCAGGGTGTTTTCACCAAAACGCAAGTGCACTTTATCAATGCCGCCAGCTTTGTCGTGCGCCATAAAAAACACCATGGTGGGCATCACGCTCGGCGAAAACCGCAGCACGCGCGAGATTTTCTGCACCGTGTCCGGAAAGCGGATGCATTGGCGGTTCAGCTCTTGTTCAAATGCGGGGTTGCGCGGCGTTTTCGGCAGCGGCGGGTACGCAGGCAAGCGAGGGATTGTGCAATCAATTGTCTCCTTCGCATCAAACAACGAGGGAATGTGCCGCATTAACGCCTGATTAATCTCACCCATGTTCAGTTCGCCGCCGGTGGCCGCCACCACGGCATTGTATTCAGGGAAAATCCATGCAAACTGCCCAAACATGCCATCCATGCGACAGCTGCCGGGGTGCGTGTTTTGCCAAAAGCAATAGCCATAGTCTTGGCTGTCGTTGTCAGTGTTATCCACTTGCACGCCACAGGCAGCCTTCACCCAAGCGGCAGGCAACACTTGTTTGCCCAAATATTTACCCTCATCTGCGCAGCACATCGCGATTTTCGCGAGATCTTCTGTGCGCAAGCTCAATCCCCAACCGCCGGTTTCCACACCGCGGCGGTCGGTTTCCCAATAGGGCCGCGCAATACCCAGCGGCGCAAACAGCCGCGGCATCAGATAATCCGTCACGCTCATGCCCGCAAGCCGTGTGATGATCAAACACAGCAAGTATGTATTCTCATTGCAGTAGTGAAACCCCTCGCCGGGCGCGTAAATCCACTCCGCCTGTGCGTAGTCAATCACCCATTCCTGGCGGCCGCGGTCCAGCACCGCGCTGAGCTTTTTGCCCGCCGAGCAGGTGAGTAAATGCCGCACACGCAGTTGTTCCACGTATTCATGTTTGTCGTGCACGCGCAGTTCGGGCAGCAGGTCAGCCACGCGGCTGTGCACCGAAAGCAATCCTTCATCCACCGCAAAGCCTGTGGCAAGGGCGGTGATCGACTTGCTCACCGAGTACAGAATATGCGGGTCGCTGGCCTTGTAGGGCGCGCGAAAATCTTCATAGGCAACCCTGCCGTTGCGCACCACCATGACGGAGTGCATGTTTAGGTTGCGTGTGATGATATCACGCAAAAAGCTTGCCAAAGCCGTTGGGTTTACGCCAGCTTCTTGTAAATTTTTTGCACGTGGAATGGACATAGTGATCTCCTTTGTGGTTGGTTTGGAAGGTAATTTAAAGCCCGGGCGGATTTGCATCCGCCCCTACATGTTGCGGCATACTGCAATGTTGCGGGTATCATCCACCTGTAGGGGCGGATGCAAATCCGCCCGGGCCATGATAAACACCAACGCCAAAACAAAACTCCCCCGCTCATGGTTCAAGTATACCACAAACAGGGGGAGTTTGCAAGTGTGAGTTATTTGGCCTTTGGCCGCATTCCCGTAGGGGCGAGCTTCGCTCGTCCGCACATCAACGGAACCTAAAGCCATCAAAGGTAATCGTCGTCGTGTAGTTCACACGGTTGTTGCGATAGAGGTTCGTAGGGAACTGAATATCAAAATCTAAGTGCTGGGTAAAGATGCAAATCAGGCTAATCGGGTTGCCGTAACGATCCAATGTCAATACATAGCGAGCAGCTGAGGTGTTTTCTTGCACACGGCTAGCCGCAACTGTTGCGCCAAAAATGCTAAGACCTTCTGTTAGCGAGCTGCGCAGTTGGGCAGCATTGTTGTGGTCATAGCCAATGGGCAACGGTATCGCACCACCGGGATCAGTTTGGCGGTGAATCGGCCCACGTGCCACATGTGCTGTGCCCGCGTTGCCTGGCGAAGATGACGAACTATTGCGCACATTCACGGTAATTGTCCAGTTTCCGTTGCCAGCCTGCGTTGCCGTGGCCGAATTAATGTCGCCGGCCGTCAGCTGGCTTTGGCGAATCATCTGTGTAGAATGACCGCGTTCGCGCACCGACCCCGTGGGCATGTTGCCCAGCACATGCACCACCGCGGGTGATACCATGTTGGCCATGCCCAACAATCCCGCATAGGTGAAGTCATCACTCGCCGTAAAGTGAGGATGCGTCACCTGGTGGCGCTTGTTGAAGCCAGCATTTTGGCTCACAATGCGGTTGACCGATGTGTTAAACTGCGCCAGCGCAGCAGCTTGGTTGTTTGCCACACTGATGGGCGTGGTCAGCACGCGGTCGGCGTTGCCATGTTGAGGCGGCGCAGTTGTGCCCTGCGGCGAAGTGATGACTTGGTTGCCGCCGCCGCCTGCCGTTGTTGTGGGCGGACGCGTTGTTGTGGTTGTAGTTTGGCCAGCCACAGTTGTGCCGGGCCGCGTGGTCGTGGTGGTCGTCGTGCCGCCAGCTTGCGTCACCGTGGTTTGCCCGGCCTGCGTGGTCACCGGCATGCCGTCAGCATTGGTGGCTGTTGTGGTCGTTGTCGTCTCAGCAATCGTGGTTGCGTTCGGGTCAATGTAACCACCATCTACCAAACGTTGCGTCACCCTAGCACTCATGCTTTGCCGCAGCGCAGTCATTGCATCAATGCGGGTCAGCTGTGCAGTGTCCACGTCACTTGCGGACGCAAGGGTCATGCCATCACTGCCAAACGCAATGTGTTCAAACTGGGCACCATTGCGACGAATCGGCTGCCCGTCGTTGTCGCGATAAAACGCAAGCGGCCGCGCAATTTCGCCCACCGGCACAAAGCTGCCAGCCTGATAGCGAAACACGTCGTAATCAAAGCCACCGCGCTCTTGGCGCACCAGCAACACAGGGGTGTTATTCCCATCCAAGTCGTATAACAAAAACTCGGTGTTGGCCCAGTCTTCGCCAAACTCTTCAACCAAAAAGTCCTCCAGTGCTTGTTGCACGTTGGCAGCAACTTCGGCTGGTTGAGTGGTTTCCTCGGGTTCGTCAATCACTGCGCTGACGCAGCCAAAGGCCACCACGGCCAGCATGGCCACGGCCAGCAAAATCGCAAAAATTCGTTTCATCGTCTCTCCTCCTGTTTGTATCTATTATACCACACCTGCGGTGAGCTCTGTCGCTTCGCTGTGCGTTAATCACGTCACATCAAGCCGCAATGTTCTGTGTCTATTATACCATGCCTGCGGTGAGCTCTGTCGCTTCGCTGTGCGTTAATCACGTCACATCAAGCCGCAGTGTTCTGTGTCTATTATACCATGCCTGCGCAAAAAATGCAAGGGGGGATACACACCTCTTACGCACTTTCTCCTTTTCTGTCGTATTTACGCAAACAAAATCCTCACCCAACGCCCAATTATGAATTATACATTAATAATCATGCAATTGCCTTGACAAGCCCCGCCAATTTGTGGTACACTATTATATGGAAAATAATAATACAGGAGGATATAATTTATGGCAGAAGTTCATGTTGGCAAAGGCGGCGGCAAGCGTCGACGCGCGGTGGTGATTCCGCCCATGAAAGCAGGGCTGCGCATTGCGCTTTCGCTGGTCGGCACATTGCTCACAGCCATTATCGCATTTTTCTTTATGATGCCCGCCATCAATTTCCGTGCACCGGAGTTCTACGGCTATCTGTTGATTGTCGTGGTCTCGTTTGTGGTGCTGCTTTATCTGCTCAGCAATGCTGCCAAGCAAGCAGAGTTCATGCCCTGGGTCAAGCGCACCGCCATGCCTGCCATCGCCATTGCGCTGGTGATTGCACTATTCTTTGGTGCGGCATGGGTGTTTTCGTCGCCGTTTTTCCTGTCGCGGCGTTATCACAACATCATGGGTGAATATCTGCAAACGCTCACCTTTGTGGAAGGCGTTGACGAAGTGGATTTTGAGCGTTTGCCCAAGATTGACGAAGCCGCTGCACGCATGCTGGCCGAGGCCACATTGGGTGAACTCATTGAGGTGGTGTCGCAGTTTGAGCTGAGCCGCAACAGTACCCAAATTGTGTATAACGGTCGCCCGGTGCGTGTTTTCCCGCTTGCCTATGTAGACGCTGTTCGCTGGATTAGAAACACCAGCACTGGTCTGCCCGGCTTCGTGATGGTGTATATGGACACACAAGAGTCTGAATTTCACTTTCTTGAGCAAAACATGCGCTATACAGACGAAGAGCACTTCTTCCGTCTGTTGCAGCGTCATCTGCGTCTGCACTTTCCGACCTATCTGCTGGGCACTGCAAGCTTCCAAATCGACGGTCAGCGCAATCCCTACTGGGTGGTGCCGCGCATGAACCGTACTGTTGGTTTGGTGGGCGGCGAAGATGTCATCGGCGTGTTGCTGGTGAATGCCGTGACAGGCGATATCGTCGAATATACCCTAGAAGACGTGCCCGAATGGGTTGACCGTGTATTCAGTGCCACGCTGCTGCGCCAACAGTTCAGCTGGTTCGGTCTATATGGCAGCGGTTTTTGGAACAGCATTTTGGGTCAGCAAGGCGTATGGCAAGCCACTCCCGATTATAACTATCTGATTCAACGTAACGATGTCTATATGTACTCAGGTGTATCGGCAGCTGGCGGCGGCGAAAACTCGATCATCGGCTTCATTCTCGTCAACCAACGCACGCGTGAAACCCATTTTTATCAAATTGCAGGCGCAGCAGAAACCTTTGCTCGTCAAGCGGCACAAGGTGCCGTGCAAGCGCAACGTTGGCGCGCCACGCATCCGTTGCTTATCAACGTTAGCGACCACGCCACCTACTTCATGGCACTCAAAGACGACAACAACATCGTGCAGGGCTTTGCCATGGCGAATGTGGCACAATTCAACCTCATCAATGTTTGGGCCGAAACCCTAGATGAAACCATCGAACGCTATGTGGCTGCATTGGCCGCCCATGGTCTTGACGTTAACCCCGGCTCTAACTATGCCATCACCCCCAACATGACCTCCGGTGCCATTTCCAGCATCCGTCAGGTAATGATTGGCGGCACCACAAACCTGCTCATTCGTCTGCAGGGCGACAGTGCTTATTACCGCATGGCCGTCAGCGACAGCAACGTATATCTGGCGCTGCTCAATGTGGGCGATGTCATCACCATCACCTCGGCGATGGATGCAGAAATCACCGGCAATGTCATCCCCGCCACCAGCATTGCGCTGGGTGCCGTGGTGCTCGAGCCGCCCGTAGACGTAGAAGATTACGACTACACTGCGCAGCTTAACAACGGCAATGATGCTATTGATGCCGACACGCAGCCCGAAGAATAACCCAACCAAGCAAACAACCGGCTGCTAATCTGGCAGCCGGTTTTGGTTTTATTTATCTTTGAGGGTTTTAATCAACTCAAGAATGGTTTTGTCCTCTTCCAGCGGGAATAAGTACTTAGCAATGATTTCGGGAATCTTGAATAACGCAATAATCGTGGTGGCAGCACCGCCGCCCATCACAGCCAAAACTACTTGCGTGTCCACTTCCAAAAATAGCGAAAAAAATAATGCCACGATAAAACTACAAGTCATGGCAAGCAAAATAAACTTAGCCATACGGATAAAACTTTTTTTATACTTGGGATTTTCTTCGTTTTTCTTTTTGTAGTAGTTGGTGGCGTGCTCCAGCGCTTCAGTCATTAGCTTGCCTTGCTTGTCCTCTTCGGTTTGCAAAGGCTGCAAGGGCAGGTCGGCGCATCCAGTTTGATCCGGAGGATTGTCGATGAGTTGTTCTTTATCCAAATAAAATCCTCCCATCATTTTGAATGTCCACGGTGCTCAATTGTCTACCGTCCTCATGTGCTCTTGCCCAAGCAGTGTTTTCGCCATGCAGAATGTCCACAAGTTCAAAGGCCGTTTTTTTACCAAATTGGTTCACCACCTCCGCAAATACCGTGTTGAATGGTTCACTTTTGGGTGAAATTTTAATTATTTTTCCTTCGATGTCATATAGTGGTTTGAGTGCAGAAGAACCATAGTGCTTTAATGCATGATACATGCTTGGCGCAACCGGCCCATGTCTCCAACGTTCAAAACAATCTTCAAACGGGCGAGCCTGCTGCGTATAACAGTACCGCGCATAGAAAAGATACAGCAGCTTTTGCAACTTCAGCGGCGTAATTTCCACGCCCTCACGCTGCCCCCACTCAATGAAATTATTGGAAAGGTATAAAGGAATTTGGCTCATATTTTTCCACCTCCTACCTTCAGTATAGCACGAAAATGTGTGCGTGTCAATGCTTTATGCAAAAAAGCACAGCCTTAGCTGTGCTCTTATGCGTATCTTGTGCCGCTAGCCAATGGTTTCCAGCACATTGCCCACAGTTTTCATGGCTTTGTTAAAGCCTTTTTTCAGGTTGCGCTGATAGTGCGGCTGCCGTGCCACTGCACTGCCCACCAAGCCAACCGCGCCGCCAACAGCCATGCCGATGCCAACGCCTTTGATAATTTTTGCGGTGTGTTTTGCCATTTTGATGCTCCCCTTTCGTTAATGTGCAAGCTTATCTTGCCCGTCACATCAGGTCAGCATACAGTGAAAAATTTGCCACCTCCTGCGGCGGAACCGCTCAATTTTATTATTATAACCAGACATACTGTTGTCAGCTTTGGTGTGGTAAAATAGATGCAAAAACACGGAGGATCAAATTTAATGAGCAACGTTACTATTCGCCAGATGGAAGAAAAGGATTTGCCCGCGCTCAAGCTGCTGATTTTAGAGGCATTTGGTGAAGGCTGGAATCTTGCACGTTTTGACCACAGCAAGGCGCATTTTCAGGCATTGTTAGAACTTTATCAAAGTATGTTTCTCAATGCCAGCACGTTCGGAAAAGTCGCAGTGCTCGGCGGAGAAATCGTTGGGGCAGTGTTAATCGCAGCAAAAGGCGAAACCGAAAAATTCAGGCAGTGGCAAGCGGATATCGTCCCAAACACACTTGCCTTGCTCGCCGCACCAGAAGCTGAGCGTAACGATATCCTAGAGCACTTGTCCGTTTCTTTCCAAACCATTAGCCAGCTTCTTGAAGACAGGGTTGATCGTTATGATGGAAGCCTGGAATTCATCGCAGTGTCGAAACAAGCGCAGGGCTTGGGCATTGGCAAAGCGCTATGGAATCAAGCTCTCTCCTATCTTCATGCTGCACACGTGCAATCCATTTATCTCATCACAGATTCAGCATGCAACACTGGTTTTTATGACAACAATGGCTTCTCCCAAGTGTCCGCGAAAGACGCCGTATACAGCTACAGCTCAGGGCAAAAACGTTCTACTGTATTTGTGTACGAATATCAACTTGAGCAATAATGCAGCCCAATCTTTTCATAGAAGAACATCATACAAAATTACCAACTCAACCTCGAAAGGAACCACTCATGAAAAAACTACTCGCCCTAATCGTCGCACTTGCCCTGTTGGGGGCATGTGCCGCACCCGCGTTGATGGAGGAAACAACCACCGCGCAAGAAATGACCACAACCGAAGCAATGCCAATCACCACCACGCCGCACAACGAGCTCATCGAACTCACCCTCACCATGCAAAACACACGCGATGACGTGAGCGCTGATTTTACGTTTAACTTTGGCGAGAACGAGCATTCTCACAACATTGACGGCTGGATTGTGCGCAGCACCGCGCCAATTTATCAGGTTAGACTGGTTGGGCTATCGCAAAACTGGGGCGCGGTTGAAGAACACTTTTCTTATTGGCCGATTGAAGAATTCCCAACCATTCCTGCGTTTTTGCCCGGTCAAACTTTGCTGCTGCAGAATTACCTCACCGTCGGGCTGGGCACTTCCATGGCCTTTGCCTTTGAAGATGCCGCAGGCAATTCGCGTTTGTTTGAATTCCATTTGTATTTGTGGGGCATCGCCGGCGAACCCGTTGCGCCTTACTATACACTGCGCGAAGTGACGCACTACACCAGAGTGCGCTGGGCAGGATAGGAGAAAATTTTGCAAGATTATCAGTTGAATCTCGTGCTCGTGGAGCCTGAAATCCCCCAAAACACCGGCAACGTTGCCCGCACCTGCGCGGCCACTGGCGCACGCCTGCATCTGGTGGAGCCCATGGGTTTTCGTGTGGACAACGCCAAGCTCAAACGCGCAGGTCTGGACTACTGGCACATGCTGGACATCACCTATCACAACAGCCTGGCCGATTTTTTCGCAAACACACCCGGGCCGTATTATTATTTCAGCTCGCGGGCACAGCAGGCGCACAGTGCGGTGAACTACCCACCGCAAGTTTATCTGCTGTTTGGCAAAGAGACCCTCGGCTTGCCCGACGACTTGGTGCAGGCAAATTTGCAACACGCCCTGCGTCTGCCCATGCTGCACGATGCCCGCTGTCTGAACCTATCTAACGCCGTCGCCGTGGCAGCCTATGAAGTGCTGCGCCAGTGGAACTACCCCAACCTAACGCTGGCATCAGATTATTTTGGAGGATAACAACACCAAAACGTTCGGCTGCAAGCCCTAGCTCCTTCCCCTGGAAGGAGCTGGCGCGCGCCGCGCGTGACTGAGGAAGGCTCGCGGAGCGACGTATCCCACATCCCATTCGCGTCAACGTGTAGGGGCACGGCGCATGCCGTCACCTCAGGAGGAAAACCATCTTGATATATGCCACAATCATCGACACAGTGTTAGCCCGCTTCCCCGAAATCCAAGAGCACGAGACCTGTCGGTCTCGCATTGATGAACCGAATGACTTGCCTTATCTTTTCTTCCCCGCATTTTGGCAACTGCTTGAGCTATGTTTAGTTGGCACAATCAACGACAATCGCTTGATGAACGACATTTTCGACTTCATGGAAGAAGTGGCAACAAGCGACGATGGTGGCTTGGTGGATTTGGTAACCGTTGAGATGCTGGAGCCGCTTTTCGGCTTGCCATACGGCATTTATAAAAAAGTGGTAAAGCACCATTTGCGCCCTAAAACGCTTGAACTTCATCACGCTCTACTTCCCTTTTTTCATATCCCAAATCCGTAATGCTCCCAACCTAACGCTTGTATCAGACTATTTTGGAGGATAACATGACCGTTCAAATTCGACCAATGACCCTGCGCGAATGCCGCCGTGGGCTGTTTCGACGTTTCGTGCGGCATTCGACCGACACCCACATCTGGAAAAATGGCGTGCTAGTGGAACAAAGCTTTATGCGGGAATGGGATCGCGCCAAGTGCCGGCGCATGGAAGACGGTCTGCGGCAAAAGCTGAAGGAAGGCTGTGCCGTACACGCAGTGTGGAAAAGACGGCAACTGATCGGGTTTTGCGCAGTTGAACCAATGCCCTATGGCAGCGATGGGCAGTATCTCAATCTGTTGTTTTTGCATGTTTCAAAGCCTTATCGCGGGCAAGGCTTGGGCGCAAAACTGTTTGCGTTGGCCTGCAACGAAGCGCGCGCTCGCGGTGCACAAAAACTTTATCTCGGCGCAGCACCAAACAAAGATACCGTCGCGTTTTATCGTCGCATGGGTTGCACTGAAGCAGTTGAGCACATACAAGAGCTGATTGATGCCGAACCTGATGATTATCCCATGGAGATTGCACTGTGAGCACTTTGATGACGTGCTGCGCCGGTGGAACTACCCAACCTAACGCTTATATCCGATTATTTTGGAGGCTGATTTTTTATGAGCATGTCTTTTACCTGCACATGGGCAAAGCCAAACGATGCTGCTGCGTTGCCCAAACAGCTAGCAACAAAATTGCAGCGCGAGGGCTACATCTCCTGCGAAACGCTCGCCGACCGCTGTTTAACCTTGCTTGCCACGGAAAACTCGCCATGGGTGTTTTTGTTAGATTCCCACACCGTTGATTGCCCGCCGGACGGTCCACAACTGCGCAAAACAACACGCAAGCTAGCCAAAGCATTGGCTTGTGATGTTCTAGCTGCCGAGGTCATTACCAGTGATGCGCTTGGGATGGTGCTATGCACCGACGCGAGCGAAGATGTGCTGATGCGCAATGCCGAAGGTTATGGCAACTTAGGTTTTGGCGCGCGCACCGGGCGTGGCAAAGCAGAAATTTGGCAAACAGCGTTCTGCCTAGCAGACGAGCAAACACAGCAGTTGCGTTTGCTTTGGCAGCGCGATGATGTGTTTGCCGAACACAAACTAGCAGATCTGCTGGCGTTGCTGGGCATTGACCCTAAGACACTGGATTATCTTGATGCCGAGCAAGCACCACCGGATTACAGCATTACGCAACTCCATTTTCAAGCCAAGCAAAAGCCGTTTGAACTCATCGACCACGGCGACACGGTGGTCGATTTTAACAGCTGGACAAACGAAATTGTGCTAGGCGGCAATACGGTGCATACCTACTTTAACACAGGCGGAAGCTCAACTGGTGCTGCGTTTGTATTGGTCAGCGATTTTTTTGCTAACTTTCAAGGCACGTTTTCGCCTGTCACGCTTGAAAAAAGCAAAGACCGCTGCATTAGGCATTGGCTGAACTACAATTGTGAAGTGCACACCGCGCAGTTCGAGAAAACCGCCACACCGGATGGCCGCATAGCCATGATCGCCCACTTCCCCGAATTTGTTTTTCCGCAAGGCATTCAAATCAATCGCGATGCCGTGCAAAACTGGAAAGCAGCAGATGATGCACGCTCTGCTCGCAGCATGATCGTGCGCTACGCTATCAATAGCCAAAGCAACGTGCCGCCAAACACCATTGTGGAAGTTGCGCTGATTCCGTTAACAGAAAATCCGCAAGCCAAGAGCTGCAAGGCGCAGTTGCAAACGCAGCAACAATATGCTGACGTCATGCGAGAGCGGCATGCGCGCATGGGTTGCACAGAAGCAGTTGAGTGCATACAAGAGCTGGATTGATGCCGAACCTGATGATTATCCCATGGAGATTGCACTGTGAGCACTTTGATGACGTGCTGCGCCGGTGGAACTACCCCAACCTACACTTATAATTTTAGAGGATAACAACAGCAAAATTTTCGGCTGCAAGCCCTAGCTCCTTCCCCTGGAAGGAGCTGGCACGCGCCGCGCGTGACTGAGGAAGGCTCACGGAGCGACGATTCCGCAGTCGCTTTTGTCAACATGTAGGGGCGGATGTGAATCCGCCCGAAACCTTAATATTGCTATAATTGGATAGCCCGGGCGGATGCTATCCGCCCAGGCAGGCTGTAAATGCGCTTTTGCGGTTGGCTAGGGATTGGGAATCTAGTTTTTGCGAAATTTCAAAGGCAAAAATATTTGCTGCTGCGCAATGCCGAGTGCTTTGTCAATCGCACCGTCAACGTTTGGCATATTGCACATTCCGCTCTCTGGGAAGTCACCGTATTCAAAAACACCGCTATCATGTATCCATCTATGCATACAATCGACTGTTTCGTTAAGGTCGCCATCGTCCAATTCATCAGCCGTGGCAACCAAAAACATCCCGCCCGGAAACTCAACGATCTCATATGGAGCAACATCCTCTGCGGTCACATCGTCCTTTATCGCTAATATGAGTGTGTTCGTTACATCAGGCGTAGTCCAATCCTTGTGATACATAAGCACTGTGGGTTCGTACATTTGTCGTACAAACAAATGCTCGTTCTGATTGATCCATGAGTCAAAGCCGTCAACTTCAGCATTTGTAATCCATCCCCGATGAAACTGCACGGAATTTTTTGATTTCTATTGCCCTCATGTTTTGCAGTTTGGTTGTTTTCTTTTTCTTGTTTTTCATGCGTAGAACCCTCTTTCTCTTGTTTTCTATATTATACCACACCCACGCCCAAAACGCAAGGAATTTTTCCGCCGAATCTCACCCTTGCACTCCCTCACAAAACATGATATAATATACCCATGCATATCACCCACTTCACCGCCCAGGCCTTCCGCAACATCACGCGGGGGGAGCTTTCACCATGCCCAGGCGTCAACGTCATCTTTGGCGAAAACGGGCAGGGCAAAACCAACCTGCTCGAATCCATGTGGCTATTCACTGGCTGCCGCAGCTTCAGATCTACCGACAACCGCGAATTGATACAACATGTAGGGGCGGATGCAAATCCGCCCGCAACGCAGTTGTCCACTCAATTCATCTCCAACGCACGCGAGCAAACTGCATCCATCGATATCAGCCGCCGCCGCACGTTAACCCTCAATGGCTTCGCGCAAGAAACCCCGCGCCGCATGCTCGGCGTGTTTCCCGCAGTCGCCTTCACGCCCGCTACGCTTGCACTGGCACAGGGCAGCCCCGCCGAACGCCGCCGCTTTCTCGATGTCGCGCTCAGCATGCTCACCCCGGCCTACGCCGTGCGGCTTTCTAAGTATCTCAAAGCCCTCGCGCAGCGCAATGCCCTGCTGCGCCAGTCCAATCCCGACCTCGACCTCCTCACCACCTGGGACGAAACCCTTGCTCACCATGCCGCACAGCTCACCGCCGCTCGCCTGAATTACCTGCAGCAGCTCATCCCCGCCGCGCAGGAGTTCTACACCGGCATTTCCGCCGGCCGCGAACAACTGGGCATCGAAATCCACTGCACCGGGCATGATTTCGCCAAATCCCGCCAGTCAGACCTGCGCCGCCAAATGACCACCGTCGGTCCACACCGCGACGATTTAATCCTCACGCTCAACGGCCGCGCATTACGCGACTTCGGCTCACAGGGGCAACAGCGCAGTGCCGCCCTTGCGCTCAAACTGGCCGAGGCCGCCGTGCTGCGCGATACCACAGGTGAAATCCCCGTTGCCCTGCTCGACGACGTGCTCAGCGAACTCGACGCCCGCCGCCAGCATGACCTGCTGCGTTATCTTGATGGCTGGCAGGTTTTTCTCACCTGCTGCGAGCCCAGCCACACCCTGCACGGCAGCGCAGGGCGCGTGTTTTGTGTGCGCGATGGTGAAATCGCGCTGCAATAATACGCAGACCCTCCTTGCTACTTTTTTGAAAAAAAGTAGCGCAAAAAACTTCAGCCGCTTCGCGGTGGGATATTTATGAACTGTGTAGGTGTTGCCAAGGGCTCCCCTGTAGGGGAGCTGGCACGCCGTAAGGCGTGACTGAGGGGTTTCGACATCAATACTCAGCCAAAGCTTAAGACACAAACTCCAATTTCCCTCACCAGGATGTCGCAACGGCGGGGTGGTCTTCGCGGAGCGACAAAAAACCTAGCCGCTTCGCAGTAACCTCTTTATGAGAATCGAAGAAACAAGCCTTAGCTCCTTCCTCGGGAAGGAGCTGGCCGCGCCGCGCGGACTGAGGAAGGCTCGCGGAGCGACGTGACTTGCGGTTCGCGCCTTCGTCGCGTCAACCACAACCGTAGGGAGCGTTACAGACGCAGGGTGGTCAAGGCCCTCGTGTAGGGGCGGCAACCTGCCGCCCGCAAATTTTTATGGCGACATATAAGAGGAACGGGCGGCAATCTGCCTCCCGAAAATTTTCATGAGACGATAAAAGAACACAGCGAAGCGACGAAAACACCCCGCCACAATCATGACGGGGTGCTTTTTGATGTTTACTGTGGCTCGGATAGAACACAGCGAAGCGACCGTGCCGCACCGCAGGTGCTAACCATGCACCACTTTTTCGCCACCGGCAGCTTCAATGGCAGCTTGTGCAGCAGCCAAACGAGCAATCGGCACGCGGAAGGGCGAGCAGCTCACGTAGTCAAGACCCAAGCTGTGGCAGAATTTCACGCTGGAGGGGTCGCCGCCATGTTCGCCGCAGATGCCCAGTTTGATGCCCGGACGACCAGCACGACCTTTTTCGCAAGCCATTTGCACCAGTTGGCCAACGCCACTTTGGTCCAAACGCACGAATGGATCATTTTCGAAGATTTTGGTGTTGTAGTAATCTTCCAAAAACACGCCAGCGTCATCGCGGCTGAAGCCATAGGTCATTTGGGTCAGGTCGTTGGTGCCAAAGCTGAAGAACTCGGCTTCGGTGGCAACTTCGTTGGCCAGCAGCGCAGCGCGCGGAATTTCAATCATCGTGCCAACCATGTATTTCAGGTTTTGGCCGCTTGCAGCGATGATGGCGTCGGCGGTTTTCACCACAACGTCTTTCACGTATTTCAGCTCTTTGGTTTCGCAGGTCAGCGGAATCATGATTTCCGGCACCACTTCAAAGCTGGCTGTTTTGCTCACGGCAAGGGCAGCGTTGATGACTGCGGTGGTTTGCATTTCAGCAATTTCGGGGTAGCTCACTGCCAAACGCAGGCCGCGGTGACCCATCATGGGGTTGAACTCGTGCAAGCTGGCGATTTTCTCTTTCAGCTTTTCAACGCTCACGCCCATTGCGCCTGCGATGTCCACGATGTCTTTTTCTTCTTGCGGCAAGAACTCATGCAGCGGGGGATCAAGGAAGCGGATGGTCATCGGCTTGCCTTCAAGTGCTTCAAACATTTCGGTGAAGTCTTGTTGTTGATAAGGCAGCAGCTCAGCCAAAGCAGCTTTGCGTGCTTCCAGATCGGTTGCCATGATCATTTTGCGCACAGATTTAATGCGGTCGCCTTCAAAGAACATGTGCTCGGTGCGGCACAGGCCAATGCCTTCGGCACCAAATTGAATTGCGGTTTTGGTGTCTTTGGGGCTGTCGGCGTTGGTGCGCACTTTCATGGTGCGGGCAGCGTCGGCCCATTTCATGAAGGTGTCGAAATCGCCGGTGATTTCAGCTTCGGTGGTGGCCAGTTCGCCAGCATAGATTTTGCCGGTGCTGCCATCCAAGCTGATGTAATCGCCTTCGTTGTATACTTTGCCGCCCAGCTCGAAGCTGGTGCCTTTGATTTTCACATCGCCGCAGCCGGACACACAGCAGGTGCCCATGCCGCGCGCAACAACAGCTGCGTGGCTGGTCATGCCGCCGCGTGCAGTCAAGATACCTTTAGCCACGTTCATGCCTTCAATGTCATCGGGGCTGGTTTCCAGGCGCACCAGAATAACTGTTTTGCCTGCGTCAAACCATTCTTTTGCGGTGCGGGCTTCAAACACCACTTGGCCGCAAGCTGCGCCGGGGCTGGCAGCCAGGCCTTGGCCGATTGGCGTTGCAGCTTTCAGTGCAGCAGGATCAAATTGCGGGTGCAGCAGCGCATCCAGTTGGCTGGCATCAAAACGCAGCAGCGCTTCGTCGGTGGTGATTACGCCTTCAGCCACTTGGTCCACAGCGATTTTCAGCGCGGCAGCCGCAGTGCGTTTGCCGTTGCGGGTTTGCAGCATATACAGCTTGCCATTTTCAATGGTCAGCTCCATGTCTTGCATGTCTTTGTAGTGTTTTTCCAAAATGGCCACGGTGTCAACAAATTGTTGATACACGGCGGGCATTTCTTGTTGCAGTTGGCTGATTGGGTTGGGCGTGCGGATGCCAGCCACCACGTCTTCGCCTTGGGCGTTGATTAAGTATTCGCCATACAGCACATTTTCGCCAGTGGCAGGGTCACGGCTGAATGCCACGCCGGTGCCGCTGTTGTCGTTGAGGTTGCCATATACCATCGTTTGCACGTTCACGGCGGTGCCCCAGCTGTAGGGGATTTCGTGCATGCGGCGATAGATGTGGGCGCGTTCGTTGTTCCAGCTCAGGAACACAGCACGCACGGAAGCATACAGTTGTTGCATTGGCTCACTGGGGAAATCCTTACCTGTGGATTTTTTCACCGCAGCTTTAAAGCGCACCACCAGCTCTTTGAGGTCAGCAGCGGTCAGCTCAAGGTCATCAGTTTTGCCCAGTTCGGCTTTCAGCTCATCAATGATGGTTTCAAAGTCGTGTTTGCTCACTTCCATCACCACGCCGCCAAACATTTGGATAAACCGGCGATAGCTGTCATACACAAAGCGCTCAAACGCGGGGTCGCTGTTGCCTGCGATCATGCCGGCCACAACTTCGTCGTTCAAGCCAAGGTTCAGGATCGTGTCCATCATGCCGGGCATGGAAGCACGTGCGCCCGAACGAACTGCCACCAGCAGCGGGTTTTTGGGGTCGCCGAATTTTTTGCCTTCGGTTGCTTCGGTTGCGGCCAGGCTTGCATCGATTTGCGCCAAAATGTCGTCGTTGATTTTTTCGCCGTCTTCATAGAACTTGGTGCAAGCTTCGGTGCTCACGGTGAAGCCTTGGGGCACGGGCAAACCCATGCGAACCATTTCGGCCAGGTTTGCGCCTTTGCCGCCCAGCAGTTCGCGCATGGTGCCATTGCCTTCTTTGAATAGGTATACATACTTGTGTGCCATTGAGTTTTGTCCTCCTAAAGAATTTTGGTTGAGCATACAAGTTCTATTGTATCACATTGCCGCAAGCAAAGCAAGAGCTTTCACAATTATTTTACAAGTTTTTTCGATTACGCTCTCTTCCGAATAAGCTTGCAGCCAAAAGCTTCGCTGTCGTCATCCGTTTAAGCCCCCAAGCTCCTTCCCCTGGAAGGAGCTCCCGACCTCGGGGAGGGTGAGGAAGGCTCGCGGAGCGACGCAACTTGCACCTACACCTCGCCCTCGTCTGCATGTAGGGGTGGCTTGCAAGCCACCCGGGATTCACATGGCACTCAAAAGAGATCGGGCGGATTTGCATCCGCCCCTACATCTCGCCAAAAGCTTCGCTGTCGTCATCCGCTTAAGCCCCCAAGCTCCTTCCCCTGGAAGGAGCTCCCGACCCCGGGGAGGGTGAGGAAGGCTCGCGGAGCGACGCAACTTGCACCTACACCTCGCCCTCGTCTGCATGTAGGGGCGGCAATCTTGCCGCCCGGGAGTTTTCTGGCAGGTTAAAGAGGAACGGACGAATGTAAATCTGCCCAGGATAACTCTTAAGCCAGTATTTTTGCCCGGGCGGCTTGCAAGCCGCCCCTACATGTTGACGATAACGTCTTTTTTGTACAACTCGCGCATTTGAAGACACGCCCTAGGGACAAGCTGTGCTCGTCCGAAAATATTAATACCATTGTATAAAAGCACCCAAAGTAAACAGCGCAATGCTCCCAACACACGCCGTGTTGGGGGCGTTTTTCACGTTAAATCGCGACAAATTTTCCCACCTTCTATTGACAATGCAGGAAAAATATGCTACAATACCCAAACAAATTTGGAAAATGAAAGGAATTTACAATGAAAAAGCGAATGTTTGCAAGCATTACCATCATCTTGGCCACGGTCATGGCCATCGCCCTGTTTGTTCCCGCCATGGTGGCGCCAGCGGCCGCCAACGCCGGTATCAGTGCTGCACAGGCCCGCACCTGCGTCAATTACACAACCTTCCCGCAAGGCACAGGCTCCAACATCACCACCATCAACATTTCCTCGCCGCATGGCTTCAGACTAATTTACTGCTGCATTGATGCAGTGTTCAACACAAAGCAAATCACCTTGTTGCCTGGCCAAGGCTTCACCATCATCGCCCAGCCCGCACCAGCAGGTCAAGAGTTCTATCATTGGCGGGCAGACCTCACCGGTCAGCCAGGCGGCAATTTCATGAGCGCGCAACAACGCCATTACCCCATGGGATGGGACTTTACATATTTCGGGGGAGCTTCGTCTATTGCGTTTAACGCAATTTACGTACCAGCTGCAACCACCACAGCGCCTACTACGACCACTCGCCCACCCACAACCACCACTAGACCACCCGTAACCACGCAGCCATCCAGTCCGATTCTGCTGCTAGTGATCGCGATATTGGCGCTTTTGGGTGCTATTTTCTTAATGCTTCGTTAGTCAATGCATCAATTAACCCCCAACACACTGTGTCGGGGGTTTTTCTTATGGCAAATTCTTTTGATAAGCGGCAATTTGCTGCAGAAGAATTTTCTTTTTGATATCTGCGATGCACTCATCCCAGCCATCGGGTTCGGTTGTCATGCGCTCCTCAAACGCTTTGATATGTTCATACAGTTCTTCATACACATTGTTCATGATGATTCCTTTCTCGTTTGGTTGTAATAGTATTATGGACCATCTTGGTCCAAATGTCAATACTTCACCCCAAAATAGTTTAAAATATTTTCATGAGCAAAAAATATCAACGAATTCGCGACTTGCGCGAAGACTCGGATCTCTCGCAAGAAGCAATCGCAAAACATCTTTCCTGCGACCGAAGGGCGTATTGTTATTATGAATTGGGTCAGCGCGATATCCCAATCGATGTTTTGGAGCGTTTGGCTGATTTTTACAATACCTCAATAGATTACTTGCTTGAGCGAACCGACGAAACAACGCCATACGCAAAAAAGAAATAGTCAAAATGGCAGAGCCCGCAAAGCTCTGCCGTTGGTTTTATGCATTCTCTTTATATGATTAATATCATAGGAAAACTTGAAAGGATTTCGCTAACATTCGCGTCTGCATGTAGGGGCGGCAATCTTGCCGCCCGGGATTCACATGGCACTCAAAAGAAGTCGGGCGGATTCACATCCGCCCCTACATCCCGCCAAAAATTCCGCTGTCATTTTCCTCTTAAGCCCCCAAGCTCCTTCCTCAGGAAGGAGCTCCCGACCCCGGGGAGGGTGAGGAAGGCTCGCGGAGCGACGCAACTTGCACCTACACCTCGCCCTCGTCTGCATGTAGGGGCGGCAATCTTGCCGCCCGAAATTTTAATGTTGCTATAATATTATAAACATCACCGTGGACATCCCCTACCGTTGCATCACCCACTGTGCAATGTCTTCAATCACATCTTCCACCACCTGCTGTGGCTTGCTATACTCCGCCTTGGCCTTGGTGATTTTCCCGTGCACCATCGGCATGAACACATGGTTGAGCCCGGCATAAAGCTTGAATGTCGCGTCAGGATGATTGGCCAAAATACGCCGATAGTCGTTAAAGTCTTCCTCCACCGACACATGAAAATCGCCGTCACCCTGCATCACAAACACAGGCGTTGTGCTGCCTTGCAGATAGTCTTCCGGTGTTTTCTTGCCCAAATCTTTCAGATAGTATAGCTTGTTATATTTGCCCAAGAAGTTCGTGCGCTTGGCTTCTTCGTCCGGCATGTCATACAGCCCCTCCAGCTTGGCATGAAACGCGGCAGTTTGCTTTTTGGCAATGCCTTTGAGTATCCGCGGCAACTGTGCCACTTGATCAGCCGCTTGAGCCTTCATCACATCTTCCAAACGGCGCGGCGTACCCGCCATGATAATCAGCCCCGCAAAGTTGCCGCCCTGCGCATGAATGCGCGGCGCAATGTGCCCGCCTAAACTCAGCCCAGCGAGGAAAACCTTGTTAGGGTCAACGCGCGGGTCGTTGCGCAGCATGTTGGCAGCTTGCAGGGCATCTTCAATGCTTTCGTGCCAAATGGTAAAGTCGCCGCCAATGGTCTTCATCTGCTCTTTGCTGATGACAAACGTGCGTTTATCGTGCCTAATGCTGGCGATGCCGCGCGCCGCGAGACCTTCAGCCAGGTCTTTAAATGGCCGCACGGCATAGACCTTGCTGTCCATGTCGCTGCCGCCGCTGCCGTGCACAAATACTACGGCGGGACATGGCTTGTCGGTTTCAGGCAACGTGAGCATCCCATTCAGCGGTGTATCTCCATTCGGGTTCACGATGATTTTTTCTTGGGTCATGATATCTCTCCTTTTCTTGTTCTGTTTTGAAAAAAGAACCAAAAAACTTTAGTCGCTTCGCGGAGGATTCTTATAGACATGTGGCAGGTGTTGCCAAAGGCTCCACCGCTTGCGGGGGAGCTGGCACGCCTCGGGCGTGACTGAGGGGGCGTGGAGAGATGCCGCCGTTAGGTTTGTGCATATACCTCAACGCAATACCCCTTGTGTCCACAAGCCGTGCAAGTGAGCTTAACGGTTTTTGCCGCGTATGAACCAGTGTGCGGCGCAAACAAAAACTGCTTGAACGTTGACCTAAACGTTTCGCCGCATGCAGCGCAGCGATACGCCGTGTGCTGATAATACATGCGAATCAACAGCATCCCAATCAGCTGACCCATCACAAAAACCACAACAAAAGGAATCCACATGCCGCTCATTATCCACAGCACAATCAGCCCCAGCTGAATGAGTCCCTGTGTTAAGCCAAAGCCCCAAATCACGCCATGCACTTTGCGCAAGCCCTGTTTGTTTGCCATCATCTGTTCAATGTCGGTGATGGAATTGGCCGGGATGGTGGTCATATTCTGCACGCTGTCTTTGATGATTTTGATGGCCTGCAGTTGTCGTTGGCGCTCTTCAATTTCATCGCTCAACTGCTTGGTTTGTTCGTCCAGCAGCAGGGGCAGCACTTCGCCCGGTGTTTCACTGGCCAGTGTGTCTTTGATGGCGTCAAGCGAAAGTCCAATTGCCTTCAGTGTGCAAATCAGGCGCAGCTTAGCCAAGTCTTCATCGTTATATAACCGCCTGCCGCCCTCACTCAATTCTGACGGATGTAGCAGTCCCTTGGTATCATAAAATTGAACTGTTCGCACCGACACATTGCAAAACGTTGCCATTTCCCCGGTGGTGAATTTTGACACTGTATTCATCTCCTTGCTCGTATTATATCCCATTACGTAACGTCATGAGCAATAGGTTACGTAGGGGGATTTTTAAAAAAACAAAATATTTTTTCCTCTTCAACCAGTATACCACGCCCACCAGCGCGAAACAAGGGCTTTTGTGAAAATTTCCGCCTGCGGTGGGGCTCGGTCATTTGCTGTGCTTGGTTCCGGTTTCGCAGTCGTTATCCTCTTAATCCTCGGCTCCTTCCTCAGGAAGGAGCTCCCGACCCTGGGGAGGGTGAGGAAGGCTCGCGGAGCGACGTGACTTGCGCCTACACCTCGCCCGCGTCAACATGTAGGGGTGGCTTGCAAGCCACCCGGGATTCATATGGCGCTCAAAAGAGATTGGGCGGC
>WQWM01000026.1 GCA_009785335.1 Oscillospiraceae bacterium
CTCGTATGAGTTTTAGCACTAAAAGACGTAGATTTGGATGAACCAAAACAGTTGTGTTAAGCACCGCCTTAATCCGACGAAGCCTGTTCTACCCTGGGGCGTCTCTCGACATTTGAGGGCAACAACCTGTGTTCTTTTAGGAGCCTCACCTAACAAGTCCACTGTCGCTTCGCTGTGCGTTAATCGCGTCACATCAAGCCGCAGTGTTCAGTGTCTATTATACCATGATATTCAAATGCTGTCAATATGCTTTAGAAAATTTATTCTGCAGCGGTGTTCATCTTTTTGCCCATGACCATGAAGCCGATGGAGATGCCCACGCCAACCAACAGTGCAATAAAGCCTACAATCCAACTGAAGTTTGCTTGTTCGGCATCAATGGCCATGATTGCCATGCCCACCAGCGAACCTGCCATGAAACCAAGCACCGACGAATGCGACGGTCCTGGCCATTTTTCAAAGCACTTGGCAATGGATTTCGCCACCAACACAAGCCCTGCCACCACGCCAACAACAAACAAAACAAGTGCAAGCCAATACATTGTGCCGGGTGAGGAAATCAACATGAGTTCGCCTGTTTCGGCATACACCTCATAAACACGCCCCACCGCATTGCCGCTCATTAATTCGCCTGAGGCATACACCACCTGATGGTAAATGCCCATGACGATTAGCAATGTGGCAATGCTCATGCCGGGCACGAGTGTAAGCATGCCTGCAACCAAGCCGCCCACCAAGAATAACCACCACGCACTCGTTACGCCCATTGTGGCAGTGTCTGTCATCACAATGGAAAGCAACATGATGCCCACTGCCGAAACAAACGCAATAAAACCTGCCACACCATGGCTTGCGCGGAATGTATAGGGCTTCACTTCGGCATAAATCATGGGAAGATTGCCTGCGATAAGCCCCGTGAATAGCAGAAAGGCAGTTTTTTGATATTGCGCAAATAATTCGGGGAACAACACAACAAGGCCGATTGCGCTCACCACCATGCCAATGGCAATTGGGGCTAAAAATAGCATATTGTCTTTTTTGAAGATTTTCAGCGGGTTTGAGGCAATGCGCACAATATCGTGATACACGCCCATGGCGATGGCCACCACGCTGCCGCTAATGCCCGGCGCAAACACGCTGATGCCCAAAAATGCACCCGCAAATGTGCGAATAAATAATCGTTTGATAAATTCCATAGTCTCTCCTTTTTTTCTTGTGTTACTTTTCTTGAAAGAAAAGTAACCAAAAGAACTTTTATGTCGCTTCGCTGTGTACCATCAAAACTGTATAAAACTCCTCCGCGAAGCGGCTAAAGTTTTTTGCGCTACTTTTTTTCAAAAAAGTAGCAAAATTCCGTTAAATCCGTGCCTTCAAAAATTCCACGGCCAGAGCAATGTCGTCGTAGGGAGTTTCGCCCACTTCGCGCTCGATGGTGAGGAAACCTTTATAGCCGATTTCACGCAGTGCGGCCAGGTATTCATCCCAGTTTACGCCGCCTTGACCCAGCGGCACTTCTTCAAAGCTGGGATCGGTGACGATGTGGCTTTCGTGCATGCCGTAAACTTCATCGGGGTCGCGGTAGTAGTGCCGCACGCCATCTTTTGCGTGGGTGTGCACGATGTAATCGCCCAGTGTGCGCACGGCTTGTGCGGGGTCATCACCAGTGACCATCACGAGATTTGCGGGGTCCATGTTCACCGCAACGCCGTGTGAGCCCAGGCTATCGAGAAACGCTTTGAGCACAGCACTGGTTTCGGGCCCGGTTTCGATGGCGAAATGCGCATTAACGCTGTCGGCATATGCAGCCAATTGCCCGCAGGCATCTTGCAACAGGGCATAGCGCGGGTGAGCTTTGTCTGCCGGCACCACGCCAATGTGGGTGGTGACTACGTTGGTTTCCAGGTCTTTTGCGAGGTCGATGATGCGCTTGCTGCGTTCGATTTTGGCGGGATTATGTTCGGGTCTGGTGAAGCCGCCGCCGCCGAGGTCGCCGCACAGTGCGCTCACTGTTAGGCCGTGCGACTTAACGATGTCGAGCAGTTCGCGGCGTTTTTGCGGGGTATCGAGGGCTTCGGGTGCCATGTCGCCAAAGGTGGCGTAAATCTGCACGCCTTGCACGCCAACTTGTTGTGCAAGTTTAATTGCTTCGCGCCACTCCACGCGAAAGCCTTCCATCAGTACGCCAATCGGAAAATCTGCCATGATGAATCCTCCTCAAAATATATCAGCCTATATTATACCACACTTGTGGTGGCTTGGTCAAGAATTATTTCGCAAAAAGCTTGCAAATGGCGGTGAAATGTTCTATAATAGATGGTAATGATGTTTCGGACGAACATAGCTCGATAGTCAACATACCCATAACCAGCATGTAGGGGTGGCGGGCACGCCACCCGGGATAACACTTAAGCCAGTATTTTTGTCCGGGCGGCTTGCAAGCCACCCGGGATAACATCTTAAACCAGTATTTTTACCGGGTGGCGTGCCCGCCACCCCTACATGCTGCAAAAACGCTCATCTTTGTGCAACTTGCGCATTTGAAGACACGCCCTACAAGAAATTGGGCCCAAGGCCCTTATCACACACAAGGAGAACGCCATGCAAAACTTCACCTTTCAAATTCCCACCAAGCTTATTTTCGGCCGCGGCGAAGAAAACAACGTGGGCCAACACGTGAAACAATATGCCAGCAAAATTCTGCTGCACTATGGCGGCGGATCGATCAAACGAAGCGGGCTGTATGACCGCATTGTTGCTTCGCTGAACGAAGCAGGTGTGCAGTTCGTGGAACTCGGCGGCGTGGTGCCCAACCCGCGCGTGGGTCTGGTGCGTGAGGGCATTGAACTTTGCCGTGCCGAGGATGTGCAGCTGGTGCTTGCGGTGGGCGGCGGCAGTGCGATTGATTCTGCCAAGGCAATTGCAGCCGGTGCGCTTTATGACGGCGACGTGTGGGAACTGTTTGCAGGCGGCAAGCCCATGGGCAAAGCGCTGCCAGTGGCGACCGTGCTCACTATCCCCGCTGCGGGCAGCGAAAGCAGCAAAGTCACAGTGATCTCCAACGACGAAACCCTGCGCAAAATTGGTTACCACGATGAAGTGCTGCGTCCGGTGTTCAGCATACTAAACCCGGAGTTATTTTTCACCCTGCCCCGCAACCAAATTGCAAACGGCGTGGCCGACATGATGTGCCACATTTTCGAGCGTTATTTTACGCAGGAGCAGCACACAGATGTGACAGATGAACTATGCGAAGGGGTGCTGCGGGCGATGATGCGCAATGCACCGCTGGTTTACGCTGACCCCACTAACTACGATGCTTGGGCGGAAATCGGCTTTGCGGGCGCACTGGCACACAATGATTTGCTTGGTCGTGGCCGCACAGAATGCTGGGCTTGCCATGGCATGGAGCACGAACTGAGTGCGATTTACGATGTGCCGCATGGGGCTGGTTTAGCGGTGGTAACGCCCGCGTGGATGGAATATATTTGGCGTGAGAACCCAGCGATGTTCGCGCAATTCGCTTGCAATGTGATGGGCGTGACACCGCGCCGCGACACTGAGACTGTGATTGCCGAAGGCATTTTACGCTTGCGTGCGTTTTGGTCGAGTCTTGATCTGCCTTTGACGTTGCAAGAGCTCGGCGTGCCCACAGACCGCCTTGAGGAAATGGCCAAGAAATGCACCGGTGCATGGTTCGGCGAGGAAAAAGGTCGCGGTGGCTTTAAGAAGCTGATGTGGCAGGATGTCTTAACGATTTATCAATTATGTGTGTGAGGTATTATCATGGAAAGTATCATTTGTCAAGCTTGCGGCGGCGCGCTAACGCCCGCACCGGGCGAAAAAACGCTCACCTGTGCCTATTGCGGCACGGCTCACCAAAAGCCCCTTGAGCAAGTGCAACAAGAGCAAGAACTGATTCAAGAGCGCAACATGACGGCCTCTGAGCGTATGCAACGCGACAGCCAAGCCCGCCAGCAAGCCCTGCGTGAAAAACTGCAGCAAGAACAAGCAGCAGGCGGTGATGAACTCGCCAAAGTGCTCAGCACCGTGGCGACTGGACTGGGTGCCGGCGGAGCGATTTCACGCAAGCTGAAACTGGGTTGCTTTGGTGCCATTGCCGTGGCATTGATTCTGCTGGCTGCGGTGATTATTCTTCGGCTAACGTAATTTAATCAAACCCCTCAGACACCGCTTTCGCGGTGCCAGCTCCCCTACAGGGGAGCCCTTGGCAACACCTGAAGGCCTGAGTTTCGTCAAGATGTTGCGGCAGTACAATTAAGCATTTAGCACTAAGCATTAAGCATTGGAGACCCCATGCCCTTCACTCACTTACACGTCCACACCGAGTTTAGCCTGCTTGATGGCGCATGCCGCCTGGGTGGGCTGCTTGACCATGCCAAGGCGCAGGGCATGGATAGCTTGGCCATCACCGACCACGGCAATCTATATGGCGCGATTGATTTCTACAAAGCCGCAAAGGCGCGAGGTATCAAGCCGATTTTGGGCTGCGAGTGCTATATGGCCGCACGCACGCGCCACGATAAACAGCATGAATACGACAGCAAGCGCTATCACTTGGTGTTGCTGTGCGAAAACGAAACCGGCTGGCAGAACTTGATTAAGCTGGTGAGCGCCAGCTGGGTGGATGGTTTCTATACCCGCCCGCGCATTGACCGCGACTTGCTTAAACAGCACAGTGAGGGCCTCATTGCGCTATCGGGCTGCATGTTTGGCGAAATCCCGCAAGCTTTGCTCAATGGCGATGCGGCTGAGGCTAAACGCCTTGCCCTGTGGTACAATGACGTGATGGGCGCAGGCAATTTTTTCATTGAGCTGCAAGACCACGGCTTGCCTGAGCAGCAACGCTTGCTGCCCCAGCTGGCCCGGCTGGCCAGTGAGTGCAACATCCCCGTGGTGGCCACGAATGACGTGCATTATGTGCATGCTGAAGATCATCGTATGCAGGAAGTGCTGCTGTGCATTCAGACGAACCAAGTGGTGGGCGAGGGCGGCAACTTCGAGTTTCAGTCCAAGGAGTTTTATCTGAAAAGCGAAGCGCAAATGCGCGATTTATTCGGGCAATATGGCGGCGCGATTGAAAACACAGCCAAGATAGCAGAACGCTGCAACGTGGAAATTGAGTTTGGGCACACGCGGTTGCCGCATTTTACGGTGCCGGAGGAATTCACCGAATCTCCCCCTCTGTCGCTTCGCGACATCTCCCCCAATGGGGGAGACCCTGGCGAAACTTGCAACGTTGCAGGTGTTGCCAAGGGCTCCACCGCTTGCGGGGGAGCTGGCGATGCGGTAGCATCGACTGAGGGGGCTAAAAAAGAAGAACACTTTGCCTACCTCACTCACCTGTGCCAGCAAGGCATGGCCGCCCTCTACCCTGCCCCCACGCAGGAAGTGCGCGATCGCTTGGATTTCGAGCTGAGTACCATCCATCGCATGGGCTTTGTGGATTACTTCCTGATTGTGCATGATTTTGTGGCCTATGCGAAAGGCAAGGGCATTGCCGTGGGGCCGGGGCGTGGTTCGGGCGCGGGCAGCTTAGCAGCCTATTGCCTGGGCATCACCGGCGTTGACCCGATGCAATATGGCTTGATGTTTGAGCGTTTTCTTAATCCAGAGCGTGTGAGCATGCCTGACTTCGACATCGACTTTTGCTATGAACGCCGCGGTGAGGTGATTGACTATGTGGTGCGGAAATATGGCAGCGAACACGTGGCGCAGATTGTGACCTTTAACACTCTGGCGGCGCGTGCGGCGATTCGTGATGTTGGCCGTGCGTTGGGGCTGCCCTATGCGACTGTAGACGCCATTGCCAAGATGGTTCCCGGCGAGCACCGCAGTTCAATCGACCGTGCGATGAAAAACAGCAAGCAACTGCGCGATGCCTATGCAGACGACAGCACAGTGACTGAACTCATCGACATGGCACGCAAAATTGAGGGCATGCCGCGCCATGCAGGCACGCACGCTGCCGGGGTGATTATCACGCGTGAACCGGTGGATACCTACGTGCCGCTTGCCCGCAACGATGAAGCCATTGTGACGCAGTTCACGCATGGCACGCTTGAGGAACTTGGCCTGCTGAAGATGGACTTTTTGGGGCTGCGATCGCTGACGGTGATTAAAGATGCGGCAAGGATGGCGGGGATGGAAGCCCCCTCAGTCACCGCTGACGCGGTGCCAGCTCCCCCGCCAACGGTGGAGCCTTTGGCAACTTTTTCAACGTTGCAGGTGTCGCCAGAGTCGCCCCCCCTAGGGGAGATGTCGCGAAGCGACAGAGGGGGAGTTGTAAGCATTGACGCGATAGCGCAAGATGACCAGAAAGTATTCGAGCTTTTCCGCAAAGGCGAAACCACGGGCATCTTTCAGTTTGAAGCGGGCTGGGTGCGCAATGTGCTCATTGAGATTGCGCCCACATGCATTGAAGACCTCACCACAGTGACATCATTGTGCCGACCGGGACCCATGGAGTTTATTCCCACTTGCGTGGTCAATCGCCGCGACCCGCGCAAGATCAAATACGCCGCACCGCAACTGGCGAATATTTTAGATGTTACCTATGGCGTGATGATTTACCAAGAGCAAGTGATGCAGGTGTTCCGCGAACTGGCGGGCTACTCACTTGGCCGCGCGGACAGCATTCGCCGCATCATGAGCAAGAAAAAACACAGAGAGCTGGAGCTGGAACGCACGGCGTTTATCGAAGGCTGCGGCAAGCTGCACGATATTCCCGCCAAAGTTGCCAACAAGATTTTCGACGATATGTTCTCGTTCGCCAGCTATGCCTTTAACAAAAGCCACGCGGCGGCCTATGCCCACATTGCCTATCAAATGGCGTGGCTGAAGACCTATTACCCTGCGGCGTTTTGGGCTGCACAGCTCAGCAGCGTGCTGGACCACAGCGGCAAAGTTGCGCTGTATGCCACCGAGTGCAACAAGCTGGGTTTTGCTCTGCTGTGCCCACACGTGAACCACGCAAAACTGAAGTTCACCACTGAGCCGGACGGCGTGCGTTTTGGCATGCTGGCGATTAAAAACCTGGGCGCGGGTTTTATCCGTCAGATTATCGCCGAGCGCGAGCGCAACGGGCACTTCAGCACATTTTATCAATTCGTCAAGCGCATGCAAGGGCGTGACTTCAACAAGCGTGCGGTGGAGTCGCTGATCAAAGCCGGTGCGCTGGATGGCTTGGGTGCCAATCGCCGCGAAATGCTCATGGCGTTGCCGCTGTTTGCTGCTGAGGTAGACAGCGAAGCCCGCCAGAACATCGACGGACAATTGGGCTTGCTTGACATGTTGGGTGATCAAGCCAAACAACAGGCCGAACCCCGCCCTGCCTCGCAGGAGGAGTTTTCTCACGCTGACCTGCTGGCGAACGAGAAAGAAACCCTTGGGTTCTATCTCAGCGGCCACCCGTTGAGCAAACTGGCAGGCATGGCAAAGCGCTTGGGCTGCGCCAAAACACTCGATTTGCTTGACCCCGCCAATGAAAATGGTCAAGGGCCGCACCATGACAACGAAGAAGTGCTGTTGCTGTGCAGCATTGTGCAGGTGAAGCAGAAAATCACCAAGAGCGGCGGCAACATGGCGTTTTTGCTGCTGGAGGATATGTTTGGGCAGATGGAAGCTCTGGTATTCCCAAAAATCCTGGAGCGTTATGCTAACTTGTGCCAAACTGGGCGCACGGTGCTGGTTGGCGGCCGCCTGAGTTTGCAGGAAAACAAAGAAGCGAAGATGATTGTGAACACGCTTGAGGAAATAGATGAGCCTGTGGGAGATACTGTCGATGGTTTCCCGCCGAATAACATCATTGCCACGGGCGACCGAGGACGGTCTCCCCTACAATTGAGTCAGATTTTTCTGCGTTTGCCGCCCAAAACAGACCCTTTGCATGCGCGCGTGCTGCACTTGCTGGATAGCAACAGCAACGGCTTGCAAGTGCCTATCACGCTGGTGTATGAACAGCATGGCAAGCGCTACAAAGCCACGGCGGCTGCGCGCTGGGATGCCGCGTTGGAGCAGGACTTAGTGCGGTTGCTGGGTGGGGAGAATATTGTGATAAAATAATCGCTCCGCGAACCTTATAAAACCACCCCGCCGTTGCGACGGCACCCCTCCACACGCCACCCAAAAAATGCAAACATTTCCGGGGACCCTGCTGAGGGGAATTGGGGCTTGTTTCTTTAACTTACATAAAAAATCTTGCCCTACGCAGAACCTAGAAGAGGGCACAGCGAAGCGACGAAAAAGTTTTTTGGTTCTTTTTTTCAAAAAAGAACAAGAAAGGATTTCCTATGATTTACTGCTTCACTTCCACTGGCAACAGCCTGCACGCTGCACGTCAAATCGCCGACGCGCTGAACACGCAAGTTGCGCCCATCACTCGCGAACCCGTCACCTGCGATAGCGATATTGTTGGTCTGGTGTTTCCTGCTTTCTTTTGGGGCGCACCCACGATCGTTGAAGGCTTCGCTCGCACGTTGACCATCACCAACCCGGATGCTTATGTGTTCGCCATTTGTGTGAGCGGTGGTTCGGCACCCGGTGCGGTAAACGCACTGCGGCGTTATCTGCGGCTGGATTATGCCGTTGAACTCAAGCATGTGAACAACTATCTGTCCGGCTACGAAGTCAACAACACAGCGGATGTTCATGCCTCTGCACAGCAGCAGCTTGCGCAAATTATGGTTGATCTGCAAGCACGCAACACGAAGCGTGGTGGTTATTACACGCCGCTCAATCGGGTGATTCGCCGGATGATGCCCGGCCCGGCCAGTGATGCAAAATTCAAGGTTATGGGCTGCACTGGCTGCGGCATTTGCGCCAAAGCATGCCCGGTGGAGAACATCACAGTGGATGGTGAACCCAAGTTTGCGCATCGCTGTGAGCATTG
This sequence comes from Oscillospiraceae bacterium, assembly GCA_009785335.1. Classification (GTDB taxonomy): domain Bacteria; phylum Bacillota; class Clostridia; order Oscillospirales; family Acutalibacteraceae; genus WRMQ01. The sequence goes on from WQWM01000026.1 coordinate 8,909, forward strand.
CATTGCTTGCGTGCATGCTTGCCCTGTGCAGGCCATCAACTTTGGCAAATCTGCTGGCAAGGCGCGGTATATTCACCCGGATGTGCCGCTTGCGGAGCTGATTGAGTTTTATCAAGGGTAATAAAGAGGACGGACGAGCTAAGCTCGCCCCTACGAGCTTGCAGCCCGAGGCCGTGGAGTTTTTAATCGCAACGTTAATCAAACCGCAACCAAGAGCCTTTGGCCCAATTTCTTGTAGGGGGAATGTCTTCAAATCGGCGCATTGCACAAATTTGAAGAAAATCACCACCTGTAGGGGCGGATGTAAATCCGCCCGGGCTATAAAAATAACGCAATATTAATCTTCCGGGCGGATTTACATCCGCCCCTACATGCTGATGATAGTCATGTTGACTATTTGAAGACACACTCTAGGGGCGACCTTTGGTCGTCCGCATCATATGAATAAGGAGCCCCTCATGCAGACGAACGAACTCATCCGCGACGTGACGGAATTGCTAAAGCGTGCCACAGACGAAACGTGTAGCATTGCTTTGGCCGGTGCCCACGCAAAGGGCTTGGCCGATGATGAATCTGACATTGATTTTTATCTGGTGGTGGATGATGCAGCACCCAGCGAAGCGTTACGCAATGTCATCACACAAGCCGCAGATAGCCATGCTTCAGTTTATATTTCCGACAACTTTGACAGCGCACCCTATGGTGGCAACATTGACTTTAGATATCGTGGTGTGCCGATTGAAGTGACCGTGCACACTGCCGCGCGGCTGCGTCAACGAGTGGACGAATGCCTGCGTGGTGAGTTCGAAATTATCCCGCAGACGTGGACATCGAATGGATATTACACGTTTATTTACCTCAGCGAGCTGCATTTTATCCAGCCGCTTTACGATCCCAATGGTCTCATTGCGGGCTATCAAAACCAGCTGGCGCAATATCCCGAGCCGCTGCGCCAAGCGATCATCGAATGCTTTATGGGCCGTGCAAACACCTGGCTGGATAATTTCCACTATGACACCGCCATCACTCGTGCCGATATCTTGTTCACCGCGCCCATTGTGCTGCACACGATACTGGATATGGTGCAGGTTGTGTTTGCGTTGAATCGGCAATACTTCACTGGCGACAAAAAGCTTGCACAAGCTCTGGCGAAGCTGCCCGCTTGCCCCGCAGCACTGCTGGATAATCTCGACTTTCTGCTGTGTGTGTCAAGTGATGTGAACGCCCTGCACAGGCAGCGAGAACTATTACGCGAAATCTATTATGAACTTATGATGAAAATCAATAATCAGGAGGAAATATCATGCTAAACCCCGCCTTTTATCCCGCTATGTTCGAGCGCAAATCCATCCGTAAATACAGCGACACACCACTGAGCGAAGAACAACTGGAGCAAGTGAAGCGCGAAATCGCCGCCGTCACTCCCCTGCTGCCGAATGAAAAATTCGCCCTCGAGCTCAACACCTCTAAAGGTGACTGGCGCATTTTCGGCTATTGCGAGAATACCACGCTGGGCAACGTCAATCTGGGTTACATTTTGCAGCAGCTTGATCTTGCGTTGCATCTGCAAGGCCTCGGCCGCCTGTGGTTTGGCTTTGGTCGCAAGCCCAGTGACATCACGCCGCCCAAGGGTTTGACCTATGCCATTTGCCTGAAAATCGGCAACCCCGCCGAAGACTTGACGCGTGAAATTCACGAGTTTGACCGCAAGCAATCCGTCACGCCTGATGAGCACTTGATTGCGCTGCTGGAGTCTGCTCGCCTTGCGCCCAGTGCGATGAATTCGCAGCCATGGCACTTCACCGCAGATGGCGATAATATTCACGTGTGGCGGCAAAAACTTGGCCTGAAAAAGCTGATTCTGGATCGCATGAATCTTGTTGACACAGGCATTGCGCTGTGCCATGCCGTGCTTGCGTTGCAGCGTGCTGGCAAAACAGCAACGGCGAAAGCTTGTGCGGCTGATACGATTGACGATATGCAATATGTGTGCACGTTGACTGTGGACGGTTAACCTAGGGCTTGAGCGGATACCACCTATGAAACTTTCGTCCGCATGTAGGGGCGGCAATTATGCCGCCCAGGATTCACATGGTAGCATAAGACTTTCGGGCGGCATAATTGCCGCCCCTACATGTTGACACGGGTTTTGAAGAAGAGGATGGGCAAGCACACATGTTTCTTTGAGCAATGCGACCCGAGGTCGGAAGGCTCGCAGAGCGACAAATTTCTTCTGAAAGGAAGCGCATTGGATAATCAAGATTATGACCTCCCCCAGCTGCACGGCCACGCCGAAGCGGTTGTGTTTCGCAATGAAGAAAACGGCTTCACCGTCCTAGACTTCGCCACCGATGACGGCGAACTGGTGAGCGTGGTGGGCGTGCTGCCACAAATCTCGCCGGGTGAGCCCCTGCGTCTTCAGGGCAAGTGGGAGTCTCACCACACCTTTGGCAAGCAGTTTAAGGCGCAGCACTGCCAGCGTTCGCTGCCCGCCACGCAAAATGAGCTGCTCAAGTATTTAAGCTCGGGTGTGATCAAAGGCATGCGGGCGCGCATGGCGCAAAAAATTGTGGAGCACTTTGGCGAAGACACCCTGCATGTGCTGGAAAATCAACCGCAGCGGCTCACTGCCGTACGGGGCATCACGCCCGAAAAAGCAGCGCATTTTGGTGAAAAATTCGCCGAGCAATTTTCCCTGCGCCAAGCCATGGTTGCTCTGGAACGTTTTGGCATGACCACCGCTGAATGCCTGCGTGTGCACAAGGCATTCGGTGCGCGCGCAGCCGAGATGATACAGCGCAACCCCTATATTCTGTGTGACGGGGAGTTTGCCATTGGCTTCGCACGCGCGGATACAATTGCAAATGCGATGAAGGAGCCTCCGCTGCCGCAAAGCCGCCACCAGGCTGGTGTGTTGCATGTGATGAAAGAACACACCTGGAGCAATGGCCACACCTGTATGCCTGCGGGTGAATTGGCTGCGCCGACGGCGGCTCTGCTGCGCATCAGCGAGAGCGAAGCCCAAGCCGCGATTGATACGCTTGTGGAGCAACGCAGGTTGGTGTTGTGGCCTGCTCCGGGCGGATTGGCATCCGCCCCTACAGGCACAGATTTCCCGCAACCTCAAATCAAGCCGCAACATGTAGGGGCGGATGCCAATCCGCCCGAAACCTTGAAAAACGCTCTCATCTTCCTCCCCGCCCTCTTCAATCTTGAAGAAAACATCGCGAAGCGGGTGAAATTTTTGCTGGACTTTCCACCGGCAAAAACAGACTGGGATGGAGACTTCGCCATGCTCATCAAGCGCATGGAGCACGCGCATGGTCTGGATTATGACAGCTTGCAACGCGATGCCATGCAAGCGGCTTTAGAGAAAGGCTTGCTGATTATCACCGGCGGGCCGGGCACGGGCAAAACCACCACGCTCAAGGGAATACTCGAACTATTCGAACAGGCGAATTTAAAAGTGGCTCTGGCTGCTCCCACTGGCCGTGCCGCAAAGCGCATGCAAGAGCTGACTGACCGCCCTGCCAAGACGATTCACCGCCTGTTGGAGGTGGAGTGGGGCGAAGATGACAAACAGCGCTTTGCTCGCAATCAGCAAAACCCGTTGAGCGCGCAAGCGGTGATCATCGATGAAATTTCGATGGTAGATGTGCCATTGTTCAGCGCGCTGCTGGATGCATTGCCCATCGGCTGCCGTTTGGTGCTGGTGGGAGACGCCGACCAGCTGCCGCCAGTGGGCCCTGGCTGCGTGCTGCAAGATTTGATGAAAACCGGCACGCTTCCTGTGATTCGCTTGAACAAAATTTTTCGCCAAGCGATGGAGAGTTTGATTATCACCAACTCTCACGCCATTGTGCGCGGCGAATTGCCCGAACTGGCCTGCAAAGACCGCGATTTTTTCTTTCTGGACTGCGAAAATAGCATCACCGCCGCCAAGACCATCGCAGGGCTTGCGGGCACGCGTTTACCCAAGGCCTATGCCTTTGACCCACTGCAAGATATTCAGGTGTTGTGCCCCACGCGGCGCGGCGAATGCGGCACCGGCAGGCTGAACGAAGTGCTGCAAGCGGCACTTAACCCGCCTGCTAAGCAAAAAAAAGAACGCCAAATCGGTGCGCGTACCTTTCGCCAAGGCGACAAAGTGATGCAGGTGAAGAATAACTATGACCTCATGTGGGAAAAAGACGGCGAGAGCGGCATGGGCGTGTTCAACGGCGACATCGGCTTCATTGAGAAAATCGCCGTGATTGAGGGACATTTTGTCATTCGTTTTGATGATGACCGCATGGTTGAGTATCCCTTTGAGCACGTGGCCGAGCAGCTCGAGCATGCGTTTGCCATCACTGTGCACAAGGCACAGGGCAACGAGTTTCGCTGTGTGGTGATGCCCATGCTGGGTGTGCCGCAACCTTTGGCTTATCGTAATTTGCTTTACACCGGTGTGACGCGTGCCAAACAATTGATTGTGCTGGTGGGCACACGCGGACAGGTTGCCGCCATGGTGCATAACGAACAAAAAGGGCGGCGATGTTCGGCGCTTGCAGCGATGCTCACGTGTTCTTTTTTTGAAAAAAAAAGAACCAAAAAAACTTTAGCCGCTTCGCGGTGACTGTTTAGCGAAATAGAAAAAACTCCACCTTGCGATTTTCGCAGGGTGGAATTTCATAAAAATCTAAAGTTTTTTGCGCAACTTTTTTTCAAAAAAGTTGCAAAAACTTCGCACGCATTATTTTTTCTTGCTGTATTTTTTCACGTAGATAAAGCGCATCAGTGTGCTATCCAGCCAGCCGAGTGGTTTCACGTCGCTGAACTTGCTGGCAGCGAGTGCTACGGCGCAGTTTTTGTCCACCACGGTTTCAACTGCTTGGGCTTCATCAAGGCTTGAGCCATAGCACAGTGCGCCTTCGCCGGGGAGCAACACTGCGCTGCGTTTGCCCAGTTTGGTGGTAAGCTTTACGCCTGCAATTTGCGCAAAATCATCCAGATAGGGCAACACTTTATCACCAGTTTGCGACACTTGCAGAATCGCCGGGGTTTTGCTGTGGAGGACTACCGTGCCATCGGCTTGTTCTGTCGCAACGCTGGGCTCGTTTTGGGCAGGCAAATCCGCAACACCGTGTGCTTGCAAAAACGCGCGACATTGCTGCTCCAGCACATCAGCCACATTGAAGGTATCTTCTTCGTCAGTGCCCACACAAATGGTGCCATGGTGCTTCAAAATCACAGCCTTCGATTGCGGGCTACCCGCCAGCGCATCGGTTACGCCATTGGTGAGCTTGCTGGTGCCGGGCAGGCCATAGGCCGCCATCGGCACGCTATCACCCAGCACGTTGCGCCATTGGGCGTCTACCGCCACGGTTTGCCCCATCACCGAAACAATGGAGGCATAATATTGGTGTGTGTGAATGACAAAACCGACCTCTGGTCGCAGCTGATAGGCCTTGGCGTGCACAGCTTTTTCGCTGGAGGGTTTTACGTTGCCTTCGTGGGTCATGTCTTGGATATTCACCAGCACGATGTCGTCGGGGGTTAGCCCATCGTAGGCCTTGCCCGATGGTGTGATGACGAACTGGGTGTCGCTCACGCGTGCGCTCACGTTGCCCCATGTGCGGGCAATCAGGCCGTTATCTACTAGGCGTTTGCCTGCGGCGATGACGGCTTGTTTGGCTTGTAGAATGTCCATATTATTCTCCTTTTGGTTCCCCCTCTGTCGCTTCGCGACATCTCCCCCGAAGGGGGCGACTCTGGCGAAAATCTCACTTGCAGGTGTTGCCAAAGGCTCCCCCGTGGGGGAGCTGGCACGCCGCAGGCGTGACTGAGGGGGTGTTATACGATGTGAAACTCGGCATAGGTTCGCGGCGAAGTGGATGTTGCGATGCGGTGCAAACCAGGTTCAAGCGGCACGCAATCACAATAGAGATATCCACCCCAGATGCTGTATTCGGGTTCGCAGTTCACCGCAAGGGTAAACGTGAACGTTTCCGCACGCATGGGCGCAACAATCGGCACAACATCGCCTGTTCCCATGCCGCAGACGTGACCAGCAGGCACCCAGTTTTCACCGTCCCAAGCATGGATGCTATACATACCGCCCCATGTTCTGTAAACAGTCCGCAATGTACCATTGTGCAGCGTGCCGCTGATGGTTTCCGTGTCTGCGCTAAAGCTGGTTTGCTCCAACACAAGCGTAACTTGACCAACGCGCCCGCCGTTAATCATGAACCCCGGCAGGAACACAAGGCTTGACACAGCCATGACTCCCGTCATAATGAACGCTAGAAATCTTTGCATGATCGTTCCTCACTCTCTGTTAAATTCCTAGTTGTCGATATAACTCTTCTGCGGAAATAGTTTCGCCACTTTTAATTTGGTACAAGCCCTCATCAATCGCAAGTTTTTCTGTTGGAGTGGCTTTTGTGAAATCGGGGTCCCATGCTAAAATGATGCGTTTAAGAAGTTCCTCAACCAGCACTTGCTCAGCATCAGGAAGAAACGAAGCGGTTTCAAAAAGAGATTTCATTTTTGCAGACATTTTATACACCTCACTTATAAATATCGCCGCGCGGACCTATATCAATAATATACACAATTTTTTCTGAATCTTCAACTGAAGACTGAAAAACCACGCGATACTGCCCCACGCGCAAACGAAAAACATCTTGCGGATATCCTTGCATGGGCTGAATATCGCCAATGGGTGGCACTTGCAACAAGCCGTGTATTCGCGCAACGATATTCCTTTGCATCGTCGGCGAAAGAATCCGAATTGACTTGGCAGCTTTCTTTGAAAATTCGATTTTCATGCTTAAGCTCTCCCTACAACTTCACGCAATTGGCAAACACACGCTCAAAGCGGTTGAGGGCATCTTGAATGAGCTCAGGCGTATAGGCCGCGCTGGTGTAGAGCCGACTGCCCGCAAGGGTCACGACGCCCTCAGCCATGTAGGCCGCGCCAATGTGCTCCATCTCTTTTTTGCGCACACTGGTTTCCTTCAACACACTGGGGATCGTCCACGGCTTGCTCCAGTTGATGGCATAGTGCATCGTGCCAGCGTTATCCAAATGACAAATGCTACCTTGGTTAAACACCACAAACGGCAGGTTGTATTTCTTCACCAGCGTCTTCAGCCCGGCGGTGAGCAAATCGCCCATTTCGCCGGCCACTTGGCAGGCGTTGGTGCGGTCGATTTCCTCCAAGGTGTAGTACCCCGCCACGCAGCTGATGGGCGTAGCCGCCATCGTTCCGCCCACAAGGGCTTTTTTGATTTTCTTGCCGCTGCCGCTATCTAGGCCAGCGCCAAAGTGTTGCATCACCTTGTTTTTGCCGCCTACGCCGCCCGCGCCGGGGTAGCCGCCGGTGATGGCCTTGCCGAAAATCGTCAGGTCGGGTTCAACGCCAAAATAACCCTGTGCGCCCGCCATGCCAATGCGGAAACCCGTCACCACTTCGTCAAACACGAACATCGCACCATATTTGCGGCAAAGGCGTTCCACGTGCTTGTTGAAGTCCTTATCAAGCGGACGCGTGCCGCTTTCGGGGCCAACGGGCTCAATGAACACCGCTGCTGTGCCGCCGCGAAACTTATTGCGCCGCAGCACACGCTCGAGTGAATCGAGGTCATTGGGGAAGAACTCTTGCGTATACTTGGTCATTTTGTTAGGCACACCCTCCGCGAGGATGCTCTTGCTGCCCGGCACACGAATGCCATAGGCCAAGGCATCGCTCCAGCCGTGGTAAGCACCGCCCATTTTTACGATATTCTTGTTGCCGGTGGCTAGGCGCGCCGCACGGCAAGCGGCCATGCAGGCTTCGCTGCCCGAGTTGAGCATGCGGAATTTATCCACCGTGGGCACGCTGTCGGCAATTTTTTTGCCCAGCTTGTATTCATATTCATGGAACAAACCCGTGGAAGGCCCACAGGTGTTGAGCACGTCAAAGACTTGCTCACGCACGCTTTCGGGGTTGCTGCCCAGCACAGTTGGGCCGCCCGCCTGCAAAAAATCTAGGTATTCATTGCCGTCAAGGTCGGTGAGGTGCGCCCCTTGCGCTTTGGTGAACACCAAGGGGAAGGGATGGTTAAATGCCAGGTTATGTTGCACGCCGCCGGGGATAATGTTACGCGCTTCGTCAATCATCGCTTTTGATTTTTGGCATTTTTCGCCGTAATATTCTGTTTCGTATTGCTTAAGGCGTTTTGGGCTGATGGAGTAAAGCGGTTGTTTAATCAGTTCGTCAAGCTCGCGGGTAACCTCAGCAGCGTCGTGATATTCCTTGATGGCGAAACGGGTGTCCATGGCATATTTCTCCTTCTACTTATTCCTATGTATTATATCATATTAATTACATAAACACAAGTGATTTTTCAATGAATTTTGCAGCTTGGTTTTTTCGCTTGCAATTTGCACAAGTTCATGTTATAATAGACATTGGAATTAGATTTTTGATGACAAATGAAAAGGACACAGCGAAGCGACTTGCTCACCGCAGGTGTGATATAATAGACACAGAGCGTTGCGTCTTAATGTAACGCGATTAACGCACAGCGAAGCGACATGCTCACCGCAGGTGTATATCGATCACGTAAAGGAACGTTGAATGGTTTACGTTATCCTCGATTTAGAGTGGAACTCCGTGTATGGACCGAAAATCCGTGGTTTTCTCAACGAAATTATTGAAATCGGCGCAGTGATGCTGGACGAAACCCTGCAGGAAATCGACAGTTTTTCTGTGCTGGTTAAACCGCAAATCGGCAAGCGTTTGCAGCCGCGCACCAAAAAACTCACCCACATCAGCCGCGAAGAACTCGCTGGCGGCATGCTTCTTGATCAAGCCATTGCAGAATTCCGCGCGTGGCTGGGTGAGCGCAAGCATGTGGTGCTGTCGTGGGGCGACGGCGATATCCGCGTGCTGTTGTCTAACACACGCTATCACACCGGCAAGCGGCACTTGCCCTACATCCAACGCTACGCTGACTTGCAGGAATACTTTAGGCACCGCATGAACACCTCCAAGGCGCAGCAAATTGGCCTAGCCGCAGCAGGAGAGCTCATCGGTCTGGGCACCGCGGGCTATGACATGCACCGCGCCGCAGATGACAGCCGCTTTGCCGCAGCATGTTTTCGCGCGATCTTTGAGGCCAAAGGCTTCCCCAAATTTGTGCGCAAGTGCGACCGCGATTTCTTCGCCGAACTTGAACACAAACCACGCATCATCAGCGACATTAACTCCCCATTGGTAGACCCACGTCAGTTGTATTACATCTGCCGTGCCTGCGGCAAGCCCGCTGCCCGCCAAAGCGATTGGCGCTTTGCCAGCCGCGGCTTTGCCGCAGAGTTCGAATGCAAACACTGCGGTGCTCATGCCCGCGCCATGGTCACCTTCAAAAAAATGTATGCCACCGTGGAAATCAAACGCTCTGCGCGTGAGATTAAAGACGCGTGATGCGAAATTTATTTTTAGATAGGAGTGATAGGTTATGAAAAAGCTATCCAATCAAACGCACGGAGGGTGACTATAGCGTAACTCTCCGCAACATGGAGGTAACGAATGGCTACTCAGAAAATCGACGGCATAACATTCCGAATAAAGAAGAAACACAAATTCCCTTTCTTGCGCAAATACGGGAAAGTATTTTGCGTGTTTGACGCAACCGACTCAGGAAACATCAGCTTTGGAACAGTCAATGGTGAAAGCAAATATTTCATAAAAATCGCCGGAGCAAAGACGATGAGGTCACAACCAAGCCGTGAAGAAGCGATGGAAACATTGCGGACATCGACTACGCTATATACCGAGTTGGCGCACCCGCATTTGATTCAAATGGTCGAACATTTCACTTATGACGACTTATATGTCGTGGTATTCAAATGGGCCGACGGCGACTGTCTATTCGATTACTGGAACTTTGACCACTACGCGAAACATAACATTGCATTCCCGCGTGACCGATTCGCTCAGTTGCCCCGCGCCAAAAAGCTGAATGCTTTTCGCACATTGTTTGACTTTTTGCTGCACGTTGAAGAGAAAAGTCATGTGGCAGTTGATTTTTATGACGGCAGCATCATGTATGACTTTGCGCGGGATTTCGTAACCATCTGCGACATTGATTTTTTTAGGAAAGCGCCTGCCGTCAATGACATCGGCGAGGATTTTTGGGGAACAAAGCGCCTGAAATCCCCCGAAGAGTATAGGTTTGGTGCGACAATTGATGCAGCAACAAATGTCTTTACCTTGGGCGCACTGATATTATCTTTCTTTGGCAGCCATACGGACAATGAAACAGATGAAATGTATCAACGAAATGCCTTCCTCCCAAGCAAATATGAAACTTGGGAATTAAGCGAAGCCTTATACAAAGTAGCATTAAAGGCTGTTGATCCCGACCGCGAAAAAAGATATTCTACAATAAGGGCCTTTTGGGAAGCTTGGGAAGCAAATTTTGATACGATAAAGGATTAACATGAAAATTTCCATGGTCATCCCATGCCTGCTAGGCCTTGAAGGCCTCATTGCCGCCGAACTGCGCGAGCTTGGCGCAAGTGAAGTGAACGCAGAAAACGGCCGCGTGTTCTTCGCCGGTGATGCAAATATTCTGGCGCGTGCAAACATGTGCAGCCGCTTTGCTGAACGTGTGCAAATCGTCGTGGGGCGGTTTAACGCCACGACCTTTGATGAGTTGTTTGACGCCACGAAAGCACTTGCTTGGGAACAATGGCTCGATGTGCGCGATGCGTTTCCCGTCAAGGGCTACAGCATCAATAGTGCTTTGTTCAGCACCAGCGATTTGCAGTCTATCATCAAAAAAGCTGTGGTGATGCGGCTTAAGCAAAGCTATGGTCAAGTGCTATTGACCGAAACCGGCGCGGTGCATCAAATTCAATTTGCGCTGCAAAAAGATAACGTGCTGCTCACGCTAGATACCTCGGGCACTGGGCTGCACAAACGAGGCTATCGTTTGCAAGCAGGCGGTGCGCCATTGAAGGAAACCCTGGCCGCTGCGCTGTGCAGCATCTCACGCTTGCGGCCCTACCACACGATGTATGACCCTATGTGTGGCAGCGGTACTATTCTGATTGAAGGTGCGCTGATGGCGGCGAATATTGCCCCGGGCGTGAACCGCCCCTTCGCCGCAGAACGCTGGACACAATTGCCGCGTGAAATTTGGCAGCAAGAGCGTGACCGCGCAAAATCGCTTGTTAGGCCAGCTGAGCAGTTCACCGCCTTTGGCTATGATTTAGACCCAGCGATGCTTGAGCTTGCGCGCGAAAACGCCAAGCGAGCAGGTGTGGCTGGTTGTGTTTCTTTTGCGCAGGGCGATGTAACAGAGTTCGCGCCGCACACCGACCGCGGCACGGTCATCACCAACCCGCCTTATGGTGAACGCTTGGGTGATGTTGCGCAAGCCGAACAACTCATTACGCAGTTGGGGCGCGTGTTTGAGCAGCGTCGCGGCTTTAGCTACACCATGATTTCGTCGTGCGAGCAATTTGAAGCGTTGTTTGGCCGCAAGGCTGATGGACGACGCAAGCTCTACAACGGCATGATGAAATGTAATGCGTTTATGTACTATAAGTAGTGCTCACCCCCTGTTGCTGCGGGCGAACGAAATTTCTCGCTCCGCGAACCTGCAACCACCCCGCGCCTGAGGGCGCACCCCTCCACGGAGGGGAATTGGGGCTTGCTTTTTCAACTCTCATAAACAGTCCACCGCGAAGCGGCTAAAGTTTTTTGCGCTACTTTTTTTCAAAAAAGTAGCAAAAAGAGGAGGCAACCATGCGTCATGTGTTCGTCGTCAATCCTTGTTCCGGCAAAAAAAACGACCCCGCACTGGTGGTGCAGGGGATACGCGATGCTTGCGCAGCGGCGGACATTGTGCCCGAGATTTACGCTGAGCGCAACCGTGATGGCATGGTGCAGTTCATGCGTGATGCTGCGCAAAGCGGTGAGCCTGTGCGCATTTATGCCTGTGGCGGCGATGGCACGCTATACTGCGCGGTCAATGCTACGTATGGCCATCGCAATGTGCAAATTGCCGTGGTGCCTTATGGTTCGGGCAATGATTTTATCCGGCTGTTTGGCGAAAAAGAAATGCTGCGCGACATTTCACGCCACATCAATGGCACGCCGCATTGGATTGATGCCATTGAAAGCGGCGAAGATGTGGGCGTGAATGTGGTGAGCATGGGCTTTGATGCTGAGGTGAACGACAAGCAAACCAACCTGAAAAAACTGCCACTGGTCAGCGGCAAGGCAGCGTATTTGCTTGCGGTGCTGGTGTGCTTGCCGCGCAAAATCTTCAACCGTTTCACCGTCACCATTGATGATGGCGAGCCCGTGACGGGCGACTTTATGTTTGCCATTGGCGGCAATTGCAGGTGGTATGGCGGCGGATTCAAACCATGCCCCACTGCCATGCCCGATGACGGCCTGATGGACTGCGTGACTGTGACAAAAGAAAAAGGCCGCTTGTGGATGCTAACGAAAATCAACACCTACAAGCGCGGCGAACACATTGATAACCCCGACTGGCCGTTTAGCAAGCTGGTGCGCGGTAAAACCATGCGCGTGCAAAGCGACACTCCCGCTGTGGTCAACATCGATGGCGAGGCGCGCGTGGCCTGCGATGTAACCTTTACGCTGCGCGAAAAGGCGGTGTGCTATGTAGTGCCACAGGGCAGTGATTTCTGTTCTTTTCTTGAAAAGAAAGAGCAAGCGTAGTAAACGATTAAGCTTGTATGTCAAGCATTTATGGAGGAACTGACATGAAAGGCATCATCACCGTTGTTGGTCGCGATCGCGTGGGCATTATCGCGCAAGTGTGCAGCCACTTGGCTGCCCAGCAAGTGAATATTCTAGACATTTCGCAAACCATTGTGCAAGATTTCTTCAATATGCTCATGATTGTGCAGCTGCCGCCGACCGCCGCGTTTGAACAAATCGCAGGCGAGCTTGCGCAGCTCGGCGAAAGCATGGGTATGGATATCAAACTGCAACGCGAGGATATTTTCCAGGCGATGCACAGGGTATGATTTATGATAAACTTTAATAGAACACAGCGAAGCGACGGTGCCTCACCGCAGGTGCTGTTTGATCTGGATGGCACGCTCACCGACCCGCAAGAAGGCATCGTTAATTCCATTGCATTTGCTCTGCACAAGTTGGGTTGGCCTGCACAGCCGCGTGAACTGCTGGCCACGTTCATCGGGCCGCCGCTGCGCGGTAGCTTTGCCAACACTTTGGGCATGCCGCCACAGCTCATAGAGCCCGCCATTGCTGCCTATCGTGAATATTTCGCCGAACGCGGTATCTTCGAAAACAGGCTTTATGACGGCATTCCCGAGCTACTGCAACGCTTGCAGACCGCGGGGGTTTCCATGGCCATGGCCACCAGCAAACCAACGGTGTTTGCCGAGAAAATTGCTGCGCACTTTGGCATTGCGGGTTATTTTGAGTATATTGCGGGCGCGAATCTTGATGGCACGCGCGAGAAAAAAGCTGATGTGATTGCCCATGCGCTTGAGGTTCTTGCTCCTCCGCCTGGCATGCAAATCATCATGGTTGGCGACCGCGAATTTGATGTGTTGGGGGCCGCCGAGCATGGCATCTCCTGTGTGGGTGTGATGTGGGGCTATGGCAGCCGCGAGGAGCTTGCCAGCGCAGGTGCGTGCGAAATTGTGAACACGATGAATGAGCTATTTGAGGTGTTGAAATGAAAATCAAACTTGCTTCACTGTTGCTTGTGCTAGCTTTACTGCTGGCTGCATGCGGCACAGCGATGCCCGAAGAAGCCCCGGCCCCCACCACAACTGATTTCCCCACGACAACGATCGCGACGACAGAAGCTCCTCCGCTGCAAGAGCCGAGACAAGCTGGCTGGCTCAATTGGTCTGAGCTTGCGCTGTGTGATGAGATCACCATCGTTCAAGTGATGGACGAGCAGTTTTATACGGAAATTCGCCTACTCAACCACACCACGGGTGAAGATGTGCTGTTGCTGGAACCGTTGAGCGAAGAACATGGTGATGCGCGTTGGCCAGCACTGGGCGGTCGCTTGAATGAACGCTATTTTTTCTTCCATTATCGCTTGCCGGAATCATGCGGCGCAAGCAGCCTGATGATTTATGATGTTGCGCAGCGGCGTATTGTTGACACACAGTTTCCGCATGAGCTGGAGTTTGTGAACACGGACAACGGACGAGTGTATTTATGTGAATCGTTTATGATCACCGATATTGCGCGGCTATATTATTTCGAGCTATCTGCGCTGGCTGGTGATGCAGTTACACTGCGCGAAGCTGGCACGCTAACTTATGAACAATGGGATGTGCGCAACATGCCTTATCGAAGAATGGTGTAAGAATGACCGAAAGTGCTAGTGCAATCCTCGCTCCGCGAGCCTTCCTCAGTCTGCCCCGAGGGCAGCCAGCTCCTTCCCGAGGAAGGAGCTAAGGCTTAAACGGATAACGCCAGCAAATCTTTTGGCGACAAGCCCCAGCTCCTCTCCTTTGGAGGGAGCTCCCACCGCAGTGGGTGAGGGAGGGAACCTGCTTTTTCAACTCAGATAAAAAATTCCCCGTGAAGCGCAAGTCTAAACGCAGCGCCTATCATAGGACACAGCGAAGCGACTAAAGTTTTTTGGGCAATTGCAACCCCCACCTGCACGCCTGCGACGTGCTTTCCTCCCCCAATGCCCACCCCACAAATGCAAGCATTTGCGGGGACCCCGGAGGGGAGGCCTTGGCAACGCCTACACATTCTCATAAAAATCCTCCGCGCGTAGCGCGACTAAAGTTCTTTTGGTTACTTTTCTTTCAAGAAAAGTAACACCAGAAAGGCAGCACATGATAAACCGCCATGAAATCACCGAAACGAACCGCATGATCAGCGAAGCCAAGCTGGACGTGCGCACGATCACCATGGGCATTAGCCTGCTGGATTGCGCGGCGGATAGCCTGCCCGCGTTTTGCGAAAAAATCTATGATAAAATCACCCGCAGTGCCGAGCAGTTGGTGCGCGTGGGCGATGACATCGCCTTGGAATACGGCGTGCCGATTGTGAACAAGCGCATTTCCATCACGCCGATTGCACAGGCTGCCGCCGCGCTTTGCTGCGATGAAGAAGCCTTTGTGCAAATTGCGAAAATGCTGGATAAAGCTGCCGAGCAAGTGGGTGTGAATTTCATCGGCGGGTTTAGCGCGCTGGTGCAAAAAGGTTCAACCGCAAGCGATTTAGCCTTGCAGCATGCGATACCGCGCGCTTTGGCCGAAACCCAGCGCGTGTGCGGCAGCGTGAACCTCGGTAGCACCCGCGCGGGCATCAACATGAATGCCGTTGCGCGCATGGGCCGCATGATTAAACAGGCCGCTGCGCTTGACATCAACGCCTGCGCAAAGCTGGTGGTGTTCTGCAACGCCGTGGAGGACAACCCCTTTATGGCCGGTGCATTTCATGGCGCTGGCGAGCGCGACTTGGTCATCAACGTGGGCGTTAGCGGCCCTGGTGTGGTGAAATGTGCGCTTGAAGAGGTGCGCGGTGCGGACTTTGAAACCGTGTGCGAAACCGTGAAACGCACGGCGTTTAAAATCACCCGCGTGGGGCAATTGGTTGCGCAAGAAGCCGCTGCCCGCCTCAACGTGCCCTTTGGTATTATCGACCTGAGCTTAGCGCCAACTCCCGCAGTGGGCGATAGCATCGCTGAAATTTTTGAGGAACTCGGGCTTGAAAAAGCCGGTGCGCCCGGCACTACCGCTGCATTGGCCATGCTCAACGACAATGTGAAAAAGGGCGGCATTATGGCCAGCAGCTATGTTGGCGGGCTGAGCGGCGCGTTTATTCCCGTGAGCGAAGACCACGCGATGATTGAAGCCGTGCAGGCCGGTGCGCTCACCCTTGAAAAGCTTGAAGCCATGACCTGCGTGTGCTCTGTGGGCCTTGATATGGTTGCCGTGCCGGGTGATACCACGGCCGAAACCATTGCGGGCATCATCGCCGACGAAATGGCCATTGGTATGATCAACCACAAAACCACGGCTGTGCGCATCATCCCTGCTGTGGGCAAACAAGTGGGTGATGTTATCGATTTTGGCGGTCTGCTTGGTCGCGCTCCTGTAATGCCCGTCAACCGCTTTTCCTGCGAGAAATTTATCGCACGTGGTGGGCGCGTGCCTCCGCCGGTGCATAGCTTTAGGAATTAAGCACCTGCGGACGCGAAGTTCTCGCTACTTTTTTTGCAAAAAAAGTAGCACAAAAAAACCTAGACTGCTCAATTACGCAGTGCCCATAATAGGACACAGCGAAGCGACCGAGCCCCACCGCAGGTGGCAGCGAAGCGACCGGGCCCCACTGCAGGTGGTTTTTTGCAAAAAAAGTAGCACAAAAAAATCTAGATTATTCAATTACGCAGTGCCTGTAATAGGACACAGCGAAGCGACGAAAAAGTTTTTTGGGCACCTTTTTTTCAAAAAAGGTGCAAGAAAGGAGCGCCCCCCTATGACCAAAATTCGTGCATTTCAATTGGCGTTATACTCGGTGTTCATTCTGCTGTTTAACGCGCTGTTTTTCCTGCTGGGCAGTTTCCCTGCCCCGGCATCGGTGTGGATAGCCTATGGCTTTATCCACGTTGCCTATGCCGCCATGCTGTTGTCACCGCTGATGCGTGGGCGTGCGCGTGGCTCGCGGGCCTTTGCAGTGAGCACATTTGGCGCGTCGGCACTATATTTTCTGCTGGTGTTGGGCAGTGGGTTGGTCACCATCCTCATTGCGCCCGAGCAGTTCCGATGGGCACTCGCTGCGCAGCTGGTGCTGTTGGGCGGCTATGCTTTGCTGTTGCTGCCGAGTCTCATTGCCAATGAGTATGCCAGCAAACCCGTGGAAAAGCACTATCGCAACTTGCCCTTTGTGCAAACGGCACGCAAACAGCTTGAACCCCACCGCGGCAATGCCTATGTGCAGGCCTTATATGAATTATTCAAGCAAAGCCCAACCAATTCAAACCCGGATTTAGCTGACGATGAACAACGCATCCTCGCCATGGTGGACCAACTTGTGCAAGCTGCGCAAAACGGCGCAAACGGCACCATCACTGCTCTTGTCGGCGATATCACGCAAGCATTAGAACAGCGTAATGCGCAGCTGTAGAAAACCCTCGTGTAGGGGCGGCTAGTAGCCGCCCGTTCCTCCAGCACATGCCATAAAAATCCCGGGCGGCTACTAGCCGCCCCTACACGCGCGAAGCTCTCGTTACTTTTTTTGCAAAAAAAGTAACACAAAAAAACCGAGATGATTTAATTATGCAGTGCCCGGAATAGGACACAGCGAAGCGACGAAAAAGTTTTTTGGTTCTTTTTTTCAAAAAAAGAACAAGAAAGGAATTAATATCATGCCCATTCATTATGACAACAACACGCAGATTTTTCACTTGCAAGCAGGCCAAAGCAGCTATGCCATGCAGGTGAGCAACGAAGGCTATCTGTGCCATTTATACTATGGCAAGCGCATTAGCCAGGATGACTTATCCTACTTGAACGAAACTGGGCGTGGTGCATCGTTTGCACCTAATCCGGCAGACGGCTCCCCCACCCTCGACACCCGCTTGCAGGAATTCCCCGGCGCAGGTGTGGGTGATTTCAGAGTGCCCGCCGTGGGTGTGCGTGCTGCCAATGGTGCGTATGCCGTTGAGTTGAAGGTTGTTTCGCATGCGATATTGACGGGTGAAAAGCCCGCGTTGCCCGGTTTGCCTGCATTTTACTTAAACGATGCGAACGAAGCGGATACTCTTGAAATTACCATGGAAGATGCGCTGCTTGGCCTGCGCGTGAAATTGTATTATACAGCTTTTGCGGGCGAGAATGTCATCACCCGTTGGGCGGTTGCGGAAAATCACGGCACCGCTCCCCTGTCCATCGAAAACCTGCAAAGTGCTTGCGTGGATTTCCCGCGCATGGACCTTGATATGGTGAGCCTGCACGGCGCATGGAATCGCGAACGCCATGTGGAGCGTCACCCCTTGTTCCATGGCAGCACGGTGATTGCCAGCCGTCGCGGGTCATCGAGCCATCAGCTTAACCCATTTGCTGTGCTGTGCGACAAACACGCCACAGAGCACAGTGGCTCAGCCTATGGCGTGCAGTTGGTGTATAGCGGCAACTTCAAGATTGAAGCAGAAGTGAACCAAATGCACTGCACGCGCGTCACGGTAGGGATTAATCCCGAGAATTTTGCGTGGCGGTTGCAGCCGGGCGAAAGTTTTACCACGCCTGAGGCCGTGCTGAGCTACAGCGATGAGGGCTTTGGCGGGCTTAGCCGTGCGCTGCATCGTGTGACGAGAAATAATCTCGTGCGCGGCGAATGGAAACACAAGCTGCGTCCGATTAAAATCAACAGCTGGGAAGCGGCTTACTTTAACTTTGATGCCGACAAATTGGTGGCCTTTGCCCGCGAAGCCGCTAAGACTGACGTTGACCTGCTGGTGATGGACGACGGCTGGTTTGGGCTGCGCAATGACGACACCACGAGCCTTGGCGACTGGTTTGTGAATGAAGAAAAACTCGGTTGTTCGCTGAAAGAACTGGCCGAGCGTGTGAATGCCGAGGGCTTGGATTTTGGCATTTGGTTTGAGCCTGAAATGATCTCGCCTGACAGTGAGCTGTATCGCAAACACCCCGACTGGGCACTGCATATTCCTGAGCGCGGGCGCAGCCTTGGCCGCCGCCAGTGCGTGATTAATATGGCACTGCCCGAGGTGCAAGATTATCTGTTCGATAGCATGTCCGCCGTGCTCAAGCAAGCCAACATCACTTACCTTAAGTGGGACTTTAATCGTAATTTAACAGAAGTATTCTGCAACAGCTTGCCCGCCAATCAACAAGGCGAAGTGGGCCATCGGTTCTATTTGGGCTTGTATGACCTGTGCGAGCGGCTGGTGCAGGCGTTTCCGCATATTTTGTTCGAAAGCTGCTCTGGCGGCGGCGGCCGTTTTGACCTGGGTATGCTGTACTACATGCCGCAAACTTGGACGAGCGACAACACCGACCCTGTTGATCGCTTGAAAATTCAGTGGGGCACCTCCATGGCTTATCCCATCATGACCATGGGTGCGCATGTTGCCGCGCCATACCACGGCCGTGCGGGCAAAATTGGTTATCGTGCTGCCGTTGCCACCACCGGCGCGTTTGGCTATGAGCTTGACCCAACCAAACTCACCGACGAGCAAATTGCCGAAATGCGCGAATGCAACGCTGAGTTCCGTCGGCATCAGCAGTTGGTGAGCACTGGTGATTTCTATCGCCTCGTCAGCCCCTATGACAACGATGGTCATTACACGGCTTGGCAGTTTGTTTCGCCGGATAAATCCGAAACGCTCATTCAGTGCTTCACGGTGTTCAACCTGCACAATGTGTGGGATTTGCGCGTATATCCCCAAGGCCTAGACGCCGATGCACAGTATGAGTTGGACTGCGGCGCGGTGCTGCATGGCGACACCATCATGCATGCCGGGTTGCGCTTGCAACACTTTGGCGGGGATTTTTCGCATCGTTTACTTTTTTTGAAAAAAAAGCCGCCTGCGGCGGAGGCAGACGCTTCGCAATGATTTCGTCGTCGCTTGTGTCAGCATGTAGGGGCGGCAATCTTGCCGCCCGAAAGCTTAATCGTGCATGTTTTTACAACCCGGGCGGCAAAATTGCCGCCCCTACAGTTATCCCCCGCGAAGCGGAGTAAAGTTTTTTGTGTCACTTTTTTTCAAAAAAGTGGCATATATTTTTGCACGAGTATTTCTGGCAGATACTTATCGAATTTGGAGAATCGCTGCGGCTTTTGTTGCAGATGTTCAGGCAACACGCTGCCATGCTGCGCAAAGACTTCGCGCATGGCTTGCAATGCCGTGCGGCTTTCGGCGTTGAGATAGGCGTAATCCTCATCGCTGGTCAGCACTTGCTGCATGCGCTGCAGCACAACTGGGTGCAAGCATTCGCCGCCGTATGATTGCCAGCGGGTTTCGGCGGTGCCTTTGGCGGGGGTCACATGAATCTCACGTTGGGTTGCGCTAAAGCTTTTGACTTGCCAGCTGCGCCCCGCCAGAGCAAAACGCTCCCCTGCTTGGTAGGCTCGCCCCACGCTGCCGATGACTTTTTCGCCCGCTTTCACGGTGTAGTCCTGCGGTGCAGTGAACACGGATAGAAAATCACGGCTGGTGACGATCGGCTCAGCGGCAAAGCCAATGATCAGGCCGCCGGTTTCGCTGCGGCGCAGATGGTCGATTTCAATCAAATGCCGCAGCAATGTGCGAAAATCGTCTTGCGAAATGTTTGCAAATGCGGGCAGCGTGAGCAGTTGCTGCGCCAGCCCTGCTGGGCTGATTTCTCCCGCTGCCGCCACCAGGCACATGGTTTGGTGATACAGCAAATCAAAGGGTTGTGCAGGCGGTTGCACGGGCTCAACCCATTTTTGCTCCAGGTATAATTGCAGCATGGCGATGGCCTGAATGAATGACCAGTGTATGGCGTCTTCGGCATCATCCTGCAGCAAAAACAGCAGCTCGGCAGGCTGTCCTTTGCGCCCGCAGCGACCGATGCGCTGGGTTAAACTGGCCACCGAGTGCGGCGCACCTAACTGCACAATGCGTTCAAGATCGCCGATGTCGAGACCTAGCTCAAGCGTAACCGTTGCGCAGGTGACAAGCGCACGGTCGCCGGATTTCATATCGCGCTCGGTGTTTTGCCGCAACGCCGCTGCCACACTGCCGTGGTGCACGCGGTAGACATCCGGCGTGCCGCGTTGCGTGGCAATTTCTTTGAGCTGCTGTGCCGTTTGCTCGGTTTGCAAGCGCGAATGTGCAAACACAATGGCTTTTTTGCCCAGCGTAGCGCGATAAAGTTGCTCGCTGCGGCTGTCATTGTCTGGCGCAAAGTAGCGCATGGAAATATGCAGTTTGCGCGGCGGTTCTTGCGCTTGTGGGTGATTGACAGCTCGCGCTGTGTTGCCCTGTAGCCAGTGTTGCGCGGCTTGTGCGTCACCCAGTGTGGCCGAGAGCCCAATGCGCCGTGGATTGCACCCAGCCAGCTTTTCCAGCTGAGCAAGCAAACACTGCAATTGCAGGCCGCGCGGGCTTGCCATGAAGTAGTGCACTTCGTCGATAATCACAAAGCGCAGCTTGGCAAACACGTGTGCACAATCTTCCCTGTGGTTAAGCAGCAGCGACTGCAATGATTCCGGTGTGATTTGCAAAAGGCCGCGCGGTTCGCGCAAAAACGCCTGTTTTCGCGCAGGCGAGGCTTCACCGTGCCAGCGAGTAACGGGTATCTTGCCTTCTTTCAGCAGCGGCTGCAAACGCGTGAACTGGTCGTTAATCAACGCTTTTAGCGGGCTGATATAAAGAATCAACTCATCGTCGCCCAGCAAGGTGAGTGCGGGCAAAAATGCGGCTTCGGTTTTGCCGGTGGCGGTGCCGCTGCTCAGCAGCAGATGCTCGTTGCTGTCAAAAAGCACAACAGCCGCAGCCAGCTGCACAGGACGCAGCTCACTCCAGCCTTGGCGAAAAATATGCGCTTGAATCCACGGACTCAAGCGCTCATACACATTGTTCAATTATTCTGCGGCCTGTGCTGCCACGGGATATACGCTTGCGCGTTTGCGGTCTTTGCCCCAGCGTTCAAAACGCAGCACGCCATCGGTGGTGGCGAACAGGGTGTGATCGCGCCCGAGACCAACATTGGTGCCCGGGTGGATGCGTGTGCCGCGTTGGCGCACCAAAATATTGCCTGCGAGGACGAATTGACCGTCGGCACGTTTTGCGCCCAGGCGTTTGCTGTTGGAGTCGCGCCCATTGCGGGTGGACCCCATCCCTTTCTTATGAGCCATAACTATCTATCCTTTCGTCGTTCAAATCTCGTAAAGTTATTCTGCTGCGGTTTCAGCCGCGGCAACGGCTTCAACAGGAGCCTCCACTTTTTTCTTAGCGGGTGCGCGCTTGGGTTTTGCGCTGATGGCCGTGATTTCCACCAAAGTATAGGGTTGGCGGTGGCCAATGGCGCGGTGATAACCCTTGCGGCGTTTGTAGGTGAACACGTTGATTTTCTTCGCTTTGCCGTTTTTGATGATTTTGGCGGCAACAGTTGCGCCTTTAACCAGCGGCGTGCCAACAATCAGCCCTTTTTTGTCGTCGCCAATGGCAACCACTTGGTCAAATGTGATGGCATCGTCTGCTTCTTTGTCCAGCTTTTCGATGTAAAGCTGTTGTCCGGCTTCCACTTTGTATTGTTTGCCGCCGGTGATGAAAATTGCGTACATGGGGTTCCTCTTTCGGTTTAGACTCGCTGCCTTCAAGGCGGGGGCGAACCCCGCTTAATAAGCCTTGGACACGCGGCACGTAATATTATACCAGATATGGGGGGGTGATGTCAAGCTTTTTCTTATTCTTTTTTGAAAAAAACCACCTGCGGTGGGGCTCGGTCGCTTCGTTGTGTTCTGCTATGGGTTGATGAAGCAATAAACGTAGTGTGCTGCACGGTCTTTGGCCGAACGGCTCGTAGGGGCGAGCTTTGCTCGTCCGTTCTGTCTGGGTGTGCGAAGCACAAGCAGCCCTTTGCCAATCCCGCCATATCCTCCCACACATATTCTCTGCCGCCCTGCACAAAGTAATCGGGCAGCTGCTTGGCGGCTGCGGAAAATGAAGGGTGGATTCGTTCCAATGATGAGAAAATCGCTCAAGCGCACAGCAGCATTTTTAACCATTTGTAGCATGGTTTACCTGTCTTTCATCGGCATTGGTAAGGCCGCGCTGCCGCAAGACTACACCGCCATCCACGCACAAGCTGCCACAGCAAGCGCGCCGTTTACGGCACAATTATCGACCGACCCCGCGCAGCAGGTAGAGTTCTCCCTGCTTGGCGTGTTTCCGGTACGGTCATCCAATTTTTCGGTTGTTACGCGGGACTATGTGATTGTAGGCGGTGATGTGTTCGGCATTAAATTGTATACCCGAGGTGTGCTCGTTGCTCGCACAGACGACGTGAGCACGGCAAATGGTGTTGTGCAGCCTGCACATGCAGCAGGTCTGCGCTCGGGCGATATCATCACCCACATTGACGGGCAAGAGGTTGCACGCCGCGGCGAAGTTGCGCGCGCAGTTGAACAAAGCGGGGGCACACCCCTGGCTTTCACCGTTGAACGCGCAGACAATGTGCTGCAAGTTGAGGTAACCCCGCAACGCTGCACCGACAGCGATCACTACACCGCAGGGCTGTGGGTTCGTGATAGTTCGGCCGGCATTGGTACCGTCACGTTTTACGACAAAGCATCCGGTATGATGGCAGGGCTTGGCCACGCTATCACCGACGTAGACACTGGTGATATCATCCCCATTTCGGGTGGTGAACTGGTGGATGCAAAGGTCATGGGGGTTTATCGCGGTGCAGATGGTGCACCAGGTGAGTTGTGCGGCGCATTCCAGCCGCAAAGTCTCGCGACCTTGGATATCAATGGCGAAACTGGCGTGTTTGGGCAAATGCACGAAACACCGCAGGGCGACTTGGTTCCTGTTGCGTTGCGCAGTGAAGTGCGTGCAGGCCCCGCGCAGATTATCATGACTGCCGCAGGCAATGAACGTCGCACCTTCGACATTGAAATTACCCGCGTGGCATTGCACAGCCAAAGCAATCAACGCAACATGACCCTGCGCATTATCGACCCGGAATTGATTGAAATCACCGGCGGCATTGTGCAAGGCATGAGCGGCAGCCCCATCATGCAAAATGGCATGCTCGTTGGCGCGGTCACGCACGTGTTTGTCAATTCAAGTTTAGAGGGTTATGGCATTTTTGCCGAAACCATGCTAGGCACGGCTCGCGGAGAATAACGCGCGACGCGAAGTTGTGTTACTTTTCTTGAAAGAAAAGTAACCAAAAGAACTTTAGCCGCTTCGCGGTGGACTATTTATGATAAGTTGAAGAAACAAGCCCCATCCTCTTCTTTAAGCAAGGTGTCGAAACTTGTCGAAAAATAAATGGAATTTTTTGGAAAAAGATATTGACAATCATTGCCAATTGTGGTATAGTAAACTAAAGCGATAAAGCAACCACAATTTTGGCAGGAGGACAAACCCCTATGATGACCGATACCCGACGCGTTTTGCTCACCGACGATGGAA
>WQWM01000027.1 GCA_009785335.1 Oscillospiraceae bacterium
GTTTACAAAACCAGTAAACTGAGAGAATAAGTAAGCAGTATGATTTGATGGGTGGGGGCGGGGGGGCTGGGGTCGGGGGGGTGGGGAGGGTTAAAATAGATGATGGACATATTGTTTTAACAAGTTGAGAGAGGATTTTTTACACATGAACATGAAAAAACTACTTGCTACGCTACTGGCAGTTGTGATGCTGGCGGCTGGCGCGGTTGCTGCAATCAGCAGCGTGGCGGCACCCGTTGCTGCACAAGACGACTACTCATTCTTTCCCGATTGCGATTTTTGTTTGGACGAAAACTGCGAATACTATAAATCACATCTTGAGTTTATCTTTGCTTACTACCCTGGTTATTTGGGAGCTAATTTAGCGGCGCTAACCCAAATTCCGCAGATGTTTAATAGTGCTGCTGCAATGATGTCCTTTAATCTTGCTTTGAATGAATTGAGTGACCCTTATACGACGCTTACGCTGGAAATGCTAAGGGCTCTTGATGCGCTTGCGAATGAGTATATGCCGCCAGAAATGATTGCTTTTAGTGTTGAGTATTACCGAATAATATTTCTTTTTCAGCTCTATGAAGAGGGATACACATTGCCTTGGATGGAATTTGAGACGACGCTTGAACCTGCCTTTTTCCAAATGATGTCTGGTTATCAGGAGGAAGCGATGGCTGCCGTCGTCCAGATGAATGAGACATGGGTGGAACTGTTGGAAGCCCAAGGCGCTGATGTGCCCAACTGGCTGCGCAGCAACCCAGCTGCACCAGTTTGCCCCGAAGACCCCAATGCAGACGAATGCCTGTGTGATGTTGTAACCACGACTGTGCCTGCTGAAACAACCACCGTGAATGGTGACACCACAACCGTGGCAGGCGAAACCACGACCTTGGCTGAAACAACAACAACTGTTGCTACTACAGAGGCTACGACCACCACAACAGCAACAACAGAGGCTACAACGACAACGACCGCAACAACTGAAACCACGACGACGGTAGCAGAAATCACAACCACAACCACAACCCAAGCCACCACGACTACGCCTTCTGAAGGCAACAGAACAGCCGACGTGCTGGGCATCATCGGCATCATCGTGTTAGTGCTGATTAATATCTTTGCCATCTTTGGCTTTGTGCGCATTTTGATTAACCTGTAACGCTAATTATCACAAAACCACCCTCACAAAATTAAACAACAGGCGGCTCGGTTGGGCGGCCTGTTTTTCGTTGTTTTGCACAAAGTTGAAGAAGTTGTCGAAAAGTGCTTGACAAAACACATGAGCAAGGGTATCATAGTAATATCCAAAATTTAGGAGGAAAATTTCTTGACTAGGAAACTATTGGCAATTGTTTTGGCGCTAGGATTGGTCATTGGTGCGTTTGCGGTAATCGGCAGTTCGTGGGCACAGGGCGATGAATTTATTGCTGAAGTGCATCGATTGGTGAATGAGGAGCGCGCGAAAGAAGGGTTGCTCCCGCTTGCGCTGCACCCGAACCTTGGCTTGATTGCACAGCTTCGTGCAGTGGAACTTGAGGAGCATTATTCGCACAGCCGCCCCGACGGCTCAAATTGGAGGACACATTTTGATGATATCCCCGTGACGGGCCAAAATGCCTCGGGAGAAAACATCGCTCGCGGGCAAACAACGCCTGCCGCGGTCATGAATTCTTGGATGAATTCGGAGGGACATCGCAACAACATTATGAACCCAATCTACACGCATCTAAGTGTTGGTGCGCATGTGGATGCGCAGGGACGAATCAATTGGGTGCAGTTGTTTGTGCGCATTCCCAATGTGCTGGATGTGTGTGTGAATGATCCGGGCGCAAGTGTTTGCGATTGTCCGCCTGAGGAGACCACGACAACCGAAGCCACCACGACGGAAGCGACGACAACTGCAGCTGAAACCACGACCATGATAGAGACTACAACGGTAGCCACTACCACAGAAGAAACAACAACAACGACAGTGCCGACGACTACCACAACAGAAGCTACGACCACGGCTGCGCCGACTACCACGACAACAACGGTAGCCACTACCACAACAGAAGAAAGCACAACAACGACAGCACCGACTACAACAGTAACGACAACAGAGGCGACGACTACAACAACAACTGAAACCACGACGACTGTAGCCGAAACAACGACCACCGCAACCACGCCTTGCGAAGGCAACAAAACGGTCAATGTGCTGAGCATCATCGGCATCATCGTGTTAGTGCTGATTAATATCTTTGCCATCTTTGGCTTTGTGCGCATTTTGATTAACATCTAGCGTTAGCCATAACAAAAACCACCCTCGCTTGGGGGTGGTTTTCGCATAGCCACGCCAAAACCGCTCCATACTATGGGTATATCATAGTTGAGGAGCTGGCCATGACTTTTAATAATAAGCAAACCAAGTTGCACGCAAAACAACTCACACAGGGGCACCGCGGCACGGGTTTTGTGCTGCTAGCCGTGAGCTTCATCGTTGCGGCAGCGGCGGGTTTGTTGCCTTTTTTGCATGATTTCACTGCCGCACAAGCCGTGGCTGTGTTGCCCTACCCACACAATGACTTCACGCCGTGGGCAGCGCAAGGCATACAAGTTGGCATTGCGCTGCTGCTGGTGGCGCTGACGGCATTGCTGGTTGCGCCGCTGCGCGTGGGTCGCGAGGCGTGGTATTTCGGCGGCGCGGATGCCCGCAAACGTACCCGCAAGCGTGTGATGTTTTGGCTTCAACCGCGCTGGGCATTGAAGGCCGCGTGGTTTGTGATTAGCCTGCGTGTGCGAAAACTGCTGTGGGCGGTGCTGTTTTTCGTCCCCGGGGGATTTCTGTTGGGCGGCACACTGTGGCAAGCGCAGCAAAGCAATCTGGATGTTGCGTTGTTTGTTGCGGCTGCGGCTGGCGGGGCGATTTTGCTGCTGGTTGGCGCGGGGTTTTACGCCGCCACCGTGCAGCGATATGCGCTGGTGTTGCCCATTTTGGCAAAGCAGCCGCGCTGCAAGCTGCGCAACGCCGTGCAATTGAGTTGTGCGCGCACCAATGACAACTGTGCTGCGTTGCTGCGTTATAAACTTAGCTTTTTGCCTTGGTATGCGCTGTGCGCGCTGGTGGTGCCGCTGCCGTTTGTGCTGCCCTATCTTGCGCAGGCGCGGGCATGTCGTCATGCGGAGCTACTGCGTGGCGGTGTGTGAATTTTCTGTTGACATTTCACGGATATTATGGTATAATGCGAGGGATTGGAAAACAAAGAAAGGAGAATGAAACCATGGGTATTTTCTTTGGTGTTGTCAGCATCGTGTTTGGCGGAATTTTGTCTGTTGTCACGCTTGTGCCCTTCATCCGCATTTTCATCTAATGTGAGCAACCCGCAATTTTCATTCCTCAGAAAGGAGAAAACATCAATGGATAATTGGTTGGCCTTTGCTGGCTTTTTTAGTGGTTTGGCACTGATTGCGTTTGGCGTGTTTTCTATTATCTTTTTATAATTAAGTGCATACACATCACATAAAAACAAAACCACTCCGTTTTGCGGGGTGGTTTGTTTATGTGTTGGTTTTGTTTATCTGCGCAGTAATAATTGCACCCATTGGTCTTTTTCGCGCTTGGGCACTTTCATTTTATAGGCCTGGCCGTCGCTGGTGCGCACCACGATGGCCTTGAACAGGCCGATTTTGTCCTCGTCCACTGCAACTACGTTTGCGCGGGGGATTTCGAATTCAAATTCGTATTTGCCTGCCACTGCGGCGGCCACCAAGCCGCCCACCACACCGCCCAATGCGCCTGCAACCCCGGCTGCGCTAACTTTTTCTTTCAGTGCAATCAAGCGATGCGTGGTGAGCAACAAATCGCCATTTTGCGCGCCGATTGCGCCAACCTTGAATTTCTCCACATTGCCGAACATGGTGTTGTCTACGCGCAAACACAGTGTTTCAACCGGGGCGACGATGTTTGTGCCGCAGCAAGGGCAAAACTCGGGAGCAACTTCCACTTTGCTTGTGCTGGCGCAAACATGACAGTTTACTTTAATTTTAGCCATTCTCTTTTCCTCCAAATATTGATTTATTTATTTTAACACGTTTACGTGCAACAGTCAAGCAAAAAATCTCTTCAACCTCTTGCAATTGCGCATCATTCGTGTTATACTAAAAAGTGAGTAATTGTAGCCCCCACCGTCATCGCGTGCGCGATGCCACCTCCCCCGCAAGCGCCACCCCACAAATGCAAGCATTTGCGGGGAACCCCGGGCGATGGAGGCTGAAATGATAATTTTTCAAGGAGAACCGCGCTTGAACGCTTATTTCGACAACGCAGCAACCACAAAACTCAGCCAAACAGCACGTGAGGCCATGCTGCCCATGCTGGATGAGATATACGGCAATCCCTCGTCGCTGCACAGCCACGGGCAGGCCGCCGCACGGCAATTGCAGCACGCACGTGAGGCGATAGCCCGCTGCATTGGTGCAACCGCGCGTGAAATCACTTTCACCGCAGGCGGAACAGAAGCCAACAATCAGGCGATTATTTCAGCGGCGCGGCTGGGTGACAAAGCCGGCAAAAAGCACATCATCTCCACGCAAATTGAGCACCATGCCGTGTTGCATTGCTTAGAAATGCTGGAAAAAGAGCAGGGTTATGCCATCACGCTCTTGCCCGTTGACCCAGCCACCGGCATTATGCGCATGGATGACCTGCAAGCTGCGCTGCGCGACGACACTTGCCTAGTCACCATCATGATGGCAAACAACGAGATTGGCTCGTTGCAACCCATTGCGGAAATCGGCGCGTTGTGTCGTGAACGCGGGGTGACCTTCCACACTGATGCGGTGCAGGCGTTGGGGCATATTCCCGTTGATGTGAACGCGCTGAATGTGGACATGCTGAGCCTTTCGGGGCATAAATTTCATGGGCCGAAGGGCGTGGGTGCGCTTTACTGCCGGCGCGGTGTGCCGTTGCGGCCGCTGCTGCGAGGCGGCGCACAAGAGCGAAATCGTCGTGCGGGCACGGAGAACACCCCTGCCATTGTGGGCATGGCTGCTGCGCTGGTGGAAGAATTTGCAGAATTAGACGAAACGGCTGCACGTGTTGCGGGCTATCGTGATCAGCTCATCCAGGGCCTATTAAAGATAGAGAAGAGCCACCTCAATGGTTGCGCGACAAATCGCTTGCCGGGCAATGTAAACCTGTGCTTTCATGGCATTGAGGGCGAAGCATTGCTGCTGCTGCTGGACATGCAGGGCGTTGCGGGCTCGTCGGGTTCGGCTTGCACTAGCGGTTCGCTTGACCCCAGCCATGTGCTGCTTGCGCTTGGTTTGCCGCATGAGATTGCCCATGGCTCGCTGCGGCTGAGCCTGAGCCGCTACACTACGCAGGAGGAAATCGATCATGCGTTGCGGGTGATACCTGGTGTGGTGGCGAAGCTGCGTGAGATGTCGCCTGTGTGGCAGGAGGGATAGCATGAAGTTTACTGATATATGCTTCATCACGCTGGATGTATTGCGGCTGCGTGGTTTTTACGAAGCCGTGTTTGGCGGCAAAGCCGAGGGCGATGAAGTGCATTCTGCGCTGAAAGCAGACGGCTTGTATTTCATCTTCATGGCGGAAAAGACCGATGTGTTTTATTATGAGTTTACCCATGGCATGAGCAACACGATTTTGAGTTTTAACGTAGACGACGTGGACGCAGAATATCAGCGATTGCAGGCCTTGGGTGTGCAAATGCTGTGTGAACCCACCACGCATGGATGGGGTGCACGCTCGTTTCAGTGCAAAGACCCGGATGGGAATATGCTGAATTTTCGCAGCCCGCCAAAGGAGTAACATGCACAAGATTTACGCCAATTTGAACGCCTGCCCGCGCGAGTTTCGGGCACTATTGCACGGTGCCGCAATGCAGGAAATCACGATTGGACATTCAGGAGCGGCAGTGTGGTTTATCGATAAAGACAGTGGGTATTTCCTCAAGCGTGCCGAAAAAGGCAAGCTGCAACGCCAAGCCGACATGACGCGCTATTTTCACGGCAAGGGATTGAGCGGCGAGATGCTGAGCTATGTTTCGGCGGAGCAAGACTGGCTGCTGACGGCGAAAGTGCAAGGTGATGACTGCACGGCGGCGCAGCATCTTGCGCAACCCGAGCGACTTTGTGATATTCTGGCAGAACAGCTTGCACGGCTGCATGCCCTTGATTTTGCCGATTGCCCGGTGCAAAACCACACTGAGCAATATCTGGCCACGGTGGAGCGAAATTATCGCACAGGCGAGTATGACAAGAGCCATTTTCCTGATAGTTATGGCTATGCCAGCGCTGAAGAAGCTTGGGCGGTGGTGCAAACGCAAGGGCATTTGCTGCAAAACATCACCCTATTGCACGGTGATTATTGTCTGCCGAATATCATGCTGGACGACTGGCGGTTTTCGGGTTTCATCGACTTGGACAACGCTGGTGTGGGCGATCGTCATGTGGATTTGTTTTGGGCGCTTTGGTCGCTTGAGCACAACCTGCAAGCGCCGCAATATAACCAGCGGTTCATCGATGCCTATGGGCGCGATAACATAGACGAAAGCATGCTGCGCGTGGTTGCTGCGTGCGAGGTGTTTGGATAGCAAGGGGGATTTGCATGAAAAAAGCGTTCGCGTTCATCGTGTGTCTGTTGCTGCTATGCGGCGTGGTTTTGCTGCCGTCATGCACGATAACCCGCAACGACGATAGCCCGCCACTGCCTATTTTTAATCACTATGAAGACCTCCCACCTGATTTTGAACCCGCCGCCCCACTGCCCGACGATGCTATTATCCTCAACGATGAAGCTGGAATACCCGATGTAGCGTTGTATATTGCCGTTTTAGGTGCGATAGATAGGGAAAGAGCGTGGCATTTCAAGGCAACAGGCGAAGGCGCCTTCACCGCTGGGGAGGCGGCTTCGGTAACTCGTATAATCATCGCACCTCCTAACCCAGATTGGGATGAAGTAATTTGGAAACCCCTGCGCAATTTAAGAGGGATAGAACATTTGAGGAATTTAGAAGAACTCCGGTTATCTCTGGAAGGTGATTTGGACCGCTGGGGAGGGCTTGACAACAATAGCGAATTAAGACGGCTTGAACATTTGCCTCGTTTACGAACATTTAGTTTCGGAGATTTGCACTTTATTAACGACCATCCTGATAATCTTCGTAATTTAAAGCCGTTGCGTAATTTAACACAACTAACGCGCTTGAGCTTATTCGCTGACGGTCTAACAAGCTTGGATGGCATACAAAACTTGACAAACCTTGAACACTTAAGTATTAATACCACGAACGCTAATCAAACTGGTGTCCTTTCAAATTTGCGAGGAATTGAGCACTTAACCAATTTGAGAGACCTTCGTATCAATGGAAGCCTACTGACAAGTTTAGATGAAGTGCGATACTTAGTTAACCTTACGACTTTATGGGTAAGCAACAGCCAGTTAACAGATATCAGCGCTATTGCGCATTTAACAAATCTAGAGGACATTAATGTTAGTCAAAACCAGCTGACAAATTTAAGCGACGTGCGTAATCTCGTCAACCTTACGAACCTTGCGACAAATATGAATCAACTAACAAATTTAGATGATGTGCGCAATCTTGTCAACCTCACGCGTCTTATGGCACGCGAAAACCCATTGACAGATGTCAGCGCAGTTGCATACCTTCCAAATTTGCAGTTTTTTGATGCGCGCAGTGGCTTTTTGAGTGATACTAACCCAGAATTCTTTTTTGATGAAAGGTAAGTATCATGAAACGGACAACACGTTAACACTTAAGGAGTGAAAATAATATGTATAGCGAAAAAGTAATCGACCATTTCACCAACCCGCGCAACGTGGGCGAAATCGCAAACCCCAGCGGTGTGGGCGAAGTGGGCAACGCCCAGTGCGGCGACATCATGCGGGTGTATCTGCAAATTGAAGACGACGTGATTACCGATGTGAAGTTCAAGACCTTCGGTTGTGCCTCGGCGATTGCAAGCAGCAGCATGGCTACAGAAATGATCAAAGGCAAAACTGTGGCGGAGGCGCTTGAGCTGACCAACAAAGCCGTAGCCAATGCGCTTGACGGCTTGCCGCCGGTGAAGATGCATTGCAGCCTCCTCGCCGAGCAAGCGGTGAAGGCCGCCATTAAGCAATACTACGACAACAACGGCATTGCCTATGATACTGCGTTGTTTGCCAAGCTTGGCGACGATGCGCATGAGCATGGGGATTTGGTGGAGGAGTAGCATGGCTTTATATACCGAGCGACACGGCATGAGGAAGCCCATTGAACGCACCTCGACAATCACTATCGAGATGTATTCGATGCTTTTGGATTGTTGTGAAAAATATTACTACTATCTCTCATGGAAATTTCCTGAGAATTGCTTTGATGGGCGCGGCTGTTGTGGTGTGGATGAAAATAAATTGAATCAACACTTATTATTTGACATTCCTTCGCTATTTAGAAATTCTGATGGCGTGATTGCCAAACCTCAAAAAAATTATTATGGCGAAGCAGATAAGTATGATCAATATGCTTTATTAGACTTAATTGAGTACATCGCTCAGAATTGCAAAGATGTTAAAGAACTTGACTGGCATGCCTTTTTTAAACATTATCATCTGCGGACGCTAACTACAAACGAAATTGCGGGAACTTTCCGTGATGAAATTAATGAAGTCTTCTATAAAACAGGGCTATTATTTACACTCACGAGTGACTTGGTTGTTGAACGGATTATAGAAGATGGCACGTTAACGACAGCGGTCGAAAAGATAATTAGCGCAGTGAAAGAAAAAGGATTGAAAGACCTATTGAATGAGGCGGTGTCGTTATTCAAACAACCCAATCCTGCGCTGCGAAATGATGCTGTGGAAAAGTTGTGGGATGCGTTTGAGCGACTTAAAACATATTACACGACACTCGACAAGAAGGACTCGGCAGAAAAAATCATTAAAGAGATGAGCAATAACCAAATTGAATTTGAAGAGCTTTTTCGCACGGAGTTTTTTGCTCTAACAAAAATAGGTAATGATTATCGAATTCGCCACCATGAAACCAATAAGATTGACATCGTAGATATTCACCATTATGACTATTTTTTTAATCGCTGCCTTGCTTTGATTGCTATGGCATTGCGAAACTTGCAATAGAAGACTTTAGGAGCAACCCATGACCATCCACGAACTACAACAAGAAATCATCAAACTCAAGCGCGAAACCGACACCTGCATTCTCGCGCACAGCTATCAAGCGCGTGAAATCCTCGAAGTCGCTGACGTGTGCGGGGACTCCTTTGCGTTGGCGCAAGCCGCCGTGCAGCAACCGCACCGCAACATGCTCATGTGCGGCGTGCATTTCATGGCCGAAAGCGTGAAGCTGCTCACGCCCGAAAAAACCGTGCGGCTGGCGAATCCCCAAGCGGGCTGCCCCATGGCCGAGCAGATGGACAAAGACATCATCAGCGCGGTCAAGCAAAGTCTGCCGGATTACACCGTGGTAGCATATATTAATACTACCGCTGCGTTGAAGACGGTTTGTGATGTTTGCGTCACGAGCTCAAGCGCGGTGCAGATTGTGCAGCGCATCGACAACCCGAATATCTTGTTCATCCCCGACAAAAACCTGGGTGCATGGGTAGCTGACCAGTGCCCGGAAAAGAACATCAAGCTCCTCGAAGGCGGCTGTCCCATTCATGCGGCGGTGACGGTTGCCGATGTGCAAGCCGCTCGCGTCGCGCACCCTGAGGCCGAATTGCTGGTTCATCCTGAGTGCGTGCCCGCTGTGGTTGCGCTTGCAGATTACGTTGGCTCCACCACGGGGATTATGCAGTATGCGAAACAATCAAGTGCTAAAGAGTTTATCATTGGCACAGAAAGCACCATTGCCGAGCATTTGCAATATGACCGCCCCGACAAGCGTTTTTTTGCGCTGGGCACCAAGTTGGTTTGCCCGAACATGAAGCTCACCACACTGCCTGATGTTCTGCTTGCGCTGCGCGGCGAGGGCGGCACGGTGATTGACATGAGCGATGAGTTGATCCGCGATGCGCGGCGCTGTGTGGATAAAATGATTGAGCTGGGTGGATAGTGCTAGCCTGTATGCTGGCGATAGGTTGTGTAAAATCCTCGCTCCGCGAGCCTTCCTCAGTCGCGCCAAGCGCGCCAGCTCCTTCCCAAGGAAGGAGCCATGGGGCTTAAGGATATAACGACATCAAAACTTGAAGAAACAAGCTTCGGCTCCTTCCTTGGGAAGGAGCTCCCGAGCTCGGCGAGGGTGAGGAAGGTTCGCGGAGCGACCGCGGCTTGCTATTATCTCATTCGTCGTGGCTACTTTCCGCCTGACGCATAAAGGAAAACCAATGACTTTCTTCGATGAATTCGCACAGCTCTCCAAGGGTAACATCACCCTGCGCTTGTGCGAGCAATGCCCCGGCGATGACGAATTGCTGCCGTTTTACTACTACGATATTTGCGATGCGAATGGCAACTCCGTGGGCAAAATCAGCATACGTATTGGCGATAACGTGCACTCTTACTACAATGGGCATGTGGGCTATGAAGTTGATGAAGCCCATCAGGGCAAGGGCTATGCGCGGCAGGCCTGTGAACTGGTGCTGCCCATCGCTCGTGCGCACGGCATGCACCGTGTTTATCTCACCTGTGGTGAAAGCAACGCTGCCTCGCGCAAGGTGATTGAAGCACTGGGCGCGCAATTGTTAGAAATCGCGCAGGTGCCGCAAAGCTGCTTTTTCTGGCGGCTGAATATGGAACGATATTGCATTTATCGCAAGGAGATTTAGCTCCTCGCTCCGCGAGCCTTCCTCAGTCGCGCCGAGCGCGCCAGCTCCTTCCCAAGGAAGGAGCTAAGGATTAAGGATATAATGACAACAAAACTTGAAGTAACAAGCTTCGGCTCCTTCCTCGGGAAGGAGCTCCCGAGCTCGGCGAGGGTGAGGAAGGTTCGCGGAGCGACGCGACTTGCTCCTTTTGCCTTTGCTACGGTTACGCACTGCCCATAACATACAAGGGAGCACACATGATACAAAACTACACTGATTTTTGCACCGCCCTGCTCGCCGCCGGGTTCAGCTTGGGCGACAAAGACGCGCACATCTTCAGCCTGTTCACCAACAGCTGGAATGAAGATGGTCCGCAGCAATGGCACACCGGCAATCCCGAAACCGACCCTTGGGAGTGGCGCATGCGCGTGCTGCAAGAGCGCAGCGACATCGCCTATGGCAAGATATTCTTTAAGAAATCTGGCTACATCACGCAGGAATTTTACCCGTATTTCCTCGCAGCAAGACGCGATGGCGTGAGCTTCTATGAAGCCTATGCAAATGGCACTATCAGCCACTATGCCAAGCGGATTTACGATGTAGTGGCCGAGTTCGGCAGTCTGGCGCTGGATAACATCAAGCGTGAGGCGGGCTTCACGCGCGATGAGAAATCGAAGTTCGACAGCGCATTGACAGAACTGCAAATGCGTATGTATCTTACCATGCAGGGTCAGCAGCAAATTGGCACGTGGCCCAGCACGGTGTTTTGTACCACGGAGATGTTCTGGGATGGCACGGACGTGTTTGAGCGAGCGGCTGCCCTTGATGCCGACGAAGCCGCAGATATCATTGAGCAGCGGGTGCTGGAGCTAAACCCGGCAGCGCAGGCGAAGAAAATCGCGAAGTTTATTGGAGGATAAGTGCAATGTTCAAACGAAACATAGCGTATTATATCAAGAAAAACCTTGCGGGTGATATGCAAAAAAACGCTCTAGCGTTTGTTGCGTTTTTGCGGGCGAACGACATGCAGTTTGAGCGAGGCGGCGGCTATTGGGCTGACAAACTTTACTTTGTGATAAACCATGTTGGCAAGAGTGTGTGCTACATATTGATTGAGCAAGATAACTGGACGATTTGGTCAGATGACAGCGGCGAGGATTCGTTTGCGGGTGCTTCGTTGGGCGAGCATAGAAATGAAATCGTTTGGGATAACGTAAATGTCTGCGAAAGCACCAGCAGATGTTTTGATGGTTGCCAGCGGAAGCGCAGAACAATCTTTGGCAAGAGCTTTGACAACGTCTGTGGCACGGCAATCAAATTCACAAACCCGGACGCCGAGACTGTGGCGTGCATGCAAGAGATTTTTGCGATACGAAAGACTGATATTTTACATCGGGGGTAGATTATGCAACAACGCATCGCCGTAATTTCGGGCAAAGGCGGAGTCGGCAAAAGCACCATCAGCGCATGCCTTGCGGTAGAAATGGCTGCGCGGGGCAAGCGCGTGCTGCTGGTAGACTGCGACATCGGCCTGCGCAGCCTGGACATGATTTTAGGCGTAGACGAACACGTGCTGTTCAGCTGGGCAGATGCCGCCCTAGGTCGCTGTACGATTAAACAGGCGGTGCTGCCTTTTGGCGGCATTCACCTGCTGTGTGCGCCCCTGGCCGGCGAAGATGCGCTGGAGGAAGATGCCCTTGCCCAGTTGATGACCACTTGCGGGGACTACGACGTGGTGATTTTGGATGCACCAGCGGGCATTGGTTTTGGCTATCGCTGTGCGGTGTTGGCGGCCGACCGCGCGTTGGTGGTGTGCACCGCAGATCCGGTGTGTGTGCGTTCGGCAGCACTGGCGGGCACAAAAGCGCTGCGCATGGATGTACGTGACGTGCGGCTGGTGATCAACCGCTTTGACCGCAAGATTGCCCTGCAACGCCGCCACCTGGCCATTGACGAAATCATCGACCAAACTGAGCTGCAGCTCATTGGCGTGGTGCCGCAGCAAAGCCAGCTATTCTTTCAAACCAGCAACGCCAACGCCCTAGAGGCAAATCTGGTGACTCAGGCGGTGGCGCAAATTGCTGGGCGGCTTGCCGGTGAAAATATCCCGTTGGTTGTTCCCAATGCAGTGTAGCAGCGGAGGAAAGCCTCAAATCGCTCCGCGAGCCTTCCTCAGACACGCCCGAGGCGTGCCAGCTCCTTCCCAAGGAAGGAGCTCTCCGCGCAGCGCGGGGTGAGGAAGGCGTGCAGAGCACAAGCTTGTTTAGCAGTCGCAGTAATTGACCGAAGAGAAATATACTCATCAAAGTGAGGAATTTCAGCCAAACTGAACGACAAACTATCGAAACCCTAATTTTTCTCAAAAATTTACTATTCATATGTCTAAAGTCTAACAATGGAGGAAACACTAACCATGAAACGTGTATTAGCGATCATTCTTTGCCTGCTGCTGACCGCAGGTGTGGCTACGCTGTTTGTGGCTTGCAGCAACGGCAGCAACGACATCACCTTGGCGGAATTCCCCAATCTCAGCCCCAATGGCGGTGATGTGGAGGCCATGGCCACCGCAGGCAACGCCACCCTCATTCCCTTTGCCACCCTTGACGAAAACGACAATGCCACCGTGCTTGGTCTGGTTGACCTATTCAGCACGCGTGGGCAACGCATTACCCTCAACGACCGCAGCGAAGTGACGGTTAATCGCGGCGAATGTCCCTTGCGTGGCGACGAGCGTATACTGAGTATAACGGCACAAGGGCAAGAAGTCCTCGTTAGTGTGCAGGAAAGCAATGGCACACGCACGTTATATGGCCGCGGCTGGATTGCCGGCAGCGAAAATGACCCCTACACTGTTCGTGTTGACCTTAACGCGCCTCTCACCACCCGCGCTGTGGCTACCATTGCCACCGTGCCGACCACGCATCGCACCACCACCACGGTTGATCCCATTGAGGCGGCACGCAACCAAATTCTTCAGGGCAACATGACGCAGCAAGAGCAACAACGTGCCTTCCGCATGCTCAGCTATCGCATGGACGGCAACGGCGTGTTCTACACCGAACGCGACCCCTGGCAAAAACAATTCGGCTTTAATGCGCTGTTTGACATGGCGTCGCCGTTCCTGCAAATGGTATATGGCACCATTCGCCTGAACTTCCGCTATGGCTATGTGTATGATATTTATCAAGAAGGCCCCAACCGCAACCGCGTGCGCCACGACGAAAACGGCAATCCCATGTTCCTGTTGGATGAACGCGGCAATCGAATCCCCAAAGATTGGCTGATTCAAATGTGGAAAGGCCGCTATGGTTTAGCCATGCTGGGTGCTGAAATTGGTGTGTATACCAAGCCCAGCACGCAGGCTGCACAGCACTTTTTCTCGGCAGTTGAGCAAGAATATGTCATCATGACCGTTCGTGTATATCAACACGACTTTGACACCAACCGCACGGCGCACCTGTTCAGCCGTGGTCCGCATCCCACTTGGTGGATTACCGGCTTTGTGCCCGGCGCATTCCATCAGCCCGAGCGCAACAACCGCGGCAAAAGCGAAGTGATCACCGTGGGCACGCTAACCTTCCCCAGCCCGCAAATGATGAACCTGGTGGCCGACGCATGGGTGCGTGCGGGCTTCCGTGAGATCAACGGCATCCCCACACACATCAACCCCGAAACGCTCACACGGCGCGGCAACAGCATCCATTTTAGCTGGCAGTTTATGGACCAAGATGTGCCCAGCCACCGTTTTGGACGCCCTAACTAGACATTTTATGACTTTTCAGAAAAAAGTTTGTGAAAAACACTTGACAAACGCATGAATATCTGGTATCATTATAACTGCGAATGGTATTTTAGCTTGGGCAAAGCTCAAAATCCGTTGCAATAAACATTGAACTCAACCCATTTTACGAAAGGAACCTAACCCCATGAAAAAAATTCTGACTATCGCAATTGCCCTTGTTATGGCACTTTCCCTGATGGTCGGCGCTGCTGCAAACACTGCAGGCACCGATGCCATCGACAACATGCGTGACCTCGTTGCTGAACTGGCTGAAGCCGTTGGCGGCCTGGACGTGCTTGCTGCTATCGTGAACGACTTCTTCGTAAGCGCTGGCATTGATGTTGAAGGCGAACTGCCCGAAGGCGCAGACGAAGCCCTCAACAACACCATCACCGCTCACCTGATTGCCAATGGCCACGACGAAGAAGGCCGTCTGGTAAGCAGCCTGAACAACATGTTCAGCAGCGACTTCATGAACTTCTTGGCTCGCCTGTATATCCCCTGCTGGGAAAATCCCGTTGAAACCGGCGACAGCAATGCAATCGCTATCGCAGCCGCTGCTATCGTTGCAGTTGCAGGCGCAGGCGCATTCGTCGTGCTGAAGAAAAAAGAAGAGAAATAAGCCCAACTTTTCTCACATCAGAACCCTTAGTTAACGCTGAGGGTTCTTTTTTTATATAATGAAGCATGAACATTACACAATTGAAGCGCGGCCAAAGCGCGATCATCAAACAAGTGCATGGTGCAGATGCAATCGCTCTGCGCCTGCAAGAGCTTGGGCTCACCCTTGGCACGAAAGTTACCCTGCAATGCGCCGCGCCGCTGGGCGACCCGCTGTTGCTGCGCCTGCGGGGGTATTCGCTTGCTTTGCGGCGGGAGGATGCGATGTTACTTTTTTTGAAAAAAAAGTAACCAAAAAAACTTTAGCCGCTTCGCGGGGGAAAGAATTTGGCGCTTTTAATTGTATTGATATGCTTTTTTCGTGAAACCCCTCTACTTTGCAAGCATTTGCGGGGACCTCGAAGGGGAGACTCTGGCGAAACTCGACCTTTCAGGTGTTGCCAAGGGCTCCCCCTGTAGGGGAGCTGGCACGCCGCAAGGCGTGACTGAGGGGTTGGCATGCAGCTAAGAATTTTATTGTTTGCAATTTCGGACAAGTTGTGGTATAATAGACATAGACACGTGATTTTAGATGTTAGACGAATGGACACAGCGAAGTGACTTGGAGGTGTATAACATGAGCAGAAAAATGTCTATTGGCGCAGCATTGGCGTTGGCGTTGATTATGGTTGCGGTGGCCATTCCGGTCACCTATTTGTTTGCAGAAAACCGTTTGAATGCCTTGATGGGCGACCTGCATCACCGCGTGGCACAGGCACACACCCTGGAGGAAATCCGCGGCGTGGTGCAAAGTGAATTTTACCGTAGTTTCAACGAGGATGATATCATTGCTGAAATGGTGAGTGGTTTTGTGCAGGGCTTGGGCGATGAACATAGCCGCTATCTTCCGCCGGAGCAATGGAATGCGTTCTTGCAACGGCTTGAGGGCCAACAACCCGACCTCGGGCTGGAACTGCGTTATGTGCCCAGCGATATCGCCATGGAAAATGACGAAGAGGATGACCAGCTAGCAAACGAACCCGGCATATTGGTGATTGCACAGGTTGCGCGCGACAGCCCTGCGGATCGGGCGGGTTTGCAAAGCGGTGACCAGCTGGTGCGTGTGGAAACCCCAACGGTGGTGCTGTTTGACGAGGAAAACCTCACCACATATAACGCAGAGAACTTTATATCCGGCATCAACAATGTTGAGACCGAGGGCGAGCCCACCGTGTCTGTTAACTTCACTTTTTTGCGCGATGATGAACGAATGACTGCCAATGTAAGGCTGGGGGCAGGAATCTCCACGGTGGCAACAGAGTTGATGGCTGATGCTAACGGCCAGGATACCATCGGATATATCCGTGTTATCTCTTTCTTCCGTGACACCGCAAGTGACTTAGATTCGGCTGTGCGTGCCCTTGAGGCTGCCGGTGCCAGAGCGTTTATTATCGATGTGCGCGGCACCTACGACGGCACTCTTGGCTTTGCAGCAGAAGCTGCGAATCTGCTGTTGCCTGTTTCTCAGCCGGGTGATGCCATTGCCACCATTCATTTTCGTGGTGGCCGCGAGCCGCAGTCGTTCACTTCTGATGCATTCAATATTTTTGATGGCATCGTCACGCAAGGCATGGCGGTGCTCGTTGACGAAAACACGGCAGGCCCGGCAGAATTGTTCGCCTATGCGCTTTCGGTTGCACGTGCCGAAAGTGTGGTGCTGGTTGGCCGTCCAACGCGCGGGATTAACACGGTGCAGGGGCACTTTGCGCTATCCCAAGTGGGCGGCGGTGTAATACTCAGCGTGGGCACGATCGTCCCCGTTGGCGGCGATGTGGCCTGGAACGTAAATGGCGTGCAACCCAGCCCGCCCAGCGAAACGTTGCAATATAACCCATACAGCGATACGTCGCAGCTGCAAGGTGCGATCAGGCACCTTTCGCCTGTTATATCAGAAGAATAAATGCGTGAATAGAAAGGCAATACGATGCAAACAACTCCAAAGTGGGATTTTATCCATGAAAAATCAGCCCTGCTTGTGGTAGACATGCAAAACGATTTCGTGCTTGAAGGCGCGATAATGGAAGTACCCAATGCGCGCCCGCTGATTGAGCCGATTGCGCAAATCATTAGCCGCTGCCGCGAAATCGGTGTGCCGGTGGTATATACCGAGCACGAAACACATCCCGACCGCTGCCCCATGGAAATTGCCAACTGGCCGCATCTGGCGCATGCGGGCATGCGTGCGGGCACAAAGGGCATTGAAACCATCGACGAACTTGCCCCACAGCCCGGTGACCCTGTGGTGCGTAAACACCGCTACAGTGCATTTTTCGAAACCAACCTTGAGCTGATTTTGCGCAACTTGCGCGGTGGCAACAACACCGTGGATACCCTCATCATCGTGGGCATCATGAGCAACATTTGCTGTGAATCCACGGCACGGGACGCAGTGTATCGTGACTACAAAGTTGTGTTTGGCGGCGATGTGACTGCCAGCGTTTGGGATGATGCACATCGCGCCACCTTGGCCAACATGGATATTTTCGGCCGCGTGCTGAACTTTGATGAAATCATGGCAAAGTTGGGCTAGATTTTGCAACTTTTTTGAAAAAAAGTTGCGCAAAAAACTTTAGATTATATGAAACCCACCCTCTGGAAAACAGAAGGTGGGTTGAGCTATATTGAGAATCGTTTTCTGCTGCAAAATCCGCCCGGGGTTTTAAACCGCAAGTGCTATTTCCAGATTTTGATGACGCCTTCATCGTTCAGCACCTTCAGCAGTGTCATGAGGATGGGAGCCAGTAAAATGCCGATGATGCCGAACAACTGCAAGCCCATATACATCGCCGCAATGGTCACCACCGGCGGCAGCCCAAGGTTGGCGGCCATGACTTTCGGCTCCACAATTTGGTGCACAATGGTGATGGTGACGTAGATGAGAATTAACCCAAGCGCCAGCCAAAACTGCCCCATAATTAGGCTATACAATGCCCAAGGGGTGAGCACAAAGCCGGCACCCACGGCAGGCAGGAAGTCCAGCACAGCAACCACAGCAACGATTGTCCACAGATAGCTGCCATTGTAAATGCCTAGCAGACGCATGATGGTGAGACCAATCGCCACCTGCCCGGCAGTGGAAACCATGATGATCGTGTAGGCCTTCAGCAGCTTGCCCAGCGAAGAAAATAGAATGCGTTTGGCGGCGGACAGAGCATCTTGGCGTTTTTGCGGCAGTTGCCGTTTGATAAAGCGCACGATGTCGTCATAGCCGATAGTCATGAAAAAACTGGTGATGACGGTAATCACCACAGCAACGGCCATGGCGGGAATGCGGCCGGCAAAGCTGAGCACACCGCTCACCGGTGCGCGGAACCAAGCGAAATCGATGTTTGACACCAAGCTTGTCAGCGCGCCATCTTCGCCATAAGTCATTGGCACGATGACGTTGTATGACAGCCAGGTATCAAGGCTATCGCGCATGCTGGCGGGCAGCCAACGTGTTAGTTCGCTTGCGCGCTCAGCCAAACTGATCACGAGATCAGGCAAGTTTTGCACTTGCTCGGTCAGAAAGCTTGCGAAGTTCGTGGCACTTGCCCACAACCGCATGCCAAGGGCAGCGATGATGCTCACAATCACCAAATAAAACAGCAGCACAAGCATCACAGCGGTGAATTTTTTCTTCATCTTGAACTTGCGATGGGCGAAGTTCATGGGGCGTTGCATGATTGCGGCCAGGAAAAACGCAAACATAAACGGAAACACCAGCCAAAAGGCATAGCGCATGAACAGGTAAAACGCCACCAGTATCAGCAGATAGTAGGTGGTGTCGATAATGCGCTCAAGGCGGCGCTTGGTTGGGTCACGAAGCGTGGGCATGGTATCCCTCCTTTGTGCTAGATATATGCGGGATGTAGGGGCAGCTTGCAAGCCCCCGGGATTTTGATGTCATGACTGCCGCCCCTACATGTTGGTGAAGATTAAGAGGAAGGGGCCGTGCCGCAACACGCCGCAGTAACATGATAATTGCAGAGTGCAAATCCAAACCTGCGTGTTGAGCAAACAGCAACAACTCTGCATGGAGTTCATCATCTAATTCAATAGTGACAGTTTCCATTGCCGTTCCTCCTGTGGTTATTTTATGCGCAACTTAACCCAAGAAGTCCTTCAATCGCTTGCTGCGGCTGGGATGGCGCAGCTTGCGCAACGCTTTCGCCTCAATTTGCCGAATGCGCTCACGCGTGACCTCAAACTCGCGGCCCACTTCTTCCAGGGTGTGCGGGTGGCCATCCTCAAGCCCAAAGCGCATGGCTAGCACCTTCGCTTCACGCGGGGTGAGGGTCTTCAGCACGTCGGCCAATTGCTCTTTCAGCAGCAGCATGCTGGCTTTGTCGGCAGGAGCGGGGGCGTCTTCGTCGGGAATAAAATCGCCCAACAAGCTGTCCTCTTCCTCGCCGATGGGGGTCTCGAGACTCACTGGCTCCTGCGCCACACGCAAGATTTCGCGCACACGCGCCACTTCCATTTCCAGCCGCACAGCAATTTCTTCCACTGTGGGGTCGCGGCCGATTTCGTGCAGCAGCTGCGTGTTGGCTTTCTTCACTTTGTTTATGGTTTCCACCATGTGCACGGGTATGCGAATCGTGCGGGCTTGGTCGGCAATTGCGCGGGTGATGGCTTGGCGAATCCACCACGTGGCATAGGTGCTGAACTTGAAGCCCTTGCTATAGTCAAACTTGTCCACGGCTTTAATCAGCCCCAGGTTGCCCTCTTGAATGAGATCAAGAAACTGCATGCCGCGGCCAACGTAACGCTTGGCGATGCTGACCACCAAGCGCAAGTTTGCTTCTGCAAGGCGCTTTTTGGCATAGGCA
This sequence comes from Oscillospiraceae bacterium, assembly GCA_009785335.1. Lineage (GTDB taxonomy): Bacteria > Bacillota > Clostridia > Oscillospirales > Acutalibacteraceae > WRMQ01. The sequence continues at coordinate 20,026 of WQWM01000027.1, forward strand.
TCGTCGTCGCTGATGCGGATGGCCAGCTCGATTTCCTCCTCGGGCGTGAGCAGCGGCACGCTGCCAATTTCCTTCAGATAGACCTTCACGGGGTCATCCAGCAGCAGGCTTTTGTCTTCGGTCACCAGCCCCAAGTCGATGTCCTTGGGTGTCTCTAGGTCAAAATCATCCAGTTCCAAATCTAGCCCAAGCGTGAGATCGGCGGTGAGGTCCGCAAAATCATCAATGATTTCTACGCCTTGCTTTTCCAGGGTTTCATACAGGCGATCAAGGTCGTCGATATCAATGCCCGGTTCTGCAAAAATCAGGTCGATTTCTTGCATCGTCAGCTTGCCGGTGGCCAGCCCCTTGTTGATGAGCGCTTGGATAGACGCGCTGAAGCTGAAAGTTTTCTCTTCCATACTGTTCTCCTTATCTTGTGTACGCCTGCAAAATTGCTTGCACGCATTCGTCTTCTGTTAAAATATCGTCGCCAAGCCCGGCGGCTTGTGCAAAGCGCGCTGCAGCCGGCAATGTGAGCCCTGCTTGTTGCAGCATCTCGCGCTGCGCAAAAACCTCGCGCGGCGTGCCTTGGGCAATCAGACCGCCGTTGTGCATCACCAGCACGCGATCGGCCTGCAGCGCTTCTTCCATGAAGTGCGTGATGAGTAATACAGTTTTGCCTTGTTGGTGCAATTTTATGACGGTGTCAAGCACTTCCTGTCGTCCGCGTGGGTCAAGCATGGCGGTGGATTCATCCAGCACAATCATCTGTGTTTGCATGGCGAGCACGCCGGCGATGGCCACACGTTGCTTTTGTCCGCCGCTGAGCTTGTGCGGCTCGGCGGTGGTGAAGTCGCTCATGCCCACTTGGGCAAGGGCGTCGTCCACCCGTGTGCGAATTTCCTCGCGCGGCACACAAAGATTCTCGGGGCCAAAGGCAACGTCATCCTCAACAATGGCGGCGATAATCTGGTTGTCGGGATTTTGAAATACCATGCCCACTTGGCGGCGGATGTCGAATAGATTATCTTCGACAGAAGTATCTAAGCCATCCAGCAGCACTTGTCCTTCATCGGGCGCAAGCAAGCCATTGCACAGCTTGGCCACAGTGGATTTTCCGCTGCCATTGTGCCCCAGCATGGCCACGAACTCACCTTGTGCAATGCTGAAACTGAGGTTGCGCACGGCCAGTGGGGTTACGGTGCTTTCATCTAAGGCAGGGTAAGCGAAACTCACGTTGTGAAATGCTAGCATGTGTCGCCTCCTTGCCAAATGGCGGTGCTGCCGCAGGGGAGCACGCGTCCGGTGCTCTCAACCGGCAGCCCGATTTCCTCACAGCTCACCGTGCCGCCCAATGGTAACACGAGCGTTTGCCCCAGCAGATACTCCATCACGCCCGGGGAAAATTCTGCGCTGTAGCTATTGAGCAACAGCATGCCATCGGAAGCTAACAATTGCGCGCAAGCCTGCAAAAAGCCTTGCAATTGTTCGCCCAGCTGCCACACTTCGCCGCCGGGCCCGCGGCCATAGGAAGGCGGGTCAAGCAAAATCACGTCATAGGTGTTACCGCGGCGAATTTCGCGCTGCACAAACTTGATGCAGTCATCCACCATCCAGCGCACAGGTTTTTCGCTAAGCCCGCTTAATGCGGCATTCTCTTTCGCGCGCTGCACCATGCCCTTGGAGGCATCAACGTGCGTCACATGCGCGCCCGCAGCAAGGCATGCCACGGTTGCGCCGCCGGTGTAAGCGAATAAATTTAAGATGCGGGCGGATTTTGCATCCGCCCCTACATGTGTTCGCAGAAAATTCCAGTTAGTCGCTTGTTCGGGAAACAGCCCCGTGTGTTTAAATCCCATGGGCTTGATGTGAAAACGCAGGTCGCCATAGCCAATTTGCCATTGCTCAGGCATAGGGCGCAGGTTTTCCCACGCGCCGCCGCCGCTTTTGCTGCGTTGATAACGTGCATGGGCTTTCATCCACAATGGATGGTTGCGGCCGCTCCAAATCACTTGCGGGTCAGGGCGAATGAGTACGATGTCGCCCCAGCGCTCCAAACGTTCGCCGTCGGCGCAATCAAGCAGGGCGTAGTCTTTCCAGTCGGTGGTATAACGCATAATTCTCCAATGCTGAATGCTTAATTCTTAATGCTTAATTGTGAAAATGCATCTAGGAATGAGTGATTATCTTTTAAGTCGGGCTTGGTTTGCGGTTGTTCGGCGAGGAGTTTTGCTGCCCAACCCTCAGCGTTTGCCCAGGGATTATCGACGTTTTCGCAGGTGATCTTCATGCGCATGGCTTCGTTGAGCTCCTCGGGGGTCAACACGCCGCTGAGCAACTCGGGTTCGATGCCGTGGCCATCTTCCAGCCTTGCAAAGAGCTTGAATGCCAGCTCCCGGTTAACGCGCGTGATAAAATGCTCTGCGCTTATTTTGTCCCGCAACCTAGCATAAAAATCCGGGTGTTGCAACAACAGACCCAGCAAGCCTTCTTCGGCTTTTGCCGCCTGCGGGTGAATGCCGCGTTGCGGGTCAATCGCGGTGTGCTTATTGTCTTGCAATTGCATGAGTTTGCGGTGCTGTTCGCGCTCGTTGCGGCGCATGTCGCGCTTGCGCACTTGCTCCACCTGCGTGAGAATCGCTTGCTTGTCCACCGTAAGCTCTTCGGCCAACCGCGCGGCATAGATATCACGCTCAATGGCCGTGCAACGCGCCAGCACGCGCACCGCTTCACGCAGATAATCCGCTTTGCCGGCAGGAGTGGTTAAGTCAAGCTCACCGCGTGCGCCCAACAATGCAAATTCAATGTCGTTGGCGGCACCCTCCAGTAGCTGGCGGTAGCGCTCTGCGCCGTAGGTACGCAGCACATCATCGGGGTCTTTGCCGCCGGTGAGTTGAATCACCCGCAGCTTCAGATTCGTTTGCCCCAGCACATCAAGTGCCCTGGCTGCGGCGCGTTGCCCCGCTTCGTCAGCATCGTAGCTCAGCACCACTTCATTGGCATAGCGCGCCAACAGCTGCGCTTGGTCGCGCGTGAGCGCCGTGCCCAAACAGGCAACTGCCTGCGTGAAGCCCGCTTGATGCAGCGCGATGACATCCATGTAGCCCTCGACCAAAATCAACCTGCCATTGGCGGTGTTTTTCGCGAAGTTAAGCGCGTAAATATCGCGGCCTTTTTTATAGGCCAAGGTATCGGATGTGTTGATGTATTTGGGCTTTTCGTCGCCCATCACGCGGCCGCCAAACGCAACAACATTGCCGCGCAAGTCGATAATCGGCACCATCACGCGGCCACGAAAACGGTCGTAGTAGTTCACCTTGCCGTTCTTGTCGCTGCGGCTAACGAGATTGGCCTCTACCAACTCTTCAGGCTTGTAGCCCAAGCCGCGCATGTGGTCTAGCAGTGCGCTCCAGCCCGGGGGCGCATAACCCAGCCCGAACTGCCGCACAATCTGCGGCGAAAGATTGCGCGCGCCCAGCCAATAGTCTAAGCCAACTTTGCCGGCGGGCTCTTTCAGCTGTTGATGAAAAAACTTGGCAGCTTCGCGGTTGGCGGATAAAATCCGCAGGCGGCGTTTGCTGAGCCCGTCGTCGTAGTTGTCCTCGGGCAGTTGCATGCCCACGCGCTGGCTGAGTGCTTTCACGGCCTCGATGTAATCCAGGCGCTCCATGCGCATGAGGAATGACACGGCATCGCCGCCCGCGTTGCAGCCAAAGCAGAAAAACGAGCTGGTGTCGGGATACACGGCAAACGAAGGCGTTTTTTCGTTGTGAAATGGGCACAGGCCCATGAGCAAACGTCCGCCGCGCCGCAGTTTTACATACGGCGAGATGATTTGCTCAATGTCTGCGCGGGTGCGCAGCTCTTGCAGGTAACTGTCGGGGATAGCGATACTACGCACCTTCTTTCTGCGCGTTTTATCTGCTGCGGCGCGTGATACGCTCTGCCTATAACGTGTGTGCGACCGCATGATGTTGTGCTCCGCGCCTCTCCACGGTAAACAATAACGAAACATTCGGCTGCAAGCCCCAGTCCCCCTCTTCAGAGGGGGATGTCGCCGCAGCGACAGGGGGTGTGAATCGCTCCGCGAGCCTTCCTCAGTCCGACCCGAGGTCGGCCAGCTCCTTCCGCAGGAAGGAGCTAAGGCTTAAGGATATAACAACAGCGAAACATTTGATTGTAAGCGCACGCTCCCTCTTTGTGAGGGAGGGGTGCGGAGCACGATTACACCTCCGCTTGCGCCTTCACCATGGCAATCACTTCGTCAATGTACATCACATAGGCTTTGCGACCAGTGCGTTTTTGCCCGTTATATGTTTTGGTTAGCGAGCTGATGATTTGGTTAAGCTTAAAGCGGTCACCCATGCGCCAAATGCGATAGTTCACCAATTGCAGCAGCAGCTCACGCAGATGCAGCAGATGCTCATCTAGGTCGCAGTCGGCGTTTTCACGCACACAACTGCGGATGGTCGTCAGTTGTGCCAGCAGGCTTTCGCGTTGTTGCAAAAAGCGCTGTTTGCCCAAGCTGCGATCGATTTTTCCGCGGATGTTGAGCATCATCAGCAGGGTGAGCACGGTGATAATCAGCCCTAGAATACTTGCCCAGTTGCCTAAGTTGTCCATAGTTTTTTCTCTCTTTCACATCGAAAAATAAATTATAGTTGGCTATTTTAGATTTTTGTATTGACATGCCAACCCCTCAGTCACGCCTTACGGCGTGCCAGCTCCCCTACAGGGGAGCCCTTGGCAACAGCCGAAAGGTCGAGTTTCGCCAAAGGGGTTTCGCGAAAAAAACATCAATACAATTGTCTAAAAGCGCCTTTATTTTATTACCGCATCGTCCAAGCGCGCGGCACAAAGCAGCGTTCAAACACGTGCACGGCAAAACGATCAGTCATGCCGGCGATGTAATCCACTGCGGCACGCTCGTTGCCTTCTTCCTTGCCGATGTTGCGAAAATCTTCGGGCAGTTTTTCGGCGTGGCGGGTGAAGTGTTCATATAGCCACGCAATGATATCAATCACTTTGCTTTCTTCGCTTTTGCACAGAGGATTGAAATACACGTGGTCAAACATGAATTTGTGCAGGGTATCAAACGCGGCTTGGGTGGCGTCGTCAAGCGCGATGGTATCGCCGCTGTTTTCTACGGCCGAAAGCACAAGGCTGTGAATGCGCTGCCGCTTGCCATCACCCAAGATGGATGGCGGAATATCGCGTTCATCTAACACACCGGCGCGGCGGGCATCGTCAATGTCGTGGTTGATGTAAGCAATGCGGTCAGCCAAGCGCACGCACTGCCCCTCCAGAGTCGCTGGCTGCGGGCCTGTTGTGTGTCGCTCAATGCCGTTGCGCAATTCCCACGTGAGATTGAGTCCACGGCCACGGTCTTCAAGCTTGTCTACCACGCGCAGGCTTTGTTCGTAGTGATTAAAGCCAGCGGGATATACCTCACGCAGGGCACGCTCGCCAGCATGACCAAAGGGCGTATGTCCCAGATCATGTCCCAGTGCAATCGCCTCGGTGAGATCTTCGTTCAATTGCAGCGCCCTTGCGATAGTTCGAGCTATCTGCGCAACTTCAAGGGTATGGGTCAAGCGTGTGCGGTAATGATCACCCTCGGGCGACAGAAATACCTGCGTTTTGTGCTTGAGTCGCCGAAACGCACTGGAGTGCAAAATGCGGTCGCGGTCACGCTGGAAGGCGGTGCGCAGGGGGCATTCGGGTTCTTCGCGTTGGCGGCCACGTGTGTGCACGGCCTGCGCCGCGTGGGGCGAAAGCTGCTGCTCAGCTTGTTCTAAGCGTTGGCGAATATGCATAACATCACCTCTACCATAGATATACGCGCGAATGTTGCAATTTCCTGCAAAAAAGTGAAAAAAATTTGCGGGTGGGGGTGGATGGGTGAGATGTCGCGCCAAGAGCTACCCTCAGTCCGCCCGAGGCGGCCAGCTCCCTCCCGAGGAAGGAGCGTGGGCTTGCAGCCGAACGTTACGCTGTCGTTATATCCTTAATCCTCCGCTCCCTCCTTGGGAGGGAGCTCCCCGAGTCGAGAGGGGTGAGGGTGGGGACGAAAAAAACCAACGGCAGAGCTAAAAGCCCTGCCGCTTTGTTTGTCACCACCTATCAGCCGTCAACTCTAGTGTAACTATAACTCGTGTTGGCTACTTGGCGACTGGTGAGCGTGAGCACGTTGTCCGTGATGTGATAGTCCCATTGTTCAAACGGCAAACCGCCTGGTGGCACATCGGCGTGGTCTATGCTCATATACACACGGCCATTGCCGGGGATCGACCACCAAAAGCGTTGAAGGCTCATGCCCGCGCCGCCACGCACGCCCGTGCCATCTGTGTTGAACATATAGATGTAGTCCACGTTGTCGTTCCAAGCCCAAGTGCCCACCAGTGCGTGGTTGCTCAGGATTGCAACGTCTGCGGGGGTTGTTGTTGGCATTGTCGCTTTAGGCGGCGTTTCGCCGGGCATAACTCTGCTATAGCTATGGCGCACGCCGATTTCTTGGCGGCTGGTAATAGTAAGTACATCGTCTGCAATCACATACCCCCAGCGTTCGTCGCGCCGCTGACCCAGCACGATGTCTTCGCGATTAGTGCGCATATACAATCGACCATCGCTGGGAATTGACCACACGAAGTGCTGTCGTGCCACGCCGGTTGTGTCACCGCGCGAACCCGTGCCATCTGCGTAGAAGACATAGGTATAACTTGCGCCTTCAGTCCAAGCCCAAGTGCCTACCAATGCGTGGTTGCTCATGTCAGTGCTGTTGCAGCCGATGAAGGTGAGCACTAAGCCAAGCATCACCACTAATGCCAGTGCCGATGCAAAAATCCGTTTCGCCATGAGAAATACCTCCAATAAAAACGACAGAACCGAAGCCCTGCCCGCATGCTTATACATCTTCGCTCTCCAAATGCTCCAGTGCATATCTCAACGCGATATCCACAAACCGATTCATTGAAATATTCTTCTGCGTACAAACGACCTCGACGTCATTGATTAGCTTCACATTTAGTCGAAATGTCTTGTTTGCAAATTCTTCGCGTTCAATTTTTAGACCCATGCACTTACCTCTTTTCTTATCATTACAAGATAATTATAAGTGCTAGAACGATTAATTGATATACAGTGAATTTACACTTGATTTTTCAGTGCAACCGTGTTATACTATAAAAAACTAGGTGATGAAAGGAATAGCACATGAATAATGTATATGAAGACCTGTACGAACACATCAAAGCATTTGAGCAGCGCATGACAACCGAACCCGAAGGCTGGGACGAATTCATCGCGGACATCAAAAAGAAAATTCTTCTGCAGCAAATTGCATCATATCAAAAGAAATAAAAACCAACGGCAGAGCTAAAAGCCCTGCCGCTTTGTTATGCGATTTGCACTAGCGTGTGTAGGTGAATTCCATGCCTGCCACTTGCTGGCTGGTAATGGTCAAGCTGTTGGTGCCCAGCGCGTAGCTCCACATTTCGGGTTCGATGCAAGTGCTCATTTCTGCGTGTCCGGAGATTTCGCAGAGATCTGGGGTAATGCAGATATACAATGTGCCATCCACGGTGGTCCAAGCGATTGCACTGGGGGCTTCAAACTGCCCGCTCACGTCGCGCACGCCTGTGCCATCTGCATTGAAGGTATAGTAGACCGAGTCCAGCCAGTTCCAGTTGCCAACGATGCTTGCTGGTTCAACTTGTGCAGGGGCAGTGGTGGTGGTGACTTCGGGTTCGGCATCAACTCTGGTGTAGCTAAAGCGCACGCCGGATTCTTGGCGGCTTTCAATGGTCACAACATTGCCTGCGATGCTATAGTCCCAACGTTCGGCGCGACGAGTGCCTTGCACCACGTCAGCGCGATCAATGTCGATGTTCAGGCGGCCATTGCCGGGAATTGACCACGAAAAACCTTGACGAGGCATGCCTGCGCCACCGCGCACGCCAGTGCCATCTGCGTTGAATACGTAGGTAAACGCTGCGTTGGTGTTCCAGGTCCAGGTGCCCACCAGTGCGTGGTCGCTTACGTCTGCGCTGCCGCAGCCTGCGAATGCTATGCCCATGAATGCTGCCATTGCCAGTGCTAGGATAATTGCCAGTGTACGTTTTGCCATGTGTTCTTTTCCTCCAAAATTATGTTGATATAACTATTGTACATGACTGCGCGTGCATTGTCAAGTGTTTTATTTCTTCTTTGGATAGGGTGTTGCGACGTCAGTTCGCTCAAGCAGATAGTCCGTCGAGGTATTATAATAATCGGCCAAACGCTCTAAAACATCCAGAGGGATGCCGCGTATCCCTCGCTCGTATTGGCCATATGTTCCTGTGCCGCAGGAAAGATATTTTGCGATTGCTGCCTGCGAGAGGTCTGCGTCTTCGCGCAAGTCGCGAATTCTTCGATACATGTTAGTCATGCAAAAATTTTACACTATTTTACCATTAGGTATTGACATTTGACTCGTTTTGAGTCATAATATTATCATAACCAAAACGCGAAAGGAATAACATATGAGCAATGTATACGAAGAGTTGTATGAACACATCAAGGCATTTGAGCAGCGCATGACAACCGAACCCGAAGGCTGGGATGAATTCATCGCAGACATCAAAAAGAAAATTCTTCAGCAGCAAATCGCCAGCTATCAACAGAATACGTAAAAACAACGGCAGAGCTTTGTGGGCTCTGCCGCTATTTATGCTGTTTTATCTGCGCGGGCCGCGGTTGCGGTCACCATCACGGCGGGGCGGGCCGCTGTTTGCACGGCGGGGGCCACTGGGAATGGTGTTTTCCGGCACAAGGCCTTCCACTTCGATGAGTGCGTCGCGACGCGACAGGTTCAAGCGGCCTTTGTCGTCAATCTCAAGCACTTTCACCATCACTTCGTCGTCAATTTGCACCACATCGCTCACTTTTTCAGTGCGTTTCACGTCAAGGCGGCTGATGTGCACTAGGCCCTCAACGCCGGGCACGATTTCCACAAACGCGCCGATTTCAATCATGCCGGTGACCACGCCTTTGTAAATCGCGCCGATTTCGGGTCCATTGGCGATGGTCTCCACCACAAAGAGTGCTTGCTGTGCTTTTTCAATGTCCATGCCGGCGATGAACACATTGCGATGCGTGGTGCCTTCTTCGTCAATGTCAATCTTAACATCAAACAGCTTTTGAATTTTCTGCACCACTTTGCCTTGCTTGCCGATGACATCGCCCACTTTTTCTTCGGGGATGCTGACTGTAAGCATTTTTGGTGCCCATTTGCTCAGCTCGGCACGCGGTTCGGCAATGCAGGCATCCATCACGTCGAGAATATCCATGCGGGCTTTTTCGGTTTTGGTGAGTGCTTCGTGGATGATTTCGGCGGTCAGGCCGTCAATTTTCAGGTCCATTTGAATGGCGGTGATGCCAGCTTTGCTGCCTGCTACTTTAAAGTCCATGTCGCCGTGGAAATCTTCCAGGCCTTGGATATCCACCATGGTCATGAAGCGGTCGCCTTCGGTAATCAGCCCGCAGCTGATGCCCGCAACCGGTGCTTTAATCGGCACGCCGGCGGCCATCAGGCTCAGCGTGCTGGCACAAATTGCGCCCTGCGAAGTGCTGCCGTTGGAGCTGATGACTTCGCTGACGGTACGAATGGCATATGGGAATTCTTCCACTGGGGGAATCATGGGCAGCAGCGCGCGCTCGGCCAGTGCACCATGCCCGATTTCGCGGCGGCCGGGGCCACGGTTGGGGCGGGTTTCGCTCACCGAATAGCTGGGGAAGTTGTAGTGGTGCATATAGCGTTTGCTGGTTTCTTCGTCAATGCCGTCCAGCATTTGGTCCATGCTGACGCTAGCAAGGGTGGTAACGGTGAGGCACTGGGTTTGCCCGCGGGTGAACATGCCGCTGCCGTGTGTGCGGTCAAGCAGGTCAATTTCGGCATGCAGGTCACGCACTTGATCAATGCCGCGGCCATCCACGCGTTTGCCTTCATCCAGCAGCCAGCGACGCACCACATGTTTTTGCAGTTTATAAAGGCAATCGTCAATCTTGCCAGCTTCTTCGGCGAATTTCTCGTCGAACTCAGCATGCACTTTTTCATAGATGGGCTTCATGCGTTCGTCGCGCACACGTTTGTCGTCAGTGTCAAGCGCGAACTTCACGTCTTCAATGGCGAAATCTTTCACGGCGGTGAAGAGCTCGTCCGATGGGTCATTCGAGGGGAAATCAAGCTTTTGCTTGCCGCAGTCTGCTTGGATATCTTGAATGAATTTGACCAAACGTTGATTTTCTGCGTGGCCAAACATGATGCCTTCGTACATTTCCTGGCTGGACACTTCGTTGGCGTTGGCTTCAATCATGGCAACCAAATCAGCAGTGCTGGCCACAATCACGCTCATGCGGCTATCTTTGCGCTGCGCTTGGGTAGGGTTGATGACATATTCGCCATCGACCAAGCCAACACAAACACCGGCAATCGGCCCACGGAAGGGGATGTCCGAAATGCTCAGCGCGATGGACGCGCCCAGCAAGGCGGTCATGTCGGGCGGGCAATCTTGGTCAACGCTCATGACGGTGGCAACCACGGCCACATCGTTGCGCATGTTTTTGGGGAACAGCGGGCGCAGGGGACGGTCGATGACGCGGCCAGCGAGGATAGCTTTTTCGCTTGGGCGTGCTTCGCGACGCTGAAAGCTGCCGGGGATTTTACCCACGGCATACAGTTTTTCCTCAAAGTCAACGCTCAGCGGGAAAAAGTCAATGCCATCGCGGGGTTTTGCGCTCATGGTGGCGCAGCACAGCACATTTGTTTCTCCATAACGCACCATGCAGCTGCCGCCTGCCAGTTGGGCCATTTTGCCCACTTCCACCACAAACGGTCTGCCGCCGATGGTGGTTTCGTACTTCTTGTAGTCCTTGAACATGTGGTATCTATCTCCTCTTTATTTAATCCATGTTAAACCACCCCGTCACCGCTTTGCGGTGCCACCCCTCCACGGAGGGGAATTGTTACGTTGTGCTGGGGGTGGGTATTCCCCTCCGTGGAGGGGTGCCCGAAGGGCGGGGTGGTGTTCGCGGAGCGACTCGTCACAACGTCTTCGCAAAATACAACGTCGCCTGCGGGTCGCCATCTTCATGGCAGCCCAGCACAAATTGCGTGTAGCCCCAGTGCTGATAAATTGTGAGCGGGGTGGTATCTTTGACCTCCACGCCAATGGTGAGCTTAGTGTACCCTTTTTCGCGGGCGTAGTCTTCCATCTGCTTGACCAGCGCGGACACATGCCCCTTGCCGCGATAAGGCTTGTCTATGCGCAACCCAACGATTTGGGCAACGGTTTTGCCATCAGCCAATTGCATGCGACCACCGATATCGTCGCACTCGGGCGAAAAGCATAGCGTGCCGCAGCCAATGGGGTCTTCGCCATTGAAAATGACAAAAGTCTGCGCCATGCCGCTTTCGTTTTCGCGAATGGAGCCGTCGCGCCATTCGGTTGGCCAATCATGTTGGGCTAAATCGTGCGCCCAAATGGCATCGAGATCAGTGGCGCTAGCGGGGCGGGCGTGGATATGCATGATAAACTCCTTGTGTCTAATCAAGCGGAATATAGCAATCTAAAATGGTTTCGCCGTTCTCGTTGGGTGTTGTGGAACGTGATGGATGAAACACATCGGCGCACCAAGGCATGTTGGCGCAGCTGCGGCCACTTGCGGTGATGGCTTCGTCTGCTGAACCCCAAGGCACGGCGCGCGTTTCCATCAAGTCTTTCGATTTTGCCCAAATCAGTGCCACGTCGGTTGCTGCGATTTCGTATGATGAGTAGCCAGGCGGGATGGTCGCGCTTTCTTTCATCAGCAAGCCGATGATGTAGGAAAAGTTGCTATCGCGTCGCCAATCGAAAAACACGCCAGCATGCGAACCATTGAAAACATGCTCGGCTTGCGATTCAAGCGGGGCGAAAATGTTTTCGGCATAGCATTTAGCCCAAAAGCTGGGCAGACGATTATCACCGCTATCGAGCGCTTCATGGCTATAACGGAACTTCTTGCCCACAGCAATAAGCTTGGGCAGCTGGATAATCTCAAACTTGGCAATGTCACTCATATGTGTTCCTCGCAATAAACAAAACAAGCAGGCACAAGGCGTGCCTGCTTACACCTAAACCTATTTGCGGATGCCCAAGCGGGCGATCAGCGCACGATAGCGCTCGATGTCTTTGTTTGCCAGATAGTTGAGCAGGTTGCGGCGTTGACCAACCATCATCAGCAAACCACGGCGGCTGTGGTGGTCTTTTTTGTGCACTTTCAGGTGCCCGGTCAGTTCGTTGATGCGGGTGGTGAGCAGTGCAACTTGCACTTCGGGGCTGCCAGTGTCGCCTTCATGCGTAGCATATTCAGCGATGACGGCTTGTTTTTTCTCTTGGGTCATGTTGTTTCACCTCGTAAAAATATTCACCGGTTGCCCAGCAGGGGATGGTGAACCCCACCGCCGCGCAACGGCACATAGATTAGTATACCACATCTTGGTGCGTTTGTAAAGGGGTTTGGGTGCGTGGGTGAAAATATTTTTTGCGGGCGTTCGTCACATTGCACAAACATGAAAAACTTGTCCGAAAAAGCTTGACAAAATGGGGGGGGGGGGGGGGTAAATTTTTTTTTTTTTTTAAAAAAGGGAGTGTTTTGATAAAAAAAAAAAAAAAAAAAAATTTTCCCTTGTGGTTGGGGGGGGCGGGATCTCATTCCCTTGGCAACCGAA
>WQWM01000028.1 GCA_009785335.1 Oscillospiraceae bacterium
TTGTATTCTTTTTTTAAAATATAAAAAAAGGCGAACTAAAATGGCGAGGAGGGGGCGGTATTGACGGAGCGAGAGATGGGTGGACATATAATAGGATTTGTCTATTTTTATATAAATGAGGATGATTGAGAATGCACATTAGCGACATGCAGCGTAACGAGCTGAGAGCACTGCTTTTTGCAGCGCGCAACGAAGCGAAAGCTTTTGAGGATTTGACTGAGGAGATTGAAAGCGAAGAAAATGATATTTCTGTAACGGATGCACAGGTACATATGCTCCGAAAACAGACGAAACCATCTTTCATTGTGTTGTTATTTCTTGGTCTTTTGCTCTTAATTCTTGCAGGTGCATTATCCATTCTAGATATCGGATTTCGTGTCTTGTTTGCAGCTTGGGGCTTGATTCTTCCTGTTTTCGGTATATTGAATTATCGCTCAAACAAAAAACGCCATAAAAAATTACAGCTTTCTTGTGGGCAAGCACAGGCTGAACTTGCCGAATTGAACCGCAAACGCGATGCACTTTCGCTTGAGCAAGTGTGGCTTGTGCCCGATAATTACAGGTACTCCATGGCACTAGACAAGATGCTGGAGTATCTTGATGATGGGCTAACCAGAGACTGGGCGGGCGCGGTTGCGTTGTATAAAGAGCAACTGCACAGATGGCAGCTGGAAATAAACAGCGCAGAAGCGCTAGAGCTGTCGCGCCAAACGATGATTGCCGCCCAAGCCGCGCAACGCAATGCTGGAGCAGCCGCAGGTTTCGCAGCTTGGGGAGCCATGAGACGATAGCCACCTGCGGTGGGGCTCCTCGCTTCGCGGCAACACCTGAAAATCTTATGCAAAAACCCCATTCTCTGCAAAATGAGAGTGGGGTTTCGTATAATTTAATCTAGGTTTTTTTGGTTACTTTTTTTGCAAAAAAAGTAATGCCTGCGCGGCGAGCGCAGAAGTCTCGCGCATCTACATCGCGGCTTTCATGCTGGCGATGTAGCCTTGCACGTGTGCGGCGGCGTGTTCGCCGTGTTGTTCGATGAGTTGCACGATGGCGCTGCCAACGATGATGCCGTCGGTGACTTGGGCGTAGAGGGCGGCTTGATCGGGCGTGGAGATGCCGAAGCCAACGGCGACGGGGGTGCTGGTGTGGCGTTTGATGTCTGCGACGATGGCGGCGAGGTCGGTAGTGATTTCGCTGCGCACGCCAGTGACACCAAGCGACGACACGAGATAGATGAAACCTTCGGCTTTGCGTGCAATTTGCGCGACTCGTTCTTGCGAGGTGGGGGCGATGAGCGTGACCATCTCGATGCCATGTTCGCGCGCGTGAATTTGCGCTTCGGCTTGTTCCTCAAAGGGCAGATCGGGGATAATGACCCCGCAAACGCCGACCTCGGCGCAGCGGGCGAAAAATTTCGCGTAGCCGTATACGTACACCGGGTTGCAATAGGTCATCAGCAGCAGGGGAATGCGCACGCGGTCTTGGATGGAGGCGACCATAGAAAGCACGTCTTGCAGCTGAGTGCCCTGAGCAAGTGCACGTGCTGCTGCGGATTCAATCACAGGGCCTTCCGCCACAGGATCGGAGAAGGGGATGCCGATTTCGATTAAATCTGCGCCGCCTGCTTGTGCGGCCAGGATGTATTCAGCGGATTTTTCTAGATTCGGGTCGCCTGCCATGAGGTAGGCTATAAAGGCTTTTTTGCCGTCAAATGCATCAGCTATTCTTTTCATCAATGTCTTCCCCCTTTAATTCGTTCATAGTTCTGCTTGCTAGAAAATCAGCGGCACGGTATCTATCCATCATGAATATCCTCCCCCTTATATCTAGCAATGGCGGCCACGTCTTTGTCGCCGCGGCCAGAAAGATTACACACGATCACTTGCTCGGGCGATAGCTCCGCGGCCAGCTTGAGCACATGCGCCACCGCGTGCGATGATTCAATGGCCGGGATGATACCCTCCACGCGCGACAGTGTTTCGAAAGCGTGCACGGCTTCTTCGTCTGTGATTGCCACGCACTCTGTTCTGCCGCTAATGAGCAGCTGCGCGTGCTCCGGCCCAACGCCGGGGTAATCTAAGCCTGCCGAAATGGAGTGCACTGGCGCAATTTGCCCGTGTTCATCTTGGCAGAACAGGCTCTTCATGCCGTGGAACACGCCTTTGGTGCCCACGCTCATCGTGGCGGCATGCATGCCGCTGGCGATGCCGTGCCCGGCGGCTTCGCAGCCAATGAGCCGCACGGATTTATCCTCAATGAAGTCATAAAACGCGCCGATGGCGTTGCTGCCGCCACCAATGCAGGCGACAACTGCATCGGGCAAACGCCCAATTTCGGCGAGGATTTGCTGCTTGATTTCGCGGCTGATGACGGCCTGAAAATCACGCACCATGGTGGGGAAGGGGTGCGGCCCCATCACCGAACCGATGAGATAATGCGTGTCGTCCATGCGGCGTGTCCACTCGCGCATGGTTTCGTTTACGGCATCTTTTAGCGTTTGCGTGCCGCTGGTGACCTCATGCACTTGTGCGCCCAGCAGCCGCATGCGATACACATTGAGCGCCTGCCGCTGGGTATCTTCGCGGCCCATGAAAATTTCACACTGCATGCCAAGCAAAGTTGCTGCTGTGGCTGTGGCCACGCCATGCTGACCCGCGCCGGTTTCGGCAATTAGGCGGGTTTTGCCCATGCGTTTGGCCAGCAACGCTTGGCCGAGCACATTGTTGATTTTGTGCGAGCCGGTGTGGTTTAGGTCTTCGCGCTTGAAGTAAATTTTTGCACCACCCAAGTGCTTGGTCAGATTTTCTGCGTAATACAGCAGGGACGGGCGGCCGGCATAGTCGCGCAGCAATGCGGCATAGTCAGCCTGAAATTGCGGGTCGTTTTTTGCCTGTTCATAGGCGGCGATGAGCTCGTGCAGCACCGCCATGAGCGTTTCGGGCACGTATTGCCCGCCAAAGTCGCCAAATCTTCCTGGGGTCATGGTAGCCTCCTAACTTGTGATACAAATTGCATTATCTTTGCGCTATCTTTCACGCCGTCTGTTTCTACACCGGAGCTCACATCAAGGCAATAGGGCATGTGCGTTGCAGCCTGTGTAATATTTTCTAGGGCCAAGCCGCCTGCTAAGAAGTATGGTTTATTATAACACGAAATCGTGTTCCAGTCAAATGCTTGGCCGCTGCCGGGGTTGGGGCCGTCGAATAGCAGGTAGTCAGCGTGTTTGCTGTTGCCCAGTTTAATCACCGGCAGATTGTAAAGGAATTTTACTTGTCGCACAAACTCATCGTTTTCGTTGCCGTGCAGCTGAATCAAGTCAATCACTTCACAGGCCTGGGCAATCTCGGCTAAATCTGCATTTGCAAACACACCAACGGATTGAATGCGTGGGTCTAGTGCGGCTTTGAGCTGTCGCGCTTGCTCAAGATTAATTTGTCTGCGGCTTGGCGCAAACACAAAACCAACGTAGTCTGGCAAGCAAGCGTTCACCGCAGCGATGTCTTCAAGGCGGGTTAGCCCGCAAATTTTAACTTTCACGCAGTGCCTCCAGTGCAGTTTTCTTGCACGGTGCCCGCATGAGTGTTTCGCCCACCAGTGCCGCATGAATGCCGTGTTCGCGCAGTAATTGCACATCCTCGGCATTGCGGATGCCGCTTTCGGCCACGAAAATCACCTCGGGCGGTGCAAGCTTGCGCAGGCGAATGCTGTTGTGCAGGTCAACGTTGAATGTCTTGAGGTTGCGATTGTTCACACCGATGATTCTCGCGCCAGCACGCAGACCCTTTGCAAGCTCGTCTTCGTCATGTGCTTCAACCAAGCAGGAACGCCCAAGTGAATCGGCTTGCTTGATGAACTCGCGCAGTTGCTGCTCGCTTAAAATGGCGCAAATGAGCAAAATTGCGTCTGCGCCCAAACTGGCTGCTTGCTCAATCTGAAAGGCATCAATGGTAAAGTCTTTGCGCAGCAGGGGCGTTTGCACGGCAGCGCGAATCTGCTGCAAATAGCTGTCATGGCCGTGAAAATATTCCGGCTCAGTGAGCACCGAAACAGCTGCAGCGCCCGCTGATTCATATTCCCGCGCGATGTTCACGTAGGGGAATTCATGCGCGATTATTCCCTTGCTGGGCGATGCGCGCTTGACTTCGCAGATAAAATGCATGTCATCATCACGCAAGGCGTGTTCGAATGCAAAAGGCTGTAAAGGCGATTTACTTGTCGATGTAAAGGTCGAAGCCTTGTCGCGCGCAACGCGCAGTTTGGTGGCTTCAACGATTTGGTCAAGAATATTCATTGGTTGCCCTCACAAATGCATTCAGGGTATCCATGGCTTTGCCGCTGTCAATCACATGTTGCGCCAGCCGTACGCACTCGCGCATGGTGATGTCGTTGTGCCCCATATATAGGCAGCAGGCGGCGTTGAGCACCACGATATCGCGGCGCGGACCAGGTTCGCCGCCCAAAATCGCCCGTGCGATTTGTGCATTTTCGGCAGGATCGCCGCCAACGAGATCTTCAATCACACAACGTTGCAGACCGAATTGCTCCGGCGTGATGAAATAGCTGTTGAGCTGCCCATCGGCCACTTCGCAGATTGTTGATGTGCCCGTGAGCGTGATTTCGTCTAGGCCGTCGTGCCCGTGCACCACCATGGCGCGCTTCACGCCAAGGTTAAGCAGCACATTCGCCAGCGGCTCAACTAGATTTTCGTCGTACACACCAAGCAGTTGCAGCGTGGCACCGGCTGGGTTGGCCAGTGGGCCAAGGATGTTGAACATCGTACGCACACCAAGTTCGCGCCGCACGGGGGCAACATGCTTCATCGCACTGTGATACACTTGCGCCATCATGAAGCACATGCCGGTTTCGTCCAGCACGCGCTGGCTAGCTTCAGCAGAAATCATGATGTTCGCACCCAGTGCTTCCAGCAGGTCTGCGCTGCCGCATTTGCTGCTCACGCTGCGGTTGCCGTGCTTGGCTACGGGCACACCGCCAGCCGCAACAATAAAAGCTGCGACTGTCGAAATATTAAACGTAAACAACTCGTCGCCGCCGGTGCCCACGATATCGAGCACATCGGTCTTTGGTGTGAGTTTGACACATTTTTCGCGAAGCACACGTGCACAGGCCGTGATTTCGTCAATCGTTTCGCCCTTCAGTCGCATGGCGGCCAAAAATGCGCCCATCTGCGCGGGCGTGGCTTCGCCGATCATCATTTGCTGCATCACGGCGGTGGTTTGGTCAAGCGATAAATCGCGCTTGGCGAGGATGTCATATATGGCTTGGTTGATCATGGTAAGCTCCTTTTCTGTTCTTTTTTTGCAAAAAAAGAACCAAAAAAACCTAGCCGCTTCGCGGTGGGATTTTATGGGAATGTGTAGGTGTTGCCAAAGGCTCCACCGCGTGCGGGGGAGCTGGCACGCCGCAAGGCGTGACTGAGGGGGCGATGGATTGTTGCAACGGTGGGCGGGGTGGTTACAACGCAAGAAAATTCTCCACAATCTTGCTGCCTTGCGGCGTGAGAATCGACTCGGGGTGAAATTGCAGCCCAAACAATGCATGGCTGCGGTGCTTCACGCCCATCACTTCGCCGTCATCGGTTTCGGCAATCACCAGCAGGTCATCGGGCAGGGTGTTGCGCTCAACGGCAAGAGAATGATATCGCCCGGCTTGCAGCAGGGGAGGCAACCCACGGAAAATCGGGTTGCCGTTGGCAATGTGCACCCCGCAAGGCTTGCCGTGCATGAGCGTTTTTGCATAGCCCACCGTTGCGCCATGCACCTCACAAATGGCCTGATGCCCCAAGCAAATGCCCAGCATAGGAATTTCCCCGGCAAAGCGCGCGATAACTTCTTTGCACACGCCTGCGTCGGTCGGTCTGCCCGGCCCGGGGGAGAGGATAATGTGGCTGGGATGCATGGCAGCAATGTCATCGCAGGCAATTTGGTCGTTGTAGGCCACAGTAACATCGCTGCGCAGTTGCCCCACCAGCTGGTATAAGTTGTAGGTGAAGCTGTCGTAGTTGTCAATAATCAGCACGTTGTTCATGTCAATCCTCCTGCGCCTTGCAGCGCCAGCATCATCGCGAAGGCTTTGTTTTGCACTTCGGCATATTCAGCTTCGGGCGTGCTTTCGGCAACCACGCCAGCGCCAGCCTGCACATGCACACGGTTGTCTTTCAGCACGGCCATGCGAATGCCGATGCACATATCCATATTGCCGGTGAAGTCGATGTAACCCAGTGCGCCGCCATAAGCGCCGCGCTTTTGCCCCTCGCAGGCATCGATGATTTCGCAGGCGCGTTTCTTTGGTGCGCCGCTGAGCGTGCCTGCAGGCAATGTGGCTGCCAGTACATCAAGGGCGTCGTAATCAGGTTTGAGCTTGCCCACCACGTGCGATGAAATGTGGCTGACATGCGAGAATTTTTTGATGGCGCGGTAGTCCTGCACTTGCACGCTGCCGAATTGCGCTACGCGGCCTAGATCATTGCGGGCGAGGTCAACGAGCATGTCGTGCTCAGCCAGCTCTTTTTCATTAGAAAGCAAGGCGTTGATCAGCGCAGAGTCTTCTTCGGGCGTAGCACCGCGCTTGCAGGTGCCCGCCAATGGAAACGAACTGAGCTTGCCATCTTGTAGCGAAACAAGGGTTTCGGGTGATGCACAGGCGATTTCCAAGCCGCCGAGCTTCATGTGGCACATATAGGGCGACGGGTTAATCGTGCGCAGCAGGCGGTAGGTGTTGAGCAGTGAACCAGTGAAGGACGCACTAAATCGGTTGGAGATAACCGCCTGAAAAATATCGCCCTCTTTGATATGATGCTGCACGTTTGCGACCATGGCGAAAAATTCGTCTTTGCTGTGCAGTGCGCTGAACTCGCCGCAATGGCTTTGTTCAGGCTCGGCGTTCACTTGCGCCATCAACACATGCTCCATGTCTTTCAGCGTTTGCACGCCAGCGATGTAGCTGCTTTCAATGTCTTGTGCGGGCACGTTAACGATGAGATAAATCTTTTGCTTAAAGTGGTCAAACGCCACCACTTTGTCGATGAGCATCAGGTGAAAGTCGGCAAAGTTTTCGTCGTTTTTGGCATGCAGTTGCAGTCCGGGGATGAACTGCTGCACGAAATCATAAGCGAAATAGCCCACAAAGCCGCCGGTGAAGGGGGGGAGATCTTTCATCCGTGCACTGCGATATTTTTGCACTAATTTGCGAATTTCAGCTATCCCGCCTGTGCAAATTTGCTGCACGGGCTTGTAACCCAAGAAAGTGTAGCGTCCCCAGCTGTCGCCGCCGTTCACGCTTTCGAGAATAAACCAATCTTCACTGTGGCGGCGCATTTGCCGCAGAATTTCCATGGGTGTTTTGGTGTCGCTGAAAATCTCTAGGGCAATGGGCACGATGCTGTGGTGTTGCGCGGCCGCTTTGGCTTGCGCAAGGGTTGGACGAATCATACAGTCACTCCTTTTCTGTTCTTTTTTGCTAAAAAGAACCAAAAAAACTTTAGCTGCTTCGCGGTGGATGATTAACAAGTAGCGTATATAGAGGAGAAAAAACAAAAAACCTCGACAAAGCCTAACGGCTTCATCAAGGACGAAATAATACAGTTATTCCGCGGTGCCACCTTGGATTCACGGTTGCCCGTGCACTTTGCAGGCTGCTAACACAGCCCTCACCTCTCACGTGGGTGCAACGTCATGGTATTTCGCCATGCCCTCAGCAGTCCATTTAACAGCCTGCATCTCTACCCGGTTCTCAGCTACCCCGGACTCTCTGGATTGCGCATTTGCTGCCTTTACCTCTGCCTCATTGGTTTGGTTGGCTATTTGATTTTATTCAGTATAGCACACGAAAGCGCGGATGTCAAGCTTTTTTTGAAAAAATTTTGCTCGGTTGACTTTTGGGCAGGTTTGTGCTATACTATAAATAGAGAAAGGCGGTGCGAATATGGAAGAATTGCGCAACATGGAGATTATTGTGTACCCCTATGCCGAAGTGAAGGAAACATTGGATAAGCTGGCGCGTGAAACAGCGAAACGTGCTTTCGCTGAACTTGCAGATAAATATGCGCAGGAGCAAGCAGCATGAGTGAAAAGGTAATGGCTGTGTTTGCTGGGCCGAATGGTTCAGGAAAATCGACTATCGTGAAGAACACGCTTGAGCTTGGCTGTTGCCCTCGAGAGTTTATTTGCCCTGATAATCTTGTGGTTGCACACGAAAAGGAAAATCCTGAAGCATATAAAAAAGCGATGCAAGAAGCGGAGGCGATACGCAATGCATTGCTAGCACAGGGAAAGTCGTTTTCGTTTGAAACAGTGCTTTCCACGCGCGAAAAACTCGATTTTATCCGCAAGGCAAAGTGGCTGGGCTACAAAGTGCACGTGGTTTACGTGACAACTGATGACCCGCAAATCAACATTGAGCGCGTGAAAAGCCGTGTGACACAAGGCGGTCATAATGTACCTGTGGATAAAATTTTGTCTCGCTATGAAAAATGCATGAATTTGATGTACGATGTGATGCGTGCAGCTGATACGGCTATGTTTTATGACAACTCCGGTTGTGAACCGCGTTGGGTTGCTTGGAAGCCAGACAGAGAAAATCGTGATGAGGACTTGCCACTCCTTTTAATCGGCAACCAACCTAACTGGCTGAAAACTTATGTGATCGAAAAAATGCCAACCGCCCCCAAGTGAGGGCGGCTTTTTCGTGCTAGTCGAGGGCCGCAAAACGCACTGTGGCAGGGTTGTCGCTCATTTCGCTGCGGTGCAGGTAGGCATCCAGCAGGGCATTCCAAGTGATGATGCCCACGTCGCCGCTCAGCGGCAGTTGGGCGTAATACTGAAACGCACGCACGGCCTCAGTGGTGCGAACACCGTAGTTGCCATCCACGGTGACGGTATCCATGGCAGGCACATAGGGCGCAACGGCGTTGAGCAGTTGCTGCAACTCGCGCACTTTCGCGCCGCTGTCGCCCTGCGAAAACGCGCGGCCGGGATATACCCCGCGGCGCTGGGCGGCGGGCAGACGGTTGTAGTGCGCTGCATATTGATTGACCATCATGTTGTAGGTCTGGCGACCTACAATGCCGTCAACGGTCAGTCCAAAGCGCTGTTGAAATGCTCGCACCGCACCGTCGGTAATCGGCCCGAAAATGCCATCGGCAGTGAGATTGGGAATAGCAGGGTAGAACATGCTGTAAAAGCGCAGGTAAAGTTGCACGGCACGCACGTCAAACCCGCGGTCTCCCCAGCGCACCAGCGGCGAATAGAGCATTTGGATTTCTTCCTGCGTCAGCCCTTCGCTGTTCAACTCATTCAGCCGCTTCACACCGTTGAAGATTTGACGGATACGGTTCCAGGTGAGCGGACCAACAATGCCATCTTGCGCGAGGTTGAAGGTGCGCTGGAACACACGTACGGCTTGCTCAGTGCGAGCATCAAACACTCCACTGTTCACCACAGGTCGTGGGATGGCGGGAAAATTGCGCGAGATGCGTGCGAGCATCATTTGAATGGTGCGCACACTTTCGCCGCTGCTGCCGCGCCGCAATAATCGTCCGGGATAGCTGGGCAACACGCGGCCTTGCGGTGCATTGTAGACGATTTCAATGTTGTTGCTGTAGTAGTGCTGCAAAATGCGCATGTAACTAAAACCTTGCCGGGCGAGGTCAAAGCTGCCCCACTGGCTCATGCCGCGGCAGGTGACACTGCGCCCCGAGCAATATTGTGCGAACATAGGCTCCACGTGTCCGCGCCGACGAATGTAGTCGTCGAAGTGTTCATCCACCAGGCGACTGATGCTATCGAAAATCACGCGCCCATGGATGTAGGCTTGGTCGAACTGGGTGGAGTTGGTGATGTCGAACGGCAGATTTTGCGCACGATAAAACTCCGTATACACGCGATTGAGCGCGAAGCTCACGATGGCCAAAATATTAGCGCGCAGGGCTTGCTCAGGCCAAGTGGGATAAACTTCGCTGCTGGCCACGTTTTTGATGTAATCGATAAACGGCACGGTCACACGCCGCGCGTTGGCACGGGGTGCGCCCAGGTGCACGGTAATCTCATGCGGGACAACTGGCAAACCGAATCCCATGGGGTCCTCCTTTTCCTTGTTCTTTTTTGAAAAAAAGAACCAAAAAACTTTTTCGTCGCTTCGCGGCGTCCTCTTCTGGACGTTGCGTGTTGGCTCGCGCTTCACGGGGAATGATGATTGACTAGTTGAAGAAACAAGCCCCGGTTCCTTCTGATAGAGGGAGCTCTCGCCGCAGGTACTTATTTCACATAAACGGCTTCGTTGATGGGGATGTCGTTTTGCATGCGCACCACCTGTTCGCCTGCGGTGTCGGCAAACATGGGCACATTTTGCAGGTGCTGGCGGTTGCGTGCGTGGGTGACAGTGATGTCATACAAGGCATAAGGAATAGTGGTTTCGTGGTAGGCGGCTTCTTTGCGCGGCGCGGGTAGCTCAATTGGGCCAACCGAGCCGCTGCGCCCGGCATAGCCATCGTAAAACCGATAATGTTTGCCGCTAATTTGCTTGGTGATTTGCACGCGTGCGCCAGCTGCCGGGTTGCCTTTATCCGTCACATGCACAAGGAGTTCGCCTTTGGCGGGATTGCTGGCACGAAATTCTGCCAGCGACGAAAACACAGGTGAAGGCATCTCGTAATATTCGGTGGTGGATTCAGATGGTTCATAAGTTGGGTCATCTTCTGAATAGCAGGGAGCGGGCGGGAAATGCTCGGATTGGTCGAGCATTTCATTTTCTTCGGGCAAAGAGAAAAGCTCTTCGGGTTCGATAGGATAGGCGACGGTGGGTTGTGCGGCGGGCGTGCCAAACCACTCTTCATCACTGATAACGCCTGCGCTTGGCGCTGCTTGAGACAGTGGAGTGGGTGCCTCCAGAAATGTTTCGGTTTGCGATTGGAGCATGGGTTCGGGCTGGTATTCGAGCACAGGCTCGGTTTGAGGCTCGGGCTCGGGGGTGAAGAAGAGATTGTCGTCGACGCTGTCTTGTTCGGCAAGCGGGACGATGTCTTCGGCTTCGATGGTCGTATCGAAAAAAGGGTCAGGTTGTTTGTAAGTATCCTCCATGGTTGCGTTGACCGGCATATGTACCATGGGCGGCAAGTCAGGTTCTTTCGTTTCTGCTTCTCTGATGATTATTTTCTCCACCGGCACGGCTGCCGGCGGATCGAATATGCGTGCCCGGCTGGCTTGCCGCAGCATTTCTTGTTTGTATTGCTCAATGGTCAAATTGTCCATAGATATCTTCCTTTCCCGTTGTAAGTTCCCTATTACTATATTATATATTCGCGCAAATAGTGCTTGGGCGGTCATTTTTTTCTTGACGGCAGCGCGAAAACAGTGTAGAATGGGGTATAGAAGATTGTCCCAATGAATTTGAGGAGGCAGTGACATGGAGCAAACTCATGACCGCGTTGCGTTTAGTGAAAAAATTGGCTATGCCCTCGCCGACACCGGCGGCAGCCTGTTCACCAGCATGATCGGCACATTCATGCAAATGTTTTATGTGGACGTGTTAAAAATTCCCTTTCAGCGCGTGGGCACCTTGCTGCTGATCATTCGCCTATTCAGCGGCATCAATGACCCTATTTTGGGTGCGTTTTTTGACCGTCGGCCGCCTGGGAAATATGGCAAATATCGTCCTTGCCTGCGTAATTTTTCACTGCCTTTTGCGGTGATGGCAGTGTTGCTGTTTGCGCAAGTTCCGGGGCTTTCGCCCACGCAAACTCTTATCTATGCTTACATCACACAAATCATTTATGACATCGTGTTCACCGCCATCAATATTCCCATGGGCGCCATGGCATCGGTCATTACCACCGACGGTGAGGAACGCTCGGCGCTTTCCACGTTTCGCAGCTTGGGTGCTGGGCTGGGCGGCTTACCTTCTCAGGCGATTTTGCCGTTGCTGGTGTTCTCCACGGTGATGTATAACGATAACGCGGTGCAGGTGTTCAACTATCGCAGCTTTTTCATTGCAGTGGTCGTTTTTTCACTCGTCAGTATCGTGGTGCACAACGCCGCTTTTAAAATGACGCGTGAGCGTGTGCAGGCGCCATCTCAGCCTCAAACGCATGATATTCGCCACACCATTCGTGTGCTGGCTAAGAATCGCTCATTTTTGGCTATCTGTGTGGCTTCTCTGCTGACCATGGGCAGCATGTTGTTTTCCATGGCAGTGAATAATTTTTTGTTTTTGCATTATTTTAATCAGCCTGCGTTGCTTGCATTGGTGGCCGTGGCAGTGAATGCACCTGCAGTGTTGCTGTTGCCGGTGCTGCCCAAGCTGGTGCGCCGCATGGGCAAAAAGCAGTTGTGCGCGTGTGGGCTGGCGCTGAGTGCAGCAGCTAATTTCTTGCTGCTGGGCATGCGCACCAACAATCCCTTTGTGTTCATTGGCTTGAGTTTTATCGGCGGCATTGGGCAAACATTTTTGAATATGCAAATTTGGGCCCTGCTGACCGATGTGCTGGACAAACAAGAACTCATGAGCAAAAAGCGCGAAGAAGGCACGTGTTATGCGCTGTTTTTCGCCACGCGCAAGATTGGCCACACGTTAGCGGGTGCGGGTTCGTCCTATTTGCTGGGGGCAATTGGTTATGTTGAGGGTGCAACCGTGCAGCCTGTGCATGTGCCAGGGCGGTTGTATACCGTGGCCACATTGGTGCCGGCCATTGCATTTCTGCTCAATTTCCTCACCATGCAGTTTTGGTATCCATTCAGCAAGTGCGATGAAGAGGAAATCCGCACAGAGCTGGCGGTCCAGCGTGCTGTGCAAGAGGAAAGCGCGAACGCATAAAAGTCGCCGTTTGGCGCTGCGTTTCTGATCAAAATGCTTGACAGCAGGCTTGTCTGCATGTATAATAGACGTACCATTTTAGAAAAGAGGGGGCTTTCACATGGCAAAACGAATGTTGGCAGTTATCCTTGCTGTGGTGCTTGCGGCGGGCGCGTTCTCCATTGCGGCGTCGGCACAAACAGTCAACGAAACTTGGCGGCTAACCACCAATCTGCAAGTGCGCAATGGCGCAAACACAACCGCTTCCAGCGTGGGCACACTCAACAGTGGCACAGTGGTGAGGGTAGATAGAAGGGTAACCCAAAACAATCATGTTTGGGTGCGCATTAGCGCAGTGACTACGCGCACTGGCGGAACGGCAACCAACGCGCAAGCAGCGGGACGCTGGGTTGCGGTAAGACGAAATTCACCCAACGCAACGAACTTTGCCACGCAAGTTCAAAATCAGAATCAGGTTCAAACGATTAACGAAACGTGGGTATTAACCGCTAACCTGCAAGTGCGCAATGGCTCCAACACAACCTTTGGCAGTGTAGGCACGCTCAACAGCGGCACAGTGGTGAGGGTGGACAGAAGAGTGACCCAAAACAACCATGTTTGGGTGCGCATTAGCGCCGTGAACAGCCGCGCTGGCGGAACAGCAACCAATGCACAAGCGGTTGGACGTTGGATTGCGATAAGACGCGTTTCGCCGAACGCTGCTAATTTTGCAACACAAGTGCAATCGGTTAATCAAGTCTGGCAATTATCCTCCGCCTTGCAAGTGCGCAATGGCCCCAACACATCATTTTCCAGCGTGGGTACGCTCAATCGCAACACAACGGTGAGAGTTGACCAACGCGTGACGTTTAATAATCACGTTTGGGTGCGCGTTAGCGCAGTTACAAACCGCACTGGCGGCACTGCAACTAATGCACAGGCGACCGGGCGTTGGATAGCAGTCAGGCGTGTTTCTCCCGCATCTAATTTTGCAACACAACAATAATTTCATATGAACTACCGCCCTCCCATGGCGAGGGAGGGCGGCTTGCTATGTCCTAGAAATCCGCACGCAAAAGAAGACTAGTGAATATGATGACATGCTATTTAATTCGGCACGCAACGGATGACTCCACTGTGCGAGGTGGTTGGAGCAAACAGGGCTTAACAGCCGAAGGTAAACAGCAAGCAAAAGAGTTGGCGAATGATATCTTCGCCAAACGATGCGAACTGGGTATAACAAAAATATTCTCCAGCGATCTTCCGCGTGCCACCGAAACGGCTAATCCTATTGCTCATGCATTAGGGTTGTCTGTCACAAAGCTTCCGCAGTTTCGTGAAACAAATAATGGCATACTCGCGGGCATGCCGAATGAACTGGCGCTAGAAAAATACCCTGGCGTTTTTTGGAACACTCTGGAGTGGGATGAAGCTTATCCTGGCGGCGAAAGTCCTTTGCTTTTTTATGAACGCATCAAAAGCGCATGGGAGGTTTTTTCGGATGAAATTTTAAAAGAAGCGCAAAATGTTGCTCTGGTTACGCACGGTGGGGTCATTCATGCGATTCATTCGCTCATTCGTGGTGAGGCGTTCTCCAACAAAACGCCGCAAGCGAGAATTCCGCATGCCACATTGATGCCATTGCGCTATCAGCATGGGAGATGGGCGGAAGAGGACATGTAGGGGCGGCAATTATGCCGCCCGCGACGACCACTAAAGCCAACATTTTGGCTCGGACGGATTTTCATCCGCCTTACAGTTTGATTTTTAACGAACTTCCTCGCGGGCACAAAAAATTCACGCTCCCACAACGTGAGAGCGCGAATTGTCTGCGGACACTGTCCGCTATTCCTCTTCCATGCGGTACTTTTCGCGCGTGGCAAGCCCGCCACGGATGTGTCGTTGGCTTTTGTTGATATCAAGGACTTGCCGCACCTGGGAATAAAGCTGCGGCTGGATGCTGCGCAGACGTTCGCTAACGTCCATATGTACGGTGGATTTGGATATGCCGAATTTGGCGGCGGCGGCACGCACGGTGGCCTGGTTTTCTACAATGTAGCTACCCAGTTCCACGCAGCGTTCCTCAACGATTCCTTTCACAGGCGACCCCTCCATAGATGAAATGGTTTGTTTTTCTCATCATATGTGGGCGTTGACAGATTTAGCACTTCATGGTATAATTATTTCCATGTGAAGCATAGCGGGGGCACCAAAGCGTTCTGCCATCCGTGCAATAAAACCATAATAAATAAAGGAGAAATATCATGCTTATTCCAACCATCCACTTTGCAGGCAACTGCGATGAGGTCATCGCGTTTTACAAAGACGCCGTGGGCGCAAACGTCAAGGCGGTGCATTATGTAGAAGATGTCGCGTCGAACTTCGTCGGGCATTCGGAAGTCGAGATTTTCGGCTGCACCGTGGCGCTCAGCGACGGCTGCGAGCAAGCACCCGCCAGCGAAAACCACACCTTCACCGTGTTTTTGGATACCACCGAGCAAGTCACTGACATATTCAATACACTGGCCGATGGCGGCACGGTGACAGAGCCGCTTGCGCAGCAATTCTGGGCGGATCTTTGCGGCCACGTCACCGATCGCTTTGGCGTGAACTGGCATATCTGCACCAAGAGCATGCCGCAATAGAACGGGAGCAAGCAATTATGATAATCCCACAAAAATTAAAAGACAAAGGGTTTTCGCTGTCTGAAGTAAGCGAATCGGACTTATCTGATTATTTGACGATAAAGAAAATTTGTTATACAAAATATGTTGACGAATATTATGGCGGCTGGGTTGATGATGTTCAGATTGAAATGAACACGAACGTGTTTAATAAGCTCAGTGGCAAGTCAAATTTTTCGAAAATTTTATTGCATGGCGAAGTTGTCGGATTTTTTTCTTTTGATGATCTGGAAGCTGAAATTTCGGGTATCACGATTCAAATGATAGAAAAGGCGCAGAACATGGGCATTGGTTCTTTTTATTTGCACCATATCACCGCCCTAGCGAACCAAAACAACAAGCCGATTTTTCTTAAAGTGTTTAAGTCCAATCCCGCTCAATATTTGTATCAGCGCTTCGGCTTTATGTCTTACGAAGAAACGGACACTCATTTTTTAATGAGATATGATCCAGCCAAATAAGCCCATCGCGAAGCGACTAAAGTTTTTTGGGCACCTTTTTTTCAAAAAAGATGCATAAAGGAGTAACGCACATGAAAGGTATCATCCTCGCAGGTGGCAGCGGCACACGGCTTTATCCGCTCACCATGGTCACATCCAAGCAGCTGCTGCCCGTGTATGACAAACCCATGATATACTACCCGCTGAGCACGCTGATGCTGGCGGGCATTCGCGAGATTTTGATTATCTCCACGCCCGAAGACACGCCGAAGTTCGAGCAGCTGCTCGGCGACGGTGGACAATTCGGCGTGCAGTTGAGCTATGCCGTGCAGCCCAGCCCCGATGGCTTGGCGCAGGCGTTCATCATCGGCGAGCAATTCATTGGCGACGACAGCGTGGCCATGGTGCTGGGCGACAATATTTTCTATGGCGGCGGACTGGGCAAACTGCTGCGTGATGCCGCCAAAAAGGAACACGGTGCCACCATTTTTGGCTACAGCGTGGAGAACGCCGCGCAGTTCGGCGTGGTGGAGTTTGGCAAGGACAACAAGGTGCTTTCGATTGAAGAAAAGCCTGCCAAGCCAAAGTCGAATTATGCCGTTACAGGTCTATATTTTTATGATAATCGTGTGGTAGAGTTTGCGAAAAAGCTCAAGCCAAGCAAGCGCGGCGAGCTGGAAATCACTGACATCAACCGCAAATATTTGCGCAACGGCGATTTGCAAGTGCGTGTGATGGGCCGTGGCTATGCCTGGCTAGACACTGGCACTATTGCAAACCTCTCGCGTGCGTCGAGCTTTGTGCGCACCATTGAAACACTGCAAGGCATCAAAATCTCGGCACCCGAGGAAATTGCGTATAAAACCGGATGGATCAGCGAAGAAAAGCTGCGCGTGTCGGCAGAGAAATACGGCAACAGTGAGTATGGCAAGCACTTGATGAACGTGCTTGACGGCAAGATTTTGTATACGGACACGTTTAATGCAGGCCCTGTTTGGGGCAAGGATGAATAAGAGGAGCGATTATGCAACACAAACTTCCCCCCATGATGGGCTGGTCTACGTGGAATCAGTTTCATCAACACATTAGCGAAGATTTAATCATAGCCGTTGCGCGCAGCATGAAGGATGCAGGATTGCTCGCGGCGGGCTATCGTTATATCAACCTGGACGACTGCTGGCAGGCAAGCCAGCGGGATGCAACTGGGCAGCTGGGCTTTGACATTGGACGCTTTCCCAACCGGGAAGGCCTAGTGAAAAAGCTCAACGACATGGGCTTTAAAGTTGGGCTATACAGCTCATGTGGAGCGTATACCTGTGAGGATATGCCCGGCAGCTATGGCTATGAAGACACGGACGCGCAGACATTTGCGCGTTGGGGCGTGGAGTATCTGAAATATGACTACTGCCATGTGGTGGACCTACCCACAGACCCGCACTTTGAGCAACAAAACTTCGCCGACACCACGCCGCCGATTCTGTATATTGGCTTAATGCCGTTTGATGGCACTGCGGCGGAAATGCGCATGGACGCCAAAGATGCGCAGCTCACCTCACCAGCGGTGTTGCAAGGCGATGCAATCACAGGTTTAGATTGCCCGCGGGCGGCGGCGCGTTTTACCGTCAATGTGCCCAAAGGCGGGCAATATCAGCTGGCGTTGGGCTATGAAAAAAGATATTCCCCGCATCGCAAATTTGTGCTGGCCGTGGCAAACGACGAAGCCACACAAGTGTGGTTTCCGCCAACGAGCGGCTGGTTTTCGCCAGCACGTGTGACGGCGAATGTTACACTGAAGCAAGGCGAAAACACGCTGCTACTCACCAACCCGATACGCGGGCAGCAGGACGACACGATTTTGCGCTACACCAAAATGGGACAAGCGTTGCAGCAGGCCGCTACGCTCGAGCGACCAATCTGCTTTTCCATCTGCGAGCATGGGCGCACGCAACCATGGCTTTGGGCTGGGGATTTCGGCGGCTCGTGGCGGGTTTGTGGTGATATTTCGGCAAACTGGGCAAGCGTGCTGCGCAACTACGAAGCGGCGGCTGACCTGTGGCGGCACCAGCAGCCGGGGGCATACAACGACCCGGACATGCTGGAAGTTGGCATCGGCGATTTTTCGCACGATGAAAATCTCAGCCATTTTGCGCTTTGGTGCATGATGAGTGCCCCCCTTGTTCTGGGCTTTGATGCAAGAAAAATCTCAGCCGAAACGGTGAAACTAGTGACGAATCCCGCACTCATTGCCATCAATCAAGATGCGCTGCAATTGCAGGCCTCGCGCTACACCGTGCAGTCGGGCTTGGATCTGCTCCTCAAGCCTTTGGCGGACGGCAGCGTTGCGCTGTGCTTGTTTAATAAATCAGATGAGGCGATGGATGATATCACGCTGAATTTGAACGACTATTTGGCACAAGATGACCGCTTGGGTCTGCGAGCGGGCGATGCGTTGCTGGCGCGCGATGTGCTTGATGACGCCAGCGAGTGGGCACCAGTGAATCGAAACGCCTTTGCTGCGAGCATTGGCACAAGGAGCGTAAGGGTGTTTAAGTTATCATCTTGCGGCGAGTGATACTCGCCGCCTAAAAGGCATGAGAGGTTGGGCGCGAATGATATTCGCGCGAGCTTAACACATGCACGTGCGCGTATCACGCGCACCCCGCGGCACACACGTTTTAGGCGGGGCGTATCACGCCTCGCAGCACAAAAGGAGGTCGCATGAAAAGCAGGAAAATCATTGTTATCGTTGCCGCGTTGCTGACACTTGTTGCGTTCGCGCTGGTTTTGTTTAGCTTCCGTGCGCTGCAAGATTCTCGCCGCGAATTCACGACCATTGAGGTTCATTACGACTCGCAAGAGTTTGAAAGTGAGCTGCGTGCGCTGGTTCGTGCAGAATACGCCGCCTACCAAAGCGAGCTGAACACCATGCTGGTGATTTTTGCCGCAGCAATCGCCATGTTCGGTATTGTTGTGCCAATGGTGATGCAGAAAGAACGGACGAAAGAGTTGGATGATGCGATACAAAATCATAAAAACCTGCAGGAAAAGCTGAACATAGCAGAAACGCAACTGGAAACAACAGAAGGTAAAATAGACGCCTTGCTTTCTGAACATAACGATTTGATGCAGCAAACCAAAAATGCATTGGACAAATTAGCGAAACAAGTCGGCGAAATAGACAAAGAAGTAAAAGGAATGAAAGACCCAGATACAGAAGAAATGAAGGCTCTAAAAGAAAAAGAAAGAATAACCACCCAGAAACTAAAAGAACTCGTTAGTGACAGGCATAGGGCAGCCGGTATACCTAAATCACCTGAAAAGGGAAATCGCATAGGATTTAGTGCCATCATCCAAGGTAACATTGAATTCAAAAACGAGAATTATGATGGAGCTTTACAATACTATCAATCAGCACTAGGAGCTTATAGAGTGAAAGACGAAAGTCAAAATCTTGCATTAGCGTATTATAACGCGAGCATAGCCAGTTGGTTTTTGAGAAAATATAGCGACAGCCTTAAATATGTCAACAGTGCGATGAAATTAAACAAAAACAACGCCGACTATTTTAATTTAAAAGGTCTTGTTTTGCAAGAAAAGGGACGATATTTAGCAGCACTTAATAGTTTTAATAAAGCAGTCTTAATGGAACCCGA
Source organism: Oscillospiraceae bacterium (assembly GCA_009785335.1). Lineage (GTDB taxonomy): Bacteria > Bacillota > Clostridia > Oscillospirales > Acutalibacteraceae > WRMQ01. Next base: position 19,579 of record WQWM01000028.1, read on the forward strand.
GAAAGAAGCTTTTATTAATAATCGTACCATAATTCTCGATATGATGAGTGATCCTCTTGCAAATTGTAATGAGGCAATTAAGTTGAACCCAAATCATGCAGAAAATTATGACACACGCGCTATAAATTATAGGAAATTTGCTAACTTTACGACCGATCCTGAAGAAAAAGCAGAATACGAACGCCTTGCAAAAGAAGACGAAGAAACCGCAAAAAAACTACGCGAAAGCGAGAATAAAGGAGAACAACCATGACCCACCCAACCATTGGCATCCGCCCCGTCATCGACGGCCGCTGGGGCGGCGTGCGCGAAAGCCTCGAAGCCCAAACCATGAAACAAGCCCAAGCCGCAAAGGCACTCATCGAGGCGCACGTGCGCTACGCCGACGGCACACCCGCAAAATGCGTCATCTCTCCCTGCACCATCGGCGGTGCAGCCGAAGCTGGCCAATGCGCTGACTTCTTCGCCACCCAACACGTCTGCGCCACGCTCAGCGTCACCCCCTGCTGGTGTTACGGCAGCGAAACCATGGACTGCGACCCCATGACCCTCAAAGCGGTTTGGGGCTTCAACGGAACCGAAAGACCAGGTGCGGTGTACCTCGCAGCAGTGATGGCCGCACACGCACAAAAAGGCCTGCCCGCGTTTAGCATCTATGGCCGCGATGTGCAAGATGCTGGCGACAGCAATGTTCCCGCTGATGTGCAGGAGAAAATCCTGCGCTTTGCCCGCTGTGCCGTGGCACTTGGCCAAATGAAAGGCAAGAGCTATGTGGGCATTGGCGGCGTGAGCATGGGCATCATGGGCAGCTACACCGACATGAGCGTGATGGAGCACTATTTTGGCATTCGCGCAGAATTCGTGGACATGAGCGAAGTGCGCCGCCGTGTTGATCTTGAGATTTACGACAAAGAAGAATACGAGCGGGCGTTAGCTTGGGTGAAGGCCAACTGCCCCGAAGGTCTGGACAAAAACGCTGAGCCTTCGTCGCGTGAACGCAAAGACTTCGAGTGGGAATTCTGCACGAAGATGACGCTGATTTGCCGCGACATTCTGCTGGGCAATCCCAAGCTCAAAGAGGTGCGTCCGTCTGCCGAGGCAGCCAAGCAAAACGGCGCGCTGACTGACGGCTGGCACGAAGAAGCCCTTGGTCGCAACGCGATACTGGGTGGCTTCCAAGGCCAACGCCAGTGGACGGATTTCATGCCCAATGCGGACTTCACCGAAGCGATTCTCAACAGCAGCTTTGACTGGGATGGCCCGCGCCGCCCGTTGATGTTTGCCACCGAAAACGATGGCCTCAACGGCTTGAGCATGCTGGCAGGCAACTTGCTCACCGGCACGGCGAGCATCTTTGCAGATGTGCGCACTTATTGGTCGCCTGATGCTGTTAAGCGCGTAACGGGTCATGATCTGCAAGGCCAAGCCGCAGGCGGGATTATTCACTTGATCAATTCAGGGGCAGCAGCACTTGATGCTACTGGCGCAGCCGAAAATAAAATTAAGCCCTGGTGGGAAGTGACCCAACAAGACATCAGTGCGATGCTCAAAGCGACGGATTGGTGCCCAGCGAACAAGGGCTATTTCCGTGGCGGCGGCTATTCATCACACTTCAAAACCATTGCCGAAATGCCTGTCACTCTCATGCGTTTTAATATCACTGAGGGTGTGGGACCAACCCTGCAAATCGCAGAGGGCTATACCGTCACTCTGCCAGACAACGTGCACAAAGCGCTTGATGAGCGCACCGACAGCACATGGCCAACCACCTGGTTTGCGCCAATTGTGGGGCAAGCGGGCGGCGCAGCTTTTGCTGATGTCTACAGCGTGATGGCCAACTGGGGCGCCAACCATGGCAGCTTCAGCTACGGTCACATTGGCGCGGATTTAATCACCCTTGCGGCGATGCTGCGCATTCCTGTGAGCATGCACAACGTGGCGGATAGCGCGGTATATCGCCCACACAGCTGGAGCGCATTTGGCACCAAGTGCCTGGAAAGCGCGGACTTTAGGGCTTGCCAAGCGTATGGCAGCAGATTTTAGGTGACCCGCCCGCTCCTCTTTATTTCACCATAAAAATTCAGGGGCGGCTATTAGCCGCCCCTACACACGAGTTATACCATGAGGTACCGGCGCAAACTCACCAAGAAATTCGCCCAAGTTCATAAAGCTCCCGGGCGGATTTGCATCCGCCCCTACAGGCAACACACAAAAAACTACTGATCCACTGCCTGTCATTTGCACAAGCTTTGCGCCATTGCGTGAGGCTTGTGTTTTTGCTTGCACCAGCCCGGGGATATCCACCACCTGCTCAAACACGTTGGCGCATAGGGGGAATAGGCTTTCCCATTCACCCGAGCGGGCATGTGCAAGGGCTTGCGGGGTATTGGGATGAGCGATATTTATGCTATCCAGTGCAGCATAGGCTTGCGCGGTTGATACCCCAAACGCGGGTTTCACCAGCGCAATTTGGTAGTCGCTCGGCAGGCAGGGCAGGGGACTGAGCTGCTCGCCCAGCCCTTCGGCGTAACAACAGCCGCCAATCAAGCAAAACGGCACATCAGCACCAACCTGCAAGCCAATTTCGCAAAGTTTTTCCATGGGCATTTCGGGCGCGTACATATCACGCAGGGCAGTGAGCACAGCCGCTGCATCGGCGCTGCCACCCGCCAAACCCGCCTGGCTGGGGATCTTCTTCTGTATTTCAATGTGCAAACCGCTGTCAAGGCCGAAAGCTTTACAGGCTTTGTGCACGATGTTACGCTCGTCCGTGGGGATATTTGGTGCTTCACAGGTGATGGTGATGCCCGACTTGCCAGTTTGCCCCACGGTAATTGTATCATGCAGGCTGATGGACTGCATGATCATCGCCACCGTGTGGTAGCCATTGAGCAAGCGACCCGTTACATCAAGCAACAGGTTGATTTTTGCGAACGCTTTGTAGGCATGTTTCATAAACTTTTCACCATCACCAAACAGGGGTTGTCGGCATCCCAGTGCAGCGGGAAAATCTCTAGAGACACAAAGCTTGCGGCTTCATAAAACGCGCGGGTTTTGGCGTAGCTTTTGCTGGGGTGGGCGTTAGTAAGTGTCTTTACGCTGAGATAACGCATGCCGCTGTCTCGGGCATATTCTTCACATTCAGTGAGCAATAGCCTGCCAATGCCACGGCGGTGATATGCAGGCAGCACACCCATCACGCAGACTTCGCTGGTGAATGCGTTGGCGGTTTCAGTGCAATAAACCCTACAGCCTGTTCGCCATCAAAAGCCGCCCAAAACGGCAACGTGCGGCACTGTTTGGCATAATCTAACACAGGTGCTTCGTTGCCAAACCAGCTGGGCAGTTCGCGCAAAACGCTCAGGCAGATGCTTTCGCATTGGCTGGCGGGCAAGCTTGATGAAATACGCATTGTGCTCCTTTAATTTCCGCCGCAAAGCGGCTAGGTTACGAACCCCCACCTGCACGTCTGGCGACGCGCTTTCCTCCCCCAAGGGGGAGGCCTTGGCAACATCTGCACAGCCTATAAAAATCATTCGCGAAGCGGCTAGGTTTTTTGGTTGCTTTTTTTGCAAAAAAGTAACACTTCGCGCCGTGTGTCACTCAATTGCAATCTCAAGCGCCTCGCGCTGCTGAAACAGCGTCACATGCGTGAAGCCGCAGCGCAGGGCCATATCCATGCCGCTGTCCACGTCTTTGCCCAGGTGGTGGGCATAGTGCGCGTCGCTGCCCACGGTGATTCGCTTGCCGCCAAGCTGCTTGAAGCGCTGCACAATGCTTTCGTCGGGCACAATTTTGCCATAGCTCGTGCGCAGGCTGGCGGTGTTGATTTCCAAGGCAATGTTTTTTTGCGCAGCGGTTTCGAGAATGGCATCCATGATTTCCTTGTATGGAGTCAGGTCTACCATGCCCAGCCCGCGCTCGGTCATCATGTAGCGCAGGGGATAGGTCATGTGGGTCATCACGTCAAACTTGCCCCACTGCACCAATTGCAACATTTCCTTAAAATAGCCCCGCAACTGCTTGTGAATTTCTTCCGTGGGCATGGGTTTGTCCCGCGGGAGAAGCCAAAAGTCATTTTTCATGCGTAAGTTGTGAATAGAAGCGAGGATAATGTCATAAGAATATAATTGTACGAGCTGTTCGCTGTCGGGCAGGTTATAAGTTGGCTGGCCCAGTTCAATGCCTGCGCAAACAATGAGTTTGCCGGTGAACGCACTGCGGGCTTTCACCGTTTCAAAGTAGGCTTGGCGAGCGGAAATGTCGAATTTGTTGTCGCGATAAAAATCCATCTCCACGTGGTCGGTGAAGGCAACGGCACGCAGGCCAAGTTCTGCAGCACTTTCGCACAGGAACACAGCGGAGTGGTGACCATCATAGGAATTATCGGTGTGCACGTGCAGATCAATCAAATTTTTATAGGCCATATTGAAACTCCTCAATTTTGCTCTTAGCCTACATTATATCATGCTTTTTCGTGCGTTGCAAGAAAATTCTTGACAAATGGCAAAATTTCGTGTATACTTAATATATCTGTGTTGTATATGATAGCGGCTTGTCTTGCTGCTATGTGATATAAAAATCAAAATAAGATAGAAGATGCCCGCACGTGCTCCCATCTCAGGGGAATGCACGGCGCGGGTAAAGGGAGAATTTTTTCTTGCAACAAAACGAAAAACAAAACAAACCGCAGGCCCAAAAGCAGCCTGGGCAGACGAAGTCTACCCAACAACAAAAATCTGCCCAAGGGGCAAACACATCGGTCATTCGCAGCAAAAAAGGTGCGCAACAACCCAAAGCACAAAAACGTGCCAAGCAAGATGCACTAAAAGTTGCCTTTTTGGGCGGCTTGAATGAAGTGGGCAAAAACCTCACGGTGTATGAATACAAAGGCGAGCGCATTGCGGTGGACTGCGGCTTGGCTTTCCCCGATGCAGACGCACCCGGCATTGACCTGATTATCCCTGATTTTTCATGGCTGGAGCAAAACTACGAAACCCTCAAGGGTATTATCATCACCCATGGGCACGAAGATCATATCGGTGGGCTAGCCTATCTACTCAAGCGCATCAACGCGCCGGTGTATGCCACCAAGCTCACATTGGGGCTCATTCGTGGCAAGCTGAAAGAACACAAAATGCTCGACCGTGTGAAGCTCAACGAAGTACGCGCGCGTGATACATTCCAGATTGGCGGGTTCACCATTGAGCCTATTCACGTCAATCATTCCATCCCCGATGCTGTGGCTTTCGCGATTACATGCGGCGCGGGCACGGTGATTCAAACCGGCGACTTCAAAATTGACACCACGCCCATTGACGGCGACATGATCGACCTAGCTCGTTTTGCGCACTATGGCAAAAAAGGTGTGCTCGCGCTGCTGAGTGACTCAACCAATGCAGAGCGTGCGGGTTTCACCATGAGCGAACGCAAAGTGGGTGAAAGCTTCGAGGCATTGTTCCGCAAAGCAGCCAACAAGCGGCTGATTGTAGCGACGTTTAGTTCCAACGTGCATCGCGTGCAGCAGATTATCGACGCAGCCGTGAGCAGTGGCCGCAAGGTAGCCCTAATGGGCCGTAGCATGGAGAATTTCGTCAATATTGCCCTTGAACTGGGCTATCTGCGTGCACCCGAGGGCATTCTCATTCCGCTTGAATGGCTCAACCGTTTTACACCTGAGCAGCTGGTGATTATCACCACCGGCAGCCAAGGCGAGCCAATGAGCGCGCTCACCCGCATGGCCTTCAGTGACCATCGCCGCGTGGAAATTTCCCCGCGCGACTGTGTGATTATCTCCGCCACGCCCATTCCCGGCAATGAAAAAACCGTGGGCAGGGTGGTGAATGAGCTGCTGAAACTCGGTGCAGATGTGGTATATGAGAAAATGTACGACGTGCACGTGAGCGGGCACGCCTGTGCAGAAGAACTAAAAATCCTTATGGGGCTGACCAAGCCGCGCTATTTCATTCCCGTGCACGGCGAGCAAAAACACCTGATGAAACACGCGCAACTCGCGCTTTCCATGGGCATTGACCCGAACAATATCATGATTGCCGACAATGGTATTATGCTGGAATTGACTAACCGCGCGATGAAAGTGGGCGAACCTGTGCCTGCCGGCAGTGTGTACGTTGATGGCTACGGCGTGGGCGATGTGGGCAGCGCGGTGATTCGTGACCGCAAGCACTTGGCGCAAGAAGGCATGGTGATTGTGACCGTGTGCGTGGATACCCACACCGGGCAGCTGCTTGCTGGACCGGATATTCAAAGCAAGGGGTTTGTATATGTCAAGGAATCCGGTGACTTGTTGGAAGAAGCACGTCAGCACGCCATTGCTGTGGTAGAGAATTTCCCTGCCCGCAGCAAGCGCGACACCAACGCGCTCAAGGGTAAACTACGCGAGGATATTTCGGGGCTGATGTATCAGCGCACGCGCCGCAGCCCATTGATTGTGCCGGTGGTGCTGGAGGGCGCCTAGCGGCGAGCAGGCGCTTTGCGGCAACAGCCGATAGCTTGAGTTTTTGCAGGGCTGAATATCGTTTGCGCACTAATAAATTTCATAGAAATTTCACTTGCATTTGGGTTACGTCTGTGGTATCATAGTAGGGTATGATATTCACAGGAGGAGCCCAAATGCATTTTCATAACCCAACCGCGCAAATCCATTTTCCCGATGGCAAAAATGACCTCGCTCGCACCACCGACCTGTGCATTGCCGCCCACCAAGACGACATCGAAATCATGGCCTATGCGCCGATTGTCAACTGTTACGGCAAGGCGGACAAGCATTTCACCGGTGTAACCGTGACTGATGGCGGCGGCGCGCCCCGCAGTGGTATTTACGCTGACTACACCGACAATGACATGAAAGTCATTCGTGCCATTGAGCAAAACCAAGCCGCAGATGTGGGTAAATATGCCGCGCAGCTGCAGCTAGCATGGCCTAGTGGTGGCGTGAAAGCTGCCGATAGCCCTGACTTGGTACGCGAACTGCGCGACATCATTTTGGCCTGTAAAGCTGATACCCTTTACACACACAATCTGGCGGACAAACACGACACCCACGTGGCCGTGACATTGCAGGTAATTCGCGCACTGCGCAGCATTCCCGCAGAACTTCGCCCCAAGCGGGTGATTAGCATGGAAGTATGGCGTAGCCTAGATTGGTTAAACGACGAAGACAAAGTGGCGCAAAACACCGGCGAACATCCCAACGTGGCAGCAGCTTTGTTGGGTGTTTATGACAGCCAAATTGCGGGCGGCAAGCGTTATGACTTGGCGACGATTGGCCGCCGCCTGGCCAACGCAACGTTTTTCGCCAGCCATGATGTGGACGACAGCGACAGCATGAGCTATGGCATGGATATCACCGCGCTGGTGAACAGCGACGCCGAGCCTACGGCTTTCATTCAGGCATATATTGAAAAATTTGCAATTGATGTGCAAGCACGCATTACAAAACTCAGTTGATTTCCGCGAAGCGGTCAAAAGTTTTTTGCGCCATTTTTTTGAAAAAAGTGGCAAAAGAAAGGAATCATTATGAACTTTTTAGGTATTGACATCCCCCTGCAAAACACGCCCGCGCTCGACCCGGGCTACATCCCTATGGCGGTGTTTGCGCGTGAATTTCTCAAGCAGGCTAGCAAGCCAATCGCCATTGCTGTGCAGCGCAACGATGGTCTCACCGCGGTGTATGACACGAAAATCACTGGCACAAACCACGAGGCAGACAAGTATTACGTTGACCGTACAGTGAAGTTTTTGCTGTGGGCAAAGGGCGGTTTTTGCGTCACCATTTGTGGTGATGACGACATCGCCGCGCACATCAAAGCAACTTATGCCGAAGGCGGCACACGTGCATTTGATGCAGCATTTATGACGCGGGTGTATGAACAACCGTTCGCTGTAAAGGCCTTGCCCTTGACAGAAAAACCTGCGGTGCGCGAGAAATCTAAGCCCGTGGGCGGCAACCTCAGCGGCTGCCGCATTGGCTTTGACGCAGGTGGCAGCGACCGCAAGGTGAGTGCTGTGGTTGACGGTGAAGCGGTGTATAGCGAAGAAGTGGTGTGGCACCCCAAAATCAATCCCGATCCGCAATATCACTTTGACGGCATCGTTAGTGCAATGAAGACCGCCGCCAGCAAAATGCCGCGCGTGGATGCCATTGGCGTGAGCTCGGCAGGCATTTACATTGATAACCGCACGATGGTTGCATCATTGTTCCTCAAAGTGCCGCAGGATAAATTTGACGCGCAGGTGAAGAATATTTATCAGCGCGCGGCTGCGGAAATCGGTGCAGACCTGCCGCTGAATGTGGTTAACGACGGCGATGTGACGGCACTGGCGGGCTCCATGGAGTTAAACGACACAGCGGTGCTGGGCATTGCCATGGGCACCAGCGAGGCCGGCGGCTTTGTGGACGAAGATGGCAACATCACCGGCTGGTTGAATGAACTGGCTTTTGCACCGGTGGATGCTGCGCCTAGTGCCATGCAAGACGAGTGGAGTGGTGACATCGGCTGCGGCGTGAAATATTTCAGCCAAGATGGCGTGATTAAGCTAGCCGGGCATGTCGGCATTGCGCTGGATGAAAGCGCTGCGCCGGGCGAAAAGCTCAAAGTGGTGCAGGATTTGCTGGCAGCAGGCGACCCGCGCGCCGTGCAGGTGTTTGAGTCTATCGGCGTTTATTTGGGGCATACGCTGCCGTATTATCACGGCTTTTACGGCTTCCGTCATGTGCTATTGCTGGGCCGTGTGATGAGCGGTGAGGGCGGCAATCTGATTCTTGCAGGTGCGAAAAAAGTGCTTGCGGAGGAATACCCCGCCTGCACCTTCAACGTGCATGTGCCAGATGAAAAATCTCGCCGCGTTGGGCAAAGCGTAGCTGCAGCTAGCCTGTAAGCTAATGACTAAACTGCAACGGAGGAGTTTATATGCGCAAGTTGCTGACAGCAGCATTAGCGGTGGTCATGTTGAGTCTATTGTTGGCGGGATGTGCTGGTAATCGTTCGCAAGACATTGAGATGAGCAATGAAAACGACAATAATGTTAATGTGCAAGATATTGTGGTTGTGGAAGATATCAATGCTGCGGCTATCGGTGATGTGGTTTATTTTGGTGATGACTTATGGCGTGTGTTGAACATCCAAGATGGCAATGCACTGATTATCACCGAGCATCTCATTGAAATGCGTTTTTATCATCAACAACTCGAAGACATCACTTGGGAGCACAGTGATATTCGTCAATGGCTAAACAGCACATTTCTTGATAAATTTAGCCAGACTGACCGCAATCGCATTGTGCAAACCACAGTGGTGAACAGGAATAACCAATGGCATGACACACCCGGCGGCAATGACACGCAGGATTACGTGTTTTTGCTGAGCTTGGAAGAAGTGATGCGCTATTTTGGTAGCAGCGAATTGGCAGAGCCAGACTACCCAGACTACCCAGACGCGACTTTGGGATTTAACGACCAGTATGGTAGCAATCGCATTGCCTTTATTCTTGATATTGGCATACTGGAACGTGCAAACGAGATATTGGAGGGCTGGGGATTTGAAGATATTGCTGCGGAAATGGAAAAAAACGGCATTGAAATTCCTTTTATATCCTGGTGGTGGTTGCGGTCGCCCGGAAGATCCAGCAATTTTGTCGCCCATATCGATCAAAGTGGTCGGGTTGACCTTCACGGCAGCCGTGTCACTGGCGCAGGAAGCATTCGTCCAGCCTTATGGGTGAGTTTGGCCGATTGATTGACTGAAATTATCTCCCCCCCCCACTTTCTGCGGGCAGTTACTCCGCCCGAACAAAACAAAGCACCAATGCGGCAATAAAGCCCCGTTGGTGCTATTTTTTTTATCAGCGCCAGCCACCCCAGTGGCGTGCCCTTATTGCCATTTTTTTTCAAGGCAATAAGGGTGTGCGCCCCGAAGCGAGGCAGTGCCCCCACGAGGCTCAGAACGCGCCCACAAGGCTCACAA
>WQWM01000029.1 GCA_009785335.1 Oscillospiraceae bacterium
AATCGTCATAAGGCATCAACGTTTCCACAAAGCCGGGCACGCTACCGCCAAAGGCCAGCATTATCGGCAGCAATGCTGTGCGGTATCCGTCATAGCCGAAAATGCGCCATACTGCACCATCCGCAGTGACATTGGGGTTTGTTGGAGTAATGATGATATCGTCCTGATCATCAAGTGGACGAATGAACAATGCATTGCTTTCGGCCAAAAAGATGCGCAGCAGCGGCATCACGCCGCCAAACAGCCAGTCGACAACTGCCATAAAGCTGTCTTCGCATGCAATCGGGAAATCCGAGGGATTAGCCAAGAATAGCGCAATATTGTTAAACAACATCGTGTCCAAACAAAGCGGAACAACCGGGTCAGTTGCGCGTTGCGCATCGTGGATGAAGAACAATTCGGCCAGCAAACCAATCACATTCACGTTGCTTGGCGCGGCACTTGTGTCGCCCAACAGTCCTGCCAAATTTGGTATCTCAATGGCCAGCAGCGTTTCGCGCAGGGCATAGATCATCCCCGCCAGCGTTTCGAGATTTTCCGACACAAATGGCTCATTAGACCAGATGCGGCTGACGGTATCCGGTAGGCTGTCGCCCAGCTCAATCGGCAGCCCCAGCATGTCGCTCAGAGCTGCGCGTGCGGCCGGTTCAGTCAAAAACGCGTTCCATACCCAGGCGATGGCCGCATCAGCATTGGCTACCAAAAAGTCCACGTGCATTGGTTCCAGCCAACCCGGTAGTGCTGGCGGTGTCGCTGCGGACGGCGCAGCACTATAATCAATCCTTGCAGCTCCTGGGAAGCGCGCGTGTTGGATAAGCCGTGTTAATCCTGCAAAGCCCATTGTTTCGATCATATCCAGCAATCCCATTTGATGCAACAACGCGAAAAGCACTGCAGCTGGGTCGGAGATGATGAAGTTATCGGTGGGGTGCAGTTGACCAAGCAGCAAGCTTCTCAAATCAAGATTGCTCAGTGGGTCATCAATGTCGGTGTCCGCCAGGAAACTATCCAAGGCAAATGACAGCAAGCTGATTGCATCAACACGAACCCCGCGGGATTCAATGCTAAGACCGGCGGGCAATTCACCTTCAAATGCAAAGGCTTCAATTGCGCCAAGGATGTCCACGAACGGGCGCAGGGTGTCGAGCACCACATAAAGCGGATGCAGCAAATTATCGAGAGCTTGTTGGAAGGGGCTGTCGATGCCCACATCAGGTTCGGTGGCAAAATAAATGATGTTGGGAATTAGCTGCAGCACTGCCGCAAAAGGAGCCATGCCAACCTCAACAAATATTTCGCGCATTGGGTCTAAGATAGCTTCGATGCGTGCTTGGCTATTCGGCAGCAGCGCGAACTGTGCTGGGCTCATCACGAGATGTTCTAGCCCAAGTGGTGCAGCAAACGCCATCAATATCGGCATAAACCCGTGTTCATAACCATAGTAACCCATGATTTTGAACAAACCGGTTTGGTCGCCAATGTCCACCAATTCAAGGTCCGCACCTGCAAGCAGGAAATCAAGCACCGGTCCAAGGGTACTCAGCAGCCGTGCAAATTCCTCAATGATCTCTTCAACTGTAACCGTTTCTTCAGGTTCAAACTCCATCAACTGATCAAACAGATCCAGCAGGTCAAGGGGCTGGCCGTCAACCAGCACAAGCGTGCTAATCAGCGGAGAAATCAGCTCAAGCATTTCACCCATGCCATATACTATTTCATGCACCATGCGCATCAGCGCATTCATGATGTCGCCGCCGCTGCTGTTGGCAAGCAAGCGCACCGCTTCAACCAATCCATCGCTGAGCGTTTGGCCATCGTGCAGCATTGCCCAAAGCAAGTTAAGAATGAGATCAGCGTTCTCCACAATGAATTGTGCATCCATTTGTGCTTGTGCCTCGCCTGCATGACCCCACCAAGAGGGCCAAACTGGTTCACCCCAAATGGGCTCTGTGAATTCCACAGGGAACACGGCGTAATGAATCGGCCGTGCCAGCTGTGCAATGGCGGCAACCATTTCGGTTACGGTGCCGCTCATGTCAACAAAATCGGGAACAACGTTGTCCAGCAATCCGCTTCCTAATATCCAGGAAAAGATGAAATTAACAACGTCGGCCTGATTCGCGCGAATATAACGCCTGATATTACCTACCGGGCGAGTGGTGGCCAAACCGGTGCCGCCAACACCGCTGCTTAGCATGGTGCCGTAAGTCGCCAGCCTTGCCAAGTTAATCGGTGGCAGATATGAATCTGAGTTCGCCATGATCATATCAACAATCGTCAGCGGATCACGCAGCAGATTGACATCGATGAAGTCAAACAGCATGTCGCGCACATCCAATGAAATCGGCTCAAATGGCAGTGCATCATTTAAGTTGCCAACCACCATGTTGGTGATGTTGACGTACTGATTCAATGTTACCCAGTGGCGTGCGCCAATGTAGGTGCGGTTGGCACCCGGGCCACTGTTGTCGTGCACTTCAAGATTAATATCTGCGGCCATGCCGTCAAACAGGCGCTCAATGCGGTGTGTGGAAAACGCATAGGCCAAGTTCGGCAGCAAATTCACCAAATACGAAATTGGCTGCGAAGTTAGGCGGAAAATTGCTTCGTTCACGGGGTCGAGAATCGCGTTTACCAGCTGCACTGGCGTGTTAATTGCATTGAGTTGTGCGGTGGTGCGCAGCAGGTTTTGACCAAGTTGGGCAGGTCTGCTTGGGTCAGTGCCCAGCAAATTTTCGCCCAGCAACAGCTCGAAGATAGGCAGCAACAATTGCTGATAGCCCGCAATGCCGTTGATGTCAATGTCCACCGTGCCTTGGCCCTCAAGGCCAAAGCCGCCGGGCACCCATGCACTGGCCGTGCCGCCGTGCACAAACACTGCTTCGCCGTTTTGGTCAAAGACGCGGTCACGGTTCAGCAGCAGGATTTCAAGCAGCGGCCAAACGCCATCTATCACTTGGCTGAGTGCCAAGCGGAAGCGGTCTTCGCGTGCATTGCCAGACAGAGAATCGATGCCCCAATAAAGGTTGAGGTTGCCTTCGCTATCATAGAGATGCGGTGAGCTGATGGGAGACCATGCATTGGTTGGATACATGATCGGGCCATCAAGGCTCACGTTAAAGCGAGAATGGGCACCCCCGCCCAGACCGGTGCCGTTGCCCAAGTTCGAGCCTTGCAGCAATGCGCTGTGCGCCTGCGGGAATTGCGTGGCGTTGATTGAGCGCGAAAGCAAATCGGGATACACACGCAGCCGGGCAGCTGAGCGGTTGTTGTTGGGGCCGTCGTTTAGAATGCGCCACAAGGAATGGAAGCGCAGGTCAAGGTTGCGCACCGTGACGGTGCCCAAGGGGAAGCCTGTGGAAATCGGGTCAAGCGGAATGCGGTTGCGGCCATTCATTGGAATGATCATGGTTACCCAAAGCTCTTCCAGCATATCCACGATCATCGGGAAGACCAGCTGAATGAGCATGTTGAGCGTCGCGTCGCTATAGACCATGCTATACAGCATGTCGTCAAAGAGAATACCTAGATTAAGCGGGCTTTGGTGCAGGCTAATTCCTCCCATAAATTCATCGGGGAAATTAAAGCCAAAGTCAATTAGACCTGCAATCAAGGGCGAAACATCATTGGTAAGCAAGCTGTCCAGCCTGTCAACGATGTCATACAAGCCCTGTTTGCCGGGGTCGTTGATGTTTTCGGGCCAGTTGTAGTTATGATAGGGGCGAATGTCGTCAGGTCTTGCTGCCCGACGCGGAGCATCCAAAACCGTGGTGCGGAAAAACTGATGCGGATTGTCTAAGAATTGCTGGTGCAATGCGTGCAAATGGTTGCGCAAAAAGCGATAATGTCGCAGTGCGGTTGTGTTGTCGTAATCATCCAGTTGCACTTGATTCAAGCGAGCTTGATTGGCAAGGAAAAGATAGGGGTCTAAGCCCGGGGCAGCTATCGTGGCATTGTGGTCAATGCCAAGCCCGGCAATCAACCGATTAAGTGTATCCATTGTGGACCACGAAAACACATTGATCAGTGCATTGGTGTCAGGGTGCTGCAACTGCAATTCGGGAATGATGCTTTGTGCATCAATGTGGTCTGCATCGGCTAGACCATTGATGATATTCATTGCGTCGCGCGTGCGCAGCGCAAGGGTGACCGCAATGGCATCGTAGAGTGAATCGACCAATGTGTCGATTTTATCCGCAAAACCGCCACCATAGATTTCATACCATGGCGTGCCGGGTGCTGTGCTGCCAAAATAGGCTGCGGCTTGTGCGCTGAGCGCATTGTAAACATCGCGGTTGGCAAGCACGCCTCTATATGCGGGCCTTGGTGTGTTGGGGTGCGGCGTTTGGTCATTGAGTGTTTGCATCACACGCTGCGGCGACCAATCATGGAATGGCCGGGCGGCCATCAGCGGCATAAAGAAGTCGCGGTAAGAATACCAAGTGTTTTCGCTAAAGCCCAGTGCATCGCGGAAGTCGATTTCGCGGTGCAGCGCAGATAAACGATCATCATAGGCATCAAGTGTTGTGCTGCCGATGATTGCATCTACGAAATGACCATGGCCAAGCTGGCGTTTTACGGCAATCCAGCCTAGGTCGCCGCGTATGGTTTCTTCCCAAAGTTCAATGCGCCACAATGGATGGGTATAATTGCTGTCGCCGAATATGCCGCCGGGATCAAGTGGATTATCGGGGTCAGGCAGCCAATCGGGGTCGAGGTTTGGATTGCGGCCTTCGCTGTAGTTTTCGCTTGCGGCCAACAACTCAACCATATGGTCGCGCATGTTCCAGATATCCCAACGCTGAACGACACGGCTGAGATTATCCAGCCATTCTGCCTGCAGGGCAATATCAATGACGAAAGGCGGGGTGGAGCTTGCGGCCATTGACTGCACATTGGCCCAAATAGCCAAGCCTTGTGCGCTGGTGTCTTGCGAAGCGGCAAGCATCATGTTGTGGTGAATGAATGCGTCGCGATACAGGTCAAACAATTCATCCAGCGTGAAGCCAAAGCCCTCAGGACCAAATGAAGCACGCGGATCAAGTGCGTCGTTGCTGGGTTGCACTGCGCTGTCGTTTAAGAAAACAGCCGTTTGTGCATCGGGAATCACGCCCATGGCGCTGGAATCAAGGCTGTGGAAGAAGTTTGCATAATTGATCAGATTGGATTCAAAGGCAAGAATGGCATTGTTAATCATATTGCGCAACGCAAGAGATTCTGCCATGCTCATCAGCCCAAAATGCGTGAGGATTTCGTTGTGATTGGCGCCCATTTGCGCGGTGGTCATGTTGGTTCTGGCGCTGTCGAGGTTTGCTCTTAATGTAATGAGTTGCGCATGGCTCATCACGCGAATATCATTAAGCGCCAGCGGACGCCATTGGCCGCCTTGCTGCACCATGGTGGCATTGCGGTAATCGACCAAACGCTGCCTGCCGTTTGCTAGGTTAAACGGCATGTCGCTCGTGACGGTGAATGCGTTATTCCATGCAGCAGCCGTGTTTATGCCGCTCGCGTTTGCACCGGTATGTCCATTGATAATCCATGTGTAGTGGACATTCCAGGTGGGGAATCCATTTTGTTGACGGCCAGGAAAATTGACCAAGCGAACGTTCAGTTGATATCTTCTGTTTGCGTTGCCATTGGGGAGGACATCAATGGTTGCAAACGAGCGATAAAGCTCAAGCACACTCATTTCAACTTGAACTCCAACCAGACCGCGGCCCGCTGTATCCATGTTTGTTTGTGTGCCGTTTAGGAACCAAGTGGAATCGAGGTTGTTGTTTGAAATACCGCCGGCAAATACGCCGCCAAAATCACTGTCGGTTTTATTCACCAAGCGAGTGCCCGTGCGCCCTTGTGAACGCACGCCACCGTTAATCCATTGGCCGCCGCCAGCAATGTTTTGGCTTTGGCCGGTCAGCGCACCGGTGCCCAGCACCCCGCCGCCCAGCAGCCAAAACAATGTGCCATCATGCTCCAGCTCAGGGTAGAGCGTGTAAATCCTATGACGGATTTCCGCGTTGAGCGAAGGCGGCATGCCAAACGCACCGCGCACCGTTTCGTCTGCATGCAACGAAATGGGTGTTCTGTCAAAGCTGTGGTTGGCGATCACCTGATATGCCTGCAACACGGGAATGAATGTGTGGGGCACTGTGGTGGTCGCTGTTGCAATGCGTGTTTGGTGCGACCTCGTCCAGCGATGTTCGGGGTCATTGTTCACATTCCAACTGAGTGCCTCAATTTCAGGGCGTACCGTTACCCGTCCCGGCGCGTGGGGATCCGGAATGGTTAACGCTGCCACGAACGCGCGGATTTGTGCGTCGTTGAGCGGCGAGTTAACCGCCTGCGCCGCAAATGGCACAGAAGTTGCTAACAGCACTACACACAACAGCAGGCTTAAATACCGTTTTAGATACTTACGAGTTTTCATCATGTTGCTCCCTTTCTAAAAACCAAAAGAGGATCGTCGGCTAACTGGTGGCTTGCAAAACTTATAACTAATTTAATTATACTATAAAATCGCAGAAAAGTCAACGGATTCTTTGTGAAATTATCACCAAAACACTTGCACGCCTAAGCTGCGAACGGTCGAATTTTGTCGCATTTTCTCGACCAAAAAGTTCGCAAAAAATTCATATTTTAACATGACACACTGTTGTCGTCTTATATGTGGTATACTATATTGACAAACAAAGATTAGGAGAAAACAACATGAGCAATAAAGCAATCACAAAAGCAGCAGAAATTATCAAAAGCAAAACGGCAGCGGAGAACATGGGCGTAGGGGTTACACTGTCGCTGTTAGATCACGAAGGATACCCCACAACGTCTACGCTGTCTATTTCCAAAGCCGATGGTATTCGTCAAATTACCTTTGGTGCTTCCCTTGACTGCAACAAAACAAAACGCGCCCAAGCGAATAGCCGCGCATGTGTGTGCATCTTTGATGATGATTATGAGGGTGGTGCGTACTACAACATTACGCTGGTAGGTGATATTGAAATCGTAACCGACGTGGAGCTGAAAAAAGAAACTTGGTATTCAGGACTGGAAGAGCATTTTCCACAAGGGATAGACGACCCGAATTATTGTGTTTTAAAATTTACCACCAAGCGCTATAATATATGGGTTGACATGGAAGAAGAAGAGGTAAAAGGCAGCTTTTAAGTAATGGCTATTTTAGACTTTTGTATTGACATGCAAACCCCTCAGTCACGCCTTACAGCGCGCCAGCTCCCCTACAGGGGAGCCCTTGGCAACATCTGAAAGGTTGAGTTTCGCCAGGGTCTCCCCTCCGGGGTCCCCGCAAATGCTTGCATTTGTGGGGTGGGCTTAGAGGAGATGCCGCGCAGCGGCAGAGGGGTTTCGCAAAAATACCATCAATACTGTTAAAACGCGCCTAATTGATTAAATCAGAAACAAACCCCCATGCAAACGATGAGCATGGGGGATATTTTATGTGGAGAATGTTTCAGTTTGTCTTGGCCGCAGCACGATGCGCTTGCCTAGAACATATCATCCGTTGCGTGTGTACTGATGTACACTTCGCCAGTCATCACGGAAACAGAAGCTGCGCCAAACACCGTTCTAAAAAACGCCACTGGGACGTAAATTCCATCATCGTCTGGGCGCAGGGATTCAGCATCCAACTGCACGGTTTCGCCGTTCACGTCAAACTCGTTGCTGCCAATCGTGAATGTGATGCTGCGTCCGTCCAAGCCGGTCATGGTCACCACGCCGTCTTCCATGTCAACAGCAAGGTCAAGCATAGCCAGCACCGGCAGCAGCGACACATGCGTGGTGAAATACTCTTCATCGCGCAGCACGCTCGAGTTGGGCACGTTTTGGCCATCCACCCAAACGTTAAACAGGATGTCATGGTCGATTTCAGGTTCGGTAGTTGTTGCTTGGGTTGTGGTGGTTGGCTCTTCGGTTGAATACGCTGGGCTGCCGCAGGCCACAAGAGCCAGTGCGAGCAACACGATAATGCCGATGGACAGAATCTTTTTCATAGCAATACCTCTTTCTTTCTGGTTGCTTACAGTATACAACAGTATTACAGAAATGTCAAGGTTATTATTGACGCATAGGTTACAGTTCATTCGTTTAGCGTCTAAACTGTGCTTGTTTGGCCTGGGCGCAGCACAATGCGCTTGCCCAGATCGGGCAGATCAATGCTGAGCGGCTGGTGGCTGATGTTGTGCAGGCTGAGTTTGCCATCGTCCACGCTGTATGATATGCCGTAGTTCTCTAGAGTAATGGTGCCTTGCGCAATCAATGGCTTGAGCACCAAGTCGCAGTCGAATCCACGCCGAACGCCAAGATAGTGACACACCAGCACATACAAAAACACATTGGGATACTCATAATACAGCGATGCGCCGTGCCAGTTCTTGTCGTCTTGATAGTACACATAGTTCATGTCATAACGCTCGCCCATCAGAAAGTCGTCGAGCTTGGCTTGCTCGGCCACTTGCAGCAGCTGGCACAACAGGGTGTCGCCATTGTTTTGCCAGGCGAGGAATTCCGCATCCCAGCACCAATAGCGTCCGGCTGCGCACAAGTCGTAAGGCCCGCCGGTGCCGATTTCACTTTCGGTGTAATTCTCAATGTTTGCCGCAACAAAGCTGGGGAACTTCGCCCAAATGTCGCTGTGCTGCTGAATGGTATCGGCACATTTTTGTGCTTGTTCTGCAGATGCAAGGCCCAGCATAGTGGGCAGTTGATTAGCCAGCAGGTGGATGTGATCGTGTGCCACGCCATGGCTGTCAATCCAGTCGATAAACCGGCCTTTGTCGCTGTCCCAAAACAGTTGCATCGCATCGCCCAGTGTTTCGGCCAATTCGGAATAATGCGCGGCTCTTTCGCTGCGGCCAAGTAGGGTTTCCAGCTTCGCCATTAGCCGAAACGCATGCACTGCAAAGCATTGCGCCTGTGCCACCGGGCCGTCTTTGATGACTTGGTCTTCGTAATACACATGCGAATCCAGCAGACCATCTGGGCGGATGAAGCTTTCGATATAGGCACAATTGCGCTCCGTTGCGTGAATATGGGTGCGCAAAAAGTGAATATCTTTGGTCAGGCAATAGTAGTTGTATATGCCCTCGATGAATTCAATGTTGGCGGTGACGCGGAACATCTGCGCTTTGTTTTTGCGGTCACGGCTGTCGCGCCACACGTCATATTCCCGCGCGCGGCTGGGTTGCACGGCACAGACATTTTTGCTGCTTGCGGTTTTGTCTTCGCGCATGATTTTTAGCTGCAACTCAAGCATTCTTCTGATTAAGCTTGCCTCCGCTGCGCCGCTCACGGCAAAGCGTCCCTTCATGTGGAACTCGTGGTCCACGGCAGGGTAGGTGCCTGCGTAGGCTTTTTTGTTCAGCGTGGAAAGCACATAGCCATCGCGCACATCAAGCTTGCAGCGCATCATGGTGCGCTCGGCAATTTGCGGCAGCAGATTATCCCAGTAAAACCGCGCATAGGCTTGCTCAAACACATCGCCGTAGGCAATGTCCAGTTTGATGCGCTTGCCAAAAAAATCGCAGGCAGGTCGCGCGGGATATTCCTCTTGCGTATAGCCGCCGATGAAGTCTACCTGCCCGTTTTTCACCGTATAATGCCCGCAGGAGATTTTGACGGCCTGCCCCTGTTCGGGGTCTTTGGGCAACAGCCACAGCAGGGTGTCGCCGCTGAATTTCTTGGGTTGGTAATGCGGCGGGATAATCACATTGCCGCGGCTTTCAAAGCCATACAACAGCATGTCGTTTAGATTAACTTTCATCGATGTCACTCTCTTTCGCGATTTTTCTGCGCTCGGCCAAGTCGGCCTGCACTTGATCAAACATGGGGCCTTGCAGCTTATACAGGAAATAGGGGATAGTACCCAGCAACACAGCAATGGCGGGGAAAATCGTGTAGAACGCAAACAGGGCGTCGCGCGTATGTGGTGCTTGTGTGACGCTCACGCCTTCTGCGGCCGACACAAAGCCTGCGCGAGCCATGAGCACACCGGCAATCAGCGGTGCCAGATGGTTGATGGCTTTGCTGAACATTCCGCCCACCACAAAGGTGGTGGCCTCGGCACGCTCGCCGGTTTTCCACTCGGTGTAGTCAAAGGTGTTGATGTTGCAGATGTCGTCAGCAATGCCTTGAATGCCGCTTGGGATAGACGACAGCGTGAACAAGGCAACGAGCACAATCAAGCCTGGTATGGTGGTGTAGCCCAGCGCGCCGGTGATGAAAAACACGCCAAGTTTGCAGCCGGCATTCAGCAGTCGGCTGAAGATGGACACCGTGCGTGGCTGAAAGCGCTTGAGCACCAGGGGCGACAGCAGCATCACCAGAAAGGTGGGCACGCCGCTAGCAGTCCATACCACGGTTTGCCACCAAAAATCGCCCACGCTGTAGATGAAGAAAAACGGTGCGGCCACCCAACTCACGCCCGCAAGCAGGTTGGGGATGTTGGAGGTCCACAGCAGTAGGAAGTATCTATTTTTGAAGAAAGTGCGCACGTTTTCAAAAAAACGATCGCTGCGTTTTGGTGCAAACACGCGCTCCTTGAGGTGTTTGGAAAACAGCGCAGGCACCATGCCCAGCACCGCAAAAAAGATGGCAATCACGGTGAAAAAGCTGCTTGCACGCAGCATGGCCGGTTGAGCATCGTTGCCCTCAGCTAGGAGGCTAAATGCCAAGGGAATGAGCCCCGGCAGTGCGCCGGTGAGCAAGCCTGAGATGTTGCCAAAGGTGATGTAATTGCTGCGTTCGTCTTGCAGCGGGCTCATCACCACGCGCATGGTTTGGAAAGAGATGTTCACAAACGTGGAGAAGACTTCGAAAATGAAATAGGCCAAAAAGCAAAACACAATCTTAGCCGTGATGCTATTGACCGGCGGATTGATGAACATCAGCACCGATGCCATGGCGAAAAACGGCACCATGGGTGCAAGCCAGCGCGTGAACTTGCCGCGGTTGGGTCGCTTGGGGTCGAGTTTGCCGCGGTCGATGATGGTGGCCACCACGGGGTCGCTGAATAAATCCCAGATGCCGGAGGTGGTCATAATCAAACCGGCTTGCGTGGCGGGAATGCCGATGGAGGTGTAGAACAACATGCGCTGGCCACCGGGCACAGCGCCAATGCTGCCCAAGCCAAATTGTGTGAGCGCAAACGAGATGTACTCTTTCACGCTCAGGCGGCCTTCTTCGTGCTCGCGCTGGCGCACTTGCGAGAGAATGTCGTTGATCTTGCCCATCTACGTGCTCCTTGTCATGTAGAATGTAGATGTAAAATGTAGAGATGTTTCTTCTACACTCTACATTTTACACGTTGCATTATTGAATGTAGCCGGTGTGCTTGCGCTGTTTATTTTTAGCGTGCAGCTTAACGCCAAAGGCCTTAAACCTGCCTGCGATGTTCAGCTGCGCAACACACAACCAGCCGAATAATGGGCGCTTGATTTTCGCCGCGGGCGTTGCAACCGGCGTGAAATTTTCGGGCTCGCCGACTTGCAGCACCAGCCCAGGTTCCGAGAAATCACCCGGACGGTTTTGGCACAGTGCTTGCATCCATGCGCCATCTAAGGTAATGGCGTTGCCTTGCACCTGCACTTGGCTCGTCATATCAGTCCAGCTATCCTGCAACAAGTCTTTGGCTAGTATTTTCTTGCCCGTGGCTGGTGCGTCAAATTGCAGCGTGAGCGATTTGAAGTGACCGAACACGCCAACCGCGCCGCTGTTTGCACCAACGTGCCAGTGCACATCCGCTTTTGGCGCAACATAGCTCCGTTGTGGGGTCACGCGGCCCAGCGCAGCAATGCTCAATGCGCCATTGGGGTTGCGGCATGCCACGAGATAGGGTGGTGCCCCGTCGCAGGCGGTGACTTGCGGGGCAGCCACATTGCGGGCAACAACAAGGGGAGCGCTTTGCATGAAGGGCTCTTCGCTTTGGTGCAGCGCCTTCTCCCAGGTTTCATCGGGCGTAAATCGCCAGCGGTCCTCGCCTTGTTCGTGTGATATCGTAGTGTTGCCCAAGTCAGCGCGAAAGGCGGGTGCGAACTCCGTTTGCCAGCGAACGGCACGCAGCACTTCGTCATGTTGCCGCCGAGCGGGACGCGTGGCGGGGAAGTCACCCTCGCCGCCGAATGCCCAGTTGGGCTCGCTGTTGATGGCCGCGTCGCCGATATCAAAGCGCATAACGCCAAAGGCAAGGCCCAGTGCGGCACTGAGATAAAGTTCATCCTCTGCATTGATCAAGCCCAGACAGCCGGGTTTGATTTTCACTGGGTGTGTCAACAATGCCGCCACGCGGGAAAGCGTGGTGGGAATTGACAGCGCAAAGGCCACATCGTATAGCCGCAGCACATCGGAATAGGCCAGCCGGTGGCGGTGAATAGCCAGACCAAAGCGGGTTTCTGCGCCCTTGGGATGATAGGCCTTGCGGTTGTAGGCGTGCTCCATGACCAGCTCGGGGTAAATCTCGGCTTTGAGTTTGCTAAGCAACTTGCGGTGTTTGTCGCTCATGTCATAGTCGCCCCAGTCCACTTTCCAGTAGCTCACGCCGGCGTGTTTGCTCCACTCCATGCGTGTGCGAAAGAAATCCGCGAAGCGGCTGCCGTGGCCCTCCACATCCGGGTGAGGGGAGACAGTGGGGCTAATCCAAATGCCGAGGCCGCGCCAGCCCAGTGCCTTCACTTTTTCGCTGAGTGTTTTCAGGCGTTCGGGCGGTGTTTCGCCATAGCCGGGGAACTTCTCTTCGCTCAGCTGGCACGAGCCGATGTAGGGTTTAAACCACACCTCTTCCGGCAATGTACTGCCTTGGCTGCTGCGCACATCCCAGCCGTCGTCCAGCAGCAAATATAAACCGCTACGCACTTCCGGATAATGTCTAACCGCAATGCCGTCTTCGCCGAATAGCAACTCATCACATAACACATCGCGAGTTTGCAAGTTGGGGACGCTTCCGTTTTCGGGAAACCAGTACATCAAATGCCAGGTGCAAAAATAGTTTGCGTTCAATGTGGAACCCTCCATGCTTCAGTGTTGTTTAAACATAGCATGGATTTCAAGAATTGTCAAGCGTTTTTTTCGCAATGGCAACTGCTTCAATGGCATCTTTGGCGTAGTGATCTGCGCCCATGCGTTGCGCGATCTCTGTGGTGAGCACTGCCCCGCCCACCACGACAGCAGTGTTCGGGCTGGCCTGCTTCACGGCTTTGATGGTGTTTTCCATGCCGACAAGTGTGGTGGTCATCAACGCGCTTAGCCCTACGAGTTTGGCGTTGTGGTGCAGGGCTTGTTCAGCCACCTGCGCGGCAGGCACATCTTTGCCCAAGTCGATGACGCGATAGCCGTAGTTTTCTAGCACAACCTTCACGATGTTCTTGCCAATGTCGTGGATATCACCTTCCACCGTAGCGAGGAGGATAGTTTCGCCGTCGACAGTGTCTTTAGGTGGCAGATTTTCTTTCACGGTGTCGAACGCGGCTTTGGCGGCCTGCGCGCTGCGCATGAGCTGTGGCAGGAAAATCGCGCCGGTTTCGTATTGTTTGCCTACGGCGTCCAGCACAGGCAGAAGAATTTCGTTGACGATGGCCAACGGAGCGTGTTCACGCAGCAGTTGTTGAGCAGCGGCACGGGCTTCTTCTTGCAGGCCATTATGAATGAAATAGGCGATGTCATTCGAGGGTGAGTCTTGCGTTGCTTGGTGAAAACGTTGAATATAGGCATCGCTGTTTTTATCGATGTTTTTCAGCTGATGAAAGCACGCAATGGTGTCTAACATGGCGGTGCTGTTGGGGTTGAGAATGGGTAAGTCCAAGCCGTTCGCCAGCGCGAGCGAAAGAAAGGTCTGGTTGAGTTTCTCGCGTGCGGGCAGACCGAAGGATACGTTAGATACGCCCAATGTTGTCTTCAGCTCAAGCTGCTCTTTCACTAGTCTAATGGCATCAATGGTTGCATAGGCAATGCTCTGCTCGGCGCCTGCGGCCAGTGCCAGGCAATCAATGAAGACATCTTGTCGGGGGATGCCATGCGCAAGCGCGGCGGCCAAGATTTTCTCGGCGATGGCAAGGCGTTGCTGTGCAGTGGGCGGAATGCCGTTTTCATCAAGCGTTAGCCCAATGACTGCCGCGCCGTATTTCTTCACCAGCGGCAGAATTTCGCGCAGCGACTTCTCCTCGCCGTTCACAGAGTTAACAATCGCTTTGCCGCGGCAAGCACGCAGCCCGGCTTCAATAGCGGCGGGGTTTGTGCTGTCGATTTGCAGGGGCGCATGCACCATGCTCTGCACATGTGTGACGACGCTGGCCATCATGGTGGGTTCGTCCACGCCCGGC
Source organism: Oscillospiraceae bacterium (assembly GCA_009785335.1). Classification (GTDB taxonomy): domain Bacteria; phylum Bacillota; class Clostridia; order Oscillospirales; family Acutalibacteraceae; genus WRMQ01. The sequence goes on from WQWM01000029.1 coordinate 14,331, forward strand.
ATGCCAACGTTGACATCCAGAATGTCCGCACCGGCTTCCACTTGCTCAATGGCTTGCTCGGCAATGTAGTCCAAGTCGTCGTCTAGCAATGCTTGTTGAAACGCCTTTTTCCCCGTGGGATTGATGCGCTCGCCCACCACGCGCACGCGGTCTAGCAGCACTGTTTTTGTGGCCGAGCACACCGCCGCTGGAATTTCAATAGCTGGCTTTTGCTGGCGCTTGAGCGTTGAGATTGCTTGAATAAACGCAGGTGTGGTGCCGCAGCAGCCGCCAATGCCCGCCACGCCCAACGCAGCGATTTCCGTCATTTGCGCGGCGAAAACCTCGGGTGTCACATCAAACACAGTCTTGCCGTTTTCGATTTTTGGCAAACCGGCATTTGGCTTGATGATCACGGGCAAGTCTGTCCATTGCAGCAGTTGTGCGGCCATGGCTTTCATCTGCGCGGGGCCAACAGAGCAATTCAAACCGATGAAATCCACGCCCAAACCGCTTAGCGTTAATGCCATGGATGGAATATCAACACCAGTGAAGGTGCGCATGTTTTCTTCGAATGACATGGTGCAGAACACAGGCAGATCGCAGTTTTCTTTGGCGGCAAGCACAGCGCAGCGCGCTTCGCCCAGCTCGGTCATGGTTTCGATGTATATCGCATCCACGCCTGCCTGCACGCCCGCAAGCACTTGCCGTTTGAACATGGCATAGGCATCATCAAAACTGAGCATGCCCATCGGCTCCAGCAGCTGGCCGGTGGGGGAAATATCCAGCGCAACAAAGGCTTGGCGATCGCCGATGGCCTGTTTTGCAGCCTGCACAGCGGCGTGAATATCTTCATCTGTTTTGTGATGAAATGTGTTGGTGAGTATCACGTTTGCGCCAGCGGCAAGATAGGCTTCGTGCACCGCCTTTGCGTCATGGCCGCTTTGCAGCATGGTGCCCATGGCGCCGTCGAGAATGAGAAGATTATGCTTAGTAAATTCAATTAAAGATGTGCGCGGCGTTGGATTTTGTTCTGACTGTAATCGTGTCATGTAAAACTCCTTGCAATTAAGTCGCAAATCAGGTCAACTTTTTTCATGGGGGTGATGAAGTAAAAGCCATCTGCGTCGTCGTAAACATTTTGCATCACTTGCTGGCAAAATGCAATGGAAATCTCACGTGCTTGCTGCGGCGTTTGGTCTTGCAGGCGATCTACAAGATGCTGAGGCACGTCAATGCCGACGACCTCGTTGTTGAGAAACACTGCGTTTCTATAGCTGACCACCGGCAGGATTCCGGCATAGAGCTTGCAGTCCAGCTCTTGTTTAGCTTGCTTGAAATTCGCAATGGACTGCGCAGAAAACAACGGTTGTGTGTATAAAAAGCTTGCACCAGCGGCAACTTTTTCTGTTGCGCGGGCGAGTTCTTTTTCAAATTGCGGTGCATTCACGTTCAGCGCACCACCCACAGCGAATTCGCGCGGCGTAAACACTTCGCGGTTGAGGTTGCTGATGTAACGGATGAGCTGCTTGGAATTGAAGTTGAACACACCGGGGTTGCGGTAATTTTCGGCATGCACAACGGGGTCGCCGGTGATGGCGAGCACCTGATTGATGCCATAAAAACTCGCACCCAGCAATGCAGCTTTGATGGCAATGAAATTTTTGTCTCGGCAGGTGAGGTGCGGCAACACGTCAATGCCGACTTCGCGTTTAATAAGCGCGGCAGTGAGGAAGCTATCTGCTCGGGTTTTGGCCATGGGAGAATCCGCCACGGTGATGGTATTCACGCCTGCCAGATTTAGCTGCCTCGCGGCGTGCAAAACGAATTCCGAGTCGCAGTCCATGGGCGGGTCAAGTTCCACAGCAATAGTTTTTTTTGCAAGCTTTGCTTGTGTTGATGAAGGTGTTGTGTAAACCGCAGGTTTTGGCGCTGAACTTATCGTGCCCGCTGCAATGGCCTTGATGTGCTCGGGTGTGGTGCCACAGCAACCACCAAGAATACTCGCGCCTGCCTGTTTGATTTCAAACAGTTTTTCGCCGAAGTATTGCGCGTTGTTGCTAAACACCGTGCGACCGTTGACCACGGTGGAATAGCCGCTGTTGGGCATGGCAGCTAGGGGTTTGGCAAACGAACCCAACTGTCTAACAAGATCTAACATATGCGCAGGGCCGCACACGCAGTTGAGCCCCACGGCGGTGACAAATGGGCAGGCGGCGGCTTGGGTTATCAAGGCTTTGTAGGCTTGGCCGCTGGGTGTGAAGCCATCGCGTGAAACAGCGAAGGAAACAATCACCGTGGCATTTTCCACTTGGGTGTGAATGACTTGCAGCGCGGGCAACAATGGCTCGAAGCTCGCTTGTGTTTCGAACAAAAACTGTGCGGCCCCCAGCGCGATGAACTGTCTAGCTACCGCAAGATATTCTTCGCTATCTGCTTTTGGGCCAATGCTGGCAAAAACCGTTGTGCTGCTTCCAGCAGCTTGTTTGGCCAATGCATAGCCCCGGGCGATGATTTCTTCATCCGTTGCCGCAAATGTGTTGGTTTTGATGGCGTTTGCGCCCGCGGCGATGTATTCGTTGTGAATGGAAAGCACAGCCTGCGGGTTGGTGAGGTTTGCGCACTCGCAGGGTGCAAAGTCGTTGTTTTTTTCAATGTAATACGTGCCGAATGCGCCGTCAAACAACAAGTTCATCAAGGCACCCGCTTTCTTCCACCGCACGCATGGCCAGAATGGTGCGCTCAATCAGCTCATCCAAGGTCCAGTTGAGCATATTGGCACCGCGTTCGATGACCTCGCGTGAGCAGCCTGCCGCAAAGTTGAGCGTCTTGAATTTCTTGCGCACAGACTTCAATTCTAAATCCATCACACTTTTGGACGGCCGCATGCGTGCCACCGCGCCGATGAGCCCCGTCAGTTCATCCACGGCATACAGCACTTTTTCCATGGTATGTTCAGGTGCAATGTCCACCGTGAGCAGGTAGCCATGGCTGGCCGTTGCGCGAATGAGTGCTTCGTCTAGGCCATGTTCGCGCATGATGCGCTGCTGGGCTGTGCAGTGCTCGTCTGGGTACATCTCAAAGTCAAGGTCGTGCAGCAGCCCAACCATGGCCCAGAAGTCTGCTTCGTCAGCAAAGCCCAGTTCATTGGCAAAGTAGTGCATTACGCCCTCCACGGTTAATGCGTGGCTGAGGTGAAACTCACCCTTGTTGTATTGGCACAGCAGTGCCCATGCTTCAGTTCTAGTCATCGATAGCCTCCTTCAGTTGTGTTAACGCCTGCGCCAGCACAGCACGCGGGCAGGCGATGTTGATACGCTGAAATCCTTTGCCTTCCGGCCCGAACATCGTGCCGCTGTCTAGCCACAGCTTGGCTTTGTTGACGATTAATTCGTCAAGCTGTTGCTGCGCAAGGCCCAATACGCTGCAATCCAGCCAAATTAAGTAAGTTCCCTGCGGTTCAACGAGCTTGATCTGCGGCAAATGTTGCTGCAAAAAATCACGCACGAAGGCTAGATTACCTTGCAGATAAACCCGCAGTTGTGCCAGCCAATCAGCACCGTGTTCATAAGCACTTTGTGCAGCGGCCAAGCCCATGGTGTTCAACTGACTATAGCCCGTGCGGTCAATGCCTTGGATGAATTTCTTTCTGATATCTTCGTTGGCAATGAAGATATTCGCCACTTGCAATCCCGCTAAATTAAACGTTTTGCTGGGTGCGGTGCAAAGTATCGTGTTATCCAGCAGCTTTTCATCCCAACTGCCGAATATAGTGTGTTTATAACCGACACAGGTAAAATCACAGTGAATTTCGTCGCTGAGCACAAGGCAATTGTGACGTAGGCAAATTTCGCCCAAACGACGTAGTTCGTCGGCAGTCCACACACGCCCCACGGGATTATGCGGGCTGCACAGAATGAATAGTGTTACGCTGTGCTGCACCAGCTTGCGTTCAAAGTCATCAAAGTCAATGTGATAAGCGCCGTTTTCGTAAACGAGCGCATTGTTCACCACGCGGCGGCCACAGTCTTCAATGCAGCCGAAAAAGGGGTAGTACACCGGCTGCTGAATCAGCACGCCGTCGCCCGGTTGGGTGAAGGTATTGATGGCCGCCGCAACAGCAAACATCACGCCCGGTGTTTTCACGAGCCATTCGGATTGCGAGGCGAAATCAAAGTTGCACAAAAACCAGTTGCGCACTGCGTTGAAGTAATCGTCTTTCGTTTCTGTGTAGCCAAAAATGCCGTGTTGTGCACAGCGCACTAGGGTATCGAGGACTTCGCGGGGGGCTTGGAAGTCCATGTCAGCCACCCAAAGGGGCAGCAGATCATGGGGTTTACCGCGTTCTTTCGCGAAATCGTATTTCAGTGAATTCGTGCCGCGCCGATCAATGACTTCATTAAAATTATAGGTCATGCCAGTGCCCTCTCTAAATCCGCAAGCAGATCTTGCACATGTTCAACCCCCACCGAGATGCGCAGCAGAGTTTCGTCAATGCCGCGTGCGCGTCGCTCGTGTTCGGGCACATCGGCGTGGGTTTGGGTGAGGGGATAGGTAATGAGTGTTTCGGTGCCGCCGAGGCTTTCGGCAAAGTAAATGAGCTGCACGCGATTGAGCACGTTGTGCGCTGTTTGCATGCTATCTACGGCAAACGAAATCATCGCGCCCATGCCGGGGTAATACACTTGCTTAACGTTAGGCTGTGTGCTCAGCCATATTGCAATTTCTTGCGCGTTGGCTTGGGCTTTTTCCATGCGCAGGGCAAGGGTTTTAATGCCGCGCGTAACCAAAAACGCATCAAATGGCGAAAGAATTGCCCCGGTGGTTTTTTGCAACAACTTTAATTTATCACCAAGCTCCTGCGTGGCGGTGATAATGAAGCCTGCCATGGTGTCGTTGTGCCCGGCGAGGTATTTCGTGCCGCTGTGCACCACAATGTCTGCACCCAGTGCGAGCGGGCGCAGCAGGCAGGGGGTCAAAAATGTGTTGTCCACAATCATCAGAATATCTCGTCCGGCCAGCAATTGCTTGACAGCGACTAGGTCGGTGAGTTTCATCATAGGATTCGTAGGTGTTTCAATAAAAATCGCGCGCGTGCTGTTTGTCAGGCAAGCTTCAATGGCTGTTAAGTTCGATGTGTCAGCATAGCGCACGGTGATGCCATGTTTTTTCGAAAGTGTGTTGAACAAGCGAATGGCTCCACCATAAAGATCATCGCTGGCAATCAATTCATCGCCGGGCCCAAACAGCTCCATCAGCGTGGAAATCGCGCCCATGCCGCTGGCAAAGCCAAGGCCAACCGTCCCGCCTTCCAGCGCGGCGATGAGGGTTTCGGCGTGCTCGCGCGTGGGGTTTTGCACGCGGGAGTAACTGTAGCCAGTGTCTTGCCCCACGGCAGGGTGTGCAAATGTGGCGCACTGGTAAATCGGCACGGCAATGGCACCGGTGACGCTTTTGCTGCGCGCACCATGCACGCATGCTGTTTCGATGTTCATACAGACCCCTTTCTATAGATAGTACATATAACCTTCGCTGCCGTATTCTTCGGTGCGGGCAACCAGTGCGTCAAGTGTGATGCCGCGCAGTGTTTCGTGCAGTGTGGTGTCAAGCGGCGCAAACAGCTGCGTTTGCAGTGCATGTTCAATGGCGGGGGCTTTGTCGGCTGCGGCGGGGCCGGCTTGCTCGAACAATGAAACCTCAATAGCGGCCAGAATGTCATATGCGGTGATTTGGTGCGCCGCGCGTGCCAAACGATACCCACCCTGCGCGCCTTTGCTGGAAACCACAATATCGCCGCGCTTGAGCAGTGCGAAGACCTGCTCAAGGTAAATTTTTGAGATGCCGAGGGTTTCAGACAGCGAAACGACGGTGATCGTTTCTTCGGCGCGGGCTTGCCCCATGCGCACCAGTGCAGCCAAGGCATAGCGCGATTTTGCGGAAATTTTCATGTGCTTCACTCCATGTATACCTATATTTCATATAGGCATTATAACACAATTGCGGATGGGTTGCAAGCGTTTTAACCGATTTAGCGATTTTGTTGAATATTTATTAATTTTTTGCTTGACAATCTGTGAGATGCGTGCTATACTAAAATGCACCCCAAAATAGGGGACATACAGTTGAGGAGGAGAATACACACATGAGCACAGTCAAAAAACACGGCAGAAGATGGCTAGGCATTTTGCTTAGCGTGGCGATGCTGCTTACGATGGTTGTTGTTGCCAGCGTAACTGCATCTGCAAGCCCAAACTTCGACACGGAAGACACGATTACTACCGAAGCGCCAGCGGTAGACATTCCCCTGATTACCTTTTTGGCGCCCGAAACCATCTGGTTGCAAATGGCCACCACGCAGCCTGGGCGTAATCGAGAATGTACAGTCGCAGGTTGCACGGCAACCAATATGTGCGTAACTTGCGCTGCACGAGGGTTCACCAGAACAATCGATCAAATCTCCAACATCCTGCCGGGACATCAGGTGGGTGCTGAAGACTATGTGCGGCTGCACTTTTCTAGCCCTGACCCCCGCGTGCGGCTGGTGAGCATCACGAATGACCAGTTGCAGGGTCCTGATTTGCAAGATATACCGGGTGGCTTTCCTTCGTTCCCGGGCCCGGCAACGTCGTTTACGTATCAACCATTGCCCGCAAACCGCTCCAACAATCACAATCCAGTTGCGGATTTATCTGGCCGCAGCACATTTGGTGCCGGTGCCGACCTAGCCCCTATGGATACCCGCATTGTCACTTGGACAGCCTCCTATGAAATCGATGACCCTGCTTTCCCCGGTGAATTCGTTGCCCAAGCTTACACCGTTGTTTGGGCGCCCAACGCGCGAATTGTGGGCACGGCAGGACAACAGCGCGGTGCTGGCGACACCGTCCACATGGGAAGCATGGTGGGAGTTATTGGTTTACACAACAATTTATTTGCAACTGGCAACCGTTATTCGTCCGAAAGATTTTGGGAGGATAATCTTTGGGGTCGCAGTTGGCCAGAATTTAATCTGATTGTTCAACAGCAAATCCCATTTCCTGCGGGTTGGAACCCTCCTGCCGATCACGATGCCCGTGGAAATCTTCATCTTATTCATGGTGGCAACTATTTGCATCTCGGCAGAATAGACTATATGTATACCCAGCGTCTTCATATGGGTAATATAGTAGTAGATGCACGTATGGATGGTCATGCAATACCAGGTTTTTCCTTGACATATTCTGTGCGTCATCGCACCGGAGATAATGTAAGAATGGAACTTGGACAAGGGAATATCACCTCGCTGGCGGGGCGTTTCGATGGTGCGTATGGATCTCGCTCGGGGAGCCAAATTAATCCAAGTGCTCCCCCTCAGGGCGAAGGCGCACATTACGCCACCTTGGCTGCCAATAACAGGGGTATTCACTTCCGCACTTCTACCCTTTGGCAAGAGGGAACTGCGGGCAGCCCTCCCAATGCTCTGCATACGGAAGGATATGTCGTTCCGTTTTCTGCTTGGCACAGAACGTATAATGGCGCGGGAACGGGTACTACCAACCAGGTTAACATTGGTCACCACATTCAAATTGGTGTGAACTGGGTTAACAAAACAACACTGCGCAATCAAGTAATTGCCGCCAGCACGCAACTGCCCGCAAGGCCGCTGACCGGCCCTTGGTCACAACCGCAACACCTAATTGCGAACACCGCAACTGTCACTGCACACCGCGCTGCACTGAGCGCAGCAGTTAACGTGCTTGGCACACCCAATGACCCAACCACTCTGGTGGCGCCCATCCCCAACATTGCTGCCCAAGGCACCAACGTTTACGCCACCGTGCAGTATATGGTTCGTCTGCCGGGCGGCGCACTGCGCCCCGCACTGCCCACCGAAGTGAACTTCAACGACAACGGCACACTGCCCAACAACGAAGCACGCATTGCGGTTGAAGCTGGCATGCGCAACAATGTGCGCGTTGAGCCCTTGCAATTGGATGGCCTTTTGCTAACAAGCATTATCGCCTTGGGCGATGGCGCAACTTCTCCGGCTATTCCTGCGGACCTCACCGATTTCCATTGGTATAACACCATCGCCGGCAATACCACCTATATTCTCATCTACGACGCAGGTGCGGAAGAATACACCATTAACCTGATGCGAGGCATAGTTCCAGTTCACGATGACGACAGCAACTATGATTTGACCATACTGGACACAGAGCTGTTCACCAGTTTGATAGACCTTGACTTGTTGCTTCCCCTAATCCCCGCCGGCCAAGAACTGCGCGGCTGGGAAGTTGAAGTGAACGGTGCTACCGTCTTTATTCCTTATGACACCGATAAAACTATCGGCCAAGTGCTCGCCATGGTTTCCCTCGCCGCAGTTATCACAACCGAAGTGGATGAATGCGAAGAAGCAGGCTGCCTAGGTGATGAATGCGAAGACTGCGAAGTGGTCACCATTCGCACTATCACCTTCAACGCTGTGGTCGCGTTGCCGGGCAATGTCATCATTGTCTATCGTGCCAATGCTGACGGCAGTTTGGTGCTCGGCGAAGTGCCCGAAATGTCTGGCGGCACGCAAGGCGCAGATTACGAGCCAACATGGCCTGCTGCAACCTTTGGTCGTCCCGGCTACCGCTTCATCGGCTGGACCCGACTGTCTAGTGCGATCAATGCGGAAACCAACCCGCTCTTTGAAGAAGGCGACGATTTTGAACTGCCTAACGTATCCATGATCGACCTGTTTGCGCAATGGGAAGCACTGGTCTTTGAACTGGTGTTTGATGATGGCGACACTCCAATCACACGCACTGGTGTTACGGGTGCTGACATTGCTGCGGTTCCCGCACCAACACAAGCTGGTTATATTTTCGTAGGCTGGGCGGTCGACACTAATCTGATTTGGTCTGCAGCTCCTGCAACCATGCCCAATTTGCAGCTGGTAAATGGTTTGACGCCAACTGCAAGTGCGGCAGAAGGCATTGACTACACCGCCACATTGGAGCCCGTGTTTGTGGAAATACCTGACTGTGGTTGTGAATTCGAGTGCGAGTACTGCGAAGTTGTTTGCACTGGCGATTGCTGCACCTGCGAAGGTGACGAATGCATCAACGATTGCCCATGTGACTGCCCACGCGAGTGCGTGAACTGCGGCTGCGACTGCGAACTGACCAGAGTCATCGTTGTTTATCGTGCCAACGGCGGCAATGTAACTTTGGTGCCTGGTTTCGGGCTTGGTGAGCCAGGTGAAGATTACACCATCACAGTGCCCACCACGGCGTTTATGAACAGTAACCCGGGCTACACCTTCCTCGGCTGGAGCCTGCAACCCGACGGTGCACTCATCTCTGGTGATCTGTCATTGGCCGAAGACGAAGATGCTGTGATTAATCTCTATGCTCAATGGAGCCCCGTGACCTTTGAACTGGTGTTTGGCGCAACTGTGCGCACTGGTATTCGAGGTGCTGCAATTGCTGCAGTTCCAGTGCCAACCGCTCCCGAAGGTTATATCTTCCTTGGCTGGGCCTGTGCGTCCTTGCCAGCAGAAACAGAACTGAATCTTTCTCATGTGATTTGGGCTAATGCTCCTGCAACCATGCCCAACTTGCAACTTGGTGTGGCAGGTTTGGCGGTGAACCCAAGCATTGCAGATGGCGTTGCCTACACCGCCACATTGCAGCCCGTGTTTGTGGCTATCCCTGAATGCGATTGCCCACCCTGTGATCACTGTGTAATCCACTGCACCGAAGATTGCTGCATCTGCGAAGGCGATGAATGCATCGCCGATTGCTGCGATTGCACAACGACGATCTGCCCGGATTGCCGCGACCATGACTGCCCACCAGCGTGCACCTGCCCTGACACGTGCCAATGCGAAGAAGGTGACCGTGGTCCTTGCGGCAACCTCATCGGCGGCCCTTGCCAATGCGAAGAAGGCGACCGTGGCCCCTGTGGCAACCTCATTGGCGACACCTGCGATTGTGAAGAAGGCGATCGTGGTCCTTGCGGCAACCTCATCGGCGGCCCTTGCCAATGCGAAGAAGGCGACCGTGGCCCCTGTGGCAACCTCATTGGTGACACCTGCGATTGTGAAGAAGGCGATCGTGGTCCTTGCGGCAACCTCATCGGTGGCCCTTGCCAATGCGAAGAAGGCGACCGTGGCCCCTGTGGTAATCTCCTTGGCGACACCTGTGATTGCGAAGAAGTAGACCGTGGCCCCTGTGGCCGTCCTATCGGCGAAGAATGCGATTGCCAGGTTTGCACTGGTCAATGCCCAACTTGCAATGGCGAATGCGATTGCACCGACGGTCGTCGCCCCTGGTGGCATGTCCTGTTTGCTGTGCTGAGCGGAGTTGCGCTTGGTGTTATGATTCCGCTGCTGATGTTCCTTGGCGGCAGAGCAATGGGTCAAATCTTTTGCTGGTATCTGTTCGGTTGCTAATCCCTAAAACCAAAGCATCTCTCTTCGGAGGGGTGCTTTTTTCTTGACACACGCGCTGCACTATGCTATACTGGTTAGCAGAGGAATTTTTATGCCGATTATACTTGCTCAACATAGTGGTTTTTGCTTTGGCGTGCAGCGCGCGGTTGATGCAACCGAGCAGCTGCTGGCGCAAGGCAAGCCTGTGGCGTTGTTGGGTGAACTCATCCACAATAAGCAGGTCACGGGTGATTTACTTCGCCGCGGCGTGGTGGTGGTGAACACAGCAGGGGAGTGCCCGCCCGGGCACACACTGGTCATTCGTGCACATGGTGTGCCGCAGCAGGTGATGAACGAAATCGCTGCGCTGGGGCTAGACTATTGCGACGCAACTTGCCCCTTTGTAAAGAAAATCCATGCCATTGTGGCCAAGGCGCAAGGCTTGGTTGTTATCGTTGGCGACGAGCAACATCCCGAAGTTGTGGGTATCCGCGGCTATGTTGCAAGGGATTGCATGGTGGTGAGCAGTGCGCCGCAACTTGAGAATTTTTTGCAAAATTACCAAAACAAGGGAGAACAAAGCCCTGTTTTAGTCGTCCAAACCACTTTTTTGGCACAAGAATGGAAAAAATGCAAAGAAATTATGAAAAAACACTGTACAAATGCGAAAATATATGATACAATATGTGATGCGACGCAACTTAGGCAGAATTCTGCTGCACAGTTGGCGCAGTGTTGTGATGCAATGGTTGTCGTGGGTGATAGCCAAAGCTCCAATGCGCGAAAACTGGTGGCTGTGGCCGAGGTGCACGGACCAGCATATTTGGTGGAAGATCACCATCAAGTGCGGGGCCTGCAACGCGAGCTTGCATGCTTGCGGCACATTGGTATTACAGCTGGCGCGTCAACCCCTGCGCGTACAATAAAGGAGGCACTGCAAACCATGTCCGAACTGACCAACGAAAACGTGATTGAACAAGAAAATTTCCTAAGCGACGATGACTTTGGCGCACAGCTGGAGGCTTCGCTGCAAAGCATGAGCACTGACCAAAAAGTTAAGGGTATCATCACGGCACTTAACCCGTCTGAAATCCAGGTAGACATCGGCCGCAAGCAAACTGGCTATGTTGTTGCTGACGAATATAGCAACGACCCCAACGCCGACCACATGAAGGATTTGAAAGTGGGCGATGAGCTTGACTTGATTATCCTCAAAACCAACGATGCCGAAGGCACCGTGCAACTGAGCAAACGCAAGTTTGACTCGGTGGCTGCGTGGTATGGCATTGTGGCCGCTGAAGAAAGCGGCGAGGTGCTTGAGGGCAAGGTCATTGATGTGGTGCGCGGTGGCGTGCTGGTGATGACCGGCGGCATGCGCGTGTTTGTGCCTGCGTCACAAACGGGTGTACCGCGTGATAATCCCCTTGAGGATCTCAAAGGGCAAACGGTGCAGTACCGCGTGATTGAAGTGAATAAACAACGCCGTCGTGCGGTGGGCTCGGTGAAGGCTGTGACCCAAGCGGCGCGGCGCGAAGCCTTGGCAAACTTCTGGGCTACGGCCGAAGTTGGTCAAGTGCTGCAAGGCACTGTGCGCTCCATCATGAGCTACGGCGCATTTGTTGATGTTGGCGGCGTAGATGGCATGGTGCATATCAGCGAGCTGTCGTGGAGCCGCATCAAAGACCCAAGCGAAGTATTCAGCGTGGGCGATGCCGTTGAAGTTTACATCAAAGCACTTGATGCCGAAAAACGCAAAATCTCGCTGGGTTACCGCAAAGCAGAAGATAATCCTTGGGAAATTCTGCGCGTGAAATACCCCGAAGGTACCGTGGCAGATGTCACCATCGTCAGTTTCACGCAATTCGGCGCATTTGCACGGGTTATTCCCGGTGTTGATGGCCTCATTCATATTTCGCAAATCGCCAACGAGCGCGTGGAATCCCCGCAGGATGTGCTGGAAGTGGGACAAACCGTGCAAGCACAAATTGTGGGTATCGACTTCGACCGCCGCCGCGTGAGCCTTTCCATGCGTGCATTGCTGCCCGAAGAGCCCATGGCGCAAGAGCAATATGAAGAAGTGAGCATGGAAGATGAAGTTGTGGCCAGCTTTGGCAGCGACAGCGAAACGGTTATCTCCAATGCAATCTCTTTTGACGAAGAATAGCCTGAACCGAATAGACCATGCCCCCTGCTGCATAGTAATGATGCAAACAGCAGGGGGGATTTTTTATGCAAATGACCGTTTTAGTCCACAACATGCACACCAGCCGCATGGAACGCCACATTCTGGATACCCGTGACCCCATGCCCCACGCCAATCCCACCCTGCGCGTGGGCGAGTTTCGCGGCAGCTCACGCACCACCTTGCTTTGGACCAACACCGCCACCATGGAGGCATGGGTGGCGTTTCGCAACTTGTGGGCGCGGCCGATTGTGGTGCCCTTCGCGTTTCGGCGCATGGGTGAGGGTGGTCATGCACAGCAAAGCCAGCACTACGCAGGCACCGCCTTTGATGTCGGGCAGAACCTCCCGGCCGCTACGCGCAACCAAATGCGCAACTTGGCCATCAGCAGCCGCATTTGGGGGCATATTGATCCCGCACATCTCACGCCCACTTGGGTGCACATGGATCGCAGAACCTTCCCTCCGGCATGCAACGCAGGCTACCCTTTGCTGAGACGCGGCAGCATGGGCAACTATGTCTGTGTGCTACAAGATTCTCTCAACACCGTGCAAAACGCAGGCCTGAATGTTGACGGCTTGTTCGGGGCCATCACCAACGCTGCCGTCGAGCGTTTTCAGGCCAATCAACGCCTCGCTGTTGATGGTATTGTAGGCTGCAATACCTGGCGTGCGCTCACCAGCCGCGCCGTGGGTGCCGGTGCACGCGGGTTTATGGCGTAGTAATTCAAGTGCATGCGCCTGCAGCACTTCTTCACGCACCGTGTACGACGGGCATAGCCTGTGCCGCAAAGCAAGTAGAAGTTGCTTTTGCGGTGGGAGTTCATGTGTGAGTATGGGGAATCGCAATTGCCGCAAACAATAAAACCTCCTTCATTACTCACAAATTGATAAACAACTATTTGCCCTGTGAGCTCACCTCGTATCATGCATATGCAGCTTGTCACTTGTCCTATTGCACAAATTCAATGAAAAAACGAGGTTCAACTGGAGGGAAAAAATGAGAAAATAATTAACAAAATATTGAAAATTATCTTGACAGAAATGCTTTATCGATGATATAATAAATTTATGAAATCGTCATAAAATTTCCAGTTTGAGAGGTTCTAAACAAATGAAGAAAATCGCATTAAAAGTCGTATCGATTATACTGGTGGCTGCGTTATTAGTGGTAGGTCAGCCATTGCATGGTTTTGTGCCAGC
>WQWM01000030.1 GCA_009785335.1 Oscillospiraceae bacterium
TCTTAAGGGTTGTTAGTCGCTTCGCTGCTCCCGTTCACACTCAACACAAAGACCTAAATCTCTGCCTCGCGCACAAACCAAAACATCGCGACCAACGAATCGTTGTTTAATTTTCAAGGTGCAAATTCTGCCACAAATTGTTGCGCAATCAACCAAGATTTGCTAACAGCTCTCTGCGGCGCGAAATATATCATACCACATCCACGACAGCTTGTCAAGGGGTTTTTGCAACTTTTTCGCAGAAAGCTGCACACGCGACCGGGTGTATCGCTTGGGGCATAAAAAAGAGACAGCACTCACGCTGCCTCTTGGTTTTTATTTTAGTAAATGCGCTGGTCAACCAGCTTGCCATCGTGCCACGTCATATCTACGCGGCGATTGCCCGGTGCGGCAAGCCCCTTGATGCTGCCATTGGGCCAGCACTTGGGCAACGCAGGCAACAACAGCAATGTGCCATCTTCTTTGCATTGCAGCAGCATTTCGTGAATACCTGCCACAAGCCCAAAGTTGCCGTCAATTTGGAACGGCGGGTGTGTGCCAAACAGATTCGTGCAAGTGCCGCCACGCCATTCTCCAACATTACGATTAGGCGTGTCTACTGGGCGCATTTGCATGTTGAGCAAATCAGCAGCGCGGTCACCTTCACGCAGGCGTGCCCAAAAGCCGATTTTCCAGCCCAAGCTCCAGCCGGTGCCCTCGTCACCACGCAATTCAAGCGTGCGCCGACAAGCCGCAGCCAGCTCCGGTGTGTCGTCCAGGGTAATCATCTGCGCAGGATGCAGCCCATACAAATGCGACAGGTGGCGGTGCGTGGGCTCCACCTCGGGATATTCTGCATCCCATTCAAGCAATTGCCCTTTTGAGCCGATTTTGTGGGGTTCCAGTTTAGGCAATGCTGCGCGAATCGCCTGCGTAAAATCGTCGTTGATGTGCAGCAGCGCGCAGCATTTGTCGAGAATTTCGAACATATCCTGCGCAATGGCGTCGGCACAAGCGCTGCTTTTCGCCACGGCGATGTGCGCTCCATCCACGATAAATCTATTCTCAGGCGAGGTTGCCGCTGGGAAAATCAGCTTGCCTTCGTGCTCCACCAACATGTGCAAAATAAAGCGTGCTGCTTCCTTTATAATCGGATAGACAGTTTCACGCAGGAAATCTAGGTCTTCGTGATAGCGATAATTCTCCCACAGCTGCCGTGCCAGCCACGCACCGCACAGCGGAAAGAAATTCCACTGGGGATGACCGGGCGCAGGCGTTGCTTGCCGCCAAAGATCTTGGTTGTGGTGCGCACAAAAGCCCGGTGCGTCATAGTGCACCTCGGCGCAGCGTGCACCGGTGACGGCAAGTTCTTTCATCATGGTCACCAGCGGCTCGGTCAGCTCTGGCATGGCAGCGGGCAGCATGGGCCAATGGTTCATTTGCGTGTTGATGTTGGTCGTGTAATTGCTGCGCCAAGGCGGTGCGGGGTTGTCATTCCAAACGCCTTGCAGATTCATGGGCTGGCTGCCGGGGCGGCTGCCCGCAATGGCCAAATACCGCCCGAAGTTGTATAATAATACCGCAAGGGCCGGATCATCATTGTTTTCTTCGTGATTTTCCAAGCGCTCATCAGTAGGCATATCCGGCACGGGAACGTCCAGCTCAAACTGCACGCGATCGTATAAATCTTGATAATCTGCCACATGCCGCGCAAGCAGAACGTCATAATCCCCTTGCAAATTCAACGCCTTGATTGCCTTGTTGGGCATTTGATCATAGCCGTTGAAACTGGTTTCGCAGCCAAACAGCAGCACGATTTCCGTGGGTGTTTGCTTCACGATTTGCACGCCCGCTGTGAAGTGAATGCCCTTTCCATTAAATACATAGTCGCCGCCTTCGGGGAATTCACCCGGACATTCGCCATACCAAGTCAAACCATCCTGACGAATTTTGAGTGGACTGGTGAGCGAGATATCACAGTCAAACGGCGCACTTGCAGTGAGTTTGACGGCGATGAGGTTGTCGGGATGTGACGCAAAATATTCACGGCGATAGTCCACTCCACCCTGTGTATATTGCACAAAGGCTGTTGCGGTTTGCAAGCACAAGCCACGCGTGTAGTTGCTCACATCACCGCTACCAGTGATGTGCAGATGTAAATCGCCCAACGGCAGATAAGCCGCACAACGCTCGCCCGCAAACTGATAGGCCAGCTCATTGGCGGCAACAAGGTCACCTGCCAAAGCAAGATCACGCACTTGAGCAAAAATATCCGCCGCGCCAGGCATCGTGCAATCTTTGGGATAACCCGACCAGATTTCATCGTGATTGAGCGCAATGCGTTCTTCGTTCACGCCGCCAAAAATCATGCCGCCCAAATGGCCATTGCCAATTGGACAAGCGTGGGTCCATTGTGTGGCGGGTTGACGATAATACGTTTTGTGGTTCATCAGAGCGGTTTCCTTTGTATTCAAAATATGTTATAGCTTTATTATAACATATAAAATCTTTCTTGACAAGCCCCGTATTTTGTTGTATAATGGTGCTAGTAATTCTAAAATGTCTATAAGAGGGAAATGCATATTAGCCATTAGCTAACTTTGCTGCCTGCATGCGAGCATGTTCGACAAAAAAATGCTTGACACACCCTCTCTATTCATGCTATACTGTTTGTTAACATAATGGAATTGGGGGGTGGTACGAGACGTGGTAAAAATATTGAATATGTTCATCAATACCCATGGAAAGCTCGTGGACAATGGGAAAATCCCGAGCTTTTTGATAGATAACAAAGAAAAATGGCTGCTATTCATCGGCTTTGTGATCTTGAACATCGTGTTGGCATGGCCAAGCCGTTTGCCGTTTTCCTTTCCCGACGAGTATGGGCTTTTGGCCATTGGCAATTGGTTGTTTGGCGGCGAACCTTGGAGCTACGCACCCAGACTCTATTATGGCTACACATTTGCGCCATTTGCGGGGTTGTTGGTTCGCTTGTTTGGTGATATCCGCCATGTTTATTTTGGCGCATTGGTCATCAAAGCGTTTATGGTGGCATTGGTGCCCTTGTTTGCGTATAAAATACTGGACGAAGTGCTGAATGTTGAAAGCAAATGGAATAAAATACTCATTGCAATCATGGTTGGACTTTACCCTGCGTTTGCCATTTTCAGCAAGCGCTTGGGTAATGAATCCGCATTGTTTTACTCGCTGTTTATTTGTTTTTATCTCATTGGCAAATGCGCAACCTGCAATGTGCCGAAAAAGTTCATGCTCTATAGCGTACTGTTGGCCTTTTTCTCCGTGTGGGCTTATGCTTCGCACGGCATGGGGCTTGCGTTTATTGTGGCCATATGCCTTACCATCGCAGTTGTGCACGTGATAACCAAGCGGCCACTTGTTAGCTACTTGTTCTTTGGGGGCTCTTTGCTGGTCTTCTTTTTCCTAGATCGCATGATGAAATCACTGGTGATGGAAAATGTGTTTACCACGACCGCCGATGGCTTGATTCGTAATTCGTTTGGCTATGCATTCAACCGCATGATGCAACACCTCACTTCCTCAGAGGGCATGTTCGCTTTTGTAAGAATTTTCATCACCCGCCTGTGGTATGTTGCCTCGGCGACTTATGGCCTGTTCTTGCTGCTTTTGGTGGTTGTGGTGGTGTTTATTGTTCGCTTTATTTGGGCAAAACAGCACGAACACTTGCAAGCATTTTTTAGTGCTGACGAAAACTTTGTCCATAATGCACAACTTAACATCGCCGAACTAAGCCCGTGGCCAACGCAATGGAAACAGCCCGAATTGCTTGCGCTGGCGACTTTTAGCATATTGATTATTTTTTGTGGCATTGGGCTTTCTGTGCTCAATAATATTGCTCCTGTGATGCGAACTGCTGGCACGCATTATTTCCTCAGCCGCTACTATGGCTACTTAGTCACGCCGCTGCTATTGGTTGGCTTTCATCTTTTGCTCAATCACCCCAAAGGGCACAAACTCTTCGGCAAAAAATCACTGCTCATCAGCGCGGGTGCTAGTGCGGCCGTATACTTGCTCATGTCACTTTTTGTTCACTACGCTGTGGCTGAAAACGTGCTGGGAGGAAACGTATCGCGCCGACTCAGTGTTAGCGGCATACTGCCTTTTGTTGGTCATACGTTTTCTGATTTTGCATATATCTCGGGCAACGCCATCCGCCAATTTAGCGTGTTATCTGTGACGCTGATTGTTTTGCTAGTGTTTGCGCTAATCGTTTCACTGTTGTTAAACAAGCGTTCCAAGCGTGTTACGCTGCTGGTGTTAAGCGCAATGTTCCTATATACCGCGGCGTTTGGGGTTCAGGTGGCTGTGCATTTGCGCAACGAAGCTCAGGAACGATATTTTGACCGTGGTGCAGAGATCAGAGTTGCGCTGGATGAAGTGCGCTTTGTCTATGAGCAGCATCCCTATTTGCTCATCTTTTCAAGAAATTTAGGTGCCGATAATACCTTCCAGCCACGCCGGTCGCGCGCGCAACTTGCTTTGCTGCGCTATGATGTTATCAATGTCAGAATAATCTACCGCCGCCCCCAAACCCTAGATAATTATATTGCTGTGGTTGACAGAGGCGGACGCAGGCCCCTGAACTTTACCATGGGCGCAGACTATACGAATATACATCAGTTTGAGGGAGTGTATATCTATATTCGCGGCGACGATATCACTCAATTTCATGCAGAACATTACAACGCGCTGCAATAATTTGCAACAGCAACAGCCAAAACAAAACCGAATGGAGGACAAGCAATGAAACTGATTATTCAAATTCCATGCTTTAACGAAGAAGAATCGCTTCCCGTCACCTACGCCGATTTGCCTCGTCAGCTGGATGGCATTGATTGCCTAGAATACTTGATCATCAATGACGGCAGCGCAGACCGCACGGTAGAAGTTGCACGCGAACTCGGCATTCACCACATTGTGAGCTTTAAGCAAAACAAAGGGTTGGCGCGCGCTTTCTCTGCAGGGCTTGACACCTGTTTGCGCTTGGGAGCCGACATTGTGGTGAACACCGACGCCGATAATCAATACAACGGTGCCGACATCGCACGGTTGATTGAACCAATTTTGGCAAACAAAGCTGACATGGTCATCGGTGAGCGCCCCATCGCCGATACTGAGCATTTTTCCGCATCCAAGAAAAAATTTCAAAATTTGGGCAGTTTTGTGGTGCGCGTGGCTTCCGGCACCAAAGTGGCCGATGCCCCAAGTGGTTTTCGTGCCTACTCACGCGAGGCCATTTTGCGCATGAACGTCATCAACGAGTACACCTACACTTTGGAGTCTATCATTCAAGCTGGGCACAACAAAATGAGCATCGCTTCGGTGCCCATTCGCACGAATGCAGACTTGCGGCCGTCGCGGTTGTTTAAAAGCCCATGGAAATATATGAAACGTTCTGCGCCTATCATTGTGCGGTCATTTATGATGTATAAGCCGCTGAAATTTTTCACTATTTTGGGCGTGATATTTACCATTGCGGCTCTTGCGATTTTTGGACGCTTCTTCTTCTTTTGGCTCACAGGTGGTGGCGCTGGGCACATTCAGTCGCTGCTGTTCTCGGTGCTGTTTTTCGTGCTGGGCTTCCTGTGCGTGTTGGCTGGCTTGCAGGCGGATCTCACCTCTGCCAGTCGCAAAATTTTAGAAGACGTGCAATACCGCGTGCGTAGATTAGAAGCGAAAATTGCTGAAACAAACGAACAAGAATAATTTTGTGTTAAAGGGAATTTGATATGAAAATTAGCGTGGCTGGCACAGGTTATATTGGCCTTGTGACGGGTGTTTGCTTTGCCGAAACTGGGCACGATGTGGTTTGCGTTGACGTTGACCAAGCAAAAGTGAACCTGATGGAATCGGGCGTTTCGCCTATTTATGAAGATGGACTGCAAGACATGATGCGCAGCAATTATGATGCGGGTCGCTTGCGCTATACTACTGACTACGCTAATGCGTACAAAGACGCTGATGCCATTTTCATTGGTGTTGGCACCCCTGAACAACCCGATGGCTCGGCTAATTTAAGCTACATTGCCACCGTGGCTCGCCAAATTGCGCAGAGCATTGAAAAAGACTGCCTGGTGGTGGTTAAATCTACCGTGCCGGTTGGCACCAACGACCAAATTGAGCAATTTATCCGAGACTTTTTGGTGCACGATGTGCGCGTTGAGGTTGCTTCGAACCCCGAATTTTCAGCGCAGGGAACCGCTGTGCGCGACACCTTGTACGCGCAGCGCATTATCATTGGCACCGAAAGCCAATGGGCGCATGATGTGCTGATGAAAATTTATGAGCCCTTTAACCTGCCTATGGTTTCGGTTAACCGCCGCAGTGCCGAGATGATAAAATATGCTTCCAACAATTTTTTGGCATTGAAAATTTCATATATGAACGACATCGCCAACCTGTGCGAGCTCGTTGGTGCTGATGTTACACATGTGGCAAAAGGCATGGCTTATGATGAACGCATTGGCGCGAAATTTTTGAATGCGGGCATTGGCTTTGGTGGCTCGTGTTTCCCCAAAGACACCAAGGCACTGAACTTTTTGGCGCGCGAGCATGGCTATGTTCTGCAAACCATTGAAGCAGCGGTAGAAGTTAACCAGGCGCAAAAAACAACGCTATTTAAAAAAGCCGACAAACGACTCATCACATTTTGCGGCCTAAAAGTGGCTGTGCTGGGCCTTACGTTTAAACCTGGAACCGATGATCTGCGTGATGCGCCCTCGCTGGAAAACATCAAATTGCTGTTGGCACGCGGAGCGAATATTTATGCTTATGACCCCATTGGCATGGAAAACTGCAAAAAAATTATCCCGCCGGGCAACCATTGCCAAGGCTCCATCACATATTTGGACAACCTTGACCAAGTGCTAAAAGATGCTAACATCTGCTTTATTTTCACCGAGTGGGGCGAAATCAAAGCACTTTCGCCCGCCGATTTCAAGCAAAAAATGCATACTCCATTGGTTTACGACGGGCGCAATATTTATCAGCCGCAAGACATGGCAGCCGCTGGCGTAGAATACTACAGCGTTGGTCGCTAGAAGGATGTGATGGTTTTGGACATTAACAAAGATATCACCGTGGCCATCACGGCTGCAAGTTATCACGGCAACAAGGGTGCCGCCGCCATGTTGCAAAGCTCCATTGGGCAGCTTTTTGCAAAATATGGTGCCACGCTAAGCATCAATCTCATGTCAACTTACCCGCGATCAGATCGCGAACTGCTGCCGTATGATTTCATCAATGTCGTGCCCGCCAAGCCCGAGCAAGTGCTGTTTATTGCCTTCCCACTGGCGGTGTTTTACTTCTTGTTCAAATGGCTGCCGCCCGTGCGCTGGTTTGTTAAGCGCCACCCTCTACTTGCCGCTTACCTGAAAACTGACATTGTGCTTGACATGGCAGGGATTTCTTTCGTTGATTCACGCGGGTTTGTGATGAACACCTATGCCGCCGTCACGATGGCAATCCCACTGCTAATGGGCGTGCCAGTGGCGAAATATTCGCAAGCGTTGGGGCCGTTTAGCAAACTGCATAACCGCATGCTGGCAAAAATGATTTTGCCGCGGCTTTCTCTCATTTGTGCGCGCGGGAAACAAACCCAGCAGCACCTGACCGAACTCGGTGTGATCAAAAACGTTAAACCCTGTGCAGACGGCGCCTTTTCGATGCCCGATGACCCCGCCGCAACCGCGCGCATGCAGCAATTAAAGCAAGAGGACAGCTTTTTTACAAAGCCATATATTGCGCTGTCGCTAAGTTCTGTGGTGGAAGGCCGCTGTGCGAAATTGGGCATTGACTATCGGCAGTGCATGGCTCAATTTATTGCACACTTAAACCAACAGGGTTATGGTGCCTTGTTGATTGCTAACGCCGCACGCGCTGGCAACGAAAATCCACACAATAACGATCTGCCGTTGTGTAATGCTATTTTTGATGGTCTAACGGAAAAGGCAAACGTGCGCTGGTATGACGAAGAAATGACGCCTGAGTTCATTCGTGAGCTCATTGGCGGTGCCGCCATGCTGGTGGGTTCGCGCTTTCATGCCATGATTGCTGCGCTGGAACGTCAAGTGCCCGTGTTGCTCATTGGCTGGAGCCATAAATATAAAGAAGTGCTGGACATGTTTGGATTGGGCGCGCAAGCGGTGGACTACAAAGAGCTTTCGCTTGCAGGCTTAAACGAGATGTTCGGTCAGGCAGTGGCCTGTTTGGACCAAACTCGCCAAAGCATTGCCGCTCATCTGCCTGATGTGCTCGCAAGCTCGCGCGAAAACATGCTAAATGTTACGCAAGTGATTGATGCACTGCCCACGCGTGACTACAGTGCCACCGTTGGGCCTTACCTCGCCAGCCGCATCGGCTATGCTGCCGATGAACAGGTGCGCGCAAACGCTGCCTCGGGCGGCATGGTTACAGCTTTGCTGTGCAAGTTGCTGCGCGACAACACAATCGACGGCGCATGGGTAACCCGCGGGTTTGTGCAAGACGGCCGTCTTTGCTATGACACCAAGATCGCCACCACCGAAGATGAAATTAAAGCGTGCAGCACCAGCATTTATGCCGATATTCCGCTGCTTAAGCACCTTGAACTCCTTGATGATTTTTCAGGAAAAATTGCTGTTGTCATGCTGCCTTGCCAGATGCGTGCACTCAACGCCTACTTAGAAAAACACCCTGCGCTGCGCGAAAAAGTGGCACTGCGCATTGCATTGTATTGCTCAGGCGTGCACGATGATTTGTGTACCACCATTCCGTTGCGCAAAAAAGGCATTGACTTAAGCCGTGTTAGCCGCGTGATTTATCGCCGCGGGCACTACCGGGGGCGCACCATCATCGAATTAAACGATGGCTCTGAGCAATATATTTCCTATAAAAAAACCATTTGCGCCTATAAAAACGCATATTTCTTCACGCAAAAACGTTGCATGCGCTGCGCCGACCATTTCGGCCAAACGGCTGACCTGAGCTTTGGTGACGTTTGGCTAAAAGCCATGAAGAAAAACCCCATTAAGCACACCAGTTGTGTCATTCGCACGCCAGTTGGCCAGCAAATGTATCAATCTGCCGTGCAAAGCGGTGATATTATCGACTTCCATTTTGATAGAAGGCGGCTTGTTTTGTCACAAAAACGAGCACTGACATTCAAACACTGCGGACAATGGATTGCAAACGGCAAACCTAAAGGCCAAAAGCCAAAACTGCCGCACAGGCTGGCTTATGCCATTGGGCGGCGCAACCAGGCAATTTCATTTAAACATCCAAAATTCATTGAAAAACTACCGGTGTGGTTTGTTTATTATTACATGTGCTTTGTTCGCGTT
Source organism: Oscillospiraceae bacterium (assembly GCA_009785335.1). GTDB lineage: Bacteria > Bacillota > Clostridia > Oscillospirales > Acutalibacteraceae > WRMQ01. The sequence continues at coordinate 9,339 of WQWM01000030.1, forward strand.
TTGCTCAGTTTTTAACGGAGGTTTTGTTTGAACAAGAAAAAAAAGGTCATCACATGGCTTGGGCGTATCCTCATGGTGGTGTCGCTTGGTTTTGTCGTCCGCGCTGTCATTCAATATGACGTTGATTTTTCGCAGCTTGCCTCCCCTCTTGTCGTGGCTGCGCTGTTGCTGCTGGCCTTGCTGATTGCCGCCAACGTGTTGTTCTCGTCAGCTGTTTTCACATGGCTGCTTGGCGTAATATCGGGTCTCAAAATCAATCGCCAGCTTTCTGTTCATGTGTTTTGCAGCGCAAATTTATATAAGTATCTGCCGGGCAATGTCATGCATTTTGTGGGGCGCAACCGCCTGGCTGCTGAAACAGAGTTGACCCATCCCCAAGTTGCGTTTGCCACAGTGATTGATGTTATTTTTCTATGCATCGCTGCCGCAATCATTTCCGTAACTAGCGTGGCAGAATATTTTTTGCAGTACTTGTCCGACTTCACCATTCCTGTTTATCTTTGGATAATCGCAGCGGTTGGCTTGTTGTTGTTTGTTGCTGCCTGCGTGGTGTTTCGAAAAAAGCTGAGAAAAGCTTGGCAAAGTTTTAACACCATGCGCCGCCGGATCACCGTGCCTGCGGCAATCAAGCTTGTGTTGGCAAACGCACTGCGGTTGTTGGTGCCGTCGCTCACTTATGTTGTCACTCTCATGGTGTTGGGCCAAAGCATCACCTGGGGCATGTTGCCGCGTGTGGTTGGCCTTTACGCCATGTCGTGGGTCGTTGGCTTTTTAATGCCCGGTGCGCCCGGCGGGCTTGGTGTGCGCGAGTTTGTAATGATTACGTTTATGGGCAGCGAGTTGTCACACGCTATCTTGCTTTCGTCGGTCATCATTCACCGCATCATCTACATTTTGGGTGACATTTTAGCCTTCGGCGCGTCTGCTATTTATGCAAGGAGGAACAAGCGTGAACACCAGTAAATTTCGCATTTGGGAAAAGCCGCAGTGGTGGCTGTTTTTCGCGTTTGCAGCAGTGAATATCTATTTTTCGCTGCCATTTCGCGGTCCCATCTTTTATCCTGACGAATACGCAGTCATCGCCATTGGCAACGCCCTATTTCGCGGTGCCGAATGGGCATATCGCACAAACATGTATTTTGGTTACACGTTTGCACCATTTACGGGGCTGATGACGTGGTTGTTTAATGATATTAGTCAGGCATATGTCGGCATGCTTGTCATCAAGTCGTTTTTCATTGCGCTGGTTCCTTTTTTCACTTACAAAATCCTAGACGAAGTGCTGCAGATGGACAGCAAGTGGATTAAAATTTTAGCCGCGGCCGCCATGGGTGCTTTTCCAATTTTTGCTGTTTTGTCAAAATATCTTTCTAATGACACCATTTTGCATTACACGCTGATCATTATTTTTTATCTCATTGGCAAGGCTATGCTTTGCCAAACCTCGAAACAAAAATATCTTTACAGCGTTTTGCTGGCGTTTTTCCCCATCTATGCTTACGCTTCACACGGCATGGGCATTGCGTTTATTGTTGCGCTATTCCTGACCATTGCCGGTGCTCACTTGATTGCAGGAAAAGCACTGGTTAACTACCCTGTTTTTGCGGGTTCGTTCGTATTTTTCTTTATATTGCACCGTATAATACGCAACGTTGTCATCGCGGCCGTTTTCAGAATGCCCGACTCAGGTATGCAAAATTCCTTTGCTTTTTCGTTCAACCGCATGATACAGCAAATATTCACCGGCACGGGCATTTCGTACTTTTTTAAAATATTCTTCTCGCGCCTGCATTATCTCACTACCGCCACATATGGCCTGTTCCCGCTGTTTCTAATTATCATGGCAGTTTTTCTTTTCCGCGCTTGGATGCATAGACGCCAGAAACTTCTGGTCTTCAGTTCCGCAAAAGAAACAAGCGATTCTGGCCTTTGGCCAAGAATATTCAACGCCATCGTTCACCCATTCAATACTACGCCTTCTCCGTCGGCCAAACCACGCAAACAAACCAATGCAGCATTAACCTTGTTTGAAAATGAAATTGTAAATCCTGAGCAGAAGATTACAATGGCAATTTTTGCGTTTTCTATCATATTTTGTGCCATTGGTTTGTCCGCCCTCAACAACATTGTTCCCATTCAAACCCGCCACGGTGTCTTCTTTTTCTACGGACGATATTTTGAGTATACCGTGATTCCGCTGCTAATTTTGGGTATTTATTTCGTTTTCAGCATCGACATTCCCAAGAAAATCATGATGCGTTTTGCTGGCATTTCTATGGCAAGCTATGCCGTGTTGGCCCTGTTTGTGCTGTCGTTTGTTACGCCGCATTTTGGTCCTGATGATCGAATTCAGCGCGCATGGGTGCCTGCTTTGCTCATGTGGATTGACAATAGCATCACGGGTGAAATCCGCACGCCTGAAGGTGGAATGCACTACCCTGTGTTTTTGCTTGGCGTGATTTGCGTGATTGGCTTTGCTGTGCTGCTAAGTCTTTTGGTGCAAAAGAAAAATAAGGACAAAGCCATTGCGTTGGTTGCATTGTTGCTTGTGTTTTCTCTCCTATCAATCAATGGCGTGGATAACGCCATGTTGCGTCTTAGTCTGCGCGGCTACAATAATTTTTACTCACGCATACAGCCCGTCACGGCCGCGCTTGGGCAGTTTGATGACATATATGCGGAATTTGGGAATTTATATGTCGTTACCACCAGTCTTGGCGGTGCAAATGCCTCTAATGCGATACGGCGAAGCCGTGGACAACTTGCCTTTATGCGCTATAATGTGCGAAACGCGGTAAGAACAGTTGATGCCTTTGATAGGCTGAACTTGCCTGACAATTTAATTGTGGTCTCTGATCGAAGGCTTGCGCTGGACGAAGAGGAGTTTAAGCAAATCTATTCCTCAAATGGAGCTAATATTTGGATTCACGGTGATGAAATCATAGAATATTTTTTGCAATGGCAGCAAAATGAATAAATGGCTTGCTCCCTATAAAAACTGACGGCAGAACTTTACGTTCTGTCGTTTTTTTGTATCTCTCACCCTTGACAAGCCACAAGTTATGTCGTATAATCATATATAATAACAATTTACAAAGGAGCTTTTCATGCTAACATTCATTCCATTGTCTTCGCTGGAGAAAGTTTTCGCCGACGAAAAACCTGCCGCCGCACCCGTGTCCCACTTCACCTGCCTGCAAGGCGAGACGCTGTCGTTTCAGCTTGCGTTTTCGTCTGACTGCGACACACAGCTGAGTCCTGTCATCACTGGAGCAGGTGCAAGCTGCTGCACGGCTTACTGGGTGGAAGATGTGCCCGTTGGCAAAGCATGCTACGATGATAGCGACGAGTTCTTTTTGCGCCGCGAGCCAGGCATGTTCCCCGATGTGCTGCGCCCGACCACCGCGCCACTGCAAGCCAGAGCTGGCGTGTGGTATTCCCTTTGGGTGGAGTTCAACTGCAGCTGCCCCGCCGGGGACTTTGACGTCACCGTTACGCTGGGCGAACAAAGCCAGACATTTACCGTCACCAAGCTGGCCGCACAATTGCCCGCACAATCGCTGCTATTCACCCAATGGTTCCATTGCGATGGCTTGGCACAGTTCTACAACGTGGCCGTGTGGAGCGAAGAATACTGGGCAATTCTTGAAAAGCATCTGCGCTGTGCGCATGAACATGGCGTAAATTTCATCCTTACCCCACTGTTCACCCCACCGTTAGACACCCAAGTGGGCGGCGAACGTCTGACGACACAGCTGGTTGGCGTGACCCAAACAGGCGATACATATACCTTCGACTTCGCACTGCTCACCCGCTGGTTTGACCTTTGCGAAGGCATTGGCTTCACACACTTTGAGCTGTCGCACTTCTTCACCCAATGGGGCGCTGCGCACGCACCCAAGATTGTCGACATCCATGACAAATTGCTCTTTGGTTGGGACACCGATGCAACCGGCGATGAATACCGCAGTTTCCTCACACAGTTTGCTGCCGCCCTGTTGCCCTATCTTGCGCAACGTGGCCTAACTGAGCGCTGCTATACCCACGTGAGCGACGAGCCCAACATGATGCACTTGAACATGTATGCCCAGCAAGCTGCGTTCATCAAGCAAATCTTCCCCGGTTTGCCCATGATTGACGCGCTTTCGGACTTCGCGTTTTATGAGCACGGCCACATTGAACGCCCCATTCCCGCCAACGATGCCATGGTGCCGTTCATCCTCGCTGAAGTGCCAGAACTGTGGACATACTACTGCTGCGTGCAGCACAGAAACGGCGAATCAAATCGCTTCATCGGCATGCCGGGCTGGCGCAACCGCATCATTGGCGTGCAGTTGTGGAAATTTAAATGCGTGGGCTTTTTGCACTGGGGTCTGAATTTCTACAACCTGCAGTTTTCCACCCAGCCCATCAATCCCTTTGAGGTAACCGATGCAGGCGGCAATTTCGCCAGCGGCGACAGCTTTTCCATCTATCCCGGCGAAAACGGCGATGCCCTGTGCTCCACCCGCTTGAAAGTGTTTCGCGACGCGTTGCAAGATCTGCAAGCCCTGCAATTGCTGGAGCAAAAAATCGGCTATGACGCCACGCTTGCCCTTGTGGAAGAAGGCATTTTGCCCATCACCTTCACCGAAAGCCCGCGCACGAATGAGTGGCTACTGAACTTGCGCGAAAAAGTGAATGCTGCACTTGCTTAAGGTTCGGGCGGATTTGCATCCGCCCCTACAGATATTGCTATAAAAATCCACCGCGAAGCGCAAGCCTACGCGTAGAGACTATCATAGGACACAGCGAAGCGACTAAAAAGTTTTTTGGGCACTTTTGTTAACCCCCACCTGCACGTCTGCGACGCGCTTTCCTCCCCCGACGGGGGAGGCCTTGGCAACACCTACACATCCCTATAAAAATCCATCGCGAAGCGACTAAAGTTTTTTGGGCACCTTTTTTTCAAAAAAGGTGCGAAAAGGAGAATAAACATGTACGACATTGCGATAATCGGCGCGGGCGTGGTGGGTGCCTTGACGGCACGCGAACTGAGCCGCTATGACCTGCGCGTGGTGCTGCTTGACCGCCTCAATGATGTAGGCGCGGGCACCACACGGGCCAACAGTGCCATTGTGCACGCGGGCTTTGATGCCCCAACCGGCAGTCTGAAAGCTAAGTATAACGTGGCAGGCACAGCGGCCATGCCCGCGCTGTGCGAGCTGTTGCACGTGCCCTATCAAAACACGGGCAGCCTGGTGCTTGCATTTGACGAAGCCGACCGCAACACCCTGAATGACCTGAAAACCCGCGGCGAGCAAAACGGCGTGCCTGGGCTGGAAATTCTGGAGGGCGAGGCGCTATTTGCCAAAGAACCCAACGCCAATCCCACGTGCACGGGTGCACTTTGGGCACCCACGGCGGGCATTGTGTGCCCCTATGAGCTGGCCATTGCAGGCGCGGAATGCGCAGCGAGCAACGGCGTGGAGTTTTTGCGCGAGTTCGCTGTAAAGGCAATTGACTTTACAGATGAGCAATTCACGTTGCGTGCTGATGATGAACGTGAGATTTGCGCGAAAATTGTCATCAATGCCGCCGGTGTGCATGCCGACGAAATCGCCCGCATGATTGGCGATGATTCGTTCAGCATCACCCCGGTGAAAGGTGAATATCTGCTGCTGGACAAAACCCAGCAAGGCGTGGTGAATACGGTGGTGTTCCAGTGTCCGTCGCCGATGGGCAAGGGCGTTTTGGTTAGCCCCACGGTGCACGGCAACGTGCTTGTTGGCCCAAATGCCGAGCAAGTTGACGATCGCTTTAGCCTCACGACAACGGCTGCCGCGCTGCAAGAAGTGCAGCAGGCCGCCAAACGCAGTCTGCCAGATTACCAAGTTCGCGACACGATTACCTCCTTTGCGGGGTTGCGTGCACGTTGTGACCGCCACGATTTTGTGATTGAACCCAGTGCAGTAAATGCACGTTTTATTCATGCCGGCGGGATTGAATCGCCCGGGCTGAGTGCTGCGCCGGCCATTGCCGCGGCTCTTGCGGAAATGGCTGTGAGCAATGCGCCCGCCAAACCAAGCTGGAATCCCTCACGCGCAAAACCCATTCGCGTGCATGAGCTTGACCATGAAGAATACGCCGCACTGGTGAAAGAGCAGCCCGCCTATGGGCGCATCATCTGCCGCTGCGAAACCATTAGCGAGGGCGAGATTTTGCACGCCATTCACTCCCCTGCCGGTGCGCGCGATGTCGACGGCATCAAACGCCGCACACGCAGTGGCATGGGGCGCTGCCAAGGCGGTTTTTGCGGCACCAAGTTGCTGGAGATCATCGCCCACGAGCTGGACATGCCCATGGAAGATGTGACGAAAAGCGGCGGAAATTCACAAGTATTGCTGGGGAGGACTAAGTGAGCACCTGCGGTGCGGCTGGGTCGCTTCGCTGTTCACTATTAAAGCCACATCAAATTGGCTAGGAGGAATACTATTTTGGAATATGATGTAATTGTCATCGGCGGCGGACCTGCGGGCATGGCTGCTGCCCTAAAAGCGCAAGAAAACGGCGCAGCTCGCGTGCTGATATTAGAACGCGAGACATTTTTAGGCGGCATTCTCATGCAGTGCATTCACACGGGTTTTGGGCTGCATTATTTTAAAGAAGAGCTCAGCGGACCTGAATTCGCGCATCGTTTCATCGAGAAAATCGAAGCAAACCCTGCCATTGAAGTTAAACTTGACACCATGGTCTTAGACGTACAACCCGGCGAATCACATCAAGTGATTGCCGTGAATAAAGCCGACGGCCTCATGCAGCTGAACGCAAAGGCTATCGTGCTGGCCATGGGCTGCCGCGAACGTCCACGCGGTGCGCTGAACATTGCGGGCGCGCGGCCTGCGGGCGTGCTGAGCGCGGGCACTGCTCAGAAATACGTGAACATGGACGGCTATCTGCCCGGCCGCGAAGTAGTGATTTTGGGCAGCGGCGACATCGGCTTGATTATGGCGCGGCGCATGACATTCGAAGGCGCCAAGGTCAAAATGGTCTGCGAGCTCATGCCTTATTCGGGCGGACTCACGCGCAACATTGTGCAGTGCCTGAACGATTTCGACATTCCGTTGAAGCTGAGCACCACAGTGATTGACATCCACGGCAGCGACCGCGTGACCGGCGTGACCATCGCACAGGTGGACGACAACCGCCGTCCCATCCCCGGCACAGAAGAACATGTGCCCTGCGATTTGCTACTGCTTTCGGTGGGGTTGATTCCCGAGAATGAGCTGAGCCGCGCAGCCGGTGTGCAGATTGACCCGATCACCGGCGGAGCGCAAGTGAACGAAGCCTGCGAGACGGAAATCCCCGGCATATTTGCTTGCGGCAATGTGCTGCACGTGCATGACTTGGTGGACTATGTTGCCCTAGAAGCAGAGGTTGCCGGCACTGCTGCTGCGCAATATTGCAAAACCAGCTCAAACACCAATGGAGATTACATCAATACGCAAGGCGAAAACGGTGTGCGCTATGTTGTGCCGCAACGCGTGAATAAGCGTGCACAACAGCCCGTATCGCTGTATTTCCGCGTGGGACAAGTGTATGCCGATGCGACAGTGCAAGTGCGCGCAGGTGACACCGTGCTGGCGAGCGAACGCCGCGCACGCATCACGCCCGGCGAAATGGAACACCTTGTCGTTAATCCTGAACAGCTTGCAGGCATTGAAGAACTAATCGTGGAGGTGGTAGTATGACGAAAATGAAGATGATCTGCACGGCGTGCCCCATGGGCTGCAGCATCACCGCCACGGTGGACGACAACGAAAACATCGTGAATATCACCGGTCAAAACTGCGGCCGCGGCGTTGCCTATGCCCGCGCAGAAGTCGCTAACCCCGCGCGCAGCTTTCACTCCACGCTGCGTGTTGCAGATGGCGACCTACCCATGGTGAGCGTGAAAACCACCGCACCTGTGCCAAAAAATACCCTGATGGATTGCGCGCAAGCCACGCGTGGCATGATTGCCAAAGCCCCCATTGCTGTGGGTGATGTGTTGCTGAGCGACATCGCTGGCACTGGTGTGGATTTGGTTGCAACTACCCGAGTAACAGCCAATGGTTGACGAACGTTTTGAGTTGATCTGCTTGCTGTTTCGGCTAACCGATTGCTCATGGATGGTTGAAAATAAAACGAACCCCCACGTTTGATGTGGGGGTTTGCTGTTTTTGATTAAAATCCTCGCTCCGCGAAAACCACCCCGCCGTTGCGACGGCACCCCTCCACACGCCACCCCAAAAATGCAAGCATTTCCGGGGACCCCGCTGAGGGGAATTGGGGCTTGCTTTTTCGACTCTCATTAAAAATCCACCGCGAAGCGGCTAAAGTTTTTTGGTTCTTTCGCGCAACCCCCACCTGCACGTCTGCGACGCGCTTTCCTCCCCCGAGGGGGAGGCCTTGGCAACATCTACACATCTCTATAAAATTCCCACGCGAAGCGCATAGGTTTTTTTGGTTCTTTTTTTGCAAAAAAAGAACACGTCACCCATAGATAAACTCACGCAGCAGGCGGCCATTTTCAGCATAGTTGGGGATGGTGACGAACTGCCGGTTGCGGGTTTCGTTGCGGAATGTGCCGGGCGCGGGGATGCGGTGCTCGGCGGTGCGGTATAGCGTGAGCAGCGGCGCGCTGAGCGCAAGCGAGACCACGCGCGGGTGGCTGATGCTGGTGTATACGCCGGGCAGACCGTTGATGGCCAGCGGAATAATCAACAGCGGATTTTGCCGCAGGCGTTGCAACATGGCATTGATGACGATGCGTTGACGGCTGCCACGTGCAAAATCATCGTCTAGTGTGCGAATGCGCGAGAACATCAACGCCTGTTGACCGGTGAGCCAAACTGCACCGTTTTGCTCCATTTGACGGCGAAGATCGTTGGCATTGAGATGCCTGCGCAGCCAAGTGCGGCTGGTGAGATAGTTAATCTCACGCGTTGTCATCGGCACGGCCACGCCGCCCAGTGCGTCGATGATGTTCGCAAACACACCAAAGTCCAACAGGATATAATGGTCAATGCGGATGCCAAAGTTTTCGGCCACCACACGCGCTGCACGTGAGCCGCTGCCGTGCTGCCCTATCGTTACCTCGTTGATGCGGCGAAAATCTCCGCCGGGGTAGCGCACTAGGGTGTCCCGCGCGATGGAGGTCAGGCGCAACGTGGCAGTGCGGTGGTCAATGCTCACCAGCATGACGGCATCTGCGCGATAACCGTCATCTACCCCAAGCACCAGAATGGTCGTCACCAGCGGACTGCTGCCTGGACGGCGCGCAATGGCGGCATGCGTGGGCTGCATGGGTGCAATGTTCATGCGCATGGCGGCAACAACAGCCAACACGGCGATGGTTCCCGCCGAGGCCAGCACCACAATCATCAGCCAAAGCAGCACACGACGCAATATACCGCGCGGACGGCGTGGCTTGCGTTGTTTCTTTTGCTTTTTTGGCAGTGCCTCTGCTTTGTTTGAGCCAAACTCCAATGCCTCCGGTGGCGGCGCAAAGGCCTGCCAGTCGATTTTTTTATCAGTTTCGTCGTGGCGCATACGCTCACCTCCCTTGTCCATATTATTCTACCAAATTTGGAAGGTGAGCGCAAGCTTTTTTTCTTGCATTTTTGTGCCAAATGCGGTATAATGGTGATACATTAAATTTACCCAAGAGGAGCAACTATGAATTTCACCCCTGTAAACAACGCCACGGGCACGCTTGAAGGCTTTTGCCTGCTGAAAACCGTGGATCAAAAAATCACCGCCAAGGGCGCCGCCTATCTTGACCTGACGCTGATGGACACCACCGGCGAAATGAACGCAAAATTCTGGGATTTTCGCCCTGGCGTGCACAAATTCTCAGCCAATGACTTAGTCAAAATACGCGGCACGCTGTCGGTATACAACGGCGTGGATCAATTCCGCGTGGAGCGCATTCGTCTGGTGGAAGAAAGTGACAACGTGCGCATGGACGATTTCGTGCCCTGTGCACCGCAGCCCGGCGAAGAAATGCTAGCGGAAGTCCGCGCCTGTGTGGAGAAATTCTCACACGCAAAGCTGAAAGAGCTTGTGTTGGCAATCCTGCAAGAGCGCGAAATACAGTTGCTATATTGGCCGGGAGCGTTCCGGCTGCATCATGCAGTGCGCAGTGGCTTGCTGTGGCACACGGTGTCAATCCTGCGCATGGCACAATCCGTGGCCGCGCTTTACCCACAGCTCAACAGCGACCTGCTGTTTGCCGGCGTGATTCTGCATGACATTGAAAAGCTTGCTGAATACGACGTACCTGCCACGGGGCTTGCCTCAGGCTACACTCTGCGCGGCAATCTGGTGGGGCATCTAGTGGGCGGTGCGGTGTTGCTGGAGCAAAAAGCCCAAGAAGTCGGTCTTGACGAAGAAACCACGCTGCTGCTGCAACACATGTTAATTTCACATCATGGCGTAGCGGAGTTCGGTTGCGCCAAGCTGCCGATGTTCCTTGAGGCCGAAGTGCTCGCCCAGCTGGACTTGCTGGACGCGCGCATCTTCGAAATTGACATTGCCCTGCAAGGCGTGCAGCCGGGGGAATACACCAACAAGCTGTGGGCACTGGATAATCGGAAGTTTTACAAGCCGAAAGGGAATAACTAAATATGCGTGAAATTTATCGGAGGCAATCTCATGACCATTGATAACTGGACAGAAGTATTAGCTCCTGTCGTAGGTATAGTACTCGCTGCAATAACTGCATCTCTCTCGTATTTTTTTGCAAAACGCAGCCAGCTAAGAGCAGACGAACGTAGATTGAAGGAAAAGTGCTACTTAGAATACATAGGCGCTCTTAGTAATAATGTATTGTCTGATAATATCGAAGATGCAAGAAGCAAGTTGTCCGATGCGCATAATCATATCCTTTTAATTGGCAACTCTGATGTTGTTGCAAACTTGCGAAAATTCAGTAGACTCATCGGCTGCGACAATACAAACGGCTTCACACGTGAAGAACATGACGAAACGCTAACATCATTATTGAAAAGCATGAGGCAAGACCTTTACAAGAACAGAAAAATTAACGATAATTATCCTGTGGTCAGCCTCAATGGAAAACATAGGCGAGATAGAAAAGAAACACCTAGCAACTAAGCCCGAAAGGACACAACATGACCCCAACCCGAATATTCTTCGAAAAGCGTGGCCGCGCCATCTACATCTCCCACTTGGACTTAATGCGCGCATTCACCCGTGCCGTGCGCCGTGCGGCTTTGCCCGTGTGGTATACCGAGGGCTTTAATCCGCATCCATATCTGGCCTTCCCGCTGCCACTGCCTCTGGGCCAAGAAGGCCTGCGCGAAGCCTGCGATGTTCGCTTGCTAGAGACAGTGCCGCACGATGAGGTGAAAGCGCGGCTCAACGCTGTGCTGCCCGAAGGTTTGCGCGTGCTCAACGTGCAAGAGCCTTGGGATAAAGCCGGGGACATCGCCGCCGCTGAGTATCGCATCACCGTGCAAGGCGATGTCGCGCAAGCGCAATATCTGCTGCACGCGGGCAATCTAACGGCGAAAAAAATGGGCAAAAAGGGCCACCGTAAAGTCGAAAAAGAAATCGAACTCATGCCCATGGTGAAGCGTTATATCTTTGAAGACAACATGCTCAACTGCACTTTGGCGGCCGGCAGCACGGTGAATCTCAACCCCACATTGCTGCTGCATGCACTGGGTTGCGACAGCACGCAAATCACACGCGTGCGCCTGTTAAAACACGATGACAGCACGTGGGCATGAATAATTTGTCCGCCAATTGCCTATTCTTTGTATAACACACAAAGAAAGGCTGATTGCCCTGTTACGTTCATTCAGACATATGCCGCGCGGCAAATTTATCCGCACAGCACTGCTTACCAAGCTGCTTTGCACCGTCTTGGTTGTGTTGGTGATTTCCTTCGCCTGCACATCGCCAGCGCACAGCCCCGAAGTCATCACCACAACAGAACACACGACCACGACAATCGAAACAACTGAAGAAGCCGCAACCACTACCCAAACCACGCCCACAACTGCGCCGCCCGTTCGTGCACACAACACCATTTCCACCCTCACCCCGCCGCCGGGACTGGAAATCGTGAACAACCGCCCTGCCAACATGGTCAAGCGTTATCACACCGGTGTGGGCACGGCGTATTATTGGCGCGGGCAAACCGCCACTGGTGTGTATAGCCGCAGCGGGTTTGTGGCCGTTGACCCACGTGTGATTCCCTATGGCTCACATTTGTGGATTGTGAGCAACTGCGGCACGTTCATCTATGGCTATGCCATTGCGGTGGACACCGGCGGTTTTGTGCATCGCAGCAACCCGCCCATCGTGGACATCCATCTATATGACCCCGCGATGGTTAGACGATTTGGCGTGCGCGGTGTTACGGTATATGTGCTCGACAAACCACGTGTGCGCCTGCCGTGGAATCAAAGCTGGCCCATGGGTGAGATATACTCCCATCGGCTGCGGCGCGGCGCGGCAACCGATGCAATGCTAAATGGGACGTAATTATTCAAATAACTTGAAGATTGCTCTATATAAAATTTCGCATTGATATTTACGCTCGCCACCCTCACCCCTCGCGACTCGGGGAGCTCCCTCCCAAGGAGGGAGCGTGGGTTTGCAGCTGAAAGTTACGCTATCGTTAGCCTCTTAAGCCTCCGCTCCCTCCTTGGGAGGGAGCTCCCCGAGTCGCGAGGGGTGAGGGTGGAGTAGGGCGAACCATTTTCAAGCTAAACCACTATATCATTCATAATTCACACACCTTTCGGTAAGACTATACCGAGAGGTGTATTTTTATTTGCCACGCAGATAGCGTCCTGTTAAAGGAGAATTTTCATGGAACATGAACAACAGCATGAGCAATATCAAGACTTAGTCAAGCAAGTTTCGCCCAAAACCCCACACGCCAAGCGGCTGATTCTTGCTTTCGTTGTGGGCGGGCTGATTTGCGCACTGGGCGAGGGCATTGCGCAGGTCTGCATTGCCTTCGGTGTTTCGCAGCAGCACAAGCGAATCATTGTGCCCTGTGCGCTGATTTTTCTCGCCGCCGTGCTCACCGCACTCGGTGTGTTTGACAAAATCGGCAAGCACGCAGGCGCAGGCACAGCTGTGCCCATCACAGGCTTTGCCAATGCCATCGTCGCCCCCGCCATGGAGCACTATCATGAGGGTTTGGTGCTGGGTGTTGGTGCGAACATGTTTCGCCTAGCAGGGCCGGTGCTGGCCTTTGGCACGGCGGTGTGTTCGCTATACGGCGTGATTTATTTCTTGTTCTTACGTTGATTTTGTCACTTTTTTGAAAAAAGTGACGCAAAAAACATTTTAGTCGCTTCGCTGTGCTCTTTTATCTTTGGGCTGGCGCTTCGCGCGGGAGTATTTATGGGAAAAAGAATAGCAAGAAGCATTGTTGAATTTAATCGTCCACCTGTGATTATCGGTCAGGGCGCAGTGGGGGGCAAAATCGAGGGCGAGGGGCCCCTTGCAGGCAAGTTCAGTGAGATATTCCTGGATGAACGCCTTGGTCAACCCACGTGGGAGCAGGCCGAAACAGCACTGCAAGCGGCAGCTATCCTGCATGCCATAACAGCCGCGAGTTGCACGGCAGAGGAAATCGACCTGCACATTGGCGGCGACCTAATGAACCAATGCACCGCCACCGGCTTTGCGCTGCGTGACGAGAACATCCCCTTTGCGGGGGTGTATGCCGCATGCGCCAGCTTTGCGCTGGGGCTCGCGCTGGGTGCAAGTTTAGTGGATGGCGGTGCTTTATCTCAAGTGAGTTGCTGCGGCAGTTCGCACTTTTGCTCTGCCGAAAAGCAGTTTCGCTACCCCTTAGAATTGGGCGTGCAACCCACGCCAACCGCACAACGCACGGCTACCGCGGCGGGTGCTGTTGTGTTATCGCACGAAAGCAACACGCCACAGCCGCGCATCACCCGCGCGATTTTCGGCAACGTGATTGACATGGGTGTGACCGACCCCAGCGAAATGGGCGCCGCCATGGCTCCTGCTGCGTGGGATACCCTGCGGCGGTTTTTGCAGGGCACCAACACGCAGCCAAGTGATTATGATCTCATTCTTACTGGTGATTTGAGCCAAATTGGCACGCAGCTGCTGCACGAGCTCGCGCGTCAACAGGCCGGGCTCGACCTTGCCCTGCTGCACCGCGATTGCGGACTAATGCTGTATGATATTATCGCGCAGGATGTGGGCACAGGCGGCTCAGGCTTAGGCTGTTCTGCGGCTGTGTTGTGCGCGGAGATTCTGCCACGCATGCGCTCGGGCGAGCTCAAGCGAGTGTTATTCATCGGCACGGGCGCGTTGTTGTCTGCCATTTCGCCGCTGCAAGGCGAGAGCATCCCCGCTGTGGCACACGGTGTATTAATTGAAATGTAGAGGAGAATCAACATGAACCAAACCAAAACCATTTTTTCCGCCCTGCGGGGTTATCAAATCGCCAGCCGCACGGCCAAGGTGCTGCGTGTGCTGCACGTGGTTGCGCTGTGCGCGGCGGCGGCTTCCTTAGCCTTTGGCGGGGTGCGGGTGGTGCAGGGCATGCGTGGGGAGGAATAGCTGCTGCGTTATTATGATAAAGCCGAGCGGAATATTTCCGCTCGGTGAATGATATTATCCTTAGGTAAAAAACCAACGCTCATTAAACCTTACTGCATAAATTTCAATATCTTCGGTAAATCGCAAGCGCCTAATTGAATCCACCAAAAGACCCTCATAAAGACGCATCTCATCCATTACCTCGCGCTCAAGCATTGCAGATAACGCCTCATCACCAAGAAATATCCCAATTCCCTCCATCATTTCTAATCCGTAAAGGTCTTCGGCGGCAGAGAGTGACATTGTGGGGAATTGAGAATGTATGATAAGTCGCCAAACTGCATCTACATCTACGCGCTCAAATGCGCTTTCCATCAGTTGCCCTAATTCAGCAGGCGAGCGTGCGCCATAAAATATATCTTCGTCTCCTTCAAGTGCTTCACTATTTTCATTGCCGCACCCTACCAACCCTGCGCCCAGCGCAAACACTATGACCAACGCCAAAACCAAGCTAGTCCACTTCCTCATGCGAAACAATCTCCTTTGTGAAAAATAAAAAAAAATAAAAGCCCCCCCCCCCCCATTTGTCAAGATTTATTTGTTCGGTTTTGGGGAAATAGGACAAGTTTGTGCAATGTGACGGAAATGGGCTGTTATTAATATCTCGGGCGGCATAATTGCCGCCCCTACAGGTGGATATTACCCGCCGCATTACATCAAACCGCAACATGTAGGGGCGGCGATTACGCCGCCCGAACCATAACCAACAATACACAAACTCCACCCACAAAAAAACACTTGCCTTTTTGCGTCAAGATGTGCTATAATATAAGTTATATTAAACTAGGCATCGACGCGGGCATGAACGCTGGATGAGCAACGCATAAAAGCGCGAGCTGCCCACCGCAGGTGCACAAAGGGGAATCCTATGGCAATCTTCCGCCCATTTCGCGCTATTCGCCCAACCAAAGAACACGCCGCCGCCGTGGCCGCACTGCCCTATGACACCATGAGCAGCGCTGAAGCCCGCGTGCGTGCCGCAGGCAATCCGCACTCGTTTTTGCACATCGACATGGCGGAAATTGACCTGCCCGAAAGCACTAACCCGTATGACGATATCGTATACGACACTGCAGCGGCCAACTTGCAGCGTTTCATCACCGAAGGCACCTTCACGCAAGATGATGCGCCGCAGTACTACATATATCGCCAAACCTGGCGCGACCGCACGCAAACGGGTCTGGTTGGCTGTGCCTGCATTGACGACTACCAAAATGGCATTATCAAAAAGCATGAGCTGACCGTGCAGAATAAGCAGGAAGACCGCATTCGCCACGTGACGGCTTGCAACGCCAACACCGGCCCGATTTTCTTGGCCTATCGTGACCAAAAAGGCATTGCCAAGCGATTAGACGATTGGTGCAGCACGCACCCTGCCGAATATGATTTCACCCAAGCTGACGTGCGCCACGAATGCTGGGCGATTAACTGCCTTGCGCTCACTGCGCAACTGCAAGCTGCATTTGCTGCAACCCCCGCGCTTTACATCGCTGATGGGCACCACAGAAGTGCCTCGGCGGTGCATGTGGGGCTTGCTCGCCGCGCTGCCGCCCGCAGCTACACCGGCGAGGAGGAATTTAACTTTTTCTTGGCGGTATGTTTCCCGCACGAGCAGCTGGAAATCCTCGACTATAACCGCGTGGTGAAGGATCTCAACGGCCACACGACTGAAGATTTTTTAGCCCTAATTGACGAAAATTTCAGCGTTGTGCCCATGCCAGAACAATACAAGCCCAACAGACCACACCGCTTTGGCATGTATCTGGATGGGCAGTGGTACAAACTGCGTCCGCACGCTGGAACCTACGACGAGCGCAGCCCCGTTGGTCGCTTGGATGTGGAGATTCTGCAACGCAACCTGCTTGAGCCACTGCTGAACATTGACGACCCGCGCCGCAACAAGCGCATTGCGTTCATTGGCGGCATCCGCGGGATGGATGAACTGGAACGCCGCTGTGCCGAAGACATGCGTGTGGCATTCTCGTTGTATGCCCCCAGCTTGGATGACCTGTTCGCCATTGCGGACAGCGGGAACATCATGCCGCCAAAAAGCACATGGTTTGAGCCCAAGCTGCTCAGTGGGCTGTTTATTCATGACCTTGAATGACGCTCAAGCTGTAGGGGCGGCAATCATGCCGCCCGAAACCTTAATCAAAATCCCGGGCGGATTCACATCCGCCCCTGCAATGTTAACACGCCCACGGAGTGAATGATGGACTTATACATCGTCAATTACCGCCACGCAAACAGCGCTGCGCTGAAAAGCATTACGCAGCTACCCAAAGATGAAGCTTTTGCACTAGCAAAAAGATTGCACGTAGAAAGCCCCTGCCGTGCACACAAACGCTTTGGCGCAAGCTTCGCATGGTATTATGAGCATCGCCTGCGCACCGAGCAATGGCTGCACGAGCAATTCATCGCACTGGGCGGGCAACCGCAAACCAATCATCCATTTTATTTTGTGTTGCAAGGCTGCGATAGCCTTCACGACAATTTTGATCGCGGTGAAACCCTTCGCATTGCGCTGCACGAAATTGACCCACGTCATGTGAGCTTTACCTTCGGCGACAGTTGCAAGTTCATGGATTCACCTCAGCGGCAACGCCCGTTTTTGATGGATGAGCTACTCGCGCACATCGCTTCGCACGGCAACGCAGAAACATTCCTCCGCAATCTTCAGCCTTACGATTTTATTGAGGCACAGCTATGGATTGAGCCCGGCTTAACGCACAACCTGTTGGGCGGCAATCATGCCGCCCGAAACCCTAAACAAAATCCCGGGCGGATTCACATCCGCCCAGGCATGCTGACACAAGCAAGGAGCACGTCCAATGACCTCAAGACAAGAACAATTGCTCAATTCATTTTTGGCATCACTTGACCCCGTGGTTGAACAACCGCTGTACCAAGAGCTTGCCGCTTGCTTAACTGCGCTGGGCTACAGCCCCAAAAAGCAGCGTTCCTATCTTGTGTTTAAACACGAACTGCACGGCAAACAAATGGCGAAAATGGGCATGAAGAAAACCGCGCCCTTCTTTGCACTGCGCTTTTCGGCCTGCCAAAATTATTCGCAAACGTTCGCTGATATCATCAGCGCAGCAGTGGCCAAGCCGCATTATCCACCCGCTAATTGCATGGCCGATGGCTGCGGCTATTGCAGTGGCGAAGCCGCCACGCGGGTATATACTCACGAAGACAAGCACCTTTGCGGCGCACGACAGTTGGAAA
>WQWM01000031.1 GCA_009785335.1 Oscillospiraceae bacterium
TCATACAAAAGACTTGACTTGTTAACGGGGGGGGGGGGTAAAATTTTAGTTACCATATTTTGAGGAGGGCCTGTTACATGACGAAAAAATTGTTGGCGATTTTGGTGGCAGTGCTTATGTTTGTGGGTGTACTTGGGATGATGTCTTTTGGCATGTCAGCTTCGTTCAACGCAACGCCAATGGTGGAGGCGGGTGCTACATTTTCCGTTGCGCTGCGTGCTGATGGTACAGTTTGGTATTGGGGGTTTATGGGTGGTGGGCTTACTACAACGCCCACTAAGGTACCATTGAACAATATTATCCAAGTCGCCGCTGGGGCTCACCATAGTGTTGCTTTAAGAGACGATGGAACAGTTTGGGGCTGGGGGTTTGATCTTAGCCAACAAGCTAGTGCATCTGGCGCTGGTCTTGCGAACAATCTTCCGATCCCGCCTACTCAAATACCAGGTATAAATGATGCTATTTATGTCTTTGCGGGAAACTGGTATAGCGGTGCCATTTTAGTTGATGGTACGATTTTGTTCTGGGGAAATAGTCGAGATGTTAGTTACTCTTATTTCACTCTTTGGCTTTATGGCACTGCTATAAGAGAAATGCAGGGTTTTCAACATATACCCGTGCCTCGATATCATTTTTTGCAGATAAGAAATGATGGATATGTTTTAGCGAATGGAATCAATGCTAATTATCAGCTCGGCGACGGCACTACAATCCGTCGCGATACACCCGTGCAAGTGCTGGGCGGCGAAACTGGCGACGCGTTTTTCAATGTGTTTAGCACAAACACTGGTAGCGGCATCCTACCTCAACCCGCTAACACCATCTTCAACACCCGATGGGAAGCAAATTTCCTCAATTGGATTTTGTTCTTCCTCGGCTTCGGTTGGATTTGGATGTGGTTTGCGTAACCTAACAAAACAAATCGCCCCTCTTCGGAGGGGTGGTTTTTTCATGCCACCCTTGACAACCCCGCCCGCACATGGTACAATTAAACCACCCCGTCACGCTACGCGTGCCACCCCTCCACGGAGGGGAATTATCACACTTGGAGGTTCACCATGCATCTTGTATTCGCCAGCGACCACGCTGCCATCCCCCTGAAGGAAGAACTCATGGCCTTTGCTGTGGAGCACGGCCACACCACGCAAGACACCCCAGGGCAAGACTATCCTCTGGCTGCGCAAGCGGCCTGCAAGTTCGTCACAAATGGCGAGTGCAACGGCGCGGTGCTATTGTGCGGCAGCGGCGTGGGGATTTCCATGGCTGCCAACAAAGTGCGTGGCATTCGCGCTGTGTGCTGCAGCGAGCCTTACTCTGCCGAAATGTCGCGCAAGCATAATGACAGCAACGCCCTGTGCATGGGCGCGCGTGTGGTGGGCAGCGAAATGGCCAAGTATATCCTTGCTGCATGGCTGAATGCTGAGTTCGAGGGCGGCCGCCACGCGCCGCGTGTTGCGATGATTGAGGAGAGCTAACATGGTTACTTATATTTTACTTGCCGTTCTTGCTGTTTCATTTATTCTGGATTATTTTGTGTTCATGCCACGCGGCGCAAAGCGGCAGCTGTTCACGCTGACGTTTCAAAAAACGCGCAACGTTTACAACGAAGCGCTGTGCATGAAGGCCTCGGCCATCAAAAAAGGCCAGCTTTGGCGGCTGGTGACATCTCAGCTGCTGCATGGCGGAGTGCTTCACTTGCTGGTGAACAGTCTTGCGTTTTTAGCCGCAGGTCGCTTGGTGGAGCAGCAACTTGGCTGGTGGCGTTATCTGATTTTGCTGGTAGTCAGCGGCATTTTCGCCAACCTGTGCAACATGCGCATTCTTAACAGCGAGTTCAGCTTTGGGGCGTCGCTTGCCACGCATGGTGTGATTGGCATGCTCGCTGCCATGCTGCTGATTAACCCGCAGCTGCTGGGCGCAATCGCGTGGCCGTGGCTGGTTTATCTGGCGGGCTATTGCTTGTACAACGTAGTCGCCGATAAGTATAACCTAGTGGAGCACGGCGGCGGGTTTATTGCGGGCATGTTGCTGGCGTTTGTGTTGCGTTGATTGCTACTTTTTTGAAAAAAAGTAGCGCAAAAAACTTTTTCCTCGCTTCGCTATGTCCTATTCGAGGCACTGCGTTTAGACTATAACTTCGCGATGATTTGATAGGAGTTAAGATATGAAAAACTATTTGCATGAAGATTTTTTGCTCACAAGTGAACCCGCGCGAGAGATGTTCGCCGCCGCCAATGCCCAGCCGATTTTCGACTGGCACTGCCATCTGCCGCCCAAAGAAATCTACGAAAACGCACCCGCGCAAGACATCGCGCAGCTGTGGCTTGGTGCTGACCACTACAAGTGGCGTGCCATGCGCAGCTGTGGAATTTCCGAGCGGGAGATTACAGGAAATGCCGAAGGCAGGGAAAAATTCGCGGCATTTGCAAGCTGCATGCCCAAGCTGGCGGGCAACCCGCTGCACCATTGGGCGCATCTTGAATTGAAGCGTTATTTTGGCTGCGACACGGTGCTTGATTCCAGCTCCGCAGAAGAAACTTGGGTAGCGTGTAATAAACAAATTAGCAACGGTGGCTTCACCCCGCATGAGCTGATTATTAAGTCTAACGTTTGCGCTGTGGTCACAACGGATGACCCCGCCGACAGCTTGGAATATCACGCAGCATTGGCCAAGCAAAACCTACCATTTAAGGTGCGGCCTGCCTATCGTCCCGACAAAGCGCTTTATCTTGACCAAGCGGGCTTTTTGCCATGGCTTGCTCAGCTGGAACAAGCCGTTGGCCAGCCGATTAAAAGCTTTAGCGAGCTGTGTGCTGCACTACTTGAGCGCGTGGATTTCTTCGCCAAACACGGTTGCCGTGCCAGCGACCACGGTCTGCCCTATGTGCCCTACGCTGAAGCAACAGCGGATGAGTTGGAGCGTATTTTTGCTGCACGGCTGGCGGGGACTATCCCCACACAGCTGCAACTTGAGCAGCACCAAACGGCGTTAATGCAAGTGCTTGCGGGTGAATACGCTGCACGCGGCTGGGCGATGGAACTGCATATGAGCCCTATGCGCGCCAACAATACGCGCATGTTGCAACAGCTTGGGCCTGACACAGGCTTTGATTCCATTGGCGATTGGCCTGTGGCGCAGCCGTTGTCGCGCTTTTTAGATAGCATGGACGTGCAGGGCAAGTTGCCGCGCACGATTCTCTTCAATCTTAACCCGCGTGATAATTACATCTTGGGCACGATGCTGGGCAATTTCCAAAGCGATGAAATTTCCGGCAAGATGCAGTTTGGCCCTGCGTGGTGGTTTTTGGATAGCATCGATGGCATGCGCGAACAGGCCAAGGCACTGGGTAATCTCGGTGCGCTGGGCACCTTCATCGGCATGACGACGGATTCGCGCTCGTTCTTGTCATACCCGCGGCATGAGTATTTTAGGCGGATTTTCTGCGGCTTAATTGGCGAGTGGGTGGAGCAAGGGCTGTTTCCGTATGACAAAGCTGCGCTGGCTAGACTCGCCGAAGATGTGGCCTTTGGCAATGCGAAACACTACTTTGGATTGGAGTGACACATGCCCAAACCCCTGTATATTTCTGACCTAGATGGCACGTTGCTGAATGAACACGCTAAGCTTTCGTCTTATAGCGCGCAAGTGCTGCGTGAATTCACACGGGGAGGCGGGTTGTTCAGCGTGGCAACAGCTCGCACGTGGGAGTCCATTCAATACAACAAATTACTCGACCCCGCGTTGCTGAGCACACCCGCTGTGCTGATGAACGGTGCGCTCATTTACGATGCACAACAGGAATGCTATGTGAAAAGAGAGTTCATCGCACCTGCTGTGGCACGCGAAATGCTTGCCTGCATGGCGGCGCATGGCATCACTGGGCTGCTGTATGAAAGTACGAACAGCATGCGGGTTTATCACGGCGCATTTGCTGCGCAATCTATGATAGCACGCCACTTTGATTACCGCAAAAACATGTTTGAGATGGTGCAAACGGACAACCCGCCTGTGGAAAACATCGTGTATATGTCTACGCTAGACACGCACGAGGCATTGCTGCCGCTTTATGAAGACCTGCGGCATTTGCTTGAACTGAACTGCTTGCTTTATCCTTGTTCATATGTGGAGGATAACTGGTATCTGGAATGTTTTGCGCAACGTGCGTCGAAGTATGATGCCGTGTGCTGGCTGCGCGAGCACTATGGCTTTGACAAAATCGTGGGTTTTGGCGATAATCTCAACGACTTGCCCCTGTTTCGTGCCTGCGATGAGGGTTACGCCGTGGCCAATGCGCGCGAGGAACTCAAGGCTGCGGCAACAGGTGTGATTGGCGCGAACTGCGACGATGGCGTGGCAAAATTTTTGGCGCAGCTTTGATAGGCTCACAACCTGTAGGGGCGGATGCAAATCCGCCCGTGCTGAACAAATGCGAAACAATAAGGCGAGATATTATTATGCTTCGGGCGGATTTGCATCCGCCCCTACAGTAACAGCACAAAGGAGAATCATATGAACATCGTCATCCTCGATGGCTACACCCTCAACCCCGGTGACCTCAGCTGGGCCAACATGCAAGCGTTGGGCAACTGCACGATTTTCGACTACACACCTGCCGAGTTGACCGTCGAGCGCGCGAAAGATGCCGAGATTGTCATCAGCAACAAAACGCTGCTGGGCGCGGATGTAATTAACGCGCTGCCCAAGCTGCAATACATCGGCCTGCTCAGCACGGGCTACAACGTGGTGGACTTAGCCGCCGCACGCGCCCGTAGCGTGCCTGTGACGAACATCCCCGCCTATGGCACGGCGAGCGTGGCGCAGCATGCCTTTGCCCTGCTGCTTGAGCTCTGTGCCCACGCGGGCAAGCATAGTGAAAGCGTGCATGCGGGCGAGTGGGCGAAGTCGCGTGACTTTTGCTACTGGAAAACCCCAGTGACGGAGCTTGCGGGCAAAACTATGGCTATTATCGGCTATGGTGCCATTGGTCGTGCCACGGCGGAGATTGCCCGTGCGTTTGGCATGCATGTGCTGCACCATAGTCGCTCCAGCGCGGATAGCACGCCACTTGATGATTTGCTCGCGGCTAGCGACGTGATATCGCTGCATTGCCCGCTGACTGACGAAACAAACGAGCTCATTAACGCAACTACCATCGCGAAAATGAAGCCCGGTGCGTTGCTCATTAACACCGCGCGTGGGCCAATTTTGCACGAGCAAGATGTGGCAGATGCACTCTTTAGGGGGCAGCTTGGCGGCGTTGGTGTAGATGTGCTCTCCACCGAGCCGCCTGCGAGTGATAACCCGTTGCTGGGCGCGAAAAACTGCGTGATTACCCCGCACATCGCTTGGGCAAGCCACGAGGCACGCGGTCGCCTGCTCGCCATCGCGGTGGATAACGTGCGGGCGTTTTTGCAGGGAAAGCCACAGAATGTGGTGAATTAATTTGCGCTCGCCGCGCAGGCGTTACTTTTCTTGAAAGAAAAGTAACCAAAAGAACTTTACCCGCTTCGCGGTTGATTCTTATGGAATGTGCAGGTGGGGGTTGTTAAAAGGCAACTTAAAAACTTTAGAATTGAGGGAATGAACATGACTTATCAAAATGCAGTGGACTATATCAAACATATTTCACCCGAACCAGTGAACATCGCGATTATACTCGGCTCGGGCTTGGGTGGGCTGGCCGACAAACTCGAAAACGCTGTGAGCATCCCCTATGGCGACATCCCAGGTTTTGTGAGCTCCACCGCACCAGGGCACAATGGCCGGCTGGTGATTGGCTCGCTCGGCGGCAAGCGTGTGCTGTGCATGCAAGGCCGCTTGCATTTGTATGAAGGCTATCCGTTCAGCGCGATTACGTTCCCGCTGCGGGTGTTTAAGCTGCTGGGCGTGCAAACTCTCATTGTCACCAATGCGGCTGGGGGCATCAACACGGGCTACAGCGTGGGCGATTTCATGCTCATCACCGATCACATCAACCTCATGGGCGGAAACCCAATGATTGGAAAAAACGATGATGATTTCGGCTTGCGCTTCTTCGACATGGGCACGGCCTACACGCCTGCATTGTGCCAGCTTGCGCTGCAGTGTGCGACTGCGCTTAACCTGCATCTGCACCAAGGTGTGTATATCGGCGTGACTGGCCCGAGCTACGAAACTCCTGCGGAAATCCGCGCGTTTCGTGCATGGGGAGCGGATGCTGTGGGCATGTCTACTGTGCCGGAGGTGATTGCCGCGCGGCATAGCGGCATGGATGTGTTGGGGCTTTCGCTCATCACCAACATGGCTGCGGGGGTTCTCGACGAAGTGCTGGGGCACGACGAAGTGATGGAGATTGGGCAGCTGAAAGCCAAAGATATGCAGAGACTGGTGGGTGAAGTGATTGCTAAACTGTAGCTTTCGTCCTGCCACCCCTGCAGATGCAGATGCTGCCACGGACATCATTTGCCGCAGTTGGGTGGCGGCTTATACCGGCATTTTTGCCGATGAATTGATAGCCGCACGCAACGCCGAACGCCGAGCACAAGCCTTCGAGCGCTTTGCCAACCCGCAGGGCATTTATGTGGGTGAGCTGGATGGCGAAATTGTGTGCGTGGGTGTATTTGTGCCAAGCACGCAAGATGACCTGCCCGATTATCTCAGTATTCAGGTGTTTTACGTTGACCCATTGTATTTTCGCCGCAGCATTGGGCGGCAGTTGATGCAGTACGCGCTTGACTTAGCACAGGCGCAAAACTACCCCGGTGCGCTGCTGCATGTAGTGGAAACCAACTATCGCGCTCGCGCTTTTTACGAGGCCTGCGGCTTTGCGCCCGATGGCGGCGCGAACGTGTGGCATGGGCATGTGGGACTACGTTATGTGAGGAAATTATAGTGATAAAAGTAATAGGCGGCGGGCTGGCCGGCGTTGAAGCCGCATGGGCAATCGCGCGTGCGGGTTTTCCCGTTACGCTGTATGAAATGAAACCGCGGCGATTTTCGCCCGCGCACGAAAGCGAACACCTCGCCGAGCTGGTTTGCTCAAACTCATTCAAAGCCGAGCGAGTGGGCTCGGCGGCGGGGTTACTCAAAGCTGAAATGGCGGCGCTGGGCTCGCTTTGCGTTGAAGTTGCGCAGCACTGCCGCGTGCCTGCAGGTGGCGCACTTGCCGTTGACCGCGAGCAGTTTGCCGCGGAAATCACACGCCGCATTGCAGCTGAGCCGCTCATCTCGCTGGTGCGAGAGGAAGTCACGGAGATACCCGAAAGCGGCACGGTGATTGTAAGCGCGGGGCCGCTGGCGAGCGATGCACTTGCGGCTGATATTGCGCGAAAATTTGGCGAGAGCTTGCAGTTTTATGATGCCGCAGCGCCAATTGTGACTGCCGAAAGCGTGGACATGAACCACGCCTTTGCGCAAAGCCGCTATGACCGCGGCGGTGCAGATGACTACCTGAATTGCCCGATGAACCGCGAGGAATATGAGGCCTTTGCTGCTGCGATGCGCACGGCTGAGCGGGCGCACACGCACGTTTTTGATGTCTACGAGGGCTGCATGCCCATTGAGGTGCTGGCGGGCAGGGGAGATGATGCCATGCGCTTTGGTCCGCTGAAGCCCGTTGGCTTGCGTGACCCTCGCACCGGGCATCGCCCATGGGCGGTGTTGCAGTTGCGCCGCGAAAACGCTGCTGGTAGCATGCTAAACCTAGTGGGATGCCAGACGAACCTAAAGTTTGGCGAGCAGCGGCGTGTGTTCGGCATGATACCCGCGTTGCGCAATGCTGAGTTTTGCCGCTTTGGGGTGATGCACCGCAACACGTTCATTGACTCTCCGCGCATTTTGGGGCAGGATTTTCAGGTGAAATCGCAGCCAGGGCTATACTTTGCCGGGCAAATCACGGGAGTGGAGGGCTACATGGAAAGCGCGGCCTCGGGTTTGCTGGCGGGCTTGAATGTGGCTCGCGCATTGCAAAATCAGCCACCGTTGCTGTTGCCGCGTGAAACCATGCTGGGGGCGCTGTCGCGTTATATTAGCGACGAAACCGTGACGAATTTTCAACCCATGGGGGCGAATTTTGGGCTGTTGCCGCCCCTTGATACACGCATTCGCGACAAAAAAGAACGCTATGAGGCACTCGCCGCGCGGGCGTTACTTTTCTTGAAAGAAAAGTAACCAAAAGAACTTTAACCCGCTTCGCGGTGGATTTTTATAGACATTTGCAGATGTGGGGGTTGCAAGAACCAAGAAGAAAGGTTGTAGGGGCGGATGCAAATCCGCCCGAGATAGTATGCAAAATAAAGCACAGAGAATTACGCAGTTGCTGAAAATCGAATATCCCGACTCGTTGTGCTCGCTGGAGTACGGCGATCCCTTTCACTTGCTGATGGCGGTGCGCTTGGCTGCGCAATGCACCGATGCGCGAGTGAACCTTGTGATGCCAGCGTTGCTGCAGGCTTATCCTACGCCGCAGGCCATGGCTGCTGCCGATGTGCTGCATGTGCAACAATTGGTGCGTTCCTGTGGATTTTATCGCACCAAAGCGCAGGATTTGATCACCATAGCGCAACAGCTTTGCGCGCGCCACGGCGGGCAGGTGCCGAAGGGCATGGATGAACTCACCGCGCTGCAGGGCGTGGGGCGCAAAACAGCGAATTTGATTAGAGGGGATGTGTTCGGTCTGCCGGCCATTGTGGTGGACACGCATTGCATTCGCATTACGAATTTGCTAGGACTCACAGATACAAAAAATCCCGCAAAGATCGAACAACAACTGTTGCAGCTGCTCGATCCTGCGGAATCAAATAACTTTTGCCACCGTCTGGTGTTGCACGGGCGTGCGATTTGCATCGCGCGGCGGCCACAGTGCGGGGCTTGTGTGCTAGCGGGTGAATGTGACTTCGCCCAACTTAGGTAAACATACGAACTAGGTTAACGATGGCCACAATCATCGCAATGATGGGGGTGATGCGGGTGGCCAAGTTGCGCAGGTCGGTTAGGTAAGGCATAACGGTGTCTACAAAAGTGCGCCACCAGTTGCCGTTGTCTTCGTCGCTGCCATTGCCGGGAGCGGGAGCTGGTTCACCGGTGTCGGTATCAGTGTCCGTATCGGTGTCAGCGTAAGTTCCTTCGCACTCGCAAACGGTTGCGTATTCATCTTCGGGGCAAATGGGGGTGTCGTTGGCCATCGTGGTAATTGCAAAGGGTACTGCCAACAGTGCGCACGCAAGGATGATGCTAAGCAGTTTTTTCATGGAAAGGTCCCTCCTAAAAATATGTGGCAATCACTCGCCTAGGATCTATTATACCAAACGCGGACGAGTTTGTCAAGCGTTTGTGCAACTAAAGTTAACATTTTTGTCATGTAAAAGTTGCAAATTTCTCATCTAACGCACAAAACGGGCAATTAATGCCGCAATTGCAATCACCGCGGCGGAGCCAGCCACCACGCCCAGGACGATGAGCAGCGTGCGCAACAGGCTTGCGATGGTGTTGAGCAAAGTGACAATTGGAGCAAGACCGGACACGATTTCGGCGATGCCGCTGATGATGCCCAAAACAAAATCGATGATAATTTGCCACCATGTGCGATTGTCGTCGTTGTTGCTGTTCGGCGTTTCGGGTTCTTCTTGGCTTTCGTAGGCTGCGACATCGATGCTGTAGTTGGCGGTTGCGCTCGTGCTCACAACCATGGGAACTGCCAGCAACGCAAACACCAACAAGACGCTAAGTGCTTTCTTCATCATAATTTCCCTCCAACACTTGCGGTGCGCAAGTCGCTTCGCTGTGTTCTAATTTTCTAGCATCAAAATTAAACATCTGGTATCCATTGTATCATAGTTTTGCGCTAAACGCAAGCCCTATATTTACCAGCGCCCGGTGTAAATCCAGTTTACCAAACGCAGCAGGCCCAGAACCGGCAGCATAATGGGGAACAGCAGCACGGTGAGAAAACGACCGCCGGGTGTGTGTTGCACCAACCAAAGCAGATTGTTCACCAGATTTTGCAGCCAGCTGTTGCCGCTGCCCCCACCGCCGCCGGGTGCCGGTGCGGTTTCGGACACGGTGATGTTTTGCGTGCCGCCCCAAGCCCAAAGTTGCACCAAGTAAGTTTCACCGACAGTGAGCTGCACTTGCGCCCACCGATGCGTGCTGAAAATTTCGCCGAACCAGATGAGCTCCATGTTGGTGTTGAAGATGGCCAGGTCTTGGTCGCCGCTGCTAAAAAAATGGTGCAGGCCGGTGTTTTCGGGGATGAAGGTGAACATGTCGCCGTCGGCAAATGTGGCAGTTTCGTCAAGCGTCAGCGTGGGGAAGGCGGCAAGGATATCATCTAAAAAATTGCCGGGGAAGGCAAAAGTGGTTTGCGGCAGCCATGCGAGGTAGGCTTCGAGGTCGATTTCGCAGCCACAAATGTCGTGTTCATCCATGAATCTATCCATGCTGTTTGAATCTGTGTAACGCACTATGACAAGTTCGGCCTCAAAGTCAACAGTAAACTGAATTTCCCACGACCAGTTGCTGGCATTGTCGTAAAAGTGTTCCAGCACCTCGGATGTACCATCTTGAAAATGCACAGTGACCTCAACATTTTCGGCGGTGAACACAGGCTGGAGCCAGTCATCAATCAGCACTTCGCCGTTCCACGCGGCATCAATGGCGGTGACAATGGGCAACTGGAATTGCAGAGAATGGTCAACAGGTGTGGCTGTGGCACCCACGCCCAACGCGGTGGTCAGCAGCAGGGTTGCGAGCAGGATAGACAATGCTTTTTTCATGTGAACTAAACCTCCAATCTTTTATTGCGCCTATTATAACACACAATGAACGATTTGTAAAGTTACAATGTTGTAACTATTTTCCCTGCGGGGAGCAAGTCGCTACGCTGTGCATAATTATGCTTGCAAATAAAAAACGCAGGCAGCTTAAAAAACTGCCTGAGCATGATTATATCGTGCCATCCCAAGTGGAGGTGCTTTTTTTCTTGCCCTGCTCGTGGTCAAACCAAGTGGTGGTGACCACGCGGCTTTCGGTGAAAAAGCGGAAAGCATCGCGACCCAAACAGTGCAGGTCGCCAAAGAAGCTATCTTTGTGCCCCGCAAAGGGGAAATAGCCCACCGGCACAGGGATGCCCACATTCACGCCGACCATGCCGCCGTGCGTGCGCGCCGCAAATTGGCGAGCATAGTAGCCGCTTTGCGTGAAAATTACACTGCCATTGGCGAAGGGGCTGGCGTTCATGATCGCTAAGCCTTCATCGAAATCCTTCACGCGCTTGATGCATAGCACAGGCCCAAAGATTTCGCTGTCACCAACATCCATGCCGGGCTGCACGTGGTCAAACACCGTTGGGCCAACATAAAAGCCGTTTTCATAGCCAGGCACGCTGGGGTTGCGGCCATCCAAGACGAGCTGCGCACCTTCGTCAATGGCTGCTTGAATGCGCTGGTGCACGTAATTACGGTGAGAGGCAGAATACACAGGACCCATGTCACTGGTTTTGTCATAGCCGGGGCCGATTTTCTTCGTAGCAAGTTGCTCGAGAATCGCCGCAACCAGTTCATCGGCGATGCTTTCTTGCGCCACAACCACGGGTAGTGCCATGCAGCGTTCGCCTGCGCAGCCAAATGCCGCGTTCACAATGCCCGCAGCACTGCGATTGATCTGCGCGTCTTCCAGCACAAGGGCGTGATTTTTCGCCTCGCACAATGCCTGCACACGTTTGCTCGTTGCCGCTGCCGTGGCATACACATGCTTGCCCACTTTGGTGCTGCCCACAAAGGTGACGCCTTTGATTTGCGGGTGATTGAGCATCATGTTTACCTCATCGCGTCCGCAGGTGATAACGTTGAGCACGCCGTCGGGCAGGCCGGCTTGTTTGTAAAGCTCGGCGATGCGCAGGGCAGTGCGTGGCGTTGGGCTGGCAGCTTTCAGCACCATGGTGTTGCCGCTGGCAATGCATGCGGGTGCCATCCAGCCCATGGGAATCATGGCGGGGAAGTTGAAGGGCGCAATGCCCAAGAACACACCCAGCGGCACGCGGCTGAGCACCGTATCATAGCCGGTGGAGGTATCCATCATGTTTTCGCCCAGCAGTTGCACTGGCGCGCTGATGGCAAGCTCTGTGCCTTCTTTGGCCTTGAGCACATCGCCGAGAGCTTCGTCCCACACTTTGCCGTGTTCTTCAGCAACCAGATGGGTTAGCTCGTCCATGTGTTGGTCAAGCAAATCGCGCAGGCGATAGAGCACTTGCACGCGCTTCATCACCGGTGTGGCCGACCATGCGGGGTAGGCCGCTGCCGCTGCCGCGATGGCTTGCTCAACTTCTTGTGCTGTGCAGCTGGGCACTTGGTGGGTGACCTCGCCTGTGCTGGGGTTGTAGGCTGGGGTGAATTTGGTTGTGGTTGAATCAACGAATTGACCGTTGATGAAGGGGCGTAGGGTGGTCATGGAATAAATTCCTCTCATAAATTTGTTGACAATGTAAAGAATATAGTGTATAATGTGAGCAAAGGAGGTGACAACATGGCAATGACAAGTATTAACGTTCGTGTGGACGAAGATGACAAGCAATGGTTTGATTGGTTTTGCAAAGAACTTGGATTGACGATGTCTACGGCAGTTCAAATGTATATCAAAGCTGCTAAGCGTGAAAACAAACTGCCTTTGGAGTTGGGTTTTGACCCATTTTTCAGCGAATCAAATATGTGTCATCTTGAAGAAGGAGCGAAGGCGTTTGAAAACGGTGACAGAGGTAGGCCGTTGACGGCGGAAGAAATGGAGGCACTGGGTCTTGGGAAAGATGGATATTCAGCTAACGCACAAAGCACCCGAAGAACTAACGTATTGGATGCAGCATGACCCGAAAATCTGCAAGAAAATCGGTGATTTACTTGTGGATATCCAGCGTAACCATCATCAAGGCAAAGGAAAGCCTGAAGCGTTAAAACACAATCTTCAAGGCTGGTGGAGCCGTCGCATCACGGACGAGCATCGATTGGTATACCGAATTGAAAACGGTGTGATTTACGTGCAACAATGCCGACACCATTACCAAGATAAATAATCCATGCCGCTGCCGTATGGCGGCGGTTTTTATTATTGCTAAGGTGTGTCACTGCGGCCAACTAGATAATCCAAGGATACATCGAAAAAATCGGCAAGTTCAATTAAGCGGTCGATGCCGGGTTTTTGGCGTCCGTATTCATAGAGTTGGTAGGCTTGCTCTGTGATACCCAAAGCTTCGCCTAAAGCACGTTGGGTTAATTGATGTTGTTTGCGCAACTCTTTGACGCGTTGTGCGAACATAATGATAGTTCCTCCAAAAAAAGACTTGACACAAGGGATTCCTTGTGATACAATAAAAACAAGGAAAACCTTGCACAAATGAAAAGGAGATATACCATGATAAACTTCACCAAAGAACAATTTGACGAAATACTCGCAGATTGCACAGACGAGGCACTCAACGAATGGCTGGATACTTGCACCAACGAAGAGCTCGCCGTGCTGGTTTGCGTGGCGCGAACGATGCGCCAACGTCGTGATTCATGAGTTCAACAGCCACTGATGCTCTGGGTGAAAATTCCGCTCATCCCATGGATAGCCGTCAAAGTGGCGAATCATCCACACATACATCATGGCATAGCCCGGTGCGGTCACTTGCGGGTGATATTTCCCGCCTTCGATGGCCGCAAAGCTGCGGTCGCGGATTTTATACACGTCATCATCTAAAAAGCACGCGCCAAAGCCCTGCGGCTTGTCAAAACGGTAGTAATACACTTCGGGATGTGGGTGTTCATGCGGCGGGTAGCTGCTCCAGCCGCCTTGGGGCTGCACGATTTCGCCGCAGACCATGTTGGAGTATGGCGCGTTGTGGATGTCAAAATAGGTGGTGACGCGGCGCAGTGCCTTGCCTTGAAATTGACCTTCGCCGAAGATACCCACGCGTGCTTTTTCGGGGGTGTATAATGTGGCAGGGAATTCGCGTGGGTTTTCGGTGGACTGAATGAGGATTTCGGTGTTGTCTGCTAGCGAAGCGATCGTTACTTGCACATCACGGCATACATGTAAACAGGTGCCAGGGTAATCAATGGGGTTGGGGCGTTCGGCAACACGTTCGTTGTCTTCCCAGCTTAGACGCACTTTTCCCTCGATGAGCACGACGGCAATTTCGTTGCCGCGAATGCGCAACTGCAATGAACTACCTTCTACCATGCGATAGATGGTATTGTCCATGAGCATGGTAGGATGCTGGGCAACAGAATTCTTGCCAGTTGCGCACAGAACCATTTCACTGCCTTGGTATTCTTCGTCTTCATCTTTATATTCGTGAAATTCCGGATAGCAAAACTCCATCACGCAACCTCGCTCACCTTCACCGGGCGGCCTTCTTTCGCGCTGATCGTGGCAGCAATCGCAATGCGCACAGCCTCAAGACCAGCTTGGGCATCTACCGGCACGGGGGTATCATTCACCACAGCGGCGATGAATTCCGTCAGCTCCGTGGCGAAGGCCTGCATGTAACGTTCCAAGAAGAAATACAGCGGTTTTTCGCCCGTCACGCCATTTGCGTTGGAGATTTGCACGGTGCTTGCGCCGTCATTTGCACTTGCTGCTGCACCCGAGCAGCCAAATACCTCGGCACGCTGGTCATAGCCATAGGCACAGCGGCGCGAATTGTCAATCACCGCAAGTGCGCCGCTAGCGAGTTTCATGCTGATGACTGCGCTGTCGAAGTCACCTGCCTCGCCAATCGCCGGGTCAACAAGTACGGCAGGTTGAGTGAATACTTCCACTACTTCATCGCCCGACAAATAGCGCACCATGTCAAAGTCATGAATGGTCATGTCCAAAAAGATGCCTCCGCTGCGGGCAGCGTATTCGGCGCTGGGCGGTTCGGGGTCACGCGAGGTGATTTTCACCAGCTCAACTTTGCCGATTTTGCCTGACTCAACGGCGTTGCGAATGGCGCGGAAGTTGTGGTCGAAACGGCGGTTAAAGCCCACCATATACTTTAGCGCAGGTTTGGCTTTCAGGGCATCGAGCACAGCGTTGATGCGGCCGATGTCGTGGTCGATGGGTTTTTCGCAAAACACATGTTTGCCCGCAGCAATGGCTTGCAGCGAGATATCACTGTGCGTGTCGGTCGGCGAGCAAATGAGCACGATATCAATGCGGTCGTCATTGAGGATGTCCATGTAATCCTTTGTGGCGGCGGCAATGCCTAGGCTGCGCGCCCAGGCGATGGTTTCGTCGTTGAGCATGGGGTCAGCAATGGCTACGACCTTGGCGGTGTTCACGTAGTTGGCAATGGATTGTGCGTGCACGCGGCCGATGCGGCCCGCGCCGATGATGCCGATGTGTTTCATATTATATTCTCCTTAAAATGATTGAGTTGAATTATCGTCAGGCACTGCCGGGCTTGGCGGCGTGACCTGCTTGAGGAAAATGCTCTGCTTGATGTATGCATCGCTGCCCATGTAGGTGCGCACACGCACAGAGCGGGTGTAATACAGCAGCGGCAGTGCGCTTGCGGCAACCGCGAAAATAGTGGCAATCAATTGTGGCATAAACGCAGCAAAACCTTGCGTAAACAGCAAAATGAAATCAAACAGCAACAAGCCTGCTGTCGTCATAAGCAGCGCGATTTCAGTGGTGCGCAAGAAGTTCGGCTTGCGCTTAAGTAGCTGCCCCATGGCAACAAGCGAAGTAATGCCTGCAACGATGACTGTAACAAAGAGCACGGCATAAGTATATATCGCTTCCAAAGTAAGCGCATCACCATATAGTCCAAGCTCGTCAACGACATCGGGTTGAGAAAGAGCCCAGACACCCAGCGCGAAAAATCCTGCCAAAAGAATAATAAGAACGATGCTGATGATGCCCAAAACACGCAGCACTTGAATGCACTTGAGCATGCCGCCCATGCGTCGATAGGGGTGCTGCGTTGGCGTACCGTGGGATGGGGTCTGCGGGTAGGTTTGTGGTCGGAATGCGGGGGCTTGCGTCGCACCGCACTCGGTGCAATAAGTTGAATTTGGCTGTCTTTGCGTGCCGCATTGTGAGCAATACATGGGATTTCCTCCTTAAAAATGTTGTGTTGGCTGTTCATCTGGCACAGCGGGCTGTGGCGGGGTAACTCGCGTGAGGAAAATGCTTTGCTTGATGTATTCGTCGCTGCCCATGTAGGTGCGTACACGCACAGAGCGGACGCAGTATAAGTTCCACAGCACGGCAATGCCCATGCCAAAGATGATGGTAAGAAATTGTCGCATAAACCCATTTGATATGTCGCCCGTGGCAATGAGCGTAATAACATTGATCAAGTGGCCGACCAGTGAGAGCGTGTTGGCGATGTTCCATGTGCGCAGGAATTTGGGCTTGCGTTTGAGTAATTGCGTCATCGATACCAAGCTGAAAATACCTGTAATAAGACCAATGACCATCGTGAGAATTTCTAGCAGCGTAATGTCGATATTGTATTCGGCAAGAGGTCTGCTTGAAATGAAATCAAAAACCAGCTTGCTGCAAGCGCCAACGCGAACCACACCATGCTAATGATGCCCAAAACACGCATCACTTGAACGAACTTGAGCATGCCGCCAATTTGCTTATAGGGATGTTGTTGCACAGCAATGCCTTGGATGGCGACTTGTGAGTATGGAGCGTGGGGATAGGGGTGCTGATATGGGGCAGTTTGCGCGGGCGCTTGGGCTGCACCGCATTCGGGGCAGAACTTGTAATCGGGCGGACGTTGTCTGCCGCACTGTGTGCAGTACATAAGACGGCTCCTTAGATTTTCGCTGCTTCTTTAATATACTTGCGCGCCTTGAGGGCATACTCGAAGGGGTTAGCAATGGCGGGATCTTGTTCGGCTTCCACCACAAACCAGCCTGCATAGTTGGCTTTTTCGAGAATAGCGAACAGCGGCGCGAAGTCCACGCTGCCGTCGCCCGGCACGGTGAACGCACCAGCACGCACCGCTTGCAAAAAGCTCATGTTTTCGTCGCGCACGCGCTGCACCACGGCAGGACGGATGTCTTTCAAATGCACATGCGCCACGCGATTGATATGTTTTTGCAGCACAGCCACAGGGCAAACGCCAGCGAAGCTCAAGTGTCCGCTGTCAAACAGCAGATGCACTTTTGCGGGGTCAGTGCCTTGCATGAGTCGGTCGACTTCTTCTTCCGTCTGCACAACCGTGCCCATGTGGTGGTGAAAAGTCAGCTTCATATTTCGCTTCGCTGCAATCTCTCCAAGCTTGTTCAAACCATCGCAGAGCACTTGCCATTGTTCGTCAGTCATCACCGGTTTTTCGGCGAACACGGCTTTATCCGTGCCTTGAATGCTGAAGCTTTGCTCGCTTGCGCCAATGACTTTCGCGCCCAAGTATTGCAGGAAATCCAGCTCTTTTTCAAAATCGGCAGCGACTTCTTCAAATGGCTTGGTCAGCAGCAGGCAGGTGAACCAACGGTTGCAGATGGTTAGCCCGCGCAGGTCTAGGGCATGCTTGAGCACGGCGCGGTCGGCGGGGTATTTATTGCCCACTTCGCTGCCGGTGTAGCCCGCGAGCGCCATTTCACTGATGCATTGCTCAAAGGTGTTTTCGGCGCCCAGGTCGGGCATGTCGTCGTTTGTCCACGCGATGGGTGCGATGCCGAGTTTGACGTTAGTGAAAGTCATATGAGTTCTCCTTTTTATGTGACTGTAGGGGCGGCGATTACGCCGCCCGAAGTTGTAAAAACACGTAGTCTCGGGTGGCATAATTGCCGCCCCTACAGATTGTGGCTTGGTAAGACTTTGTGATATACTGGGGTTGGTAGGGGCGGATGCAAAATCCGCCCGCCGCGCTAAAATATCACCACGCCCTCGCGTTCTTCAAGTTCTCTTCTTTCGTTACATGTGCAGCCTGCCCAACCTCGCTGGCATTCACCGCCGCAAGCCCAGTGTGCCACCATCCTCCATAGCCATCTGTCATGGTTTTGGGCAGCACTTTCAGGTCAATGAGCGTGCATTTTTCTTGCTGTTTGCTGTCTTCCAGCGCGGCGATGAGCTCAGCTTTGGTGCGCACGGTGTAGCTCACGCAGCCCATGGCCTCGGCCATTTTTGCGTAGTTAATGTTAAGTAGCGTACCATTGCATGCGTAAAATTCTGTGCCCAAGCTAGCGCAACCGCTGCCCATTTGCAGGTTGTTGATGCAGCCAAAGCCCGCGTTGTCAAACAGCAGCAGGTTGATTTTCTTGCCGTATTGCGCCGCTGTCACCAGTTCACTGTGCAGCATGAGGAAAGAGCCATCGCCCAGCATGGTGTAGCATTCTCGCGCGGGGTCGGCCAGCTTGCAGCCCAGCGTGGCGGCAACTTCATAGCCCATAGTGCTGTAGCCGTACTCCATGTGATAGCTATCTTGCGAATCTGTGGTCCACATGCGTTGCAAATCACCGGGCAAGCTGCCGCTTGCCCCCACGATGATGGCATCGTCTGCGATATGTTCGCGAATGGCGCAAATTGCTTCAGTCTGGGTGAGCGTGCCGCCCACATCACGCAGAAAATCCGCGATGAGCGTGGAGCTTTGTGCCGCCACCAGCGTGGTAAAGTTCTCATCATATTTGTAGTCTGCAAGGCGTTGCATTTCGGCAGCCCATTCAGCTTTGGCGGCAGCAATTTCGCCGCCCCACTGCGCTTGATAATCGCCCAGCTGCAGTGCCGCAAGCGTAGCTTTTGCGTCGCCCACCAAGTCATAGCCATCCATCTTTTGTGCGTGAAATTTGCTCATGTTGATGTTGACAAACTTGCAGTCTGGCGCAAACAGCCACTTGCTGCTGGTGGTGAAGTCGCTCAGGCGGCTGCCCACCGCGATGATGCAATCAGTTTGCTTGGCAATGCGATTAGCCGCGCTGTTGCCTGTTACACCAATGCCGCCTAGGTTCAGCGGCAGGCTAGCCGATGCAGCAGATTTTCCCGCCTGCGTTTCGGCAAAGGGGATGCCGTGGGTTTCGCAAAAATCAGCTAATGCTTGCCCCGCTTCGCTGTAGCGCACGCCGCCGCCGCAAATGACGAGGGGGCGTTTAGCGGCTGTGATGAGCGCAATGGCTTCATCAAGCGCTTCTGCTGTGGGCAGCGGGCGGTCGATGCGATGCACCCGCTTGGCGAAGAATTTCGCAGGCCAATCATAGGCTTCGCCTTGCACATCTTGCGGCAGAGCAATGCACACGGCACCGGTTTGCGCAGGGTCGGTGAGCACGCGCATGGCGTGCAGCATGGCGGACATCAACTGCTCGGGGCGGTTGATGCGCGCCCAATATTTACACACGGGCTTGAAGGCATCATTCGTGGTAATCGAGTCGTCATATTCCTGCTCCACCTGTTGCAGCACGGGGTCGGGCTGGCGGCTGGCGAAAGTGTCGCCGGGCAACAGCAGCAGGGGAATGTTATTCACGGTTGCAGCGGCAGCGGCAGTGACCATATTCGCCGCGCCGGGGCCAATGCTGCTTGCGCAAGCGATGATTTGCCTGCGATTTTTCTGCTTGGCAAAACCGGCGGCCATGTGTGCCATGCCCTGCTCATTCTTGCCTTGGTAGAACGCCATGTCGCCTGCGAACTGCTCGAGCGCTTGGCCAATGCCCAGCACGCAGCCATGACCGAAAATCGCCGCAACGCCGTGCACGAATTTCTCCTGCACGCCATCGAGGGATACATATTGATTGTCCAAAAAATGCACAAGGGCTTGGGCAACGGTTAGTTTCATGATGGTTCTCCTTTTGTCGCTCCGCGAGCCACCCTCAGTCGCCCGAGGCGACAGCTCCCTCCCGAGGATGGAGCGGGGGCTTGCTGCTTCAAGTTATGATGTCGTGATATGCTTAATCCTCCGCCCCTTCTTCCAGAGGGGACTCCCGCCGCAGCGGGTGGGGGTGTGGAGTTTGATGGCGAGCCATTGCTTCACTGCGCACACACCGCCAATTCATAGTCAATACCAGCCCGCGCACCAGCTTCCTGTAAAGCAGCAGTCGCACAGCCCAGTGCCAAGTCAGGCGTGTTGTTGTCGCGGCTAAGATGCGCCAGCCAAAACCGTGCCGTGCCGCGCTGCAACAGCTTGGGCAAAAA
This sequence comes from Oscillospiraceae bacterium, assembly GCA_009785335.1. Lineage (GTDB taxonomy): Bacteria > Bacillota > Clostridia > Oscillospirales > Acutalibacteraceae > WRMQ01. The sequence goes on from WQWM01000031.1 coordinate 20,078, forward strand.
CTCCGCACAGGCAGCGTTGCTGAGGTGTCCGCTGTCGCTGAGAATGCGGCGTTTGATGGCATATGGTCGATCGCAAAGCTGCACCAGGCGTGGCTCGTGGTTTGATTCCAGCATCACGTTATCACAGCCCAGCAAAGCATTTTGCAGGTCATCGCTCAGATAGCCTAAGTCTGTGGCCACGGCGAATGTTTCTCCATCTTCGGCTTCGCAAACATAGGCGCAGGGTTCAGCGCAGTCGTGTGAAATCGCATGATGTTTAATCAACATGCCGCAGGTGGCGATACCATTATCGGGCACAATTTCGGTATGTATGCCGGTTAAATCTACGCGCTCAGCCAATGCCCGCAGTGTTCCCGCGGTGGCAAACACGGGCGTGCCGTGTGCGCGGCAAAACACACGCAACGCAGCGATGTGGTCGGTGTGCTCGTGGGTGAGAAAAACAGCGCCAACCCGCCGTGGGTCAACGCCAATGTGGTGCAGCGCATTGGTGAGCTGCTTGGCCGAGCCTCCGGCGTCGATCAAAATGCCGCCGCTACTGCCGCCGATATACGTGGCGTTGCATTTGCTGCCAGAGTAAAGGGAGGTTAATTTTGCCATGTGTTCTTATAATCCTTTATATACATCCCCGCGATTGTCCACCGCTTGGATAACGATTTCGTCTTGCGCATAATCCATTGCAAATGTAACACGATAATTGCCAACGCGCAAACGATAAAATTTTTCTTTGCCTTGCAGTGGCTTTATGTCGCCGTCGGGCAACTGCGCAATGGCTTGCATAATACGTTGCTGTTGTTTGGGTGGTTGTTTGCGAATGAATTTTGCAGCTATGTTGTTGTGAAAACGAATAGTCATACAACAATCCCCAATTCAGTGCACAAGTCATTAAAGTCAATCAACTCGCCTTTGTCTGGATTATCCACAAATGCATCGTTAAGCGTAATGCAAAACGCATCATCTGCCGCTTCCTCATAGAGAAAACGATACAGCAACAATAAAGCTCTTGCGGCCTGCTCTTCTGGAATTAAATCCGCAATTTTCATCAATTGTTCACGTTGGCTCATCAAAAAACCTCCTCAAAACTTACGCCACATTGCGCATTTCCGCATCAGTCTTCACAATCTTGCGTCGAATATCCGCACCCATGGCGGTCAGCTTGCCCACAATGTCCTCGTAGCCGCGGTCGATGAACTCGATGTTCTCCACCTCAGTGATGCCTTGCGCCGAAAGCCCCGCGATAATCATCGCAGCGCCTGCGCGCAAGTCATAGGCTTTCACTTGTGCGCCATGCAGCTCCTGCACACCTTCAAGCACAGCAATTTTGCCGTCCACAGTCACTTTTGCGCCCATGCGCACCAGTTGATCCATATAGCGAAAACGGTTGTCGAAGATGCCTTCGTTGAGCACGCTGGTGCCTTCGGCGCGGGCAAGCAGCGCCCCAAATTGCGGCTGCATATCCGTGGGAAAGCCCGGGTGGGGCATGGTTTTGATGTTGCAGCGGCGCAGCGGCTCGTTTGCCGCCACCAAAATGCTGTCGTCGAACTCTTTCACCTGCACGCCGCACTCAATCAGCTTGGCGCTGATGCATTCCATGTGCTTGGGAATGACTTGCGTGACCAAAGCCTGCCCGCCACTTGCCGCAATGGCGGCCATATAGGTGCCTGCCTCAATTTGGTCTGGGATGGTGGCATATTCGCAACCGTGCAGCTCTTTCACGCCGTGGATTTTTATCACGTCAGTGCCTGCGCCGCGGATGTCGGCACCACAGCTGTTGAGGAAGTTGGCCAAGTCTACCACGTGCGGCTCTTTGGCGGCGTTTTCCAGCACCGTTACGCCGCGTGCACGCACAGCTGCCAACATAATATTAATCGTTGCGCCAACCGACACAATGTCCAGGTAAATTGACGTGCCTTGTGGTTGGTCGCTTTGCATGCTGATGATGGCGTTTTGCTCAAACGACACCGCAGCACCCAATGCCTCAAACCCACGGATGTGTTGGTCAATGGGGCGCACGCCAAAGTCGCAGCCGCCGGGCATGGCAACACGCGCATGACCAAAACGACCGAACAGCGCCCCCAGCAGATAGTAACTGGCGCGGCAATGTTTGGTCAGTTCATAGGGCACTTCACCACTGTTGAAATGCCGCGTGTTAATTTCCACGCAATGTTTGTTGATTCGCCGCACATCCGCGCCCAACTCGCGCAGAATATTCAGCATTACCGTTACGTCACTGATAAACGGTATATTGTCAATTCGGCAGCAGTCCCGCGTGAGGATGGTGCCGGCAAGCAGTGCCAGCACAGCATTTTTTGCTCCGCCAATTTCCACTTGCCCATGCAGCGGCTTGCCGCCGCTAATAAAAATTTTCTCCAATACAATTCACCCCATAAGTATCATTACGCTAGACACTGTTCTATTATATCACTATTTCGCAGAAAAATAAAGTCTTTTTTCGCAATTAATTGGTTACAATCTTGTAACTTTTTGGATATGTGAGATTATCATCTTAATACCCAAGCAAACACCTGAACAATCGCACCGAAAACGGCAAGGACAGCGGCAATCGGGATAAGAAAGAATACGGTGAGCCAAATGAATCCGTCGTACATACCACCGACCGCTGAGGTGATTAAATACCCCAATATGCCAAGCAAAGGCAAAGCAACCGCCGCGATCCACAAACCAATTGCAATGTTACTCATGACCGTCACCTTTGTCGTATAATTTCAATGCAGCCATAATCAGCATGTAGGGGCGGCTTGCAAGCCGCCCGCAGAGAGAATCTGAGTCAATGTGTTCATCTCGGGTGGCTTGCTCCCCTCCCTGCGGTCGTGACAGCTACGCCGTACCCCTACATGCTGGTTATAGACGTTTCGAGAATTTTACTTCTCCGCAATCGCCAGCCGCGCACAAACCGTCAGCAATTCTGTGGCTACAATCAACTCTTCCATCGGCGGGAAGGTTGGCGCAATGCGCAGGTTGCGGTCGTGCGGGTCTTGCCCGTGGGGAAAAGTCGCGCCGGCCGGCGTGAGTGTAACACCGGCTTCTTTCAGCAGTTGCGCAGTGCGTTTTGCTGTGCCTTCGGGCAAATCAAGGCTGATGAAATAGCCACCGCGCGGCACCGTCCAAGTTGCAATGCCAGTTAAATCACGAGCCAAAATATCCAGCACGGCTTCAAATTTCGGGCGGATTAACTCAGCATGCTTGCGCATGTGCGCCTTGATGCCCGCGAGGTCTTTGAAGTAACGCGCATGACGCAACTGGTTGAGCTTATCGTGCCCGATGGTCTGGACGTTCATGCGGGCTTTGATGGCCGCGATGTTGGCTGGGCTGGCAGCCACGCAACTTACGCTTGCGCCGGGGAAGGTGATCTTCGAGAACGAACACACCTCGATGAAGAAATCTTCGCTGCCGAACTCTTTTGCGGCTTCGTGCACGTTGAGCAGCGCATCGCTTTCGTCATACAAATCATGCACCAGATAGGCGTTATCCCAAATTACGCGGAAGTTCGGGCAAGCGGGTTGCAGAGCCGCAAAGGCCCGCACCACGTTATCACTAAAGGTCTTGCCTTCGGGGTTGCTATACTTGGGCACGCAGATTGCGCCCTTGACGGCAGGATCTTTCACCAGTTCAGCCATCATGGCCATGTCGGGGCCATCAGCCAGCATGGGCACGTTGATCATCTCGATGCCCAACTGTGCCAGCATGCCAAAGTGGCGGTCATAGCCCGGCACAGGGCACAAGAACTTTATTTTGCCATCGTCTTGAAAATACCAATGCGGCATCATCTGCGTCAGATAGTCATACATCACATTTAGGCTGGCGTTGCCGCACACGATGAGCTGCTCGGCGGGCACGCCCATCAGCTCACTAAACAGCCGCTTGCACTCGGGAATACCATCCAGCACGCCATAGTTGCGGCAGTCAAGGCCGCTTTCGGCGGTGGGCGGGGTGACCCACTTGGGGTCAAACAAATCATTCGATAAATCCAGCTGAGCACTTTCGGGTTTGCCGCGGCTCATGTCTAGCGCAAGTTTTTTTGCTTTTGCTTGTTCATATGTTGATTGCAATTGTTGCAGGGTCATGGGGCGTTTTCCTCTTTCACATAGCATTGTTTCTATTATACGCAATTTGCACAAAAAAAGCAAGTGCTTTTTTGTGGCACGTGCGAAAAATTCATCATATTTCACAAATCTAAAAAAAATTGCAGAAAAAGCTTGACAAAATGGGGGGGGGGGGGGGGGGGAATGTTTTTTTTTTTTTGGTGTGTTTTTTTTTTTTTTTTTTCCGGCGGGGTATTTATTTTTTTTTTTTGTGGAAAGA
>WQWM01000032.1 GCA_009785335.1 Oscillospiraceae bacterium
ACAACACCATCTTCTCCACCCGCTGGGAGGCCACCTTCTTCAACTGGCTGCTCTTCTTCCTCGGCTTCGGCTTCGTTTGGATGTGGTTTTAAATCCTAAACTGCATATAAAGAAGAGACTCGAGTCTTTCGAGTCTCTTTAATTGAAAAGCTGGGTTATTGGAAGGTTTCGATAACAAATATCTATTCATAGTATCTTGTGGCGGCGTTGAGAGAAGATGACCTGAACGTAATCTTTTTGATAGCTAGCTTGTCTTTAAGCAGTTCGTAGAACATTTCGCAGAAGTTCTCACAAGTGGAAACCTTGGTGGTGATAGACAAACGACATTCGGGGTAAGACTTCACCAGTGGATGGTCAAGTTTTTTCGGACGCATAGCATCAACCTCGTTCACACCGTTGCGAATCCCCGCAGCTTCATAGCCCTTGAGCAGATGTTCAATCAATGGATCGCCCTCTTGCAAAAGCGTGCCGTGATGGAAGTTGTTTGCGATTTCAATCACTAATTTTTGCGCTTCTTTGCATGGATAGGCAAAGCCGGTGCGCTCGTCTACTTTTCCGCCAATTTCAAGCTCAATGTAGCCCGAATGCCCGTGCAAAAATTGGGCTTCTCCCTCATGGTAACGCATAAATCGATGCGCATATTGGAAGTCGTATCTCACGATGGAATGTGCGTAATTTCCGTGATCATTACCTTTTGCCATAATATTTTTCCTCCTGATGTTCACAATAAATTCAGTCGTGCTTTGAACACAGTATTTCCATTTTGATGCTTCATATGCACCGATTGATTGAAAGCAAAATAGAGCTATTTCTGTGTTGCCCAAAACACGAGCGCTACCTTAAATGCAAAGACCGAGCCAACAGTCTGTTGCCCCAAATGCCCAGCGGCGAGTCGCCGCTCACCAATCGCGCTTTCACTTTCGTGGGAGCGCTTGTTTTTATCTTTCGCGAGAAGGGGCACCGATTCAAACACACAACATTGTCGCCGTAGATCAACAAAACGCCTTGAGGTTCATCTCAGGGCGTTTCGTCTTTTCGGTTATAAAACGCTTAGCCAATCCCAGGGCCAATATAATAAAAGCCGGGGATAAAGTCGTTGTGCTGGGTTGTGATGTTAATGAAATGTGCATCGTTTGTTGCTGTGGAGATGAGAATCGTCGCCTCGCGTCCAGTGTCATCTGTAACGATAAACCACAGTGACGTCACGTGTGCAACGCCCGAGTCAGTGATGCGATCGGCATTGATATCACCCAACTGAATCTCTGTTACGTTAGAACGATTGAAGTGCTGCGTGGCGAGGTCCATTGCGGTTTGCTGATAAGTTTGCAGAGCTTGCGCACTAAGCCCTGCAAATGTCATGCGTTGATCAAGATCCATCTCGAACCAGCCAGAATCAATCAACACTCGCCTAGCGTTAGACAGCTCAGTGCGCATGGCTTCTCTTGCCTCTAACTCTTCGGGGGTCAAGTCATCAAACGCACGTCTGGTTTGTTCCCATGGCCAACTGGAGATATCAATTCGTTCGCCAGTAATGCCGTTGATGATGAAGTGATACGCCTGTCCAGACACATCAGCATTGCCGCGCCACCATGTGCTTGCATTGCTTGGATGAGCGGAGAAGTTCATTTCAACCACTGCGCCGTCAATGCAGGTGCCAAATATATCCCAGATATATTGCGCACCTGCTTGAGCAGCTTGCTCCATGGGCATGGCTGACGCAGGCTTGACGTGGTATTGCTGCCAGGGTCCTTCGACCAACGCGAGTGTTGGCGACGCAAACGCCGTGTCTTCTTGGTGGTTGCCCAGTGCAGATGTTGTGATAGGGGAGAGTGTTGTTTGGTTGGTCGCCGCTGCAAACGCCAAGCTATTTGCGCCAATCACCGCTGCGCTGAACAAGCCAACCGCAACGGTGGCAATTGCCACCACCTTAAAGAGTTCTTTGCCTGTGGATTTCATTGTTTTGTGTTTCATGAGATTAATTCCCTTTCGGTGTTTGGTTGTTGTGAGCTCACAAGTATATCATAAACCAATGTTGTTAGCATGTTGTTATGGCGTTATTCGGAAGTTGTAAGTTTTAGTTTCACTACCGTGCCCTCGCCCAATTTTGATTCGATAAACAGTTGTGCACCATGAACCTGGGCAATTTGTTTGCAGAGCGCCAACCCCAGTCCAGCGCCGCCGCTGCCACGGTTGCGCGATTGATCGACGCGATAAAACGACGTTGTAAGCTTGGGCAGGCTTTCTGCCGCAATGCCACAGCCATTGTCGCTAACACGCAACACGATGCCGTTTTCTTCAGCCTTGGCAAGCAAATGAATCACGCCTTCGTTGGGTGCGCAAGCCTGCAGGGCGTTTGTGCACAGGTTCAGCAGCAAGCTTTTCATCAAGTCCTCCTGTGCACAAAGCACCTGCACATCATGGCTGCAAATGAGCCGCACATTCTTTTCTTGCAGCGAGTTTTCCATGGATTGCGCAACATCGTCAAAGAGCTTCGAAACTAAAATTTCTTTTTTCAAGGGAATATAATTGCGTATCGTTGCAAGCTCAAGCAGAGAATTTGCGATGTGTTTGATGTGCTGTGCTTCGTCCATGATATATGCCGTGGATTCAATTATCTCCTTTTCATCCAACAATGCTTTATGCATATATTCTGCGTAGCCATAAATTGATGTCAGCGGTGTTCGAACTTCATGGGCGAAGTTATCCACAAATTGTTGCTTGTTTTCGGCTTCTTCTTCCAAAGTTGTGATTTGATCTTCAATTTTTTCTGCCATCTGATTAAAGTCGGTCGCTACGCGAGCAAGCTCATTGTTGCCTTTGATGTGAATGCGTTCATCAAACTTGCCGCCTGCGATTTCACGGGATGCTTTCGCGACAGCAACCAACGGCTTGAAGATCACAGATAAAATGATATGCAGCGTAAAGGCTGCGATTATGGCAAACACAGCTGCCGAAATCAATAACAGTTGTTGAATTCCTCGCATTTGCGCAATGTTGTCGGTAATATCTAAGCTATAGTTGAGCAGAAAATTCCCATGCGGTGTGGGCAACAACCCCGAAATCAAAATAAAATGACCGTCGATGCTTTCAACAAAAGTAATTTCTGTTTGCCTAGCGTTTGTGTTTTGCCCTGTCAGTTGCATGTCAACCACGGATAAAAGGACATTGTGCCTGCTGTAAAATCTTGCGTAACCATGCACCAAATCAGCCACAACCGTAGAGAGATCGCCTTGATGTCTTCTTCCACCGTTGTCCCATGCGGCAACAATGTCCCAAGCAAGGGAATGTGCGATGGTTTGAAACTGGCCAGCGCCTTTGTCTTTGAGCATATTGACTTGGCTATTGGTCAAGTGCACTGAAACAATGCCTACGCTAGAAAACAAGACGAAGAGGAAAAGCAGGTAAGTGGCAACAAATGTCTTCAGCCTCATTGTTTCACCTCCAGCCGGTAGCCCAGCTTATACACTGTTTTAATCACATTCTCCCAACCCAGCTTTTTGCGGATGCCATGAATGTGCACATCCACCGTCCTAGTGTCACCGGCATAGTCGTAGCCCCAGGCGATCGTCAGCAACTTGTCGCGAGACAACGCGATGTTGCGATTGATAATCAATGCCTCAATCAGCAAAAATTCTTGCGGCGCAAAATCCACAAGCATATCCTTGCGGTAGATTTGTTGGCTGGAAAAATCCACCTTTACATCGTCTAGGCAAAAAGAATGTTCCGACTTGTTCACCCGCCGCAGCACAGTTTCTATTCTTGCCTGAAGCTCTAACATATCAAACGGCTTGATGATGTAATCGTCCGCGCCAAGTTTTAGTCCTCTGACTCTATCCTCCACCGCGCTGCGTGCGGTGAGAAATATAATAGGAATATCCTCTTTGACCGCTTGTACTACTTGAAAGCCATCCATTTTCGGCATCATAATGTCCAGCAAAATCAAGTCATAGCTTCGTGTTTGCAGTGCATCAAAAACTGCCTCTCCATCAAAAACAGAGGAGCATGCATGCCCCACAAGCTCAAGATTTTTCTTGATTAGCGTATTGATCGCCTTATCATCCTCTGCAATGAGTATAACTGCCATCTTAATCACCTCCTGCATAGTATAACATTAATTTATTATGAAGTTGTTAAGAAAAGCGCATGGGAGATGCAACGTTAAATCCCATCGCAACCTCGAATTCATTCGAGCATCACGATGGGATTTTTATTGTTATGATTTTGTCTCTTTATGCATTCTCATCATTACCATAGGTGATACTTAGTGTGGGGTCATGCTTTCTGCCCATGTGATGACGCGCCTTTCTGTTCTCTACACTGTCAAAGATAATCGAAAAATCGTAGTCTGGGGGATACAACTCTGCGGCGGACACATTGCGCTTAAGCCGATTATGCTTCATGGTTTGCTTCACCCCTTTTACCTGCACGATAACATCACCCAATTCATTGGCAGGGCGATAAACAATGCCGATTTCTCCAGTTTGCAAAACGGTTACGCTATCGCCCATGGCAAACTTGCCAGAGGGGTCATTGCTGGGCTTGTCAGGTTGTGTGCGCTCCAGACGGCTTTTCGGGGCTTTCGTTGCGGGGGGCTTTGGCGCACTGGCCTGCCCGCCATAGACCTCGTGGTGCGCGCGCGCCAACAAATGCGGCGCAAGACCCAACCGCTGGGCAATATGCAGTGCACAACTTTCTCCGCTCATGCCCATCTCCAGCTGATAGAGCGGTCGGAGGTTTTCGCGGTCAAAGGCCATTCGTGCACTGATTACGCCGTCTGATTTCTCCGCGTAGGTTTTCACCTGCGCATAGTGCGTGGTGACCAAAAACATGCAACCGCGCAGCCGCAGTTCTTCCAACACAGCCACGGCAATGCCCATGCCTTCGGCGGGGTCCGTGCCGCTGCCCAACTCATCAAGCAGCACAAGGCTGTCTCGGCTGGCGTGAGCCAAAATGCTGATGATATTCGTCATATGCCCAGAAAAGGTGGATAGGTTTTGCGAAATGTTCTGGCTATCGCCAATGTCACACCAATAGCTATCCTGCATGGCCACATAGCTGCCTGCATCACAGGGAATATGAAGCCCACACTGCGCCATCAAGCAGAGTAATCCCACTGTTTTCACTGCAACGGTTTTACCACCTGTGTTTGGGCCGGTGATAATCACGCCGTTTGTATTTTCGTCCATCGCAAAATCAAGCGCAACACATTCCTCCGCACTCAACAATGGGTGGCGGCCTTGCCGGATATCTAGCCTTCGCGCACCGCCGATTTCCACGGGCACTGCTTTCATGCTAGCACTTAGTTTGGCTTTGGCAAACAGCACATCCAAAATTTCCATCGCTTCCATGTTGCGGCGCAACAGGGGAGCATATTCCACCACCGCAGCGGTGAGCGTATATAGAATGCGCCTTTCTTCAGCATCTTCTTCAATGCCCAGCAAGGTCAGCTCTGCCTGAAACTTCGCAATCGCAGTTGGCTCCATGAATACGGTGGAGCCTTTGCCGGAAGCGTCAATCACTGTGCCACCAAACTGCGCTTGAAATTTGCGTTGTACGGGCAGCACATAATGTCCCTGACGGATTGCGATATATCCGTCTGACAGATATTGCTTGCGGCTTTTGAGGATGTGATCTAACTTTTCTTTGATTTGGTTTTCCACATGCTCTTTTTTGCGGCGGATATTGCGCAGGGCAGGGCTAGCGTCGTCGCGCAGTGTATCATAGTCGATGCACAACTCAATTTCAGTTCGCAGCGTTGTTAAGTTCTCAATGCTTTTGCCATACACTGCAACGGCTTCTCCCGTGGATTCGCTTTTGGACAAGTATGTCGTCATGCGTTTGCAAGACTGCGCAAACCCGACAATACTTTTGAGCTGTTCCGGCACCAACATGCTGCCTGCATCCGCCAGTGTGATAATTTCGTCAAGTTTTTCCATGATCGCCAAAGGCGGCGCACCAACGATATCCAGCAAATTTCTGGCGGACGTGGTTTCCGCCATCTTGCGCACACACATATCCTCGTTCAGATAAGGAGACAGATTGGCGAGCGCATCTTTTGCTTTTTGAGACAGCGCATGTTCTTTCAGTTTATCGATGATTATATTAAATTCTAGTGCGGTATAATGGTTGTTCATGATATTTTATCCTTTCACAACCCAAAAGCCTTGCAGCAATAAAAAAACGCAGCTACCCGCTGCGCAACAAACGAACAAGAAAATGCTAAAGCACTTCTCGGTCATTCTGAAAGGCATTTGGGTACACAAAAACTAAGCAAGAGTCTCTTGCTGTTACTGAGTACAGTATTACCTAACATTCAGACCGACATTCGCGTACCTCTCATCATTGATTAAGAATATCATATCACAGCAAACGATATTTGTCAAGCATAATTTTTTCTTGCATGGATATTGACATGCAATCAAACGTGTTGTATAATGAGATTTAATGCATTAAATCTCATGGCGACACGTCAACTGCCAACATGATATAACAAAAAACATGATTCAGGAGATAACATATGCTCAAACGCGACACCGATGCAATTCATCAAGCCTTGGCCCCCGACGGCTGGATGCAACAGGACTTTCCGGGCACCGCCGCACGTCTTGCCTGGTGGAACGAAGCCACCTTTGGCTGCTTTGCGCACTGGGGCGTGTATGCCATCGCGGGAGGGGAGTGGAAAGGCCGCCAAAGCGGCTATGCCGAGCACTTGCAACGCGTGATGTGCTTCACCAAGGCGGAATACACTGAGCTGTTCATCAATCACTTCAACCCAGTGAACTTTGATGCCGATGAGTGGATTGCCGCCGTAAAAGCAGCAGGCATGCGCTATTTCGTCATCACCGCTAAGCATCACGATGGCTTTGCCATGAACCCCTCGGATGCCTACCCCTACGATATCCGCATGACACCCTTCGGGCGCGACCCCATTGAAGAACTGCGCAACGCCTGCAAAAAAGAGGGTATCCGCTTTGGCATTTACTATTCCCATGCGTTTGACTGGGAACACCCCGATGCGCCGGGTAATGACTGGGAGTTCAAAAACGGGGGCGGGGATAATCACTTGTTTGAGGGGCCGAAAGGCCTGTGGTTTAACCAGCATCCCGAACTTGTGGAAAAAACCGCACGCGGTTATGTAGACGGCAAGAGCATCCCTCAGATCTTGGAGCTGATTGAAAATTACAAGCCGGATTTACTATGGTTTGATACCTCGCACAAGCTGCCCACCAGCGAGAATTTACGCATTCTGCGTGCCATTCGCGAGGCCGACCCGAACATCGTGGTCAATGGCAGAATTGCGCCAGTGGTGGGCATTCCGACGGCGGATTACATCAACACTGGCGACCGCGCGGCCGAATTTTTCCCCACGCCCGGCGCGTGGGAGACCATCCCCACCACGAACGAGTCCTATGGTTATTCGAAGATAGATAAATCACATAAACCGCCGGAGCATTTTATTCGTCTGCTGGCCAAGGCTGCGGCGCGCGGCGGCAATGTGCTGATGAACGTGGGCCCCACGGCACTGGGCGAAATTGACGGCATTGACCTAGAGATTTTGCAAAAAATCGGCGAGTGGATGCGTGTGAACGGTGAAAGTATTTATGGCACACGGCGCAGCCCGCTGCCTGTGCAGTGTTTTGGCGAAACAACGCTGAAAGATGGCAAGCTCTACCTGCATGTGTTTGAGCCGGGTGACGGCACCATCACGTTGGGCGGCATGCTCAATCATGTGAAGAAAGCGTATCTGTTGGCTGACCCCGCAAAAACATCTCTATCTACCCGGCGGTTGAATAAGTTTGACACGCAAATTACTCTGCCAAGCGGCCTGCCGGAAAGTTGCAACACAGTCGTTGTCGCCGAGTTCGAAGGCGAGCTGTTGCATGACAAAAATCGGCTGCTTGCTCGGCAAAGTTACCTGCGTGCTTTCGACGCTTCGCATATCAGTCCGGCGCTCAGCCATGGCGATGGCAAGCCCGGTCGCGACCATATTTCTGGCTTTAGCCACACCGAGCAAACGGTTATCTGGAACGTGCGGCCTGCTGTGTTTGGGCAATATAAACTCAGCCTGCGCTATTCCACGCGCACGAAGGACATTACGGGCGCGTATTCGATTTACATCAACGGTCAGCGGCATGTGCGGCAAATCACGTCATCGCCTTCCCCCGAGGAATATACGACCCATGACTTCATAGTTGAACTGAACGGCGAGGGTTTGCCCGGCACGGTTGTGTTCGACATCGTGTTTCGGCCGGCAGAAATCACCGGTGAGTTTGTGCATCTTTACGGCGTGGAGATGGAGCTTGTGCAGGAACAACAGGGCAATGCAAGCAGAGAGACCGACGACACAGATACGGGAGATGTATAAGAAGTTGTCGATGCACTCCACTCTTCACGGCACCATGATCAAACAAAGCCCATTCGCGTTCATATCAAGCATAATCTCGCCATCCATTGCTGTTGCGTGGATGGCTTTGCCGTTTTCGTCGGTCACCTGCGCGCTGTCAATGCCAGGGTAGCGCACGGTGCAAACACCGCCGCGTCGCGCATGAATCGTCATTTTCGTCAGCCGCATATTCTCCCACGTGCAGCCCACAACAAAATTGCCGCGTGCCACCAAACCTGCAAAGCTGCCGCTAGGCCAAGCGTGCGGAAGCGCAGGCAATGGTTCAATCACGTTGCCATTGCTTTGCAGCAGCATTTCGGCCACGCCTGCTGTGCCGCCGAAATTTCCGTCAATTTGGAACGGCGGATGGGTGTCCCACAAATTGGGCAATGTGCCGATTTTCAGCAGCGTTTGATACAGCGTGTAGGCGCGCTGGCCGTCACGTGCGCGCGCCCATGCGTTGAGCCGATGCGCCATGGCCCAACCGGTGGATTCATCGCCACGCTTAGTCAGTGTGACGCGAGCGGCTTGCATCCACTCAGACGTGTTAGGGTTGATGGTTTGCCCGGGGCTGAGTGCCACAAGATGCGAAATGTGGCGGTGATGATATTCTCCGATGTCGCCATATTGTTCTTCTTCACGGTATTCTTTCACTTGGCCGCAAGCGCCCACAATCACAGGTTCTAGCTTGCCAATTTGCTGCTTGGCAAGACGCACAGTGTCGTCGTCAATGCCCAGCAGCTCAGCGGCAGCGATGCAGTCTTTGTGGTTTTCATACAGCATTTGTTGGTCAAACGCGCAGCCAGTGGTGCGATAATGCACGCCGTCTTTGCGCTGCTCCGGCGACATCGATGGGTGCACCAACAGGCAGCCGTCTTGCTCAATGACGGTTCGGCTGAGGAAATCCGACATACCAGAAAGCGCGGGGTATGTGATGTGTTTGAGCACCTCTTCGTCTCGCGTGTAATCGTAGTAATCCCAAAACAGCTTGGTGGTCAGCCCGCCTTGCCCCGGCCCCGAGTGACCTTCCGGCCAGGGCATGGAAAGATGACATGGCCAACTGCCCGTGCCAATCGCCCAGCCGTTTTGGCCGGTACCGATTTCTTTAGCGGGCACGGCGTATTTCGCATTCGGATGTTTTTCGTAGATAAGCTTGAGATAATCATCTGCAAACACTTGCGCGCGCTTGCGAAACGCTCGATTCATATCTGAGTATGATTCGAACATTTCGGCCAAGTTTGTGGTGAACGCATGCCAATAGTTCATTTGGATGTTGATGTTGTGCCAATAGCCGCCGCTCCACGGTGTGGAGTAGTATTGATTCCACAGCCCTTGCAGGTTGCCTGGCAGTGTGCCCTTGCGTGAAGACGCAATCAGCAAATAGCGACCATATTGGAAGTAAAGTTCTTCTAAATATCGGCTTGGTTTGCCGGCAATATATGCGTTGAGTAACTCGTTGGTGGGCAGGGGGCTCGGTTGGCCGCCCAAATTTAGCTGCACGCGATTGAAAAACTGCTGATAGTCTTGCACATGACGTTCTCGTACATTGTCATAACCCTGCGAGAGGGCTTGTGCAAGCGTTTGTGCAATGCGTTCATGCGGATGCGGATTGCCCATAAGTTTTTCCTGCGGCGGGCAATCACGAAACACCTCTTCGCAAAGCTGGTAGTTCGTGCCCAATGCCATCCAAATGACGGCTTCGTCGGCGTTTTCGAGCACAAGTTTGTTTTTGTCGCAACGCAGAGAACCGCCGCTGTGCTGCACAACAATTTGGCCTTCGTATAAAATGCCGTAATGCTCCATTTCGCCGCTGAGGGTGATGGTTTGCCCACACGCCGCAACTGTGCCGGTTTTTCCCAGCCTGCTCTCTTCGCCGAACGGTTGCAAATATGGAATCTCGGGACGCAGCGTGAACGAAACACAGCCGGGGGCCGAAGCCGTTAGCTTCACGGCCAGCACGGCATCTGGGTGCGACGTTAAATACTCCCGCCGATATGTCACGCCTTGATAGTCATAGCACACATGTGCCGTGGCATCGTTGAGCACTAGGTCGCGGGTGTAGTTTGTGATGGCTTGTTCGGGGTGGTGGAAATCAATGAGCACCTCAGCGAAGTTATTGATGCCTTCTGGATAGGGGTTGGCTAGGCTGGCCTCGGTCACTTGCATGCGCTCGGTGTCTGTGCGGCCAAACATATTCACGCCGAAATGTCCGCCCGCCAGGGGCAGCGACCATGCCTCCCAGTCGGGGTCTTTCGCTTTCGGGTCGTCGGATTCTCGGCCTCTGTTGGGTGCAGGGGCATCGTACCATAGTTTATATTGTTTTTGCATGTCAAAATCCTCCCAGTTTAATTACCCCCATTACTCCGCCCGCAGTGCAACAACCGGGTCTTTTTTCGCCGCAGAGCGTGACGGCAGCATGCCCGAGATAAGCGTGAGGAATACGCTGATGCTAACCATCAACACGGCTAAGTGCCACGGGAAGATTGCGATTGTTCTAATCCCTTGCATGTGCCATATGAGCTGATTGAGCACAAAGGAGCCAAGCAGCGTAACGCCAATTCCAATCAAGCCGGAAATCAAGCCGATGATAAACGTTTCTGCGGTGAATAAATTTGATACATCGCGTTTTCTGCCGCCCAACGAGCGGATTACTCCGATTTCTTTGATGCGCTCAACTACGGACACATAGGTGATAATGCCAATCATGACACACGACACAACAAGCGCAAGCGAGGTGAAACCAATCAAAGCAAAGGTGACGATATCGATGAGGTTGTTGATCATCGCGGCAATCATCGAAAGCGTATCGGTATAGATGATTTCCTCGCGTTGCTCAGCGTCAAGGGTGATATATTGGCCCTGCGATGCGCTGAAAAACATGAGGCTTTCATCCGTGTTCCAGCGGTCAAGGTACTGCAGCACATAGGCCTTTTGCTCAAAATCAGCCGCGAAAACAGAGATGCTGTGCGGCATGTCAACCCCACCGAGCTGCTGCAGGCTGATGGTTCTGTTGCCGCCGCCGCCCATCATGCCGGCAAAACCAGATTGATTGCCCAGAAAGCCTGTGTTGTCCTCGAAGGTTTCGCCCATGAAGCTGTAGGCATACTGGAATGTGATGCTGACGGGCGGGATATCATCTGCGTCCGGGCGGAAGTTGCTCATGCCATCAGAAAGTTGCGCCATGCCTTCTTCCAAGCCCGAAAAACCGCCTTGCAGCGCCGCAATCCCATCAGCAAATGCGTCAAAACCGTCGCCCATCATGTCCAGTTGGCTGAAATCCATGCCCTCACCATCGCCAATGTCGCCGCCCAGGCTTTGCAGCAATGCCCGCACGTTTCTGTCCAGCATCAGCAGCGGGTTGCGACGAAACGCATTTTCCAAATCAGTCATAAAATCTGTCAGCATATCCATCATAGACATGATTCCATCTTGCATTTGCTGCACACCGTCTGCCAAATGGTCCAGACCATCGCCTAACTGTGCTGCGCCGTCGCTGAACTGTTCAATGCCGTCCAGTGCCAGTTGCAAGTCGTTCATCATGCTCAATGTTTCGCCGCTAGAGGTGCTGTTTTGTTCGTTGGTAATGAGTGTGGTGACAATTTCGGAGCTGATGTTTGTGTCAATGATATGCCGCGCCAACGCGTTCGTATAATAAAAAGCACTGCTTAGGCTGCCGTAGGAGCTGTCCTCACGGGGAATCAATATGCCAACGACCGTTAGCTGCACGCCATCGCGAAAGCCATCTTGCCGGGTTGCGTGATAAAGAAACTGCGAGTCGCTGTTTTCGTCCGCTTCAAACACAACGTCGTTGGGGTACCAGGTAAAGCTTTGCCCGATTAAATCTTGATAGCTAAAGCGCTGCCTATGTAAGCCGGGAACATAGTGCTCATTGGGGCTGCCGTCTTCTTCTGGTATAGACTGAAACACAATGTTCAGAAACTCATCCTGTGTGTAGTATCCGAGTTGCGCAAGCAGTAAATCGGTCATCACACTGCCTTCGTCCAGCACGATGACGATGTCGCCTTTGCCGCTTGCCATGTGCCCATAGATTAGGTCGTATTGCGCCAAGATAAACGCTTCATTTTCGGGCAGCTGCATGAACAGGTTGGTCATGCCCATGATTTGTTCCGCATGCTCTGCGTGCGGCGTGTGCTGCAACACAGACGCATACATATTGCGAATGGCGGCAAGGCTCATATTCACCGGCTCGCTGTCTGCATTCTCTCTAAAGTTTGTGAAAATGTTGTTGGTCACGTCTAGGCCATAATCAAAAAACAGCTCCGCTAAATATTCCGGCGGCATGGACAGCAGAAAGTCAATGTAATCTTGCGTGATGCGGTTTTCAAACATCAGGTTGTCGGCAAATGATGCGCGAGAGACAAGAACCTCAACGATTGAATCCACGTTGACGTAACCGACTTCGCGCACGGCAGCAACTGTGTCGCCCGGGCCGCCAAAGCCCATGAGCATGTCAAAGTTCATGCCGGTGCTTGTGACCCGAATGGGATTGCCCGACAGCATATCCGCCTGCATATCCCCGATAAAGGTCTGCATGCCCATGGATAGCGAAAGCACCAAAGACACGCCGATAATGCCAATAGAACCCGCGATACTGGTCATCGCTGTGCGTTTTCGTTTGCTAAACAGATTTTGCAGCGATAGCTTAAAGGCTGTCCAAGCAGACATTTTTGCTTTTGCTTTTTTCATGTCTTTTTTGGGTGCCACAGCTTTGGTTGCCGCAATCTCATCTTTTTCTGAAAACGGATTCGAGTCGTGTTGCAATTGGCCGTCCAGCAGGCGTATAATTCTGGTGGAATACTCATCAGCAAGCTCTGGGTTGTGCGTAACCATGATGACCAGTTTTTCTTTGGCAATCTCTTTGATCAGCTCCATGATTTGGATGGAGGTTTTGGTGTCGAGCGCACCAGTTGGTTCATCGGCCAATAGGATTTCGGGGTCGTTCACCAACGCCCGCGCAATGGCCACACGCTGGCACTGCCCGCCCGAAAGCTGGTTGGGGCGCTTGCGAGCTTGGTCTTTCAGTCCAACTTTTTCGAGGGCTTTCAAGGCCTTGACGGTGCGCTCGGCTTTGCTGATTCCCGCGATCGTGAGCGCAAGTTCCACGTTGCCCAGCACCGTTTGGTGGGGGATTAAATTATAGCTTTGAAAAATAAATCCAACACGACTGTTGCGATACACATCCCAGTCTTTGTCTTTGAATTTCTTGGTGCTCACGCCACCAATGAACAAATCGCCGCTTGTGCAGTGATCTAGGCCGCCGATGATGTTCAACAGCGTGGTCTTTCCGCAGCCCGATGGGCCTAATATCGATACAAACTCGTTTTCCCGAAACGATAGGTCAAGCCCGCGCAGCGCCTGCACCTTCGTGTCGGCGACTTTGTAGTCTTTCGTAATGCCGGATAGTCTTAGCATCGTTATCTCCTTTGTGTTTCGCAGTGGCATGAAATTATTGTAGCACATCAATCTCAAATCAATGTCAACTGCATGTGAATATTTTGTAAATTTCGAAAAAAATCCCCAACTCATATGAGCTGAGGAAGTATTTGGGATTTCATATTAGGAGCATGGACAGGAGTCGTCCAGCCTTGTGATTCTCATGTTCGGGAATAGCCATTGACGATAGCGGAAAATGTTTCTGCTCAAGCGCAGTCTTCTGCCGCTGGTGACTTCCAGATTACGAATCACAATTTGCTCTGACAGCGTCATGGGATGCGGCGCATTTCGTGTTCGAAACCAGTCGATCAGCAATGTGACGCGCAGCGCGTCATTGCCATAAATATGGTTGGCAGCAAACAATTGGGGACCGGTGTAAAAATGCGGAAAATGGCGGCGCCAATTCAAATGCGCATCATCGATGGTTAAGCCGTCGATAAAAATCGAGCGCGGCAAAAAGGTCTCATAGCCGAAATCATGCATGCCGTCATTGCGCAGGTTGATGACAACGGCATAAGTGCCTGTGGGACGAAACGTTACATTGCGAATGATGAAATCACCATCCCATGTGCTGCCAAAATCGTTGCGCAGGCTGATTAATTCGTTCGCCGTTACGGTGGTGTTTTCCAGCAAAAAGGTGCCAGTGCCAATGATGGGAAGCCCGCCTTGGCTGCCGATATAGGAGTTGCGGATGGTTAGGTTGTGGGCTGCAGTGTGGGAATCTATGCGCGAAAGAGTTACGTTGTCAAACACCAAGTTTTTGTTGTTGTTTGAGCCTGTAATGCCGCCACGCGTTCTGTCGAAGATAGAGTTGGCTTGATCAACGTTATAGAACGTTAGATTAATTGTGTGGGTAAATTGGATGTCATAAGAGCCGTGGATACCCTGTTTGCGCCCAGAAAACGTGCTGTTTTGCACCAGCACATTGGCAGCGCTGTATACAATCATAAAACCGCTGTTGGGCGAATTGCGTGCGTCAGTTTCGTTCGTTAACTCATGCAGAATGCCATCTACGACTACATTCGAGCGCGAAACTTGCAAACCGCGGGCAAAGTAGCTGTTCCAGAACACTTCATTTTCAATCGTGGTGAAACGGCCGCCGGTGATGGTGAGTGTTTCGTCATCAATGGGATGCGCCCAGATGGAAGTGATGGTATCAAAATCCCAAATAATTGGCGTTGTGGGGTCGATGTTGCCACTTTCATCAATCAAGAACAAATCACGCTGTGGGCGCCCTGTGTCCTGATTCATACCGCGGCGGAAAAAACGCCTTGTTGTTGTGTCCTCAACAAACACAATGGCCGGGCGCGAAAGCGAAACATCAATTTGCTCTTGCCCGATTGCAAGCGTTTCGATGTGTGTAAGCTCAATCGGCGCAAGCTGGGAGGTCACCCGAAACACATTAGCGTGGTGATCTCCTTGTTCCACAATGGAATTGTCGATAATAAACTGAGCCTCGCCCCAATACGTATTGGTTTGAATTTCGGCGGTTCGCCCACCATGGCCGATGTAGTAAGTTGCTGTTTGGTTTGCGCGCACAGGCAGATTGTTTGCATTCGCATAAGCATGTGCGGCGATGATGGCATCAAAGTCGCAGGTCTCACCATCGCCCACCGCACCGAATTGTTCGTAGGTGACGTATTGTGCATTGTTGGCAGAAACAGCAACCATGAAGCACGTTGCAATCAGCACGCAGGCAAGAATCAGGCTGAAAAGTTTACGCATAAACACTCTCCGTTACACAATTATTTTCACTTAGTATAACATGTTTTTGTTTACAAGTCAAGTAAAAACTAATTTTGCTAAACGGTGCCGCGGTCTTCCACCAGCGACATCACGGCATACATTTCATTGTAGTGCTTGTGCAAAAACAGCGCGTTGTTTTCGCGGAACAGCCGCTCAGCCAATTGATCAGCGATGGGCGTGAGCATGCGCTCATGCGCACATTGCACAGGCGAAATGTCCGGATTGTCGTAGGCATAATTGCAGCGTGTGCGCAACGCACAGCCTTTGCAAGGCTCGGCAGCATCGCCCTGTTCGTAAACCTCATCTTGTCGTGTTTTGTCCACACCGGTGAACACATCGCCGATGCAAACATCAGGGGTCCACAGCATGCGCGAGGCAGGGTAGAGCTTACCATCGGGTGCGACGCTAAGCTGGTTTTGCGCCATGCGGCGGCGGTCAGCGTTGTAAGCCTCACCCTTGAGGTGCGACAGAATCTTCATGTCAAACGGCGACAGATAAAATTTTTGCTCTGCCTGTGTCCATTTCAGATATAGCGCGGCCATTTTTTCATATTCGGCTTGCAGAATGGCCAGCTTTTCTTCCGTCCAGCGGGGTGAATAATTGATGCCCACGGTGATGTAACGAAAGCCCTGGGCGTAAAGATAGCGCACGATATCACAGGCTTTGTGGGCGGTGCTGGGATCTACCACACACATGCCCACGGCATAGGGTTGATAGCGCAGCAGCAGCGGAATTTTACTTGCAAGCTGCGCAAAACTGCCGTCACCATTGGGCAGCTTGCGGCAATCGTCTTGCGCTGGGCCATCGTGCGAAAAGCCGATGGTGAGGTTCACCTCCTGCGCTAATTGCAGGAAAGACTCGTCCAGCAGCAAGCCATTGGTTGTCATCTTGTAGTAAAACGTGTGCCCCGTTTTGGCTTTGATGCGCTGGGTGTACGCTATCGTGCTTTCGATCAACGCCCGCTCCAGCAGCGGTTCACCACCATAGAACAGCAGTCCCGACCGTTGCGTGCCCTGCATGCCTAGCTGGGCCGCTGCGTAGGCGACTTCTTTGGTCATGCGCTCGGGCCCGCGGGTCTCGAAGCAATAGCTGCAGGCAAGGTTGCAGCGGTTGGTGAGGTGGAGGGTTAAATGCATTAGAGTATCCCTTCTGCTTGTAGATGTGTGATGAAGGTTTGCACCTGCCGCACTAATTCAGCTTGCATGACGTACGCTGCTGCGGCGGCTTGCGCTTGCGTGACAGTGATTGGTCTGTCAGTTCGCCAAGATGTAGTTGGCAGACTTGAAAAAGGATTGAAAAACACACCCACCGTTGTGGAAGAATTTCGGGCGAATTGTTCTGCCACGCGTGGGACATTCCATGGGTCGTGCCACGAAGCATTGTTGAGGAGTGACACTGCAACGTTCGCCTGTGCATCAAACAATGCAAGTGTTGCGATAAGCGTGCGTGTGTTAACACGATAGGGATCATATGTGTAACGCACCTGGCGATTGGGCGGTGTGGTTGATAAATCTAAGCCTGCAACTTCCAGTTGCTCGCGAATGATTGCTAGTGCTTGCTGTTCAGATAGTTGCACTGTATACTGATGGTCACCACGTTCCATCGTGAATTCCAGCCCATGCGAGGGCACTCGTCTGCCCACGCGGTTGTCGCCCAAAAAGCGTTGCACCTGAGCACGAACCCGTGCCACCAACACAGGCACAGCCAAACCAAGCTCTTCATCGTTTGGTGGAACTCGTGGTATCCACTCCTCATTGTCGCTTAGATATCCTTCGCTGCCAACACCTACGCCGGGATTGTAGAACACACCAATGCGAGTAGCTGTCAGCGCAGGGTGGCGGGCGAATCGTTCTGCGTATTGCTGTGCCAAGTAGTCACCACCCCATGAGCGGAACATCTGGTTGTTGCGCTCCCAGCTGATGAATGAAATGCCCACACGGCGACGGACATCAAATAAATCAATCGCAGCAGGACGCAAGCGGTGTTCTCGGTCGTCAATCCATGCGTTTTCCATTAATGTTTCCAGCAAGTTCACCCGCGCAAACCGCGCAGGCACTGGCCGCAACCCCGCAGCGCGTAGTTCTTCCAGCACAATGTTTCGCATTTCCTGCTCGGTTAAGTGCACGACATACCACGCAGAGCCGCTGCCGCCGTGGTGCAGACGCACGTTGATATCCAAGTCGCTGTAGCGTGTTTCGCCCAGCGTTTGGGTATATTGCGTAGCGGGTGGTTCAGCATTTGCAGCTGCAAGGGGTGCACTAAATAGTGCACTTGCTCCAAGCACACCAACGCAGGCCAACACGGCAACGTTTTTTGCCCAGCGTTTAGGTAGCTGGCTCAAGGGCGGCTTTTCCGCCAAAGTGGGGATGTTCGGTGGGGAGTAGGTTTTAACGGGTGTTAGTTTATGTTTCATCGTAGCCTCCCATTTTGTTGTAGTGTTGTGATAAAATCTTGCGCTTGGGCACGCAGGCCCTGCGCCTGTTGTTCAGCGATGGCTTGCGCCTGTGCGCGTGTTGGTGTTGGAAGTGGTCCGCTGCCTAGCGGTTGATTAATCACTGAGTTGACGTTGTAGAATACGCCTACTTCTGCGAGGGTGAGCGCAGGATTGCGGGCAAAACGTCGGGCACTGAGCTGCGCGAAATCGCTGTCACCCCATGGTATCAACGCAACAGCAACACGGCGGCGTGTGTCAAACATATTGATGCGCACAATGGGTAGCGCTCCAGTGACTGGAACGGCATTAAGCATGCGATTTTGCGCCGCAAAGCGTGCAGGCACAAGCCGCAAGCCTGCGGCTTCAAGTTCTGTGCGAACGATGTGGTACATTTCTTGCTCGGTCAAGTGAACCACATAAAACGCCGAGCCACCGCCGCCGCCATGTATGAACACGTTGATATCAAGCTCGCTGTAGTTAAGCTGCGTGTTGTATGCTGGGATTTCTTGTTCGGTTGGCCGAGTGACGTAATATGGCATCTGAGGAGCGCCACCGTGATGCAAGATACCATCGCTGACGCAACCTGCCAGCATCGTCGCACCCAACACACCAACGCAGGCCAACACGGCAGCGTTTTTTGCCCAGCGTTTGGGCAAGGTTTGCAATGGCGGCTTTTCGGCTAGCGTGGGGATATTCGGCGGGTGATATGTTTCAACGGGTGTTAGTTTTTTCATGAGTCGCACCTCCTGTTGCTGCTTAGTCGCTTTGCCGCAGGAGTTTCCTCACTTGCTCACTCATCAATTTGCACAAAGATAAACTATTTTTCAGCAAAGTGTTTACAAGCAGTTTCATATATGATATAATGTATGAGAGAAAATTTATTTAAGGGGAATTTGTATGAAATTTTCGCGAAAATTGCTTTGTTTTGTCTTGGCAGTGCTGTTGCTGGTGCCAGCCGCAGGGACCTTGAGCGTGGCAACGCCTGCTGCTGATCTCGAGGCCGTGCATTGTTGCACATCTGCGCCTGAGGCTGCGCATTGCTGCGCCTCTGTGCCTGCACCTGCCGCTGCAAGTTGTTGCGATGACTGCACGCCTGTGCTGGCTGCGCCTTCGGTGTCGCTTTTCAACTTGCCCACGTTTGAGGGAAGCGGCGGCGACATCTTTGCCCTGCGCGATGACGATGGCCCTGCATCGCTGGCTGCGCCATTTGCCGCACTCGAGCCTGCGTCATCGGCCGCCACTGAATATCCACCCGAGTTCATTGAACTGTGGAATGCGTTTCATCGCCAGATATTTTGGTATTTTCATCACTACATTACTGCAACCACTTTTTTAGGCGGTAACGCATATCGAATGGTTGAAAATATCTTATTGCCCAATGTAAACATTAACGATTTTAGGTTGGCTTCTGTTGCATTGAGGCAGGATTTTGAAGCTGCACTTGTAGGGCTTGAATTCCCAAATTCTGCGGCTTCTCTTGCCGCTTTTGAAGACGGAAGCCTGCACGTGATGTTCGATCATGCGCTGAGTGCCCTCGCCGTGTATGCGGTTGAGGCAAGCGCACTGATACAGGCGTTTTTTGTGCCACAGGCTATTGCGTTTACAAATGCATTACTTCATGCTGATTACGTCATGGAGACTGCAATAGGCCATTTGGTTGAACAACCATTTGTTCTTGAAATGAGCACGCAACAAATAGAGACGATGCAAGCAATTTTTAGCGAATCTTTCTCGCTTTGGGATAACCGCAATTTGAGGTTTTGGGATGGGTTTGATACGCCTGACGAAGCCTATGCATGGGCTATAGAGGGATCCGCTATTGCTGATGCCTTCTATGCAGAAATAACTGCCTTGCTGATAGAATGGGGCTTTTTGCCTGGTGTCCTCAGCACCACACCCACGGTTGCGCCGTGCGTGCCAATGACAGGTAATCTTTGCAATTGGTCCGCGCTGCCGATTGGGGGCGATGGCCTTTGTGTCTACTGTCCTTGGGTTCTGCAGAGGGGGTTGATACCCTGCTTGGATATTTGGGATACCGGCAATTGCTTTTCAAGCGGCCAGCAAATGGAAGCAGATGGCATATGTGCAGATTGTCGCCGCTTCGCACTGCGCGGCACAGTGCCCTGCACCACTTGTGAGTCATGTTGTTTTGATGATCTTTGCGTCCTAACGGGAGGAACGCTTGGCGCTGACGGCATCTGCCGTGGTTGCCACGTGCATGTTTGGCTGCCGCTGCGTGGCACAGTGCCATGCATTGTTTTTGATTGCTGCTGTGGTGACCGTTGCTACCACACATGGTGGGAACTTGACGGAAGCGCTATTTGCAACCGTTGCGACCGTTATGCCAACACATTCCCTTGCGCAAACGTTAGCTGCCCATATCACGACCGCGCAGAAAATCTCGGCGATCAATGCAATTCCTGTCTCGTGCATGTGTGGCGGCCAAACCGTGGTGCCGTGCCATGCTTGCGTCGTGACGCTTGGAGTGGTGGGTCATCTGCCTGTTACTACACTGGCTCGACGGTTGATGTTGACGGCATTTGTAGCTCTTGCCGTCTTTTCGTCGACACCTTCCCCTGCGCGAACGGGAGCGCATGTCACAGCTACAACTGCTGTTGTGGACGTGTGGAAAATCCCGGTGACACCTGCCGTGCTTGCCGTTTATATCTTTGGCTGCCCTACCGCGGCACGGTGCCGTGCTTGACTGGCAACAGCATCTATTCCTGCTTGCTGGGGGGATGGGCGATTGGCGATGACGGCATCTGCTGGGGCTGCCGCCGCTTTGCTGAAGAAGTTGACTGCGTTGTTTGCACAAACCGCTTCCATCCCAGCGAAAACCCATATAGTTCCGACACTTGCTGGGAATGTTATTCCGTGCCCTGTGCGCAATGCAACGAACCGCGCAGCCCAAGCAACCCATGCACATCGTGGTATTGCACCACCGTGCCCTGTGCGCATTATCATTGGTGCGGCCAGCGTGTTCGCATTGCCTGCCGATGGGGTGAAGACTGCTGCACGAGCCATGCACCCTATTGTTCTTCGTGGTGCGCTGAACGTATCGCTTGTGCGGGCGCTAGCTGCGACCATTACGTATGGATTAATTCAGGGCGCCCCTACTGCTGGGATTGCTATTCCGTGCCCTGCGTGCACTGCGGAGACCGCCATTCGCCGCAGCACCCGGCATGCCAAGATTGCCGCCGTAGCGGCGTGTGCATCAACGCCAGCTGCAGCAACGCGGCCGTGCCCGGCATTGCTTGCGCGGATTGCCTGAATGATCAAGTTGAAGAAATTATGCGCGAGCTTGGTCTGCATATTGAGATTTGGTTCGAAATATTTGCAATGAACTATCCAGGCTTCTTTGTGTTAAGAGGGAACAGCAATCTCTTAGAATTCATGCTCCCTCATGTTGAACAAGTTTGGATAGAATTTTTTGATACAGCTGACGCTTGGCACGAATGGTTTGAACAGGAATTTGAGAATTTGATTGCGTCCATTGAAGATACATCAAGTGATGAAGCGTTGAGCGCTGCCTTGGCAGATGGCACTGTGCGCACGTTTTTTGAGTCTTGGGTTGAATTAAATGAGGAATGGATTCGCCGCGGCCACGACATTGCGGAGCAGTTTGTTTCGCCCGAGGCCATTGAGTTTGTATGGGAATATCAACGACAAAGATTTTTACTAGGTGCGCCCTTCATTTGCTGCTGCATGGGCGTGGATTGGCAATTGGAAGAAGAGATTTGGGACGCCTTTGTCGACGCGCTAATTGAGATGTTCCCAGAACTTTTCTATGACGATTCTCTTTGGGAAGGGTATTGGGATTATGTTTTAGAAAGCCGCTGGGTTGAGGCAACGCAGCAGCTTAGCGTGCTAAACAATATGCTGGAAGCCGCGTGGGATGTGGTGTTGCCGCAGTATGGTCTTGAACTGCCTTACTGGTTGCGCTCAAACGACACCCGAGTTCTCGTCACCGGCGTAACGATTGCGGGCGCAGCAACGCGCAACCTGAACGCGGGTCAAACGCTGCAATTGAACGCCACGGTTAACCCAACGAACGCGACAAACCGCAACGTGACCTGGAGTTCCAGCAACACAGCAATTGCAACGGTGAACGCAAGCGGTCTAGTCACAGCTCGTGCATCAGGCACCGCGACGATCACCGTGACAACAGCCGATGGCAATCGCACGGCAAGCGTGCAAGTCACAGTGACAGTCCCCGTCACTGGCGTAACGATTGCAGGCGCAGCAACGCGCAACCTGAATGTAAACCAAACGCTTCAATTGAACGCCACGGTTAATCCAACGAACGCGACGAATCGCGCAGTCACATGGAGTTCTAGCAACACAGCAATTGCAACGGTGAACGCAAGCGGTCTAGTCACAGCTCGTGCATCAGGCACGGCGACCATTACGGTCACCACGGCTGATGGAAATCGCACAGCCAGTGTGCAAGTTACAGTGGCAGTCCCCGTGACGGGCGTGACGATCGCAGGCGCAGCAACCCGCAACCTGAACGTAAATCAAACGCTGCAATTGAGCGCCACGGTTAATCCAACAAACGCAACGAACCGCAACGTGACGTGGAGCTCCAGCAACACAGCGATTGCGACCGTGAACGCAAGCGGCCTGGTGACGGCAAGAGCAGCAGGCACGGCGACGATTACCGTGACAACAGCCGATGGAAATCGCACCGCAAGTGTGCAAGTCACAGTGGCGGTGCCCGTGACTTCCATCACGATTGCGGGTGCGGCGACGCGCACATTGCTGATGGGTCAAACGCTGCAATTGAGCGCCACGGTTAACCCAACGAACGCGACAAACCGCGCGGTCACGTGGAGTTCGAGCAGCACAGCTGTTGCCACGGTGAACGCAAACGGCTTGGTTACGCCCGTTGCACCCGGCACCGCGACCATCACCGTGCGCACCGCCGATGGCAACCGCACGGCCAGTGTCACTGTCACGGTAACACGTGTGCAGCTGACCGTCAACGGCGGCAGCGGCGGCGGCCAATTCAACGTTGGCGCGAATGCAACAATCACCGCAACGCCGCCCGCAGGTCAACGTTTTGTG
>WQWM01000033.1 GCA_009785335.1 Oscillospiraceae bacterium
CGCTTTCGTGGACGTGAACATGGCTGACCTCATCGCAGGGCTGCTGCAAGTGTTCGGCGTGCTCGATATCGCTGGCGACTTCGCCGGCCTGCTCAACCTCCTCAATATGCCCGGTAGGGTGCGTCCTGTGGTTCAACCCTTCAGCTGGCCGTACCCGAACCGT
Source organism: Oscillospiraceae bacterium (assembly GCA_009785335.1). Lineage (GTDB taxonomy): Bacteria > Bacillota > Clostridia > Oscillospirales > Acutalibacteraceae > WRMQ01. Next base: position 164 of record WQWM01000033.1, read on the forward strand.
CGTCGCACAAATGACCTTTATCATTTGTTGTTCTGGACGCGCAACAGCGGCATGGCTGCTGCAAATCAATTGCCGCGCTTGGTGGATAACGTGTGGCCGCTGATTTTCCCAGACTCGACTTCGGTGAGCGAAACAGTTTACAATCTGTTGGGTGACAGCGTGTTCACGCAAGAAAACTTCGACATGATTGTCGCACTGGTGCAGGATCTGCTGGAAGAACTGCCGCTTGACGAAATTGACGGAATCATCCCCGGTCGCACTTTGCGCGAATTGCTGGATGGCCTGGTGATGGTTGGCGAAGAAAACGTTGACCTGCTTGGTGTGTTGGATGATCTGGCAGACTTCCCTGGCGCGACGGTGACCGACCAAGACAGCTTTATGGACGGCATGATTGAATTCTTGTTGCCCGTGGTGCCCGTGTTGGGCTGGCTGCTGTTTGGTGAAGACGTTGTTCTGCTGGGCGGCCACGATGACATCAACAATGGCCAAGGTTTGATGAGCGCATTCGGCCACGAAGGCTATCGCCTTGGGCTGATTCCGCTGCTCGAATCCTTCCTCATGCCGCTGGGAGCTGGCAGCCAAATCGTCGCACCGACGCAACTGATTGCTGAAGATGCTGAAGGCCGCCTGCGCGGACTGCTGCAACCGATTCTCCATTTGCTAGAACTTGTGGTGGAAGATCCGGTTGACGCGGTGATTCGCTTGCTGCCGAATCTGGGCTATATTCTCGACAGCGGCTTGCTGCAAATGAGCGTTGACATGTTGCTGCTTGGCATCAATGGTATTTTCGCTTACGTCAGCGACGAACCGCTCATCGAATTGGATGTTGTGCCGATGCTCGACGATATTTTGAGCGGACTTGGTCTGTATGGATTGTCGCACCGCGTGCTGGCAAACTTGCAAACCGGCACGATTATCACATTCGAGTCGCACTCCGGCGCGATTGGCCATTATATGTTCTTGTATTGCGAAGAGGATGAAGCTGACCTGCTCAGTGCCCTGCTGCGTGAACTGATTAACTTGGCGCAATACAACCGCGAAAACCGCAATGTTGTGGTTACCGCAATCACTGACTTGATTGCACCCGGCAACCGGATTATCCGCTGGGGTCTGCAGTTTGTGATGTGGATTGGCCGCGTAGTTGGCACAAGCCTAAGCATGTTGGCTCTGCTGGGTCTCGTGCAAGTGGTTAATGCCATTTGGAACCCGATTATCAGCCGCTTCTTCTAGGCAAAACTCAACTGAAAAGAGCCGGGGGAAACCCCGGCTTTTCTTGGCATTCCACCTGCGATGGGGAGCCACACGTAGTGATTTCACAAATAAACGAAAGGAGGATCAACATGATCTACACAACAACCACAACCCACGGGAGGGTGACTATACTTTAGCCCTCCTGCAACAGGAGATTAACATGGAAGAGAAGAAAACCGACGAAAAGAAAATCAAGGGCATTGCAAAGTTGCGCTACGCATTTTTTCTGCTGGGCCCTTATTGGCGGCACGGCCGCACATACATGATTATTGTTACCCTTGTTTCGGCATTTTTAGAGCCGCTAGGGACATTTTTGGTCACACTGCTGCCGCAACAGGCCATTGACAGTGTGATGGCCGGCAACAGCCGCAACCAAACACTCACCACCATTGCGTTGTTTAGCGTGGTGATTATGTTTGTGACGGTGAGCCGCCGCGCGGTGGAGCTATACTATGAACGCCCCATGTTGTGGAAATTGAGCCGCCGCATTCGTAATGAGGTAAACGAAAAAGCACTATATACCGACTTTAAATATTATGATAACCCCGAATTTTATGCCAAGTTCAATTTCACACAAGAGGAATTTCCGCATCACGCGGCAATGGCGGCGTGGTATTTTCCGCATGCGCTCAAAGATATTGTGACGGTGCTGGCCATGGGCGCGATTATTTCGCAGGCCGGGCCTGTGTTGTTTGGTATCACGGCACTTTTCGTGGTGCTGGGCACGGTGGTTGTGTTGCCAACCATGAAACCCGAAGCTGACCTGAGCATGAAAATGGACGATGTTTGGCGTCCCATTGGCTACATTGACCGCTTGTTGCGCCAAAAGGAAAACGCTGCTGAACTGCGTTCCAGCGGGGCAGGCCGTAAATTTTTGAAGACATTTGAAGCGGCGCAAGCTCGCTGTGACGAAGTGTATGACCCATTTCGCAAGAAAGTCACGCCGTTTTATGTGACCCAAAGCGCGATACCGCACGTGCAGGCAGCCTGCATTTTGGCCTACATCGTGTTCTTTATTATCCAAGGTGATGCAACACAAATTGGGTTGTTTGCCTCGCTTTCGGTAGCCAGCACCGTGTTTGCCACCAACCTGGGGCATGTGCTCACCAACGTGAAAGGCCTGCTGAAACTCAGCATTGACGGCGAGCGAATTGCTGCTTTCTTCGAGGCGAAAAGCGAAATTGAACCCGAGCGCGACGACGTGCTGCCGCCGCCCACCGGCAAGTTTGAGCTGGAGTTCCGCAATGTTAGCTTTGGTTATAACAACGCAAAATTCTGCATCGAGGGGCTGAACTTGCGCATCAAACCCGGACAGCGTGTGGCTATCGTTGGCGAAAACGGCGCGGGGAAAAGCACGCTGACAAAGTTGCTGTTGCGCTTGTATGACGTGAGTGAAGGCGAGTTGCTCGTTAATGGCGTGAATATCAAGGATTTCGATGTGCATGCCCTGCGTCTGCGTGTCGGCATTGCGTTTCAAGATGTGCGCGTGCTGGCGATGAGCCTGCGTGACAACCTCACCGTGTATAACGACGTGCCCGATGAAAAGTTGCATGAAGTGATTGCCAAGTTGGGCCTTGAAAGCGTGATGGAAAAAGCGGATAATGACATGAGCAAGATGGTGTCGCGCGAGTTCACCGAAGATGGCATTGTGCTTTCGGGTGGTGAGGCCCAGCGCGTAACACTTGCGCGGCTATTCACTGGCGAATTTGGCTTGATGATATTGGACGAGCCATCCAGCGCGCTTGATCCTCTTGCGGAACATAAGCTCATGCAAACGATTCTGGATGCGTCCAATACCTCAACCACGATCATGATTGCACATCGTCTTTCCACCGTGCGTGATTTTGACATGATTTATCACATGGAAAACGGCGCAATCATCGAAAGCGGCACGCATGCTGAATTGATGGCGATGCAGGGTGGCTATTACGATATGTTCACCAAGCAGGCCGAAAATTATCAATCGCAGCAGACAGAAGAGTAGGGGAGTGCCCCGCTTGAAAAAAAACCTTGCTTTTTTTGCGCAAATGCGGTAAAATAGAGGTATAACACAAACAAGGAGAATAGTTTTTTATGGTATCAGCAGGTGATTTTCGCAATGGTGTTACGTTCGAGATGGACGGCAAGGTGTATCAAATTATCGATTTTCAGCACGTGAAACCCGGCAAGGGTGCGGCATTTGTGCGCACCAAGATCCGCAACGTGATTGACGGCGGCGTGACGGAACGCACCTTTAACCCCACGGAAAAATTCCCGGCCGCGCAAGTTGAACGCTACGAAATGACCTACTCGTACAACGACGGTGGGCTGTATTATTTCATGGATAGCCGCACATTTGAGATGATTCCCGTGGATGAAGACAAACTGCCCGACGGCTTTAAGTTTGTGAAAGAAGATTTCGTGTGCAAGGTGCTTAGCTACAAAGGCAACGTGTTTGGCGTGGAGCCGCCGACCACTGTGGCACTGAAAGTGACACAGACCGACCCCGGCTTTAAAGGCGACACGGCCACCAATGTGACAAAGCCCGCCACGGTTGAAACCGGCGCAGAAGTGAAAGTGCCGCTGTTTATCGACGAGGGCGAGATGATTTTGGTGGACACCCGCACGGGCGAATATTCGTCGCGCGCGTAAGGAGGTGCTGAACATGGATATGCAAGAACTGGTTGCGCTGGTGAAGCAATTGAGCGACCGCGTGACAGATTTGGAAGAAGAGCTTGGCATCATGGCCGAACAAATTGATGCGCTGCAAGACAGCATGGAAGAAATGGCTGAGGATTTTTTTGGCGACGACGAGGAAGATGTCTATGACATCGAATGCCCCGAATGTCAAGAGACGATTGCAGTGGATGCGGGAATTCTTGATGAGGGCTTTGTAAATTGCCCTGGCTGCGATGCGACCATTGAATTTCAGTTTGGCTGCGATTGCGAAGAGTGTGAAGGCAACTGCAATGGCTAAGTATAAAAACAAGCAAAAGACGATACTCGGCGGTTCGGGCAGCGGGGCAAGGGGTTTGCTTCGCTGGACGGACTGGCCGACGCTTTTGCTGTGTTTGGCGTGTTCGGTATTTGGGCTGGTGATGGTGCATAGCGCAACGCACCGCGCGGCAGAACTGGCCGGGCGCACCATCAGCAGAGACGTGGTGATCATGGCATTGGCCATTTTGGTTGGACTGGCCGCTGCGGTGGTGATGAGTTTCATCGACTATGAAATTTTGTTGCGCTACTGGTGGATTATCGCTATCGGCTGTGTGTTGCTAATGCTATTGCTGTTTACGTCGCTGGGCTGGGCACCGGATATTCGCCCGGATGCTAGGCGCTGGATTCGATTGACCGAGACTCTAACCTTTCAGCCATCTGAATTGCTGCGGCTCGGGTTTATTATCTCATTCACGTGGCACATTCACCGCGTGCGCGACAACATCAATCAAATCAAGAATATTGCGCTGCTGGGTGCACATGCACTGGTGCCGTTTGGCCTCGTTGTCATCACCGGCGACCTGGGCAGTGCATTGGTGCTGCTGTTTGTGACCATCGGTATGCTGTTTTTGGCGGGGCTGAAATTACGCTGGTTTGCGGCAATATTGGCCATGGCCGCTGCTGCTGCACCGCTGATATGGTTCCAGTTTATCAGCACGTTTCAGCGCAACCGCATTTTGGCACTTTACTTCCCTGACTCGTTGCCGCCCGAAATCGTTGCGCGTGATATGTATCAACAAAATCAGGCGATGATCGCCATCGGCAGCGGGCAACTCACCGGGCGCGGGTTGTTCAACAGTGCCACGCATGTGCCGTTGCAAGAACACGACATGATTTTCTCGCTCATCGGCGAAGAATTGGGGTTCATCGGCGCGGTGTTGGCTGTTGCATTGCTGGCGGCGGTGATCATTCGCTTGGTGCTCGTGAGCTCGCGTACACGCAATTTGCGGGCACGGCTGCTGTGTTCGGGTGTTGCGTTCATGATTGGTGCGCAGGCGATCATCAACATTGGCGTAACACTGCGGCTGCTGCCGGTTACGGGCATCACGTTGCCGTTTTTCAGCGCGGGCGGCTCGGCCAGCCTGACGATTTATCTGCTGATTGGACTAGTGCTGGCGGTTTTCCGATACCAAAACGAACACGAAGATACCACTGCCTACTTCGACTATCTGTATAATTGACGTGAAGTTTTGCAACTTTTTTGAAAAAAAGTTGCGCAAAAAACTTTTCTCGCTTCGCGATTGACTATTATTGAAACAGCGAAACCCTACTTTCTGCCATACAGGAAGTGGGGTTTCTCTACTTCTTTAATTAGTCATCGCGAAGCGGCTAGGTTTTTTGGTTCTTTTTTGCAAAAAAGAACAATCACAGCACTTTCGCGAGGTATTGTCCGGTGAAGCTGGCATCGCACTGGGCAATTTCTTCTGGTGTGCCAGTGGCCAGGATTTCGCCGCCTGCGTCGCCGCCGTCGGGTCCGAGGTCGATGACATGGTCGGCGCAGCGGATGACATCGAGGTTGTGTTCGATGACTAATACAGTGTTGCCGGTGTCCACCAGCTGTTGCAGCACGTCAAGCAGGCGATGCACATCAGCAGCATGCAGGCCGGTGGTGGGTTCGTCCAAGATATAAATGGTGCGGCCGGTGGAGCGCTTTTGCAGTTCTGCTGCTAGTTTAACGCGCTGAGCTTCACCGCCCGAAAGTGTTGTGGCAGACTGGCCGATTTTCACATAGCCAAGCCCCACGGTGAACAGCATGTGCATTTTTCGATGGATTTTTGGGATATTCTCGAAGAAATGCATGCCTTCTTCGATGGTCATTTGCAAAATGTCGGCGATCGATTTACCCTTGTAAAGCACTTGCAGGGTTTCGTGGTTGTAGCGCGCACCCTTGCAAACCTCGCAGGGCACATAGATGTCGGCCAAGAAGTGCATTTCAATTTTCACAATGCCGTCGCCCTGGCAGGCTTCGCAGCGGCCACCCTTCACATTAAATGAAAATCGATTGGCCTTATAACCGCGCTGGCGGGCATCTGGGGTGGCGGCAAACAGCTCGCGGATGTCGGTGTACACGCCTGTGTAGGTGGCAGGGTTTGAGCGCGGGGTGCGACCAATGGGGCTTTGGTCGATGGAAATGACCTTATCGAGGTGTTCGATACCGCGGATTTCATCGCATTGCCCGGGAAAAGTTTGCGCCCGATTGAGCTTGCGGGCGAGGGTTTTGTGCAAGATTTCATTCACCAGTGACGACTTACCGCTGCCCGAAACGCCCGTGACTGCCACAAGCAACCCAAGCGGGATATCCACGTCGATGTTCTTGAGATTGTTCTCACGCGCGCCGATGACTTGCAGATATTTTCCGTTGGGCTGGCGGCGTGTGGCGGGGGTTTCGATGCGTTTTTTGCCGCTGAGATATTGCCCAGTGATGGAATGCTCACACGCCATTATCTCTTCAATCGTGCCTTGGCTCACGAGCTGCCCGCCGTGGATGCCCGCACCGGGTCCGATGTCCACCACGTGGTCGGCGGCACGCATGGTGTCTTCATCGTGTTCCACCACAATGAGCGTGTTGCCCAGGTCACGCAGGCTTTTCAACGTGGCGATGAGTTTGTCATTGTCACGCTGGTGCAGGCCAATGCTGGGCTCGTCGAGGATATACAGCACGCCCATGAGCGACGAGCCGATTTGCGTGGCCAGCCGAATGCGCTGCGATTCGCCGCCCGAAAGCGTGCCTGATGCGCGCGACAAATTGAGGTAGCCCAGACCCACAGAGCGCAGGAAGTTCAGCCGTGCCTTGATTTCTTTGAGAATTTGCTCGGCGATGAGCATGTTGCGTTCGCTAAGCTGCAAATTTTCGAAAAATTCCACGCATTTGTGCACCGAAAATTCGGTGACATGCATGATATTTTGTCCGCCCACGGTGACACATAGTACCTCGGGTTTCAGCCGCTGCCCCTTGCAGGTGGGGCAGGGTTGCAGGCGCATGAATTGCTCGAGGGTTGCGCGGGCGGCGTCGCTGGTGGGCGCTTGGTAGCGGCGCAGCAGGTTATTGGCAACGCCCTCAAACGCAGCGAAATAGGTGCCGCCGCCATGGCCGGCAAAGCGTTGCAGCGGGATTTTCTTGCCGCGCGTGCCCCATAGCAGCATATCAATGGTTTCGGGTGATAAATCTTGCAGCGGGGTGTTGAGCGAAAAATTGGCGTAGGCAGCCAGACCCTCAAAATACATGCGGGCGATGGTGTCGTTGTCAGCCTGCCGCCAGCCATAGGCATGGCACGCGCCGTCGTTGAGCGAAAGCGAGTGATCAGGGAAAATCAGCGCAGGATCGGGCACGAGTTTTGCGCCCAGACCATCGCAAGTTTTGCATGCGCCAAAGGGGTTATTGAACGAAAACATGCGCGGTGTGAGATTTTCTAGGCTAAATTCGTGCTCGGGGCAGGCGTAGTTTTGCGAAAATAGCAGTTCCTCATCGTCAATCACATCAACCAACAGTAGGCCGTCAGAAAGACGCGTGGCAGTTTCTACGCTGTCGGCCAGGCGGCGGCGCAGGTCGGGTTTCATCACCAGCCTGTCCACAATAATCTCGATGTTGTGCTTTTTGTTTTTGTCCAGCTTGATGGATTCGGTTAACTCATACACGCTGCCATCAATGCGTGCGCGCACGTAGCCGCTTTTGCGTGCCTGCTCAAGTTCTTTGCTATACTCACCTTTTCGGCCCCTTACAATGGGCGCCATGAGCTGGAATTTCGTGCCTTCGGGCAGCTGCATGAGGCGATCAACGATATCGTCCACGGTTTGGCGGGCGATTTCGCGGCCGCAATGTGGGCAATGCGGTAACCCTACACGTGCAAACAGCAGGCGTAGATAGTCGTAAATTTCGGTGACCGTGCCCACGGTGGAGCGCGGGTTTTTCGATGTGGTTTTTTGGTCGATGGAGATGGCAGGGGATAGGCCCTCGATGCTTTCCACATTGGGTTTTTCCATTTGCCCCAGGAACATGCGGGCGTAGGACGACAGTGATTCGACATAGCGGCGCTGGCCTTCGGCGTAGATGGTGTCGAACGCAAGCGAAGTTTTGCCGCTGCCCGACACGCCCGTGAATACCACGAATTTGTCACGCGGTATCGTTAAACTTAGGTCCTTTAGGTTGTGCTCGCGGGCGCCGGTGACGGTTAAATTCTTTAGCATAGGTCTCCTTTATTTCCGCTACTTTTTTGAAAAAAATAGCACAAAAAACTTTAGTCGCGCTACGCGCGGGGGAATGATTGAATATCTTGATGAATTCGTTCAATAATCGTCTCAAGATGCATGTCTTGCGTGATTATTTTTTCGTCTAGGTTGGCCGCGAAATCTTTCTCTCGCCACCATTTTCTCATTTCGGTTTCGCCGAAACTGTGATATTTTACTTTTCGTTTTTGTTCGTGCCTGCGCAGGGTTTCCTCAAACGGCAAATCAAAATAATAGGTAAAGGTTTGCTCGCGAAATAATGCTTTGATATGCGTAAACAGTTCTTCGTGCTCGTTTGCGTACAAAATTCCATCAAGTATGGTTACATCGCAATGCTGGCTGCCGAACAACACGAGATGTTTCAGCAATTCGATGCTCTTGCGGTCAGCACCGCCACGAGCGTATAGCATGTTTCGGCGCACATGGTCTTGCGAGATGTACAATGTTCCACGACCGAGTTTTTCTTGCAAGGTTTTTGCGACAGTTGTTTTACCGCTGCCGGAGTTGCCCCGCAAGAGGATAATCTTTGGATGATGCATGGCTGCCCCTTTCCTGTTCTTTTTTTGCAAAAAAAGAACCAAAAAAACCTATGCCGCTTCGCGGTGGGGATTTTTATGAGGCTGCAATAGAACACAGCAAAGCGCCGAAAGTTTTTTGCGCTACTTTTTTTCAAAAAAGTAGCAAAAATCACGCCTTGAGCTTGTCGATTTCGTCGCGCAGGAACGCCGCGTGCTCGAACTCCAGCATGCGTGCTGCGGCCTTCATTTCGATGGTGAGCTGGCGAATGCGGGCATCTTTTTCGGCGCGGCTGAGCTTTTGCGCACGCGCTTTGGTCACGCTGCCCTTGCTCGAGATTTCCAGCACATCGCGCACATCTTTGCGCACACTGGTTGGCACGATGCCCCGCTCTTCATTATAAGCCATTTGGATTTCACGCCGCCGATTGGTTTCGGTAATCGCGCGTTCCATGGAGCCGGTGACGTGGTCGGCGTACATCACAACCTGCCCCTGCGCGTTGCGTGCGGCACGGCCGATGGTCTGCACCAGCGAGGTTTGGCTGCGCAAAAAGCCCTCTTTGTCGGCGTCGAGAATCGCAACGAGGGACACCTCAGGCAGGTCTAGCCCCTCGCGCAGCAGGTTGATGCCGATGAGCACGTCGAACTCGCCCAGACGCAGTCCGCGAATGATTTCCATGCGCTCGATGGTTTCAATGTCGCAGTGCATGTAGCGCACTTTGATGCCCACGTTTTCGAAGTAACTGGTGAGATCCTCGGCCATTTTTTTTGTGAGTGTGGTGACCAGCACACGTTCGCCGCGCGCGGTGCGGGTGTTGATTTCGCTGATTAAATCGTCGATTTGCCCTTGGATGGGGCGCACCGAAATTTCGGGGTCTAGCAGCCCAGTGGGGCGGATGATTTGCTCGACGATTTGCTGTGTTTCTTCACGTTCAAATGGCCCGGGCGTGGCCGAAACATACACGCGCTGCCCGAGGTGACTGTAGACTTCATCGAAGGTCAGTGGGCGGTTGTCCATCGCACTGGGCAGGCGAAACCCAAAGTTCACCAGATTTTCTTTGCGTGCGCGGTCACCAGCGTACATCCCGCGCACCTGTGGAAGGGTCACGTGGGATTCATCTACAAACAGGATGAAGTCGTCGGGGAAATAGTCCAGCAGGGTGAAGGGCTTGGCACCAGTTGGCCGCCCAGCCATCACGCGTGAGTAGTTTTCAATGCCCTTGCAAAAACCGGTTTCGCGCAGCATTTCCATGTCATACAGCGTGCGCTGGCGGATGCGCTGTGCCTCGATGAGCTTGCCCTCGGCGGTGAATTTCGCCTCTTGATCGAGCATTTCCGCCTGGATGTCAATGATGGCGTCGTCTAGGCGTTCGGGCGCGACGACGTAGTGCGAGGCAGGGTAGATGGCCACGTGCTGCAGCACGCTGCGCACCTCGCCCGTGAGCGCGGTGATTTCACAGATGCGCTCGATTTCGTCGCCGAAAAACTCCACGCGAATGGCAGTTTCAAAGCTATACACAGGAAAAATTTCAATTGTATCACCGCGTACACGAAAATGGTTGCGCGTAAAACTCACGTCGTTGCGCTCATAGCGAATCTCTACCAGTTTTGCGATGAGTTCGTCGCGTGATTTAGTTTGCCCCGGACGCAGCGAAACCACCATATTGCGGTAGTCAATGGGATTGCCGAGCGAAAAAATGCAGCTCACGCTGGCCACGATAATCACGTCGCGGCGCTCGCTGAGCGATGAAGTTGCCGAATGGCGCAGCTTGTCGATTTCTTCATTGACCTGCGAGTCTTTTTCAATATAAGTGTCCGTAGCAGCAACATAGGCCTCGGGCTGATAGTAGTCGTAGTAGCTGACGAAATATTCCACGCGGTTTTCCGGGAAAAACTCACGAAACTCGCTGCACAGCTGCGCAGCAAGGGTTTTATTGTGCGCCAACACCAGCGTTGGGCGGTTCATTTGCGCAATCACGTTGGCCATGGTGAACGTTTTGCCCGAACCCGTAACACCCAGCAACACCTGGGTTTCGTGGCCTTGACGCAGACCATCAACTAGCTGTGCGATGGCATGTGGCTGGTCACCGGTGGGGGCGAATTGTGAATGTAACTTGAAATGCATACGTGAGCTTTCTATGTTCTTTTTTTGCAAAAAAAGAACCAAAAAAACCTATGCCGCTTCGCGGGGGGATTTTGTTGGGGCTAGGATAGAACACAGCGAAGCGAGGATAAAGTTCTTTTTGATTACTTTTTCTTTCAAGAAAAAGTAATGCCGCGCGGCGAGCGCAAAAAATTATTCATCGGCGGCGATTTGCAGCATGATGGAGGGTGCATCGTCGTGGAAAATGCGCATGTATTTTGGGTGCGCAGCCATGGAAAAGCAGTGTCCTTGTGCAACGATGAGATGGTCTAGCAGCTGGATTTGCACACTGTTGAAGACTTTTACGGCACCTTCGGTGCGTGCGACATCGCTGCGTGACGGCGCGGCAACGCCATTTGGGTGATTATGCGCGAGGATCACTTTGGTTGCATTGTGCCGAAAGGCGGCCTCGAGCAAGGTGCGGTTGTCTAGACTAACGGCGTGTTTGGTGCCCAGCGAAATTTGTCCGGCGTGCAGCAGTTGTGTGGTGTTATCAAAACACAGCAAGAAGGCGGCCTCAGATTTCATTCCGGTAAACAGCGACACGGCAAAACGATGCAACGCTTGCTTGTTGGCAAATGATATTTTTTCTTGCACCTGTTCGGCAAGATAGCGCTTGGCAAGCTGCGCAACAAAGATGATGAGCGTGGCCGAGTTTTCGCCGATGCCTTGCACTTTGCACAGCTCCTCAAAGGGTGCATCAAGCACAGCCGAAAGCGTGCCGAAGTGCCGGATTAACTGATGGGCGATTTCATTGGTATCTTGTCGCGGAATGGCGTAAAATAACAGCATCTCCAGCACATTGTGCGCTGGAAACGATTGTAGCCCAGCCTGAAGAAAGCGTTGCCGAGTGCGTTTGCGGTGGTTTTCGTGCATAATCCTAACCTTCAACATTTTAACACAAATGTTCCGACTTGTCAAGAGGAAAATTCATGTTATAATAAAAAATACAATAGACGCAGGAGATTTGATGTGAGAATAGCGGGAATTATTGCGGAATACAACCCTTTTCACAGAGGGCACGCTTGGCATATAGCACAGACGCGTGCTGCCGGGGCCACGCATGTGGTGGTGGTGATGAGCGGCTGCACGGTGCAGCGCGGTGAGTTTGCCATTGCGCAAACGCATGTGCGGGCACGCATGGCGCTTGAAAATGGCGCGGATTTGGTGATTTTGCTGCCCACGCCGTGGTCATGCGCGCGTGCCCAGGATTTTGCACGGGCGGGTGTGCATTTGTTGAATTCGCTGGGCTGTGTTGATATGCTCAGTTTTGGCAGCGAAAGCGCAGATTTAGCGTTGCTTCAGCGCGCCGCCGCGTTAACAGGGGACGAGAGGGTAGCACTCAGCCTGCGAAAGCGGGTAGGGGAGGGGGAGGCCTTTGCGCGGGCACGGCAGGGGGCAGTGGCCGAGCTTGATCCACAGGCTGCAGCCGTGTTGCGCACCCCGAATGACACCCTAGGGGTCGAATACATCAATGCGATAAAGCATTTGGGCGCGAAAATAGAGCCTTTTGCTATCAAAAGAATGGGTGCTGCACATGATGAAATCGGCGGAGAGGGCTTCGCCAGCGCAAGCGAACTTCGCATAATCCTAAAAAGGGCTGGGAACGAGCGAATATTATGCGAAGTTCCGAGCGCGCATCTGCTTCTGGAAGAAATATCCAAGCGTTGTGCTCCGGTTGACATGAAACGCTTGGAAACCGCGTGGTTATTGCGTTTGCGCGGCATGCAGCCTGAAAAATTCGCTGCATTGCCAGACATCTCAGAAGGCATGGAGCATCTATTATATCGCGCGGTGCGAGAAGAAAATAGCATAGAGGATATTTTGCGAGCGGCAACAGGAAAACGCTACCCTGCTGCACGGGTGAGGAGAGCACTCTTTCACGCTTTACTTGAACAAAGCGCGAAAGATCTCGCGACACTTCCTCGCTTTACTTGGGTAATAGGCCATACACTGAAAGGCCGAGAATTGCTTCATCGCACAAAAGCGAACGCGGACTTGCCAATCATCTCACGCATGGCAGATATAAAAAAAATGTCGCCCGAAGTGCAGTTGCAATTTGCGCATGAATGTCGTGCGGCGGATATGATGGCACTGGCGATGCCGCAGGTGCAAGCATGTGGGATGGAGCAGCGGCGAGAAACGATAACGCTTTAACGCGTGACAGTGCCGATGCATTGTTCCCCATCAACGTGTGAAATTGAAACTCGCACAAGCTGACTTTGCTGCGCAGGCGTAGCGTCACGCACAACCACTGGGGTATAATTGGCAGCATAGCCTTGCAATTCGCCGTTTTTGTTGGGTTGTTCGAGCAAAACCTCATGTGTTTGTCCAATTTGTGCAGCAAGAAAAGATCGGTTCAACGATTTAGCGAGAGAAAGCGCCTCTTGAACACGTTGTTGCTTTTCTGCTTTGGAGAGTTGATTCGCGAAGGTGGCAGCAGGCGTTCCTGGACGCGATGAAAACGGAAAAACATGCACTTTTGAGAAAGCCATTTGCTTCACAAATGCGAGCGATTGCGCATGGTCTTGTTCTGTTTCACCAGGGAAGCCCACCATGATGTCGGTCGTAATGGATGCACTTGGGAAGAGGTGGCGTAAACGCACCATCAAGTCAGCGTAATAAAGCGTGTCGTAACGACGACCCATGCGCGTTAGCGTGCTGTCGCAACCGCTTTGCAACGAGATGTGAAAGTGTGGACATAATGCTTTAATGCGCGAAAGTGTTTCGGTGATGCTTTCGTTGAGTAAATCGGGTTCAAGTGAGCCAAGGCGGATGCGCGCAACGCCAGATTCACCCACGGCCAGCACAGCGTCGCCCAGGTTATAATCATGCCCTTTGCCATATGCAGCCAAGTTAATGCCGACCAACACAATCTCACGAAACCCTTGTGAAACAAGAGATTTTGCTTCATTGCGCACGTCATCAAGTGGCTTAGAGCGAACAGGGCCGCGTGCATGTGGGATAATACAATAACTGCAAAAATGGTCGCAACCATCTTGGATTTTCAGGGTGGCACGAGTGGAGGAGAGGCTTTGTGCGGGCGAACCGAACGCTTCATTGCGCTGTCGCGAAGATACGGAAACGATAGGATGATTAAATTTCAAAAGTTCATCGATGTATTGCGCTAAATCGCAAACATCGCGTTGGCCGAGAATCAAATCCACTTCAGGATATTGCTGTGCTAAATTATCAGTAACCTGCACAGCACAGCCAGTGAGCACCAGCACACAGTCTTGGTTTAATTTGCGAAAGCGTCGAAGCATTTGGCGGGTTTTTCGGTCACTTTCGGCAGTGACAGTGCAGGAGTTCACCACCACGATATCGGCAGTTTCGGGGGGCGCAGGTGAATAGCCTGCTGCGGCCATGTGTGCGGAAATCGCATCGCTATCGGCTTGGTTGACTTTGCAGCCAAGCGTGAAAAAACCAACTGTCACGGCAGCCTCCTTTTTGTTGTTCATCATTTATAGTACCACAAAATGCGCGTAAAAGCAAGAGATAGCATAAAAAAACACGCCTGTGCATAAAAATTTCACAAAGCAAGTGGAGGAGTGGAATATATGCGCATATGGAAAAAAGTGGTGGCGGTTGTGTTAGTAATTGGAATACTTTTATCAACTAAAGCGGTAGTCGCTTCAGCAAACGAAAGTGACGCGTTGCCCGTTGAGATCGCGGCACGCGCAGCCGTGCTGATGGACGCCGCCACTGGGCAAGTGCTCATGACATATAACGAGCACCAGCGGCTATACCCGGCATCGGTTACCAAGGTGATGACTTTGCTTTTGGTGGCTGAAGCGTTAGCGGATGGGAAACTATGCTTGACGGATCAAATCACCGTGAGTGGCACGGCGGCGGGCAAGGGCGGCTCACAGATTTGGCTGCGCGAGGGCGAAAGCATGTTGATGGAAGATTTGCTGAAAGCCATTGCGATTTACAGCGCCAACGATGCCAGTGTGGCCTTGGCCGAGGCAATCGCGGGCAGTGAAGAAGGCTTTGTTGCTTTAATGAACGAAAGAGCCGCTGAGCTAGGTATGGTTAACACAAACTTTGAAAACAGCACCGGTCTTGATGATACCACAGAAAATCACTTGACCACAGCGTATGACATTGCGCTGATGAGTCGAGAATTGCTTCAGCACGGAGAAGTGATTGCGTATTCGATGATTTGGATGGATAGCTTGCGTGACGGCGAAACAGAGCTGGTGAACACCAATCGCTTGGTGCGCTTTTTTGAGGGCGCAACTGGGCTGAAAACTGGCACGACCAGCCGTGCGGGTTGCTGCATCTCTGCCACGGCCATGCGCGGGGATACCCATCTGATCGCCGTGGTGCTGGGTAGTGACAACAGCAACGACCGCTTTGACACAGCAAAGCGCATGCTCAATTGGGGATTTGCGAACTACAGCACAGTAACACCCGAAATCGATACCAACCTTATCACGCCAGTTCGTGTGTTGCATGGTGAGGATAGATACATCACGCCTGTGTTGCCTGGTGGCATGCCCATTCTGGTGCCGCGCGGCAGCGAAGATGACTTGCAGCAAAACATCGAGCTGGCACTTGACGTGCAAGCGCCGGTGGTGGAGGGTCAGGTGTTGGGGCGCATTACGGTGCTGCTGGGTGATGACGTAGTTGGGGAGTATACGCTGACCGCGCCCGAAGCAGTGCAGGAGCTGCGCTTTGTGTTGGTGCTGCGACGATTGATGAACGCTTTAGCGCGATAAAGAGGGGAGCTAGACGAACAAAACGTCGAACACAACACTTCAACGCAATGAAGCGACAGAAACGCTTTAGCGAAATAAAGCAAGGGACGCTTCACTGCGATAAAGCGAAATAAAATAGCAAGCAAATGCGCGCGCTTTAGACAACTAAAGTGCGTGCTTGTTGCATTGACGCGCACATAATTCACTTGCGCGGCGCATACCTATGGACAAGATAACATGTGCAAAAAAGTTTTTGCAACCAACGCTGCGGCGCACGCAACTTGGCTGCAAAGAGAATGCATGCAATGGAAAGGAATGCAAGATGAATTTACGCGCAATCACATCATTGCGATGGTTACGGCTTGGCGGCTCGAGCACCCTGCCCAGCTTGCAGGATATAAAAAAAATATTGAGCAAACATTGGCACAAGCTGGCGCTGGTGGCCCTGTTTGGGCTGGGGCTATTTTTGGGTGCACGCACAGCTGCGGTTGGCTATAGCGGTTGGCAGGCCCAAGTGATGGCCTTGTTGCAGGCTCAGCGCAGCAGCCGGGTTGGCCGCAGCATGCTAACCAACGGGCTAAATTACTTTGGCGGCGACATGATTTTTCTTGCCATTGCCTACATATTCGGCCTGAGTGCAGGCGGATTGCCGTTTTTGCTGGTGCTGCCAGTGCTGCGCGGATTGGGTATTGGTGTGCTGAGTGGTGGATTGTATCTTGCGCATGGTGCCACTGGCGTGGGCTATGCGTTGCTGGTGCATTATCCTGCCACAGTGATCAGTATGCTCATCATGTTCAGTGCCTGCAAAGAAAGCATGCTCATGAGCGGCGACATGCTGCTGTTGCTCAATGGCAAAATTGAGCACGCTGAAAGCAGCCTAAGGCGCTATAGCATGTGCTTTTTGGTGCTGGTGATGACCAGCGTGATTGCCGCTGCCGTGGATGTGATTACTTTCACCGTGTTTGCGGGTGTGTTTGACTTGGGTTAATTCCAG
This sequence comes from Oscillospiraceae bacterium, assembly GCA_009785335.1. Lineage (GTDB taxonomy): Bacteria > Bacillota > Clostridia > Oscillospirales > Acutalibacteraceae > WRMQ01. The sequence continues at coordinate 16,970 of WQWM01000033.1, forward strand.
CCCGGGAAATATGTGAATATGCAATGCCAGTCATCGCCGCCACATGCGTCATCGCCACAGCCCCAGCAGAAATGTCCGAAATCAAAGCCTTGGCCATGGCTGGTGAAGATAATATAATCCAGTTCAAAGAACGTTAAGAACGTGTTGCCCAGCGTGGCGCGAAACGCATATTCAAATGATGAACCCGTACGCCTATATAGATCAGCGTTCAAATCAAGATGGCCAGTGTTGCCGCGTATTTCCCAATGCAATAGTTCGCCGCCTGGCCACAGCAAAGAAAAGATATGCTCGGCCGTGCCATCCGTCATGGCTGGCACGGTGTAAAATCCGATTCCGCCGCCGTAGTCACGTGAACGATATAGCTGAATCTCATACACGTGCGTTGGCCCCGGCGTGGCTGTGGTGAGCGTTGTTGTGGTAGTTGCTTGCGTAGCGGTGATATCTATCGTGGTTGTTTCAGTTGTAGTCATTTCGGTTGGTTGTATGGTCGGTTGGCTTGGCGTGCACGCAACCAGCAACAGCACGACAACCGCCAGCAAAGCAATAACAATACGCTTCATCAAAACTTCTCCTCTTAAAATAAGCTTGTGACGTATGCCACGTAATCTGCCAGATGCACAGGCAAATGCACAATGCACCACCAGATGATATAAAAGATGCCAGCCACAAAATGCAGCAACGCCCAGCCAATGCTGCCATTGACCAGCCAGCTTAGTATTGCAGCAACCACGCCTGAGAACAAGCCGCCCCAAAGCACGCAGCCGCAGCCCTTGCGGTTTCGTAGGTTCATTGTAAACTCCTTTCTTGTTCTTTTTTGAAAAAAAGAACCAAAAAACTTTAGCCACCTGCGGTGGGGCTCGGTCGCTTCGCTGTGGTCTATTATAGTCTAATCAAATCTAGGTTTTTTTGCGCTACTTTTTTTGCAAAAAAAGTAGCAAGAGCCTCGCGTCGCTTAATCCTCAGTGCGCAGGTTAGCCAGTGGGTTTTGCTGCACGGCATCTGCAAGCTGTTGATTGGCAACGTGTGTGTAGATTTGCGTGGTATTGAGGTTTTCGTGGCCGAGGATTTCCTTGAGGGTTCGCACGTCAACGTTGTTTTGATACATGAGCGTGGCGGCCGTGTGGCGCAGCTTGTGAATGCTGTAACCGCGATTCTCTAGGCCGCACAGCTGCAGATACTTAGTGAGCATCAGTTCAACCGAGCGCGGATTGATGCGACGCTTGTTGCGGCTGATGAACAATGCGTCGCGGTCTTCGTGGCGCAGGCCATCTTGCGGGCGTGTGCGCAGGTAGCGTTCCAATGCGGCTAAGCATGCGGCGTTGAGATACACGGTGCGGTCTTTGCTGCCTTTGCCGCGCACGCGCACGGTGTCGTTGCTAGCGATGTCCGCCAGATTGATGTTGCACAGCTCGCTCAGACGCAGCCCACAATTGAGAAACAACACGAGGATGCAGTAGTCACGCTCGCGGAATGGATTGCTCAGGTCTTGCTCCACGGTGTTCAGCAGCAGCACGCAATCGTCAAGCGGCAAATAAACCGGCAGCGACTTGGCGGTTTTGATTCCGTCCATCCCATCCAGTGGGTTTTTATCCAGCAAATGCTTGCGCACGGTAAGATAACGAAAGAATCGTCGCACCGCAACATATCTGCGGTTGAGCGTGTTGGCATTGTTGCCGCGCACATTGCGGCAATAGCTGATGAAATCCTCGGCATCTTCAGTGGAGATGGCGCGGATGAAGGCGATGTCTGCAATGGGCTGCAGGTCGATTTCATCCCAATCTAGGCCAGATGGCAGCACATGGTGGCGCTGCGCCATGTAGTAGAAAAACAGGCGCAGGTCACTGGCATATTCCAGAATGGTGAGCTCGGCGGTTTGCTTGCGCTCAAGTGCTCGAATGTAATCTTGCACCAGCAGCGGCAGGAATGCGATATCATCTCGTTTCATCAAATCCCCCTAGTTTCGCAAAAGTTCTCTTATGCGAAGTTGTGTGTTGCGCTTAATGTGAGTGAATGCCACTCGCCCCTGCAGCGTCTCAATCAGTTTGTCCCAAACGCCCCATAGGTCGTGCAAATGATTTCTATTGGCTGCAAACCAGAGTTAGAGTTTCAGCTGCATGCGGCAAACCACAAATGGCACACCCGCATACTCCCTCTTGCCAGTTTGCACAAACCCGCGCCGCAAGTACCATGCTTTGAGCGGCTCGTTTGCATCAATCAACCCGACCTCTAGGCTGCGCACTTTGCCCTGTCGCAGTTCATGCAACAGCTTGTCCAGCAGCATGTTACCTAGACCAAGGCCTTGGTATGCCGGCAAAACGCAAAATCGCAAGCCCTCAACAACATGTTTTTTCGTGGGAGTTGCCGCGGCGAATCCAATGATTTCGCCATCAGAATTGTGTGCTGCAAGATGAATGGCAAGAGGCAAATTCAGCTTGGCCAACAGCAAATCGTCAGCCTGAAAAGCCGGATGAGACGCACAATTTTCGCGCGTGATATTGAACTGCGCGGCTACGTCGGCATAGCTTGTGCGAATGAGACGGCCAATCTCGGGCAGATTTTCAAGCAAATCTACCCGAGAAACCGTAAAGTTAGGTGTGTGCATGCGAGAACCAACTTCGTAAAACTTTTGAGGAGCCCCCTGCCCCATGGAGAACAAAACACTTCAGTGCGCTAAATCGATGAATCACGAAGAACAACAACAATTTGTTCGCCTGCGTGAGCGTTGACAATTTGAGCAGTTTGAACAACTTGAGCAATTGGGACAACGGATGTTGCCAATGGGCGGCACAGGGGTAATCGGCGGTGTGCCGCAGTTGGTGCATGGCGTGCACCATGGGCAAGGCGGCCTAATCTCCCCGATGGGCGGCACTGGTGTTACCGGCGGCCTGAGCGGTGGCCCTGGCGGGAGGTTTGATCCTGGCCATGTGCAGGGACGTGTGGGGTCGCAAAACGGCAATAGTTCCGGCACAAGCATCGCCCAGCATGGGCAGGCAGGTCGTATATCACCGATAGGCGGCACAGGTGTGATGATTGGCGGAATTTGCCCAATCGGCGGAACGGGTGTGATTGGTGGGAGCTGTCCAATGGGCGGCACGGGTGTGGCCGGCGGCCGTGGCCTAAATATCCCCCCAATGAATTGCGGCTCTGCTGCCTCGGTTGGAGCTGCTGTGTCTTGTGGTTCTGCAGCGACTGGCTGGTACACCTCAACGGGTGTTGCGACTGATGGGAATAAGTACAATGGCATGGTTAATCACCCTTTATTATGTAATGGTTTCTCCATGCTTATTGTATGCGATAGGCGGCTTGACTGGTTCCGCCACCTGCAGTGGGCTTGGCGAAGGATAAGGTTTCGGGCGGATTTGCATCCGCCCCTACATGTTGCGGCTTGATGTAATGTTGC
>WQWM01000034.1 GCA_009785335.1 Oscillospiraceae bacterium
AAACTGGCCTGATCAGCTCACCGGTGTGCGCGATGCCGGTGGTGCGCTCATGCCCATCACTTACGATGCCCTCGGCAACATGCTCAGCTTCAATGGCCGCAATTTCACTTGGCAGCGTGGGCGCCAGCTCGCCAGCATCAGCGGAAATGGCGTCAATGCCAGCTTCACGTATGACCACACCGGGCTCAGAAGCTCCAAAACCGTCAACAACATTACATCTTATTATGTCTGGGCCGGTGGCCTCCTCATGGCGAGGTACACGCCCCAACGCAACGAAACCATTGCTTGGCATTATGACCAAGCTGGCACAATGCTGGGGTTCACTTTGAATGATATCCCGTATTTTTATGTCAGGAATTTGCAGGGGGATGTTGTTTCTGTCATAGATATTGACGGCAACGTCGTGGCGTGGTATACTTATTGTGCTTGGGGTAATATCTTAGACTATGGTGGGGAACTCGCGAGGGTTAACCCGATAACGTATAGGGGGTATTACTTCGATTGGGAATTAGGGTTGTATTATCTGCAGAGTAGGTACTACTGCCCAGCCTTAAGGCGTTTCATCAGTGCGGACGTGTTTCTAGACACGGGTGTAGGTATCTTGGGCACCAATATGTATGCGTATTGTAACAATGATCCTGTGAATCTGTCGGATCCAACTGGGTTTAGTCCAGTGATAGATTTGGGTGGTGGCTGGTGGGCGTGGAAGCAACAACCTCACACTAGCACAGGACAATACCATTGGCATGTTTGGCGTGGTGTAAGAAGCGGATACACCAACGCTAGAGCAAAATTTTCTTTAAATTTAGATGGTAGTAAACACGATAAAGGTAGTTGGTCTGACCCAGGTGGCCCACCCAATAGAGTGAAAAATCGTTTGCAACAAAGAACAGGATTTGACTGGGATGCAACTCGAAAAGATTATGTGAATAATGCTGATAATATTGTTAATCTTGAAGTTCGACATATTAGTCAGTGTCTCATGGGTCTTCGAGGCTCAACATATTTTATGCGTGCTGAGCTTGCTGATGGTAGCGTTCACGACTATTCTACCATAGGAAGCAATCTGATGCCTCATATTCAAGGTCCCTCGGGGGTAATGGTTCCGCTTCCCAGTGGTGCGTGGGTGTCTGCTAGTGCATTAGTTGTTCAAGGTATCGGTGTGCTTTACGCAGGCGTTATTGCTGCTGTTACTCCAAAACCAGTTATTTTTAAAAAGCCTATTCTGCTGGGATTTTAGGGGGTGACAAGTTTGAAATATTTAATGGATGAATCTTGGGATGAAACTATTTGGAGAACCGCTTTGAGGGCCTATGAAAAAGAATTTAATCATATAAAAAGTAGACTCCCAAAAGACTTTGTGGTGGAATTACTGGAGGGAAGAGGATTTCATGATAGTTATATAAAACGAATTAAGGTTGAAGAAATTAAAGCTAATGATTATTCTTTGCATCTATCTCTATCGTATAATTATGATCAAAATGCTAACGAAACTCTGGAATTAACGTTTATAAACGTTAGTGCTCTCAAAATGAAAAATTTAATTGGCGGGCCAGTCTGGTGCTATCATGAAATACTCCCATTGAAAAAAGCGAGGTTTTCATTAGAAGTAAAATTCGGCCCAGATGATGGAGTGCTGTATGTTGAGTTTGATAAAATCGAGTTCGTTGACAAGCGTTGACTTTGACTGGGCGACTGGGTTGTATTATTTGCAAAGTCGTTACTATGATCCTGCTTTAAGAAGATTCATTAGTGCTGACGTGTATATGGATACTGGGCAAGTTCCGCTAGGAACTAATATGTACATGTACTGCTTGAATGATCCTATCAATTATATTGATCCGGATGGTTTTATGGGGCGCCCTAATAATGCACCCTTTGGCCCGCTTTCGCGCGCTGATTGGTTAGCACAAAATGCTGGCTTGATTGACCAGGTTCGCCAATGGGCAATGGCTGCTAATAGGTATGACCCAGAGCAATTTTTAAATACAATAAATTTCAGGATTACCAATGACCACGGTACACATCAAGATGTTACTGCTACCTTTATGCACAACAATGATAGCCATGAGGTTGATTTTATAATGGGAACTGCGCAAGAGTTGCTGAATTATTCTGCTTCACGAATGCGAAACGAAATTACACCTAGCACTAGACGCTCGGGTTTGCAAGATTTGGGTGGTGCGTTGTTGGATATTATTCCAGGAGTGGCGTTCTTTAGAACTTTGGCTACGGTGGGTGGTATACAACAAGATTCACGTTCTCTTGGGACGCATATTTATGACATCGCTTCTCCAATTGTAGCGAGAGGTCAAAGCAATAGACAAATTTTTATTATGACACAATCTCGTCGTAATGGGCAAGTGCGCTGGCCTGATTGGAACAGTAATACAAACCGGGCTTGGTATTAGGGAGGAGAAATATATGAAAAAGTTTTTATATACTTATTGGGGGGATTTTTCTTTTGGTGTAGTGTTGGTCTTAGTTTGGATATTTGCTCTGCTTGAAACTTCTTTTGAACAAACAATAATAGGCATCACTGCTCTAATGGGGTTATTATTAAGCATAATTGCATTACTGCAAATCATCCTGTTCAAAAAACGCCATTTAAGAGATATTCACTATATTATTATACATGTTGCGATATTTACTTTGTCTGTCGGATTCTTACCGGTATACATTCCGGTCGTTGCTATGTTGAGCAGTGTTTTTATGTTTGCAGCTTCAATTTTAGCGACTGTACGACCAAGTATTTGGCTATATAAAAAATGGCAAGCCAAGCGCAGACCCACCGAGGAGGAGAACCATGACGGCAACGAAGAATGAAGTGATTTTGTGCTGCGTGTGGGCGGGTGGACAAGGTTTTGCTCCTTTTACTGAAGGTCCCCATCATTCAGGCGGTAGGTTTGGAAGACAATATCGCCATGTACATGTGGTGCCAATTGGGCAAAGAGGTCCGCGACAATTTAATGAAGTTCACATCTATTTCTTAGGTTAGGGGGACTTTATTTATGATATCAATATATAATGGAAACCTAACCTCAAAAAACTACTACATTTTTCTAAGGTATGCGTCAAAGTTTTGTGATACTTTAACTCTTTGGGGAGAAGAATATCATGACTCAGCAATGCAAGCAATGTTTGGAGAACATATTCTCAAAACAACTCATAGTACCCGATATCTTTCTTCTGTTCACGAGTGCGGACTTAAAATTTATGTCATCAAATTAACGCCTTTTGTTCTAGGGATGTTGTGTTGTGCAAGTGGTCTTTTTGCGTGGAAAATGCCTTTTTACCCAGAAGACTTGTGTTTGTTTAAAAACGGTAAATGCTGGCTTGAAACCATAGCTCATGAGAAGTTAGGATATATTTATGATGACAGCGAAGAGACAAAGGAGTTTTTGCGTAGTATTGATGTGGAGTTTGAAGAGCACCCACCTGTTAGTGATAGTGAAGTGCCAAGGTTACCAGAATGACCACACCGGGCTCAGAAGCTCCAAAACTGTCAATGGGGTTACGAGCTATTATGTCTGGGCCGGTGGCCTCCTCATGGCCAGATTTACACCTGCGCGGGGTGAGACAATTGCTTGGCACTATGACGTGAATGGCATGATGTTAGGTTTCGAGTTAAATGGAATACCGTATTTTTACGTGCGTGACCTACAAGGTGATGTAGTTGCAATTCTCGATGTCGATGGAAATGTTGTAGCCGAATACGCATATGATGCGTGGGGGAACATATTATCCGCTGAAGGTGTGCTTGCCTACGTCAATCCGATTACGTACAGGGGGTACTATTGGGATTGGACAACCGGGTTGTATTACTTACAATCGCGTTATTATGACCCCATGTTGCGTAGGTTCATCAGTGCTGATGTGTTCATGGACACGGGTGTAGGTATCTTGGGCACGAATATGTACATCTACGCCAACAACAACCCCGTGATGTTCGTTGACCCGACAGGGTATAGTCCGCTGGGAATAATGCGTAACTGGGTAACAGACACTGCTAGTAGCTTATGGAATCGCAGGGGTGATATCGTCGACACTTACGTCAAGTTGTTCCATGAATGGCTAGATGATGAGATCGCACTGCTTGAGCAAGAGTGGGCTCGTCAACAAGCGACACTGCACCATGAGGAATTAGTATTCGAGTTTACGTTGCAACCAGACCAAATTGACAGTTTTCTCAACTTTCTAGATATTATGTCGAATCAAGGCTTGGGAATAGCTGTTGCGGTGTGTTTATTGGCTTTAACTCCTCTTGTTGCAAAATTTGTCCCCCAATTGGCAAAGCCTCTAACAAGATTTGGTATAGCTGCTATTTTCACTCCAGCGGTAGCGGAGAGTATGGCAACTGACATAAGAAACATGGATTATAGTGGTGGTGTCACTATCCGTATAGATATGAACGTTGGTGCTCCTACGTTTACTGTTGATCCTCCATTGCTGAGTCAGGGAGGGCGAAATTGGTGAATTTAATAAGAAAAATTAAAGCAAACAAATGCACTTTACTAGCCCTAATGATGGCTGTAGCAATACTCGTTTTTGATAGGATTACCAACTCAATGCAGAGTGCAGAGATTATTGTAATTCATCACACCTATTTCTATTATCCCCTTGCTGCACTTGCTTTTTTATTCGTCGCATCAGAAATTGGCTTCAAACACACTAAAACTAAAAAATGGATGATAATTTTATGGGTTTTAGGTGGCATCATTGCAATCCTTTCAATAATAACCATCTTTGTGAGTTTTGGTGAAACATTTGTAGTCATACTTAGAAGCATTCAACTTCCATGGTCTCTTGCAGTAGCAGTACTATCTATGTGGTTGTTGAGCATGAAAGCTCGTTTAGCGAAACTGCTCGCTGGGTCATCCGCCGAGGAGGAAAACCATGACGGCAACGAAGAATGATGTGATTTTGTGCTATGTTTGGGCAGGGAGTACCTCGCCCCCACACGACATCCTGGACCTTTGCCAGTAGATAGAAAGGAAAAACGCTATGCATTGTGAAAAATGTAACAACAAGGTAATGCCAACGTTTATGTTGCTTTGGCAAGTATGTGCTGCATTGGCTTTCGTATTCATCCCGTTTGGAATTGCGACTGTTGCCTTTGATAGCAACGGTGATGCTATATTTGTAGATGTGTTTCGGTTGATTGCCTTATTTCCATTGTTTTTTCTATTTATTCTAGTTTTTTGTTTTACGCTTTGGAGTTCGGTTAAGTTCAAGTGCGTCAAAATTATATGGCCATTATTCTTGTCTTTTTCGTTGCTTATCGTTCGTTATGTTTGGAATCAAACTGCAATTCTCTTGCTTTTTGAAACAACTCCTATATATGAACTCATACGCTTGTTTTCAACTGTTGATTTGTTGATTTTAATCCCACAATTTCTTTGTGTCGTTCTTTCGGCTATTCTGATGGTCCATTACGTGCGAAAAGCTAAAAAGTCATCCTCGCAGCCTGTCCCCCCATTAATTGAGAAGGAAACCACTAATGAAGAAGTTTAACCACCCCCGCCGCCCCCTGGCCCTCCTATTAGCCCTGCTCCTGCTAGGGTTAGCACTACCATTCACCCCTGCGCTGGCCTCTCCCGGCCCAGACATCTCCGCCTCATTCGAGTGCGAGGTATTCGAAACAGCAGTACGATTTCGATTGTTTCTGATGCCGGACGAGCCTATTCCCGCCGGACGTGTTGCGAATGAAATCACGGTGTGGGATTTGTCGCGTCGCGGGATTACCAGCTTAGCGGGCATTGAGCATTTCAGCAATTTACGTGTACTGGACGTGTCGGGCAATGCATTGACAACGGCCAATTTTTCGCAAAACGCTGAACTCCGTCAAGTTGACGTGAGCAATAACCCGCTAACCAGCTTGAATGTCACGCAAAATGCACATCTTGTGGCACTTGGTGCTGGGGGCACGCAGCTGCAATCCCTTGACCTAAGCGGCAACACCGCATTGGATTTCCTGTGGATTCCCACTAACCCGCAGTTGCATGGACTGAACACATCAAACAACCCACAGTTGGAAGAACTGATCGCCAGCGGCAGCGGTCTGCGCAACCTCAACCTAGCCAACAACCCAAACCTACATACGCTAATGGTTGCCGACAATGAACTGATCAGCCTAACACTCAACAACCATCCGCAACTATTCACGCTGGATGTTTCGCGCAATTATTTGGACGAGCTTGACGTGACCGGCTCGCATGATTTGACCGTGCTGCTGACGGCGGGCAATCGTTTAACCAGCCTTAATGTAGCACAAAACAGCAACCTGGTGACCCTCATTGCAACGGACAATCAACTGCAAAACTTGAACGTAACGCAAAACCCACGGCTGCGCGACTTGCGGGTGAACAACAACCAAATTGGCGTCATCGACACCACCGAAAATCCATTGTTGCACCGCCTAGAGGCAGCGAATAATCGCCTGTCAAGCATCGATGTGGCGCACAATGAACCGCTGACTACGCTGAACCTAGCAGGCAATGAAATTGCTGCGATTGACCTGAGCTACAACCTGCAACTGCACACCGTGAATGTGTCACACAATCGCCTGGATAGCCTTGACGTGATAGACCTGACCCGCCTGCGCGACCTGGACGTGAGCTATAACGCCATGCCATCACAGCAAGCGATTGCTGGGCTGAACACAGCGCAACTGATCAATTTTATTTATCAGCCGCAATTCCCCGTGGGCACAGATATCGTGGGCGCGATTGCCTGTGAAAATCTGCTTGTGGCACTGCGCACGGCGATGAACCTGGGCGCAGATAGCCCCATCTTGGCCGAGCAAGCCGCGCTGGTGACGCACCTGAATCTGTTTAACCAAGGTATCACCCGCATTGACGGCCTGCAATATTTTAGCGCACTTGAGCGCGTGAATCTGGCCTACAATCACCTCACGCACGCAGATTTCACCATGCTCCCCAGCTTGCGCGAGGTGGATGTATCGAACAATGATTTAATCAGCCTTCATGTGAGCGACAACAGCAATCTTGAACGCCTTTGGGCATCAAGAAACCATCTAGAAACCCTCAACTTGCAAGACAACCCACATTTACATACGCTTGACGTTGCGGGCAACTTGCTAGCGTCGCTGGATTTGCGCAGCAACGGTGCGTTGACGACGTTGAACGCCTCGCGCAACATGCTCACTGGCGTTGACTTGCGCACGAACGCGGCATTGCGCACGCTTGATGTGCGCTACAATTTCATGACTGTTGAAAATGCGGCGCCGTTGCACCCGCAAGCGTTTATCACGACGTTCCGCTTTCACCCACAGCATGGCTCGAACCACGACGTGAGCGCAATGTTCGCCTGCGCGAATTTCCTCGCAGCCGTGCGCGATTATCTTGACCTAGACGCCACGGAACCTGTTACGCCCGCAAATTTGCAGCAAATCATTAACCTTGATGTGAGCGGCCAAGGTATCACAAGCTTGGCAGGACTGTCGTTTATGACGAATTTGCAGCGCCTGTATGCTGCCAATAATACCGTGGCGAGCGTGGATATGACCAACAACCAAAGCTTGACGTATCTTGACGTGCGCGGCAATTGGCTGGAAAGCCGAGAGGCAATCACAGGCTTGCGCGTGGGCGTGCTGCTGAGATTTGACCCGCAAGCGTTTAACGGCCGCAATATCACCGCACAGTTTGCCTGCGAGAATTTCTTGGCTGCGGTGCGAGAAGCGATGGGACTGGCAGCTGGCGCCCAAATTGGCGCAGGCGATGCGCTGACGGTGATCGAGCTGAATTTGGCTGGCCGCAGTATCACCAACACGGCAGGCATCGCCAACTTCGCGAACCTCGCAACGCTGAATCTGGCCAACAATCCGCTGCGGCACATTGATCTTTCGCAAAACATTGCGCTGCAAAACTTGAACGTATCAGGCGCATGCTTGAACATACTAAACCTGCAACATAACATCAACTTGACGCAGCTGCAGGCCAGTCAAAATCATCTGACTGCGCTGAACTTGACAACGAATACGCAATTGCAAAGCGTAGATGCACGTCAAAACTTCATGGAAAACACGGCTGCGATTCAATTTGGCAGCACGCCAACGGTGCAGTTCAGCCCGCAACACAGCCGCGTGGTTGTTGCACCAACCTGCACGGTGCGCGGATTCACCGCCTGGACAAGCACTTGCGGACACACGATGACCACCAACGAAACAGCACCGCTGGGGCATGTGTTCACCAGCGTGGTGACACCGCCGACCTTTACGCAACGGGGCTTTACCACACGCACTTGCACGCGCTGCGACTACAGCTACACCGCCAACAGCCTGCCGCCAGTTGCGCTTGACTATGCACCCACGCTCACACTGCGCCATCGTCAAGCAACGACGCTATTCTCGGACATCGCACAACGATTTCCGGAATTGACATGGCATTCGAGCAGCCCCGAAGTGATGGACATTGACGAGCTGGGGCAGGTGAGTTATGGCCGTGCGCCGCGCCGTGGCACCACAACCATCACCGCCGTTTGCGCCGAGGGCGTTGTGCGCATGGAAGTGGAAGTGACCGTACGACTGGCCTGGTGGCAATGGATTATTATCGTGGCATTCTTCGGCTGGTGGTGGTACTAGTTAATGCTTAATGCGTAATGCTTAATGAATGACGGGCTCCGCCCGTACCCATTTAAATTGCGCGCAGCGCCACCACAATTACGCATTACGAATTATGAATTACGCATTTAAATAACATATTGGGGGAAAAGAGAATGAGAAAGATATTGAGACAATCACTGGCGTTGTTGTTGGTGTTTGCGCTGTTGTTCACGGCGAGCAGCGGCATGGGCGTTGCGGCGATCACGCCTGCAAGTGCGTTGCCGGGGAACTTTGCACCAAGCGTACAAGTTGGAGAAACTGTGATGCTTCGCAATGCAATAACACGCCAGTATTTGACCGCTTTAGCGAATGGCGATGTCGTGCTGCGCAATTTCACAGGTGCCTCAAACCAACAATGGGGCGTTTTTGACGAGTTGCAGAGTCTGCAAAATCGAGATGGTTTCGACATTCGTCCGCGGTCGAATTTGAATATCATGATGACCATGGCAGGAGGGACGAGCGGCGCAGCAATTGACGTGAGCACGGAAAATAGCACTTGGCCCTCCCGCCAAATGTGGAATTTTCATCGGCAACCCAACGGGCAATTTCTCGTTATTTCTGAGTATGGCCTTTTCGGAAACCTGATGAGATTGACCTTGGAAAACGGAAATATCGTCGCACGCGGCACGGGCGCCAGCGAATCTGGCCAATTATGGGAAACCATCCTCCCCACAGAAGTTAGATTTGATTACCGGACGAACGGCGGCGACGCCGACAGCCTAACTCGTCTCCCCGGTGATCTGTTTGAGGGCACGGTTCTCACACCTGCAACCCTGCCCCTTGCTAGCAAAACCAACTCTCGTTTCCTCGGCTGGCACACTGACCCAACTTCTTCTGTTGCGCTGCAAACTTTCCGCGTGGGCAGCGAAAATGTTACGCTGTTTGCCATTTTCCGCGACAGCCATGAAGTGAGATATAACATCGGCGAAAACACAACCAGCCTTGCGATCACTTCGCCCCCGTTCCCGCGGGTCTATGCGGGTGACCCAGTGAATCTGAGTTACACCGCCGACCGCCCCGGTCACCGCTTTTTGGGCTGGAACACCGTTTCCGACGCTCGCGATGGGCTGACTGCGCCACAGCTGATGCCCAATCATCCACTGAACCTGTTCGCGATTTTCCTCGCCCGCCAGCGGGTGGATTTCTCTGCCCTTAATGGCAGTGTAAGCCGAGAATACGCTATGGTTTTCCCCGGTGATCTAGTTGACCTGAGCCCCACCGCAACACGTGAGCATGGGCGTTTCCGCGGTTGGGTCGAAGATCTGACCGTGCCCAATCCCGTGCCGCTCGCGTCATTCCCCATGCCCGACGACCCCACCACACTGTACGCTCTCTTTGAAGATGCGCTGGAGCTGACGTTCGACTATCGTGACGACACCTACAGCACCGTCCGTTATTTCGCAGACGATGCCGTTAGCCTAAGCCGCACAGCAACGCGTGAACACGCGCGTTTCCTCGGCTGGCACTACGAGCGCAATTCCACCACGCCGCTGACCGAGTTCGAGATGCCCAGCGGCAACACAACGCTTTTCGCCATTTTTCACGACGCACCGAGGCTGACATTCTGCGAACGGACAAACGGCGATGGCTCAACGCAAACCATTGGCCGTTACTTCGAGGGCGACGTCGTTGATTTGACAGCTTACAGTGCCATGCCGCGTGAAAACGCGCGTTTCCTCGGCTGGAACACTCGCCACGATCCTCCTGGCCGCGCCGTGTTAACTTCCTTCACTATGCCCCATGATGCAGACTTCACGCTGCATGCCATCTTTGAAGACGCGCTGGAATTGACATTCGATTTTGGACGCAATGCTGGCACGGAGATTACGGGAGTCAATCTTTCGAATATATGCACCGAAATCGCAACGGCGTACTTTTTTGCGGGCGAACCAGTTGACCTGAGTCCCATCGCAACCAGACCCGGTTGGGAGTTCGTGGGCTGGAATTCCTACGAAAACCGCAACGCACACACCGTGCTAACCGAGTTCACCATGCCTAACGAACCGACAAGGCTGTACGCTATTTTCCGTCGGACTATCGTGGCAACATTCATTGACTACAATGACGCAGGGCGACAAACCCGCACGCAGACCTTCACTATCTACAACCATGAACAGCCGCCCATGGTGACATTGCCGGTGCAACACAACCGCACAGGCTGGGTCATTCGCGACTGGACAACGCAACCCACGGCCAGTATACACACAAACAGATTGCCTGCCGGTGAAGCAGAGTTTGCCTACTATTTTTATGGATTATATGAATCGCCAGTGGTGTTGTCGTATGACTCTCAGGGCGCGGAAGAACGTCTGCCAGTCTCACAGCAACTCATGCGCATCATCAATAGCTATGACTCCAGCGCACCGTATAATCCTACGTTTAGGATAGCCGCTGCCCCGCAACGTGCCGGACATTTTCTGGTCGAGTGGACGACAGGCAGCGAGAGCTTCGCCCCCGGAGCTCCCGCCGTGTTTGGCGAAGATACTTTGCTGACCGCAGTGTGGGCACCGGGCGAAGCACCTGAGCACGTGCCGGTGACAGGCATCACGCTTTCCGCACCGCCTGGAGATCTCAACGTCGGAGATCCCCTGACGCTGATTGCCACCGTGCTTCCGCTCAACGCCACCGAGCGCGGTGTGCGTTGGGAGAGCAGCAACACTGCCGTCGCAACGGTTGGTCAACAAGGCGATGTTGTGGTGCAAGGTATCGGCACGGCAGTCATCACCGCAACGACCATGGAAGGCAATTTCACCGCCACGGCGACTATCACGGTCACACCAGTTGAACTGAGCGGCATCTCGCTGCCAGAAAGCAATGCGACAATTGTTGTTGGCCAGTCTTTGCCTTTGGAAGTCACCCTCCTGCCCAGCAATGCCGCCAATCGAAATGTAACCTGGAGCAGCAACAACCCCGCCATCGTCGAGGTAGTCAGTGCCGGACGCGTGCGCGGCGTGGCCATCGGCGATGCAATTATCACCGTCACGGCAGAAAACGGCATGACGGCCAGCATGAATGTAACCGTTGCACCCATTCGCGTGCAACATGTCAATCTTTCGCTCAATCCGGTGTTCCATGTGGGCGATATGCGGCGGATTGGGGTTGAAATCCAACCCTTCAACGCAACGAACCGAAACAACATCACGTGGAGCAGCAGCAGTGCCGCAGTTTCAGTGAATGCTGACGGTCTCGTTACTGCACACCACCTAGGCATTGCAACGATCACTGCAACGATTGATGGCCAGCAGTTCAGCATCGGCGTTGATGTGCGGCCAATTCTGGTTACAGACATTACATTGTTGCCAAACGAGGCTGAGATTGTGGTGGGCAACACACGACAAATTCATGAAACCATCACACCACACAACGCAGTGAATGCCGACCTCACATGGAGCACAAGCGCCGCAGGCATCGCAACGGTTGACACAGATGGCCTAGTCACGGCGCGTGGCATCGGCACAGCCATCATCACCGCAAGCACACAGGACGGCACGGTGGCAGCCACGGCGAGAATCACGGTGCTGCCAATCCTGGTGGAGCACGTGACGGTTCGCAACAATGCACTCGAAGTACGCCACGGCCAAACACGTGACATTACAGCCTTCGTTTTGCCTGTCAATGCCACAGATCAGCGGCTCACGTGGAGCAGCAGCGACACCGCTGTGGCAACAGTGGATCAGAATGGCCGCGTCACGGCACGCAGTGCGGGCACGGCAACCATCACCGCAACGGCGAGGGATGGCTCTGGCGCATCTGCCACAACCATCATTACTGTGCCGCCTAGGCTAGTGCAGAATATTCGACCGTCGCATTGGCCGTTTGTGAGCACAGAAGTTGGCCAGCAATTCCCGCTAACGGTTACGGTGTCGCCTTTCGATGCTTGCAACCCAGCGTATCGCGTGACAGTAAGCGATTCACGCATTATTCGCTATGACAATGGCGTGGTGACAGCACTTGCACAAGGCACGGCCTATGTTAACTTTGCAGCACTTGATGGCAGCGGCGTGATAGAAAGAACGCGTGTGATTGTGCATCGCCCGGTGTTGGTGCAACGGGTTCGCTTGCCCTTCGACACAGTGACGCTTGATGTTGGTGAAAGCGTGACCTTGCCCCCGGCGAGTGCTATCCCAACATACGCCTCAAACCCTGCGCTTGCAATCCAGGTCAGTGACCCAGCCATCTTACGTTATGCCAACGGCACCTTGACCAGACTGGCCGCAGGCGAAGCGTTCGTTGCGGTTGTTGCCACGGATGGCGGCGATGCTTTTGCGATCGTGCAGGTGCTTGAATCGCCGCCAACTGGCTTGCAAGGCGTTTGGAACACCGTAGTAGATACAGTCGTAAACGTAGTTGTCGCAGTGGTGAGCGTAGTGGTCTACGTCGTAACAACCGTGTTTGCAGAGGCGACACAGATGGTGACGGAGCTGATTACGCAGATTACTGACGTAATTGCGGGGCGCAGGTCAGGCACAACGGGCGTTGCCTGGCCATTCCACAACACCGGCACAGCGGGGCAAGTTAATCCAGTTGAAGACATCTGGATTCCAGATTTCGGCTGGGTGCCCTCGCCTTGGGGTGTGAACAGTTATTTGTATGCCATCAACGTGAGAACAGCACCCACGCATGCGCCGGATGACGGACTATTGATTCAACGCTATGCAACGCTTGCGATGGTGAGAGACGCCGTGCTCGCCGATGTGCGAAGCCGAGGCCGTACCATCAGAATCATTGATGGGGCAGATGCGCCGATTCAGACTTCAACTGAGTATCGATTCGCGCTGCGCGTTGGCAATCAGCCGCTTATTCATGATGGGGTTGTGATTGGGAACGTGTGGGATTACCGCTTTATGGTGCAAACGGATACCGGTGCCTGGGCATACAAACAAGGCTGGTACCAGCAAGCTGTAAATTTGGGCTATATCGATCCCTGCGAAGCAGATTGGTCGCATGAATTTGCGTATGAATTTGGCGGGCAGTCTCATGTGGCAGAGTTTGAGAATTTCTTTAACAGCGACACGATCTTCTTTGCCGCAACGAGAAACGACAATTATTAACGGATGGATTGGACATGAAACGAATTTTACTCTTGCTGGTTGTGATTTGTGTTATCTTGTCTGCGTGCACATTCAATTCTCGTGAAGATGAGCCTTTGGATTCACTAGGACATGCACACGAGCAAGTCATCGAAAATCTCAGTGAAGCAGAGTTTCAGCGGCTGCTTACGCAAACGCACCCCGCAGAGGATTTACTCAGATATTTGCATTTTGTGTTTCAACCAACCGCAGGGCACAGAGAAACCCTAGCGGATTTCAACACGGTTTTTTCCATCGAAGTGCTGCGTGACATGGGCGAAGGACGCTTGTATACGATGCATCAAGCAGACAACGGCGGCATGTTATACGCGTTCTTCGCCAGCACGCCAGAGGGAATCACCCAAGCCGCTTGGCTGCAACACACCGCGTTTGTGATGAAATCCCTAGAAATCAATGACTTCGCCAGCATTGAAGTTGGCAGCAGTGTCGAAGCCGTGCAAGCGATCGACCCAGTCGTTGCACACTTCAAGCAAAACGCACTGATGTGGGAAGAACAAGGCTTTGCGGTGAATGGTTTTATCTCCAGGCACTTGCTGCGCGATGGCTTACTGGTCTTTACATTCCATCGGGAGGGTGAAAACTTTGCTGTTTCGGACATGCAATTTCACCCCGACTTTACCATCGCAGGTGAAATACATTTCGATTATTCCATTTTGCCGCAAGACTTTCCGCAATAACATGGAGGGGATCGCGCCTTTAAATGATTGATTGACTTCGGGCGGCATAATCGCCGCCCCTACAGGCGAAGAGTAGCCGCAGACGAAGGCGCAAGAAGCGAGTTTATGTCGCTCCGCGAGCCTTCCTCCCCCCTCGCGACTCGGGGAGCTCCTTCCAGGAGAAGGAGCTAGGGCTTGTTGCTTATGGTTTTGAGCGTTTTATCCTTAAACCTTAGCTCCTTCCTTGGGAAGGAGCTGGCCGACCTCGGGTCGGACTGAGGAAGGCTCGCGGAGCGATAAACTCGTCTAACGTCGCTATTAATCGCACAAAGTCGCAAGACCTTTTTAAAGTTAAACGACAATTATTAACGGATGGACTGAACTATGAAAAAAATTGTATCTATTTTGCTGACGGCAGTGCTGTTTTGCACGAGCTTGGTCGTGTTTGCCCAAGCGAATCGAGCCAATGACATCACGGTCATCACGGCAGCAATCACCTCAGCAGTTGATTCATACAACCGTCGCCATGGCGGCGTGGGCGAGCTGCGTTTTGATTACTTGGTTGAAGGTGGCAGCTTGGTCGGCACCATCTCGGGCATGGTCACAGGCGCCACGCGTGAGTTCTACCTGCCCATTCCATACCCGGACACGCAGACTAACATCTTTTGGAATGCCAGACTCAGCGGCTCAACGGAGCAAGCGTTGTTGCGCTCTCATGGGCGATTTATCTTAAGCGCAAACGCTGAAGTGATTAACCAAGCGCCAAATGGCAGCGCCATTGAAAGCCATGAAGTCGTTGTGCACGGCTTTGTAAGTGCGACACAAGCCATCACCGCCACCAATCTTGTGACGGTAACTGGCGGCGGCATTGTGCACGGCAACATCACGGCCGCGAGAGAAGTCGCGATTTCTGGCAGCGGCACTGCGGCGCAGGGTAACATCATCACGACAAGGCTCAATGTTCACGCTGGCGCAGGTCTGCATGCGCCATCTGTGCAAGCAGCTTCGGTTGAAGTGCTGGGCACGTCCAATGTGCTCATCGACAACACCAGCGGCCTGCAAAATGCAATCATCACCCTGGCTAACACCGCCCAGACCAACATCATCGCAACTGCCAACAACTACATTTTGCGCCGCGGCAACCTGTGGGAAGTGATGGGACAGGTTACCTTCGATGGGCAACTTGAAATTGGCGCAGGCGAAACCTTTTGGATTGGCGAAAACGATAGCCTAACGGTTGAAGCTTTGCAGATGCTTGGCGGTTTCTTGGTGATTGATGGCACGCTGAACCTGCCTGCCGACTTCGATTTCAGCGACTGGCAAGGCCAAGTCAGCGGCGCAAATGCAGGCGAACTTGCGGGCAATTGGCCGCGTCCTGTTGAAGGGGCTTGCTGTGAAAACGCATGGTACAACGCAGTCCCCAACTGGGTGCACTGGATGTTGCGCTGGATATTCTTCGGCTGGCTTTGGATGTGCTGTTAAGGAGAAATTATATGAAGATTAAACGTATACTGAGCATCGTTCTGGCATCGTTGCTGCTATTGGGCATTGTGCCGCTAACGGCTCAAGCCAACCCTGATTTCCCGCATCAAGTCATCATCAGCTTTGTGACGGGCACAGACGAATATTTCCCGCCAGTGGTTCGCGATCACTTTGGCCCATATGGCCCGTTGCCGGTGCTGCAACCGCGCTTTGGCTACACCTTTTTGGGCTGGTGTTTCACCACGTCCGACCCATTTTACGCAAGCCCGCGGGGTGACAATCACGCGGTGATTTTGCGCGAAAACCACACGCTGTATGCCGTGTGGAACCCCGTGCAAGTGCCGATTACGCTGGTGCGGCCGGACGCGCCGCCCATGCCGAGGTTCCCGCGCTTTGGTCAAAGTTTCGCCGATGTTTTTGTCTACCCGCACCCCATGCTGGGCATTGATGTGCTGGGCTGGTTCACCCAACCGAACGGCATGGGGCAGCAAATCTTCGCCGAAGACGTAATCGACTTCGTAGACCCGATGACGATTTACGCGCACACCAGAGCCGCGCACCGCGAGATTACGCTTGACCCGCGCGGCGGCACGGTTTCTCCGCAAACAATCACCACAATTCATGGCGAACCATGGGGCACACTGCCCGTGCCGCAGCATGCTCACTTTGACTTCATCGGCTGGTCAACCATGCCCGGTGCCTTTGCACCGAGTGTGAACGAAACGACCATCGCCGATGACTACCGCTTCACGACCCTGCATGCCATTTGGCGCAGGGATGTCACGTTTCACCACAACGGCGGCACTGGTGCTGCAACGGAGTGGGGCTGGTATGGCCATCCACAAGAATGGCCGGGCAGCCAACGATATGGTCACACATTCTTGGGCTGGTTTTGCGCCGATGGCATCAACATCGAAGACCACGTCGTGTCCAACCCGCCTGTGACGGAGTTTTTCGCACGCTGGGATGTGGTCATCAGCGAGATACACTTCCCCATGTTTGAGGAAAATGTTGCGTATGCGCCGCCGCTGCGTGTTGCCTTTGGCACACCCTTGCCTGCCATCGCAGCGCTCACATTTCAACGTTATGGCTACGATTTTGTGCGCTGGGAGATTGCAGGCGTACCGATCTACGCAGGCATGATATTGCCTCGGGCGGGCATGCATGCGTTGGAGGCGGTGTTCGAGCCGCGCACCATCACCGTCACATTTGACGCAGGTGAAGGCGTGGTGAATCCGACGAATATTCAGCTCACTTACGGCGTTTCTGTGGTTGAACTACCTGAACCTGCACCGCGTGATCGCTTTCATTTCATTGGCTGGCGCAGCGAGCCAAACGGGCAGGGCGAGTTGATTCCCCAGCAGGCGATTTCACGCTACACCGAAGACATCACGCTTCACGCTTGGTGGGAGGGCGACTGGGGCCGCGTGCAATTTACCGATGTGCCTAGCAACAACGCCATCGCCCAAAGCGTTCGCTTCGGCGACTCTTTCCCTTGGCCAAACTGGACACATCGCGGGCACAGCTTTGTTGCCTGGTATACGAGCGAAGGCCGCCGTGTAGACCTCGATGAACGCGTGTGGGTGTTCGACGGTGTGCTCGTTATCCAGCCGCGCTGGTCGGCACACAGCTTCACCGTCAGCCTGCATGATGCCATGGGCGAATCGCCCGAAAGCTTGCAAGTGACCTTTGGGCAAGCCTTTGACCTACCCACGCTAACTAGCTTTGGCCTCATTTTCCACGGCTGGTTTACTGAGCCAAACGGCCAAGGCGAACGTTTTACGCCTGACTGCATCGTTGACCTTGATGGAGACCTCACGCTGTTTGCACACTGGTCTGGCGAAGCCCTCGAAATTCCCGACAGCATCACGCTGCGCACCAACGAGACCGCGAGCCTTGTTCCTGCCAATGCACGCGGCGAGCTGCGTTTCAGCGTCACAGACGAAAGCATCGCAACCGTGGACGCAGACGGCAACCTCATTCCCCATCGTCGCGGCACAACATGGGTTTATGTTTCGACTGACTATGGGCAGTTCCAAGCTGTGCAGGCCATCGTGCGGCCGCTCATCTGGCCGTGGGTTGCAGGCATCTTCGGCCTTGGTGCACTCGCTGGGCTTGGCTGGTTGCTCGTAAGCGTCAAAAACGCATTTTTTTTGTAGAAATCTCTTGAAAAACCTATTGAGATATGTTATACTGAAGTTACAGGAATAAATTGGAAAACGGGGGTTTGTGTATGACGTTATCGAACAA
>WQWM01000035.1 GCA_009785335.1 Oscillospiraceae bacterium
ATTGAACGATAATGATAAATTCTTTAATTTTGTATGTTATGAAGGTGAAATGCCAGTATCAATCGCTTCTCTTTGTTTCTATGACGGCAAAGGCGGAATATATAGTGTAGGAACTACACCTTCAGTTCGCGGTAAAGGATTTGGGACGGTTGCTATAAAAGCTTGCATTGACAAATGGCGAGAATTAAAAGGTGCTGAATTATTTTTACAAACCGAAGCAGGAAGTCCCGCAGAAAAATGGTACCAGAGACTTGGATTTAAGATTCAATTTACCGGGAGATTTTTTTCAAAAACCCCTTGACACGGACACGATGTCGTGCTGTATACTCTGCATAGAGAAAAGGAAAGGAGCGCCATAACATGCAATTGCAAACGGCCGGTCAAGTGTCAAAAGCGTTCGGAATTTCCACGCGAATGCTGCGGTATTACGAGCAAGTGGGCTTGCTGGAGGGCTTGCGCAAAGATGACTACGCCTATCGTGTTTACGACGAGGAAAACATCAAACGGCTGCAACAAATCATCATTTTGCGCAAGCTGCAAATTCCCATTAAGCAAATTGCCGTCATTCTCAACAGCCCGGATGCCGCAACCGCAACCGAGATTTTCAATGAAAACATCAAGACTTTGCAGAATGAAATCGCTGCGATGGAAACCATCAAAGCGGCACTTGAGCTTTTTGTTGCCCAAATTGAAGAACTTGCTGCGGTGCGCTTGAACTTGAACCTGCTGACTGACGACACTGTGATGCAATTGGCTCAACAGCTCCCCTTAACTCAAAAAAATGTTAAGGAGTATCACACCATGAACGACGTGAACCAAGCAAACGAGGTGCTAGGCAGCCTGAAAGACAAAGACGTGCGTATTGTGTATCTGCCGCCTGCCACGGTGTTGTCGCACCATGCCGTGGGCGACGATGAACAGGGGCGCATCCCCGAAGACCAAAGCGAACCGCTGCTCGACAATTTTGAGAAAGAGCTGGCGGCCATCAAGCCAGATTTCCGGCACTACGGTTTCAATCATGACGTGAGAGACAAGCATGGCTACGAGCGCTGGGTCACCATTCCCGATGACATGGAAGTTGCGGCACCGTTCACGAAAAAACTCTTTCCTGGCGGGATGTACGCTGCCTGCGTGTTGCCCGTTGACCCGTGGGAAGAAGGCTGGGGGCTGCTGGAGCAATGGATTGCGCAAAACGACAAATATGAAGTTGATGACCGAGGCTGGCTGGAAGAACACACCACGGCGGCGGCGATTATCACAGGTGCGGAAATGTACATTGACCTGTTGTTGCCGGTGAAAAAGCGCACGAAAAAACGTGAGCCAATCAAGCTTGGCTACATCGAAAACAGCGAAAAGCTCTGCGGCTACAAAGCAAGTGTGATTAAAAAAGGCGGCTTCACGGTTGCGGGGTATACAACATTTCAGTTCGATGCGCCGCAAGAGAAATTTTACGAAGAATTGATTGCCGACGGGCGGCTTGCGCAACTAACCGCCCAGCTAAAACCCGGCGCACCTGTTTTGATTTATCAGTCTTACGACTACGAATGTGTGCAGATGAAAGCCAAAACTGGTAATGGCTGTTTTCGGCAAACGATATGCGCCGACGTGAATGATATTCTGGACTTGGACGCGCTGGGCGATGTGTTCACAGAAAAAACCGCGCCGAAGCATTGGATTGAGTTTGAGTTCCCGCGCAAGCAGCTCAAAAAATTCGCAAAAAATTCAGGCCCGCACGGTCACGTGCAAAAGCTGGGCTGGAGGTTCAGCGGCAGCGGGCATTTTCATGTTTGCCTTGACCGTGAGATTATGCTGACCAAAGAAAACAAGAAGACCGTGCTGAAGTTTTGGATGCCGGTTGTGCCGAAAGGATAATTCCAAATGAAAAAGAAAATTATTATCATATTGTTGCTATTGGTTGCGTTTGCGATAATTTTTATCGCTTGCGATGGCACAAGCAACCAATCGGGGGTAACCGCCAACATTGCAGACATAATAAATAATCTATCTGAACCTGAAAACAATATCGTACTGATTAATCTGCCGTCGTCAACGGTAGCCAGTATTAGGGTTGTAGACGGCAGCGGGTCAGAGAGCGCCGCGTTTGAAATCGTACAGCAGTTTATAACCGATGTTGAACTGTTTGAAATCTACCCCGACACCCGAATTTTCGGGTTCAATCACGCCGACGGCGACACGCACGGTTATGAAGTGTGGGTGACAATCCCCAATGATTTGGAAGTTCCTTATCCACTATCAAGAAAAACCTTTGCCGGAGGGTTGTACGCGAGTTACAGAAGCCAACCCGTTGACTTTGAGGATTGGTATACTGTGTGGAATTGGGTGCACGGGCATACGCAACTCGAACATGACAGGCGTGAACCGTTCGGAATGAACAGTTTGCTTGAAGAGCACGTCTATACATATGAGCGGCGACCGTTTGAGCTTGAATATGTCAATCTTTTGGTGCCGATAAGGCATAGATAGAAAGTTGAGAACAACACTATGAGTAAAAAACTGCTACCAGAAGACACGGCAATCATTTGGAATGCCCACCCTTTGGGCAAATATCGTGATTTTCTTTATGATGCCGTTGGCAAGGATGCCACAGACAGCATGGGCGATATTTTCACTCACGCAGGCAAGACACTGCGTGAATTGGTGGATGAAATCCGAAGCAATTACAAGGCCGAAAATTTAACGCAATTGCTGGCAGAACGGCGGTTTAATCATGTGTCTGAAGCGGACAAGGCGTTTATTATCGCTTTTGACAAAGAGATGAACGCGCTGGGCTACGACTGCGGGAATCGCATTGGCGGCTTTACAGTCGTCTATGGCAAAACCGGCACGAAAAGCCGACCCTGCCCAGCCCGCATCTACATCAAAGGCTTCGGCGCAATCGTGCTGCGGCTTTATCTCAACAATGTGGACAAACATCGCGAATTTATCGAAAGTGCGCCGAAGCACATCAAAGATGCGTTTCGCTTCAAGGGCGGCGATTGCAAGTCGTGTAACACAATGTGCGCTCCAGGCAAAGTTTACACGATTGACGGCAAAACAATGCGCAAATGCAACCACAGTGTGTTTTATTTCGCCGAGCCTTCGCTGAACAAACTGCCCGATATTGTGGCACTGCTGGCGAAGTTTTATCCGCCTAAGAAGGCAAAGTAACCGTGATGAAGAGGAGGCCTGTAACATGGCAGAGTACGATATCAAACAACTGCTTGAAGAATCCCGATTTGACTTTGTTGATGCGGATGACAAAGCGTTTATCGTTGCTTTTGATGCGGCTATGTTGGAACGTGGTTATGGGCTTGAAACAAACGGTCACTATAAGGGCTATGTGTGGGGACGGTTTATGCTGATTTATCGCAAATTGAGCGTTAAGGCAAAAAAAGTTCCCGCACGGATTTATCTGAGGGATAATGAAATTGCCTTGCGGCTGTATTTCAGCAACATAGACAAGCACCGTACCTACATAGAAAGTTTGCCGCCGCATATCAAAGGCGTGTTTACAGGCACTCACGGCAGTTGTGCACATTGCGGTGAGGAAAGCTGTAAACACAGAAAAACGTATACGATTGATGGCAGGGTTTATGAAAAATGTGATGGCGTAACATTTGAGTTTGGGCAGCCTGATTTAGAAAAACTGCCGGAGTATCTGGCGCTTTTGGATGAGTTTTATCCAGTAAAGAAGTTGAAATCATAAAACACATCAGTGAGCAAAACGATAACCCTGCAACATTCTGCGCCTAAAGTCGGACGTGGTGCCTGCAAACCTGTTATACTGATTGCGGAAAGGAGGGCGAGGCAATGGAGATGCTTACCCAGCTAAACCGCGCAATGACGTATATCGAGGAACACATTGCTGATGATTTGGCATTGGCTGATGTATCAAGCGTGACGGCATACTCGCCGTTTCACTTTGGGCGGTTGTTTTATTACATCGCTGACATGCCACTGTCGGATTACATCCGCAAGCGCAAGCTGAGCTTGGCAGCCATGGCACTGCAAAGCAGCGATATCAAAGTGATTGACCTTGCAGTGATGTATGGCTATGACAGTGCAGATAGCTTTACTCGCGCGTTTGTGAAGCAGCATGGCGTTACGCCGTCGGCCGCGCGACAACCGGGTGTGAGCCTAACGATTTTTTCGCCGCTATCCTTTCAAATCAAGATAAAAGGAGTGCAGGCGATGAATTGGCGTATTGAAGAAAGGGAGACTTTCGAGGTTTTTGGCATTGAAATGATGGTTGTGCAGGGCAACGGCGGCGTGCTGTGGGAGCAGTGCTTTGCAGACGGCAGCTATGAGAAGTTGTTCGACGACGCAGGCGGCAAACTGCAGCCGAATGGCCTTGGCTATCCGCGAGAAGACGGTGCTTGTGTGATTGGCGCGATTGCCGGGCATTGCTCGGCGTATGACGGCTATCGCGAGGGCGAAGAGGGCTTGCTGTATATGCTGTGCGCGCAAGTGCAACCCGGCGTGGATACCAGTGGCTACACGGTGGTGCAAATTCCGAAGGCCACATGGGCGGTGTTTCGCAGCAAAACAGTGCAATGGGCTGGCGGCGAACTGCCGGGCTTGTTCGAGCAAATCTACACCGAATGGCTGCCCATAAGCGGCTATGACAGAGCGACCGGGCCGGATATGGAGCTATACTACGGAGTCCCTAACAAGCAATATGCGGAAGTTTGGGTTCCGGTAACAAAAATTGAGTCGGTTAAAGAAAGTTGACATTTGGGTTGCTGGAATAACGGGCAAACCATCTCCCGGTTTGATATAATTGTGTGGAAAGGAGGACGATGTCATGGAATCGATTGATAGGCTCAACCGAGCGATTGGCTACATTGAGGAAAACTTGCAAGGCAGCGTAAGTTATGACGAAATCAGCAAAATCACGCTGTCACCCATCTCTGCGTTTCAGCGTTTTTTTTGTTTAACCACCGGCATGGCACTTTCGGAGTACATTCGGCGCAGAAGACTTTCATGCGCGGCGAGTGATGTGCTGCACGAAAACGAGAAAATCATTGACATTGCTGTGAAGTACGGCTACGACTCTGCAGATGCGTTCAGTGTGGCATTCAAGCGGGAATATCGTGTTTCGCCATCATTTGCTCGGAAAAACAAAGTCAACGTGGAACCATTTCATCGTCTGCATTATACCCTTTCGATTCAATATATCAAAGGAGATGCTCGCATGAAACGAATCACCAATAACCGCCCGCTGTTCGATGGCTATCAAGGCCACAACTATGGGTTACCCGACTGCATTAAGTTCATTTTGGAATGCAAGGACTGGCCCGAAAGGCCCGACTTCTGGGACATTGCCGCGCTCACCGGCGACAGCATCGCGCAAGTCTACAACCGCAACCCGACGACCAGCTGCGAATACTGCGTGTCGGGCTATCTGGCTGGGCCTGAACACATCAAGTATGTTTTCGACGCGCTTGGCCATGAGCATGAGCATGTCACTGCCGCGCAGCTCAACGCCGACAACGCGCGGTATATCCAAAAAATCGTTGACATGATCGACCGGGATATCCCGGTGCTGGTGAAAACAAACCTGAACGACATCCCTGAGTGGCATTCCGATGTGGGCACGTACTGCCTGATTGTTGGCTACGACCACGGCGGACAAATTGTGAAGCTGTTGTTTGGCGGCACGGAAACGGTCGATTGCATTTTGACGGGAAACAACAAGATGGACTTGATCTTCATTGGCGAAAAACGACGTGAAATCACGCTTGAAGAACTGCATCATAACGCAGTTGAAAAAGCATCGCATTGGTTGACATTGCCGGAACGGAATGGCATGTGCTTCGGTGCGGCGGCGTTTCGCGCGTGGGCTGATGACATTGAGGCCGGGCGATTTGAGGACGGCAGTCTTCCGCTGTGGGAAAATTATGGTGTGTATGTTTGCAATCTTGCCACGAACAGCGGGCAATTGGCAGGCTTGGGTGGCGAGAAAGTGAGGGAACTGCTGCCCACCGAAACGCCAATAGGCGGAAAGTGTCTGCTTTGGGTGCAGTTGGAAGAATTGGGTGGCGGCATGGATATGGAACAGGTGAAAGCAACCATGCGCGACAAAAAGAAGCGCGCAAAAATTGCCGCCGCACTGCGTGATTATGCGCAGCACGTTGAGCGGGTGGTTGAGGTTTTGGGCGGATGAATGAGCGAGAGCCGTAACCATCAAAGTGGCTATGACAGAGCATCTGGCCCGGATAGGGGGAAGCACGTACGCCATAACATGTCCAAAATTATCAAAAACTTTTTCCATGGTCATGCTATAATAGTGACCATGAATAAAGAAAGCGAGGCAATCCAAATGCAAAAATATCTTTCCACAGTCGAAAAAGCAAAATCCTTTATCAATGAAAACATCGAAGTGGCCACGCCGGACAACGTAGCTGCTTATTGTGGCTATTCATCAAGGCATTTGAGCAGAATCATCGAAATGGTCACGGGCGCGACATTGGGCGAGCTATTGCGATGGACACGCCTGTCAAACGCGTTGTACGATCTAAAGTACACCGATATGTCAATCCTGGATATTGCGTTGAAGTACAAGTATGAATCGCAGGAAGCTTTTACAAGGGGATTCAAAGATACTTTTGGTTTTGCTCCTGGCGATTACAGAAAATCTGACGCAAACGTTGATATTAAAGGGAATTTTCATTTGCAAGGAATAGTCGAAGGCGTATCACATGAAGCGTCGTACAAAGGGCAGTACAAAAAACATGACGTTAGCGTTTTGCACGTAGTAAAGCCCGCGAGAACATGGATCAGTTTTGAAACCAACAAAGAAAACAGGCCGCCGCATGATTTTTGGAATCACTGTGATATGGTGCTGAAGTCTGTTTTTGATCGCATCATCCCGTCAGAGTTTATCATTGGCTATGGAGCCGCATATTTGACAATGATTGAAACCGACGAAGTCATGCGCAGAATGAGCTGGGGCTTGGAAATCGACGGCTGTTATGATATTGCCAGCTTAGATGCAAGCAGCTGCGGCGCTTTTCGAATCGTGGATGGCGGCTGTGATATTGAAAGTTTAGGCTCAAAAGGCTATGACATATTTGAAATCCCGGAATCAAAATATGTTGTTTTTAATATAGGAAATCATGCGGTTGAAAACCATAGCAGCGCTATCAAAAGCGCATGGGATGCTGCGTATGGATATAAATATACGGACTATGGGCTTGAATGGAATACCCACTTTGCGCCCATATATGAGGATAGCAGCGATGAACTGGGATATTCCGTATGGTTCCCTGTGAGAGACAGCCTTACGATAAAGGCAAAAAAGAAGTGGCGATTTGGGTAACAAAAATTGAGTAAGTGAGGATGAACAGATGAGTATTCTTGAGCAAATCGGCAGCATTGGCGTTGTGCCCGTGATTGCCATGACCGACGTGGAAAAAGCCGTACCCCTTGCCAAAGCATTGGCGGCGGGCGGCATTTCCTGTGCAGAGGTGACGTTTCGCACCGCGCAAGGCGAGGAGTGTATTCGCCGCATTGCGGCTGAGCTGCCGGACATTCTGGTGGGGGCAGGCACAGTGCTGACTACCGAGCAGGTTGATCGCGCGCTGGCTGCCGGTGCGAAGTTTATCGTTAGCCCTGGGTTTAATCCCGAGGTGGTGAAGTACTGCGTTGCTAAAAATGTGCCGGTGATTCCCGGCTGCATCACGCCCACGGAGATGGAAGCTGCCATGGCACTTGGGCTGAGCACGCTGAAGTTTTTTCCCGCCGAGCAAGCGGGCGGTTTGGGATTCATCAAGGCGGTGGCCGCGCCCTATCCCAACTTGCGCTTTATGCCCACGGGCGGCATTGGCCCTGCGAATTTGGGCAGCTATGCCGCGTTTGACAAAATCGTGGCCTGCGGCGGCAGCTGGATGTGTACCCGTGAGTTGATCGATAGCGGGAACTTTGACGAAATCACTCGGTTGAGCCGAGAAGCTGTTGACTTGGTGCGCGCACAACGGGTTTGAATGTAGGGGCGGCTAGTAGCCGCCCGTGATTTCCAATGGCGGGAGAAAGAGGTCGGGCGGCAGATTGCTGCCCCTACACGCGAGCCTAATCAATGATAAACAACCCCTTGACTGTGAATGGTCAAGGGGTTTTATCATGTCACTTTTCACCCGCAAACATCGCCGGCAATTGGCGCTTGTGTGCCGTGGCGCGGTGCGCACGCTCGATGATCGCGGCATCGTGCTCATCAGTGCTGCCGGTGAGCAACAGGGCGTCTATGCTGGCATAGCTCACGCCCATTTCGGCTTCGTCGGTTTGCCCCTCAAACAGCCCTGCTGAGGGTGCCTTTTCGATGATATGCGCCGGGGCCTGCAGATGCCGCAGACACGCAAACACTTCTGCCACAGTCAAGTCAGCAATGGGATTGAAATCACACGCGCCGTCGCCCCATTTGGTGAAGTAGCCCATGTAGCGCTCGCTGGCGTTGCTGGCGCCTGCCACCAGCAGATTTTCCGCTGCCGCAATGGCGTAAAGTGTGGTCATGCGCAGCCGTGGGGCGAGGTTATTTACGGCGGCAGGAGGAAGTTCGCCGCCGATGGCAGCGAGCAGTTGCGCGCGGGTGTCGGTCAGGTCGATTTCACGCGTGGCAATATTGCATTGCTGTGCAAGGGCAAGGGCATCGTGTTTGTCGCTGGTGTAGTTGCGTGCCGAGCTGCAGGGCATGATAATGCCCACGGTGTTGTCGCAGGCCAGCTTGCACAGCATGCCTACCAGTGCGCTGTCTTTGCCGCCGCTGTTGCCAAACACCACGCCCGCAGCACCCGCTTGTTGCAACATATCACGGATAAACTGCACGCGCAGTTCAACTTCGTTTGCCCAATTTCTCATACGAAAAAACGCTCCTTTTTTATGCAGGGAAAAATTCTTTATGCCAGATTAAAAAGCAATACACCGTCCAGATTTTGCGGCTGTGGTCAAATTTGCCAGCAGCGTGCTGGTCAATCAGCTTGAGTAGTTCAGCTGTGTTGAAATAAGCCTGTGCGGTTTCGGTTTGAAAAGCTTCGCGCACGGTGTTAGCCCATTGCTCTTCACGCAGCCACACGCGAATGGGCACCGGGAAACCCAGCTTGCGTTTTTGTGCGACCTCGGGCGGCAATTTGCGCTTGGCGGCATGGCGAAACGCAATTTTAGTGTCGCTGAAGTTCATGCGGAATTTCGTGGGGGTTCGTGCTGCAATGTCGAATAAATCCCGCGATAGCAGCGGCGTGTGTACCTGCAAACCATGCGCGGCGGTGATTTTCTCCGCGCCGTTGAGAATGTCGCCATCTAACCATAGCTTGATGTCCAAGTATTGCATCTTTGTGATTTCGTCTTGGTGCTGCACACGAGCGTAGTGCGGTGCAGTCACATCTTGTGCTGAACTTTCGGCATGCCGCAACAATATTTTCTTTCGCTCGGCGTCACTAAAGATGTTCGCATTGCCCACGAAGCGTTGCTCCACCGTTTGTGCGCCACGGATGAAATAGCCGCGGCCTTTCATGCCGGCGGGCAGCAAGTGGCTAGCCAGTTTACCCAGCAAACGGCGCAATGGCATGGGCAGCCGTGTGATGTGCCGCAGCGAAAGCGGCTCGCGATATACATGATAGCCGCCGAACAATTCATCTGGCCCTTCGCCGGAGAAGACTTCGTTCACGTGCTCTTTTGCCAACGCACTGACGAAATGCAAGGCCATGTGCGCGGGGTCGGCAAGGGGTTCATCGGCATGCCAAAGCATGCGCGGCAGTGCAGCAAAGTAATCTTGTGCCGGCACGAGCGTGCTATGATGCTGTAGACCAAGCTTGTCTGATAATTCTTTGGCAAAGGTCGCTTCGTTGTAATACGCGCCGGTGTCGAACCCCACGGTGAAGGTGTTTGGCACGCGGCTGCTTGCCACGATATAACTGCTGTCTACCCCGCTGGACAAAAACGAACCCTGCACTTGCGTTTGCTGCGCAATGCTCGCCTGCGCAACCTGCTCGATGTCATCTGCGAGGCTATCTAAGCTAGCGTTGTGATCGGGTGCAAATTCAGCATCCCAGTATTCATGCACGGCGACCTCGCCCTGCGCAAACACCAGACAATGCCCGGGCAGCAGCTTGAAAACGCCTTTGAAGAAGGTCTCTTCCAGCACGGAATATTGGAAGGTGAGGTATTGCTCAAGCGCTAGCGTGTTGAGTTGTTTTGGCGCACCTGCTGCGAGCAGTGCTTTAATCTCCGTGGCAAAGGCAAGCTGCCCGTGCTGCACGGTGTAGTATAACGGCTTGGTGCCAAAGTGGTCACGCGCAAGCACCAGTTGCTGCTGTTCGTGGTCATAAATCGCGCAGGCAAAGCCGGTGTTTGCTTGCGCAAGCCCAGCTTGTCCATGTTGTTGATATTGCTCTAACAGTTGTGCAGCATGCTTGGTGGTGCCGTGGCAAACCAAGGTGATTGCGCCGTCTTCGCTGTGCAGCAAATGCTCGCCGCCCAGCGAGATTTCTTCAGTGCTGTGCGCGGCGTAATCTTCACCGCGATGTTGCATGGCCTGTGCCATGGCCTGCATGATGTCGGGTTCGTGCGGGCCGCTGCGGCCAAAAATCGCGTGCATGGCAACCCCTTTCGCCGCTTCGCGGTGTCCTAAGCTTCTAACATCTAGTGTCTAATGCCTAGCGTCTATTATGCCCTTTAAGTACGGTTTATTGCGTGTAGCTTGACAAGAAGTCGCGCAGGCGGGTCATCACTTGCGCAAGTTGGTCAACCGGCGGCAGGAATACCAAGCGGAAATGGTCGGGTGCAGCCCAGTTGAAGCCTGCGCCGTGGCTCAGCAGCACATGTTTTTCACGCAGGAAATCCAGCACAAACTGTTCGTCGCTGGTGATGTTAAAGCGTGCGGTGTCAATCTTGGGGAACATATACAGCGCACCGGCAGACTTCACCGCCGAAAGTCCGGGGATGTTGTTCAACTCGCGGTGCACCAGCTCGCGTTGTTCATATAATCGCCCGCCGGGACGCAAGTTAACATTAGGACCTTCCAAGTCGTCGAGTGCGGCGATGATGGCATATTGTCCGGTGACGTTTGAACAAAGCCGTAGCGAAGCAAGGGTGTTCACCCCAGCCATGTAGTCCTGCGCGCCGCTCTTTTCGCCGCTGATGACCATCCATCCAGCGCGGTAGCCGCACACTTGGTGCGACTTGCTGATGCCGTTGAAGGTCACACAAAACAGGTCCGGTGCAAGCGAGGCGATGGGCACATGCACGGCATCGTCAAACAGCAGCCGGTCGTAGATTTCATCAGCCAGCAGCACAAGTTTATGCTCACGTGCCAGCTGCGCAATTTGCAGCAACACTTCTTTGGTATACACCGCGCCAGTGGGGTTGTTGGGGTTGATGATCACAATCGCACGGGTGCGCGATGTGATTTTCGCCCGCATGTCGGCGATGTCCGGGCACCAGCCGGCGGCTTCGTCGCAGATATAATGCACCGGCTTGCCGCCTGCTAAGGTCGTCGCGGCAGTCCACAGGGGGTAATCGGGCGAGGGCACGAGGACTTCGTCACCGTGGTTGAGCAGCGCCTGCAAGGTGATTTGAATCAGCTCGCTCACGCCGTTGCCGGTGTAGATGTCTTCTTCACACACGTTGGGCACGCCCAGATTGCGGTGATATTGCGCAATGGCGGCGCGCGCCTGCGGCAAGCCTTTTGTGCTGGAATAAGGCACACAGGCGGCGGCGTGGCTGGTGAGACTTTGCTCCACCGAGGGGGTGGTTTTGAACCCAAATGCGCCCGGGTTGCCAATGTTCAGGCGGATGACATCTACACCCTGCGCGATGAGTGCATCGGCCTGGTCGCTGATGCGGCCGCGCAGTTCATAACGCACGTTGCTAAGTTTGTCCGATTTGTTCAGTTGCATATTTTTTCCTCTTTCTGTTCTTTTTTTGAAAAAAAAGAACCAAAAAAACTTATACTCGCGCTGCGCGCGGGGGACTTTTTATGGGGGTTGTAAAAGCAGGCCCCAGCTCCTCAAAAAAATTTTAATCGCTTCGCTGTGTTTTACATAAAACTCATCGCCGAAGGCGAGTAAAGTTTTTTGCGCAACTTTTTTTCAAAAAAGTTGCAAAAAATGAATCACGCAGCGAAATTGTCGAAATAGCCTTGCACGAGCACGATGGGGGTGCCTTTGTCGCCGCTGCCGCTGATGAGGTCGCACAGGCTGCCGAGCAGGTCGGTGTAGTGCCGGGGAGTGGTGCCCAGGGCGGCATCACTGAGCTGGCTGCTTTTGTTGGCGATGGCTTGGCGAACTTCATCGTCGCTTTTGCCGTTTAGCTCGCGGTCCAGCAAGTATTTGAGTTTGATTTCATTTGGCATGCCGCGCAGCCCAGGGGTGAAGCCCGGCGATACCACAGGGTCGGCAAGCTCCCAAATGTGTGCCACGGGGTCTTTGAATGCACCGTCGCCGTAGATCATCACTTCAATTTGTTTGCCGGTTGCGGTTTTGAACCGAGCCGCCATATCTGCTACCACGGCATCGCAATCCCGCGGGAACAGTTTGAGACTATCGTCGGTGGCTTTGTTGGAGCCAAGCAGGCCATACTGCGGGTGATAACCGCTGTCGTCAACGGACTCAGCCAGCACGTCGTCCAGACCATACACGGTTTGTGCACCGGCTTGTTGCAGCAAGCGTTTGCTGCGTGCGCGGCTGTGGATATCACAACATAGCACATGCGGGCTGAATTCGAGGGCACGGCGCACGTCATTGCAAAAGATAATTTCGACGTGATCGCCAAAGCTTTTATAAAACTCAGCATAGTCCACGCCGGTGTATTCCAACACGGTGTTGTGACCAAAATGCGCACGGTATTCTTGTTCGGTCAGCAGGTCGGTATATGGATTCACGCCAGCTGCGTCTAAATCGTCCCACGAGATGAGGCGATTGCCCACTTCGTCGCCGGGATATTGCAGCATGATGATGAGTTTATCGCAGCCTTGGGCGATGCCATGCAGTGCAGCAAAGCGGTTGCGTGAGAAGATGGGGTGTGTGGCAACCAGTGTGCCGCCGGGGAATTTGCGGCGAATGTCTGCTGCGATTTGCGCGGTGGAGGCATAGTTGCCTTGGGCGCGCGCAACCACGGCTTCGGTTACGGCGACTACATCGCGGTCGCGCAGGGCAAAGCCTTCGTCGTTTGCGGCAGCTAGGATGCTATCAACCACAATGGCGGCGATGTCATCTCCTGCTTTAA
Source organism: Oscillospiraceae bacterium (assembly GCA_009785335.1). GTDB lineage: Bacteria > Bacillota > Clostridia > Oscillospirales > Acutalibacteraceae > WRMQ01. The sequence continues at coordinate 13,216 of WQWM01000035.1, forward strand.
TCATGGGTGCGCGGATGCCGCGTGCGGTGGTGCCAACTGTTTTCATGCGTTGTTATCCTTTCTCGTGCGAGAGCTCACAAGCTCTTGAAAAATTGAGTTGTCCATATGGTGTAATCATTGCTGGTGTAAAAATGCCTGACGGCTTCAGCGTCTTTTGTTGCTGAAGACAGCAGCATGTGTTGAATGCCGTTTTGTCGTGCGTCGTTTTCACATTGCCTAAGCAACGCCTTGCCCAAGCCGCGTGAGCGATGGTCTTTGCTGATAAACAAATCATTCACTTCAACAAAGCTGGCGCCCTTCGGAAACACACAATATGCATTGTCATGCCGAACCTCAGCCATCAGATAGCCAATTATCCGCTGTGCATCTTTGAGCACGTAGCAATAGGGTGTTAAGCCTTCGGCAATTTGCTCTGGCGTGCCTGCCACAAGGCCGTATGTGAGCTGTTCAGCGGCCCATTGCTGTTGCAGCTGCGCGATTTCCTCCAGATGCTCGGCTTTCATGATTTCGCAAGTCATGTGTTATCCTCCCCATGCAGCCAGCGCAGACCGCCCGCCCATTTTTGCTTAGACTGCTCCAAAATTGCGCGGCAGTAGTCATTCACGCCGCTGGTGGTGTAGTCATATTGCTGCGCATCATTCACATGATAATTGACGATGCCGACGGACTGATATTGCTCGCCTGTGCTGAAGAAAATGTCGTTGCCGTGCGGGCAGTCAATCAGTGTAGGGTCGTTGTGAATCTCCCACGCGCTGTGTGGATAAACCACGCCAGCGTTGGCATCGGCCACATGCCACTTGCCGTTAATATGTACCTCAACCACTTGGTGGCCGCAATAGGGAAAATTCGTGTTGCCTGTGACTAGGATTCGCGCGGGGAAGCCTGCCACCTGTAACAATATGCAAGCCACACGCGCCACGTTCGTGCACCAGTAAGTGCTGCGGGCGATGATGTCTTCTTCTGTGCCGCCATAGATTAACTCATATGCACTGGTGTTGCAGGGCTCAACCACTTTCTTGCGTACAAAGCGGAGAATTTTCTCGGGTGTTTTGCGCCGCCGCACGATTTTCTCTAACGCTGGGCGGCTGCCAGATATGTAACCCACGACCAAGTCAGTATATTCACTGTATAAGTAATGCAGTGACTGCTCATCGAGTTTTATCATGCGCTCGAATAGCTTGCGGTCAACACTGCCGGGGGCGTGGGTATCGTTTTCATACATGATTTGGTATTGCGGGCCGAATGCCGCCGTGCCGGTTAACATGCAGTACATCCTCCTATCATCCTATGACCTGTGTCTATTATATCACACCTGCGGTGAGCACATCGCTTCGCTGTGTCCTTTTCATCTGTCATCAAAACCTAATTCCCAGTGTCTATTATATCACGCCTGCGGCGAGCATGTCGCTTCGCTGTGCGTTAATCACGTTACATTAAGACGCAACGCTCTGTGTCTATTATATCATATTCTTTGGGGGAAGTCAAACATTTCCTAGCGCAGAATGATTCCCGCAAATTCCCACCAGTCTACTTGCATCTGCACAAAATCTTCCAAAGACAAGATGTGAAGAATAAATCAATAAAATTTATCGAGTTAAATCATTGACTTTTTTGCGCTATTGCGATAAAATGTCTTTGCAGGCAGACGCAGGCAAGGCTGAAGAAACGAGGACTGTAAAATGATGATGCCCATGCATATGGTGTATTTTTTGGAAGAAAGCGGCAAGCTGATTGACGAACCTTTGCGGGTTGCGCACGGCCAAGCCGCTACACCACCTAAATTTAAGCCGCCGCATGGCCGCAGTTTCAATTGGAGCTGCGACACCGCATACATCACGCAGGATGTGTATTGCGTAGCCATCACCCAAACTGCTGCGCCGCAGGTTGCCCTGGCCGGCACCGCGAGCACTAAGCAGTTTCGTGTGCATGTGTTAGACATGCGCGAGGGAAGCCCTTGCGGCAAATTGTTGCCCTTGGGGAACTGGCGCGCAGGCGAATCCATAACGCGTGAAGACCTTGCCTGCCTGCATCTGCCAAACACCAAGCAATTGCGCACATTCCGGTTGCATGTGCACAGCCATGTGCTGCTCACCCTCACCGACATTGGTGTGCGTGCATTCGACCGCCAGACCATGCGTTCACTGCCCATGATGGAGCTGGTGCACAGCGGTGCGCAAACGCAGCTTGAGGCAGCTTGATTTGCGCTCGCCGCGCGGGCATTCTTTTTCTTGAAAGAAAAAGAATCAAAAAGAACTTTAGATTTAACGAACCCCACTTTCTGTGTGACAGAGAGCGGGGTTTTTCGTCGCTTTGCTGTGGTCTATTATCGTTCCATAAAAATCAACCGCGAAGCGATTAAAGTTTTTGGGGGTTCAAGCAACCCCCACCTGCACGCCTACGACGTGCTCTCCTCCCCCGGCGGGGGAGGCCTTGGCAACACCTACACAACCCATAAACGATCCCCCGCGAAGCGGCTAAAGTTTTTTGGGGTTCAAGCAACCCCCACCTGCACGCCTACGACGTGCTTTCCTCCCTCGGAGGGGGAGGCCTTGGCAATACCTACACAACCCATAAACGATCTCCCGCGAAGCGGCTAAAGTTTTTTTGGTTCTTTTTTTTCAAAAAAAGAACACAGAAAAAGCTCTCGCGCACGTGCCTGCTCACCGCGCAGCCACAGCCAGCCGAACAGTGCCTCAAGCCCCGTGGCAAGGGCATATTCTTGCGGGGTGCAGCTTTGGGGCAAGGTGCCGGGTTTGGCGTTTTTTCCGCGACGGAATACACCTGCTTCCTCTTCGTTGAGTTGCGGCAGCAGCTGCTTGGCACGCTCGGCTTGTGCGCGTGCATTTACCTGTGTTGTGGCGAGCTTGTGCAGTTGGCCAGCCGGACGGTTTGCTTCAACTAGCAGGCTTTCGCGCACCAGCAGGTCGAACACGGCGTCGCCCAAAAAGGCCAGTGCAAGGGGGGAATATTGTGTGGGGTTGGTCATGTTGCTACCTCATTTGTGCAGTGATTTCGCCATGAAAATATCAGGTTTTCCGGGACCGTTGGCATCGGGCATCACGCCCTCAATCGCAAACCCAAGCTTTTGGTAAAACGCGGCTGGATGATGGCGGGGCTTGAATGCTTGCAGATGTTGCGGCAAATTGTCATACAAGTTTGTGTTGGCGAGATTGGTTGCGCTTGTTTCGTCGTCGGAGCCCGCCCAAAGGGTTAGGCCGCCGCGTGTGCGGGCTAGTTCTTC
>WQWM01000036.1 GCA_009785335.1 Oscillospiraceae bacterium
GAGACCTTTGCATATCATTAAAAGAACGCTCGATGATTTCAATTTCGTCTTTCAAACTAATGCCGTTTTTTAGAATAGCATAATTACAAGACCCATCCGTAACAATATTGCTTGAAAAAACAACATGTGATTGGGTTTCATTGCGTTTGTCGAAATACATTCCGTCCTGAACAGAGAAGTGCCATTCCATGAGATTTTGCATGATTTTCTCCTCCTTAAATTTAAGATACGGCTCCTTTCCTTTTCTCTATGCAGAGTATACCGCACGACATCGTGTCCGTGTCAAGAGGAAATGAAAATTTTTTGGCTGTTTTAGACTTTTGCATTGATTTTATAGTTCGGGTGGCGTAATCGCCACCCCTACATGTTGCGGTTCACTATATTTTTCAGAAATATCCACCTGTAGGGGCGGCGATTACGCCGCCCGAAGCCATAAAATCCATCAATGCAATCCTCTAAAAGAGCGAAATATCTTCTTCCGTGTGCAACTTTCACAGCTGCTCAGCGATTCACCCGCGCACCCGCGCCTTTCATCAAACCTTCCACTTCCGCTTTGCGCGCCATGGAGGTATCACCCGGTGTGGTCATCGCAAGCGCACCGTGGCACACGCCATAGTTCAGTGCCGTTTGCATATCACAGCCGCTGAGCAAGCCATAAACCAAGCCGCTGGCAAAGCTGTCGCCGCCGCCCACGCGATCAAGCACTTCAAGGGCATCAAAGCTCATGCCGCGATACACCTCGCCGCCCGCCCATGCAATGGCGCTCCAGCTGTTGATGGTCGCGCTTTGCACGCCGCGCAGCGTGGAAGCAATCACCTTAAAATTTGGGTAGGCTTTTGCCGCAGTGTGCAACATTTTTTCATAGCCCGCCACGTTCAGTTCATGCAAGTTGCTGTCTTCAATTTCAAGGCCTAAGCACGCGGTGAAGTCTTCTTCGTTGCCCAGCATTACATCAACATATTGCGCAATTTCGCGGTTAACTTCTTGCGCTCTGGCATGCCCGCCGTGTTCTTTCCACAGCGATGGCCGATAGTTCAAGTCATAGCTCACCATGGTGCCATGCTGCTTGGCAGCTTTGATGGCCTCAAGTGCAACTTCTGCGCTGCTTGCGCTCAGCGCAGCAAAAATGCCGCCGGTGTGCAGCCAGCGTGCACCCAGTTCACCGAAAATATGATTCCAGTCAACATCACCGGGCTTGAGCTTCGACGCCGCCGAGTTTGCACGGTCGCTCACGCCCAATGCGCCGCGCACGCCGTGGCCGCGCTCGGTAAAGTTTAGCCCGCAGCGCACATTGCGGCCAATGCCATCATAGGGCATCCACTGCACAAACTGCGTGTTCACGCCGCCTTGTAGCATAAAATCTTCAATGAGATAGCCGATGTCGTTAGCAGCCAGTGCCGTCACGATGGCGGTGTTCAGGCCAAAGCAGCGGCGCAGCCCGCGCGCAACGTTATACTCCCCGCCGCCTTCCCATGCCGTAAAACTGCGTGCATTGCGAATGCGTCCCTCGCCGGGATCCAGCCGCAACATCACCTCGCCCAGTGAAATTTCGTCGAACTGACATTGATCAATTGATTTAATGTTTAGCATTGCATTGTCCTCTTTCTTATGTTATAATATACATCAAGTATAACATCTTTCTAGGGAGAATGCAATGGCAAAACATGAAAAATTTAACTTTCGCTCGCCGGACGAGCTGCGCGCGAAAATCACCGCATTGGGTTGTAACATTCCATTGAGTGAACACACGGCGATTCTTGGCCAACCCGTGAAAATCGCCGGCAAAACCGCACCCAACGCCATGGCTGTGCTGCCCATGGAGGGCTGCGATTGCTTGCCCTGCGGCAGCGTGAGCGAGCTATTTACGCGCAGGTATCTGCGGTTTGCGGCAGGCGGTGCAGGTTTGCTTTGGTGGGAGGCCTGCGCTGTGCTGCATGAAGCACGCGCAAACCCCCTGCAAATGATGCTGACCGACAGCAACGCGAGCGCCCTTGCCAAGCTGCTTGAACAAACCAACAAAGCGGCTCCCGCTCGGCCGGTGAATATTCTGCAACTCACGCATTCGGGGCGCTATAGCCGCCACATCGGACATAAGTTCACGCCCATTCTCGCCCAGCACGACCCTTACTTAGACCCGCGTGTTGGCGCAGACGAACACACACCATTGGCCAGCGATGCCTACCTCGAAAGTCTGCCGGAGCATTATATTAAAGCTGCCAAGCTCGCGCGCGAATGCGGCTTCGATGGCGTGGATATAAAAGCCTGTCATCGTTACCTCATCAGCGAATTGCTTGCCGCCCACACGCGCCCGGGTAAATACGGCGGCAGCTTTGAACATCGCACACGACTGCTGCGCGAGATCATCGCCGAAGTGCGCAAGCACACCAGCGAAGATTTCATCATCGCTTGCCGCTTTAACGCCACCGATGCGCACCCCAACGGCTTTGATGAACCCGTGCAGCTAGCTGAACTACTGGTGCAGTGCGGCGTGCAGCTGCTGGGCGTGTCGGCGGGGAATCCCTACTACACCAACCCGCAAGTGCTGCGGCCATTTGACCAACCCGGCCCTGGCGTACCCCTGCCCGACGAACACCCTCTGGAAAACACCGCGCGCTTATTCGATTTAACTAGACAAGTGCAGGCCGCGGCAGGTGATGTTCCCGTGGTGGGCGCAGGCTACAGCTGGCTGCGGCAATTTGCACCCATGGTTGCCGCTGCAAATCTCACACGCAAACAAAGCATGTTCATGGGGCTTGGCAGGCAAAGTTTTGCCTATCCCAACGCACCCAATGACATCCTCGCAGGCGGCATGAACCCCAAAACATGCTGCACCGCCTGCTCCAAATGCACACAAATGATGCGCGACCACACCCACGCCGGTTGCGTTATCCGTGACAGCGAAGTGTACGCACCAATTTACAAACAAGGGAGGGCAGACGCATGCGCAAGACAGCAATCGTAACCGGAGCGGCTCGCGGAATTGGCTACGCCATCGCCAAAGAGCTGGAAAAACAGGGCTATGCCATCGTGAATTTCGACTTACAGGCCAATGATGAAAACTGGCTGCACGTGCAGGGCTCAATCACCAACGCAGAAGATAGACAACGCTGCTTAGACCAGACCATTGCGAAGTTCGGGCGAGTTGACGTGCTGGTGAACAACGCCGGTGTTGCGCCAAACGTGCGCGCCGACCTCCTCGACATGCCCGAGGAAAGCTTCGACCGCGTGGTAGGCATCAACTGCAAGGGCACGTTTTTCATGAGCCAAATTATCGCCAAGCAGATGTTAAAACAAGATTGCTTGGGCAAAAAACGCGGCACAATCATCAATATCTCCTCCTGCTCAGCAGAGGTTGCTTCCGTCAATCGCGGGGAATATTGCATCAGCAAGGCAGGCACAGCCATGACCACGAAGCTGTTTGCAGCGCGGTTGGCCGAAGAGGGCATCTTTGTGCATGAGGTGCGCCCGGGCATCATCGCCACCGACATGACCAGCGGCGTGCGTGAAAAATATGACAACATGATTGCGCAGGGGGTGTTCCCCATTGCGCGCTGGGGCACCCCAGAAGACGTGGCTGCTGCTGTTGCAGCCTTTTGCGGCGACACATTTTTATATACCACCGGCAATCACATCGACGTTGACGGCGGATTTCACATCAGGAGGCTTTAAATGAACATTGGAAAATACGACATCCCGGTTTACGAATTTAACACCGTGGTGGTGGGCACTGGTGCTGCGGGCTACAACGCCGCCGACCGCCTTCACCAGAATGGCCAAAGCAACATCGCCATCGTGACTGAGGGCGTGAACTGCGGCATTTCGCGCAACACCGGCAGCGACAAACAAACTTATTACAAACTCACCCTTTCGGGCGGCGAACCCGACAGCGTGGGTGAAATGGCGAAAACGCTCTTCGATGGCCAATGCGTAGACGGCGACCACGCGCTGTGCGAAGCCGCGCTGTCGGCACAAAATTTTCTGCGTCTTGTAGACCTCGGCGTACCTTTTCCGCGCAATGCCTATGGCGAATACATCGGCTATAAAACCGACCACGACCCTCGCCGCCGCGCCACCAGCGTAGGCCCCTACACCTCAAAGCTCATGACTGAAAAATTGCAGCACGCTGTGGAGCAAAAAAATATTCCTGTGTTCGACAACATGCAGGTGGTGAAATTTTTGGTGCATGAAAATCGCGTGCTGGGCCTGCTGTGCTGGGCACTAGATAAGCAAGAATTCGTCGCATTCAGCTGCAAAAACGTGATTTGTGCCACCGGCGCACCCGCAGGCATGTATCGCAACAGCGTGTTTCCGCTGGGTGTGTGGGGTGCCACCGGCGCAGCATTCGAGGCAGGTGTAAAGGGCAAGAACTTGACAGAGTGGCAGTTTGGGCTGGCTTCTGTCGCACCAAGGTGGAATGTGTCGGGTACTTACATGCAGGTGCTGCCCAAGTTCATCTCCACCGACGAAAAAGGCAACGATGCCCGCGAATTGCAGCTAGATCTAGGCATGGTGTTCCTCAAGGGCTATCAATGGCCATTTGACGTGCGCAAGCTGGACGGTTCGTCCGCTATCGACATTATCGTGCACGAAGAAACCTGCCAAGGCAGACGCGTGTTCTTGGATTTCCGCGAAAACCCCGGCAATCAACCAGTTGATTTCGCCGCACTGCCCAGTGAAGCCCGTGAATATCTAGAAAAAGCGGGTGCCTGCTTTGGCACACCGCTGCAAAGATTATTACACATGAACGCCCCTGCCGTGAGTTTTTATCAAGACAAGGGCGTGGATTTAGCCACCGAGCCACTTGAAATCGCCCTGTGCGCGCAGCACAACAATGGCGGCATGGCCATTGATCACTGGTGGCAAACGAATATTGAAGGCTTTTTTGCCGCAGGTGAAGCCGCCGCCAGCCATGGGGTATATCGTCCGGGCGGCAGTGCGCTCAACGCAGGGCAAACGGGTTCAGCCCGTGCAGCCATGTATATTGCAGCCAAGCGGCAGGGCAGCCCGCAATCTGACTTCGCGCAACTGGCGCAAACACAAATTGCGCAGGCCGTTGCCATCGCGGAAAATGCCTCGGGCGAAAACAACGTCAACGCGCTTTGGCAAGCCGCAGCCACCACCATGAGCGACTGCGGCGGAGCCATTCGCAAGCCTGCGCAAATGCAAGAATCTCTTGCACAGGTGCAGCAACAGCTTGCTAACTTCAACGTCACAGGTGATGTTTCCGCCGTGTTTCGTTACCGCGATGTGCTCATTTGCCAGTTGATGTACCTCGGTGCAATGCTGGATTATATGGCGCAAGGCGGCACCAGTCGCGGCAGCGCGCTATATGTGGATGAACACGGCAGCGGCACCTCTGGTGATGTAGTACAAGAAGCAAATTATGCAGACGGCCAGTGCAGCTACAGCTGGCGGCCAGTGCGCCCCATCCCGCAAGACGATGACTTCTTTGAAAACGTTTGGCGTAGTTTTCGTGAAACAGGGAATATCGAATAATCTGCGTCCCATCGCCCACACTATTCTCTAAGATATTCATCATCACTTTCACGAAATTTTTGCTTGCGCGCTGCGTAAGGGCATGGTATAATGAAGCTAGAGAAAATTTATATTAGCGGAGGTATACAATGGCTCAACCTAAAATAGTTAAACGAGATAAATTTCACGTCACAGGCTTGTCTGGCGATGGTGCAAAGACTAGCGAATTGTGGGGAGAATTTACGGCTTTATATGAACAACACCCATTCAAAAAAGTAAACGCAGACGCATATGAAATCCGTTTTTGGGGATGTGAAAAATCACCCGCAGCAGGCAAAGATGTTCATGTAGGCTTTTTATCAGCCGAACCGGTTGATGGTTTTTTAAGCATAACTCTGCCCGTAACGGAGTATGCCGTTTTCGATGTTTATGTTGCACAAGGCTACGAAAGTGGCGATGCGGCGATGGAAAAGTGGCTTGCTGACAACGCTTCGCAATACAAATCTATGGCGCTTGATGGATTGGGGCTTATCTTATTTTGCTACAACGAAAAATTCAAAGACGGCAATCAATCAGATTCGATTGTTGAGTTATGGTTACCGATAATCAAAATTTAACTTCGCAGTATAAGCATTTTCTACACACGCAAAGCACAAGCGCGTGAATGATTCATCGTCACTCACGCGCCCACACTACTCCCTAAGATACTCAATCATCGCAAGCGCAGCTTTTGCGCCCTCAGCCACGGCAAACGCAATCTGCGGGAACGTGCCCGTGCAATCACCAGCGGCGAACAGGCCGGGCAAATCGGTCTGCTGCTGCTCACCCACGGGGATCGCCCCATCTTCAATCTGCAAGCCAAGCTTTTTCGCAATATCCGCTGCCGTGGCCTGCCCCAGCGCAACGAACAGCCCATCCAAGTCGATGTCCTCACCTGTACTCAGCTGCGCGCGTGCCAATCGCTGCTTGCGCCCATGCAGCCGCGTGAGTTTGCTCTGGCGCACCTGCACCCCTTTTGGCACATCGAACTCCGGCTCACCGCCGTGGGTGATGAGTGTAATTTCGTCTGCCAGCGGCAACAAAGTCTCAAGCTCGTGCTGCGCCAAGTTGCCGCGCCCAAGCACCGCCACGCTGCGCCCGCGATATAAAAACGCATCACACACCGCACAAAAGCTCACGCCCTTGCCCTCAAACTCGCTCAAGCCTTCGATTTTCGGCAGTTTCTTTGCGCGGCCAGTGGCCAACAGCACAGCGCGTGAGGTCAGCAAATCGCCGCCCGCAAGCCGCACATGATATCCACCGTCCTCCTGCCACTGCACATTAATCACTTCATCCTCGCGCAAATCTGCGCCAAGGGCACGGCATTGCTCGCGCCCGGCACGCACCAATTCGCGCCCGCGCATGGGGTGCGGCAGGCCAAAATAATTTTCAATTTTCTCCGCGCGTGCCAGTGCACCGTGGTCGCGGCCGATAATCGCCACGCGCAACCCAGCACGGCACAGATAAAGCCCTGCCGAGCAACCTGCGGGCCCGTGACCCACAATCACCGCGTCAAACATGTGTTGCATTTTCGTTCCCTCGCATATGCTTATGATAGATTATTATGGTTAAAGGAGCTTCCCCATGAATATTTCTGCAAATGATTTCACCGCCCAAGTGCTGCAAGCCGCTGGTCCTGTGCTGGTGGATTTCTATGGCGAACAATGCATGCCCTGTAAAATGCTCAAGCCTATCCTGCAAGAGGTTGCGCAAGAACAGCCCGGCCTGAAAATTTGCTATTTCAGCACCGACATCGACCCTACCGAAAGCAAAGCTGACATTGACGCCAAGTTCGCCGTGTTGGGTGAGCACAACGTGATGAGCCTGCCCACGCTGGTGATCTTCAACGGTGGCAGGGCGGTTGTCTCGCAAATTGGCTTCATGAACAAAGAGCAGCTGTTGGCATGGCTGGCGGAGAACGGTGCAGTCTAAACTCACGTGTAGGGGCGGCAACCTGCCGCCCGTGGAGTTTATAGCGTGTGCTGAAGGAGCGGGCGGCTACTAGCCGCCCCTACACGCGGTCAATGAATCCATTATAGTATACCACACCCCGCGCTATAATGCAATGCGATTTCTACAAATCTGCGGCACTCGACCTTTGGCCGCTATTCGCGTAGGGGCGACCTGTGGTCGCCCGTGAGTTTCATCAAAAAACACGCACCCACATTTCGTGAGTGTGCTTGTTTGCTTTTGTGCGCAGCCACATACAAAGATGTAGACGGCAAGGTTGCTTTCGCTCCGCGAGCCTTCCTCAGACGCACCCGAGGTGCGCCAGCTCCTTCCAGGGGAAGGAGCTAAGGTTTAAGGATGAAACGCTCAAAACCTTAAGCAACAAGCCCTAGCTCCTTCCCTTGGAAGGAGCTCCCCGAGTCGCGAGGGGTGAGGAAGGCTCGCGGAGCGATAATCTCGTTTAACGTTGCTGTAAAACCAACGCACCCATCACCTGCGGTGGGTCTCCCTCGCGCATTCGCTTTTCTGACCGCCTAACGTTGCAGCCCGCGAAAAAGTCATATAAAACAACGCACCCACAACCGTGAGTGCGCATGTTTGTTTGTGCGCAGGGTTAGTGCACGTCGTCTTCTGCCGTGATGAGCGAACGCTCACGAAACAGCAGCGACACACACCAAATGCCCGCCAGTGCCACCAAGGTGTACAAAATGCGGCTGACGATTGCGCCTTGGCCGCCGAAAATCCACGCCACAATGTCAAACTGAAACAAGCCAATGCTGCCCCAGTTCAGCGCACCAAGCACCACGAGAATTAACGCAATGCGGTCTAACATGTTCAAGTCACTCCTTGCAAAATTTTTGGGTCGCTGCGGGTAGTATGCGCAGCTTTGACCGCGATTATGCAAACACTTGACAAGCTTTTTTATCTGTGCTAAAATAGCAATGGCGTTGTGCGCTGTGGTGCAGTTGGTTCTTCCGGAAGTTGGTTTTATTTGCCAACGGAAGGGGGTGAGCGTTATGGAATACTTAGTTATCATGGCAATTATTTTGTTTTTGATAGCGCGAGACGACAAACGCAATAAAAAAGACTAACCGCCCCCAGCCATAGGTCGCGGTTAGTTAATCTTTTCAGAGGAACTTCCGCGCCGCAGCGCCAAGCCCCTTGACACCTTTATTATACCACAATAATCAAGTGTTGTCAAGGGAGTTTTCAGATTTTGATTACGAGGTACTTATGAAACACATCATCATCCTATACGACGGCATGGCGGACGAACCCCTGCCCGCACTGGGCGGCAAAACGCCCATGGAGGTCGCCCGCAAACCGCTGTTCGATGCCATGGGACGCGACGGCGAAGTAGGCCTGGTGCACACCACACCACCCGGACAATCCGCAGGCAGCGACAACACCAATCTCAATATCCTCGGCTACGACAGCACGAAATATTACACCGGCCGCAGCCCCATTGAGGCTGTGAGCATCGGCGTGCCCATGGCGGAAAATGACCTTGCCTTGCGCTGTAATCTTGTTACGCTCAGCGGCGAAGATAACTATGCCGACAAAACCATGGTGGATTACGCAGGCAGTGAAATCACCACAGAACAAGCGCGCGAGGTCATCGCTAAGCTGCAAGCTGCGCTGGGCAGCAGCGAGTTTGAGTTTTACGCGGGCGTGCAATATCGCCATTGCCTACTATGGAAAGGCGGCAAAGATCAGCTTACGAGGACAATCACAAAATTTGCTTCGCGGGACGCTTGCTCAAAAAACATCAATGACATTGCGCGATCAGTGAGCGGCGACTCGCCGCCAGGCATGCATAACACCCCGCCGCACGATATCATCGGCCAGCCCATTGCCGCGCACCTGCCCTCCCATCCCGAATTGCTCGATCTGATGCAGCGCAGCCACGTTATATTAGAAGAAAGCAAGGCGAACTCAATCTGGCTATGGGGCGAAGGCACTTGCCCCGCCCTGCCAAGCTTTGAAAGCATGACCAAGCTCAAAGGCAGCATCATTTCGGCAGTGGATTTGCTCAAAGGCATTGGCATGCTCGCGGGCATGCGCACCCCCACTGTGCCCGGCGCAACCGACTGGATTGACACCAACTATAAGGGCGAAGCCGAAGCGGCAATCGAAGAATTCAAGCGTGGGCAAGACTTCGTCTTCCTGCACTTTGAGGGCACCGATGAAGCCGGCCATCGCGGCGACATGCAAAGCAAAATCCGCGGCATCGAACTCATCGACGAAATCGTGCTGCCCATTTTGCTAGAATATCTGGAACAGCAAGATGACTACGCACTGATGATTTTGCCTGATCATCCCACGCCGCTTGCGCGCAAAACCCACACGAAAGCCCCTGTGCCCTACATGATGTTCCGCAAAAGCTGGCGCGGTAACGGCAATGGCGTGGATAGCGTGAACGAAAAAACAGCGACAGTGACAGGGCATGTAATTACCCATGCGCCAGATTTGATGCGCAAATTCATTGCATAGAAAACAGCACATAAAACAGCGCAAACACGAGAAAATCGAAGATCATACCCCCGAAAATTAAAATTACACAAAAAAGTGCTTGACAAGCAACTCGCAATGCTGTATAATTGCAAGGTATGATAAATTTTTCGGAGGTTCACTATGTCTACTTATATGCCAAAAGCGGGCGACATCACCCGCAACTGGTATGTGCTTGACGCCGCTGGCGTGCCCATGGGGCGCGTGGCTGCGCAAGCGGCTACCCTGCTGCGCGGCAAGCACAAACCCACGTTTGCGCCACATGCCGACTGCGGCGATTTCGTCATCATCATCAACGCAAGCCAAGCCGTGCTCACCGGCAACAAGTTGGGGCAAAAAAAGCTCTATCGCCACACCGGTTATGTTGGGCACCTGAAAGAAATCGGCTACGACAAGCTGATGAAAGAGCGCCCCAGCTTTGCCATGGAGCATGCTGTGAAAGGCATGCTGCCACACACCAGTTTGGGCCGCACGTCCTTCACACGCCTGAAAGTGTTTGACGGCGCCGAGCACAAGCACGCTGCGCAACAACCCATCGCTTGGGAATTGGGAGGTAAATAAGCATGAACTTTGAAAGTGTACCGTTCTTTTATGGCACCGGCCGCCGCAAAAAAAGCGTGGCGCGTGTGCGTTTGTACAACGGCGCAGGAAAAATCACCGTCAACGACCGCGACATCGACGACTATTTTGGTCTCGAAACGCTGAAGCTGGTGGTGCGCCAACCCCTCGCACTGACGGAAACCCTAGATAAAATCGACATCGTTTGCCGTGTAAACGGCGGCGGCGTCAGCGGTCAAGCAGGCGCGATTCGCCACGGCGTTGCGCGCGCACTGCTGCTGTATAACCCCGAGCTGCGCCCGGCGCTGAAGGCCGCGGGCTTCCTCACGCGTGACCCACGCATGAAAGAGCGCAAGAAATACGGCCTTAAAAAAGCTCGTCGTGCTCCTCAGTTCAGCAAACGCTAAATTTCTTAATTTATTTTTACGCCGCGAGTCGGGGTTTCATCGTGTTTTTAATAGGAAACAGCGAAGCGACGGAGCCCCACCGCAGGTGGCGAAAGGATTCGTTTTAATATGAAACGCACATATCAGCCCAAAAAGCTGCACCGCAAAAAAGAACACGGCTTTCGCAAGCGCATGTTCGATCGCCACGGCCGCAAGATTCTTGCGCGCCGCCGCGCCAAAGGCCGCAAACGCCTTACTCACTAACGGAATTTTTCGAAAGGCGAAGATTCGAGGAGGGAAGCGTATGCGATACGCAACCAACGAGAGATGAAGCATGTCGAAAAATTAGAAACTTTAAAGATTAACGGGGATTTCCGTCGTGCCTATGGCCGCGGCAAATCCCTCACGGCGCCTGCGCTGGTTACGTACGCGCTGCGCAACCGCGCGGGTCGTTGTCGTTACGGCATCACCGCCAGCAAAAAGGTAGGCAATGCCGTGGTGCGCAACCGCTGCCGCCGGATTATCCGCGAGGCATTCCGCACTCTGGACGAGCCTGTGCGCGGCAACTGGGACATCGTCTTTGTTGCACGCGGACGGACAAGCCAAACGAAAAGCACAGACATCCAGCGCGTCATGAAAGCACAGTTGAAAAAGCTAGGTGTAATTGCATGAAAAAGTGTGATAGAACACAGCGAAGCGACTTGCTCGCCGCAGGCGTGAAAAAAGTTCTGATTGCTCCCATCAAGTTTTATCAGCGATTTTTGTCGCCGATACTGCCGCCCATGTGCCGTTTTCAACCCAGCTGCTCGCACTATACCGTAGAGGCCATTGAGGTGCATGGTGCAGCCATTGGCTTGTTGCTGGGCATTGGCCGTTTTTTGCGCTGCAACCCGCTGTTCCCCGGGGGTTACGACCCCGTTCCACCCAAACGCGATAAAAGAGGACTAAAATGACATTTATCTTTGATATTCTGGGCGTTGTGTTTGGCCCAATCATGCGCTGGATTTTCTGGCTGGTAGGCAACTATGGCGTGGCGATCATCGTCTTCACGCTGTTGTGCCGCTTGATTCAGTTGCCGTTTGCCATCAAACAGCAAGGCAACATGGCAAAAAACACACGCATGACCATGAAGCTGCGCAAAATCACCGAACGCTACAAAGACGACAAACGCCGCCAGCAGGAAGAAACCCAAAAATTCTACCAGCGCGAAGGCTACAACCCGCTAAAGGCAGGTTGTTCGGGCGGCATGCTGGCGCAGTTTCCCATCATGTTTGGTTTGGTGGCGGCCATCAACCGCCCGCTGCAATACACCATGCAACTGCCGCAATCGTTGCTAACACGTCTTGAGTATCTCGAGCCCATCGTGCTGGGCGAAGCCGCCGCTGAAGGTGGCCGCGGATTCACCTTCATGGGCATGGGTGCTGGCGGCGGTCCGATGCAAGTTCAGCTGCGCATTGTGGAAAACATTGAGCGATTCGCTGAGTGGTTCGGCGAAGGTTATCGCTACATTTGTGAAGCCTGCGAAGTTGCAGCCTATGGCTGCTGTGACTATGTGCATCAGATTGCCTTAATTCCCGAACGCTACGCCGACTATTTGCCGCAAATTCAAGAATTTGCCGTCAATGACTTCCAGCTATTCGGGCTCAGCTTGGGGCAAATGCCCAGCCAAGCCGGCTTGTTGGTCGGCATATTGATTCCCGTGCTTGCGGGTGCCGGTGCCATGGCCACGTCGCTGTTCACTTTCTTGCGTCAACGCGACACCAACCCGCAAATGGCACAGCAAGGCAAATTCATGACCGGCTGCATGACCTTTGTGATGCCGCTGCTCAGTGCTGTTTGGGCCATTGGCTTCCCCATCGGCGTCGGCATTTTCTGGATCATTTCCAGTCTCGTTGCCTTTGTGCAAACAGTGGCACTGCACTATGCCATGCCACCGCAAAAAATGCTCGCACGTGTGTTGGTAGAAGAAACCGTGGAGCGCCGCAGCCGCGAAAAAAGCAAAAAGAAAATCGCAGAATTATAATGTAATCACACAGCGGGCGGGTGCAACACCCCGCCCCTGTATCTATAGGAGGAGAAAACCATGACTGAAGCCATTGGCATTGGCGCAACGATGGAAGATGCCGTGCAAGCCGCCATCGCACAACTCAACGCCCCCGAGGGCATCGAAGTTTCCACCGAAGTGCTGGGCATTGAGAAAAAGCTGCTCAAAGGCACGCAAGTTAAAGTGCGCGCATACTACGAAGAAACCGAGTTTTCCAAAGCCGAACAATACATCAAAACCGTGCTGCGCCACATGGGTGTGCAAGAATCCACCGTGCTGACCATGGAAGAAGACGACGGCGTGCGGTTTTCGCTGCAATGCGGCGACGACGACGGCTATGTCATTGGCCGCCGCGGTGAAACCCTCGACAGTCTGCAATACTTAGTGCGCTTGGTCATCAGCCGCGGACGTGACGACTACCGCCGCGTGAGCGTGAATGTTGCAGATTATCGCGAAACCCGCGAGCAAAACCTGCGTGATCTGGCGATTGTGAATGCCGGCAAAGCCAAAAAATTCGGCCGCAACATGCTCATGCCACCCATGAGTGCCTACGATCGCCGCACCGTGCACACAGTAATTCAGGAAATCGAAGGCGTGAGCTCGCACTCTGTTGGTGAAGGCAGCGACCGCCGCGTGGTTGTTGCGCCCGACGAACAATACCGCAAAGCCGACACCCGCGACAACCGTCGCCCCGGCGGCGGCTACAACAACCGCGACCGTGGCGGCAACATGCAACGCAATCAGCGCAACGCCAACACCCGCCGTTTCCCTGGTGATCGCAATGACCGCGCTCCCCGCCAGCCGATTGACAAAACACCAACGCGTGCTCCGCGCAGTGATGTGTCAAACGCAGGCGCAGGCCGCTATGGCAAAATCGAACCCCGCCGCGCGGATGCTGAAGTGAAAACGGAAGAGTAATGCGCTCGCCGCGCAGGCGTTACTTTTCTTTCAAGAAAAGTAACCAAAAGAACTTTTATGTCGCTTCGCTGTGTCTTTTTATAGCCTCATAAAAATTCCCGGTGGTATAAAGGAATTATGAAACTAGAACTGCACATCCATGCCAGCGAACACAGTGCTTGCGCAGATGAATCTGCCGCAGGTTGTGTGGCGCGTTGCGCGGCACAGGGCTACGACGGCATGGTGCTTACCAACCATTTTTATGCCAATTGCATGGGTGATGCTGACGGTGACTGGACCGCGCGCATCGACCGCTTTATGCGTGGTTATGACGCTGCCGTTGCAGCGGCACCTGAGGGTTTCACTGTGATTTTGGGCATGGAGTTGCGTTTTGCCGACGAGGGCGAAAATGATTACCTGATATTGGGCTTGGACGAGCCCTTTTTGCGCGAACACGAGGACTTTGATGCCCTTGGGCTGGCAAAATTCAGCGCACTTGCCCGCGAACACGGTCTGCTGATTTGCCAGGCGCACCCGTTTCGCTATGGCATGAGAGTGCGACTCCCCGACTACTTGGATGCCTACGAGGTCTACAACGGCCATGGCCGCTGGGAGAGCAACAACGAAATTGCCGCTTCGTGGTGCAAACGGCACAGTAAACTCGCGCTTTCGGGCAGCGACTGGCATGGCTACGACACCGAACTTGGCGCAAATCCCGGCGGGATTGTGCTGGATTATCCCGTGAAAGATAGTAGAGAATTAGTGCAAATTATCCGTGCGGGCAAGTTTTCACTACTTTTTTGAAAAAAAGTAGCACAAAAAACTTTTCGCCGCTTCGCGGAAGTTTTTCTTGACAATGTATATAAGATGTGCTATACTGGTTAGTAATCATTCTAAGGAGAGCCCAAATGAACCGTTCGTTTTACCGCTACTTTAGCTTCCCCTATTGGGGGGCA
>WQWM01000037.1 GCA_009785335.1 Oscillospiraceae bacterium
AGACATCATCCCAAGTACACCCACAAACATAAGCACTGCCACCAAAATCGCCAACAATTTTTTTGCCTAATAACATCCCCCCCCGAAAAAATGTTAAAATATTTTTTACCCCCCCCCCCCCCGTTAACAAGTCAAGTCTTTTGTATGAACAATTCGCAAATTTTAAGATAACCGCAAAAAACACCCACGAAATCTCGCAGGCGCTGTTTTGGTTATGCAATTTTCTTCACAGGCATGGCAAGCTTTGCGCCGTTTGCCGCGCATGCGCCAAAATTGAAGTGCGGCGCGAGCTCGGGTGCAAACGCCAGCCCAAACGGCGCAGGGTTGTAGCTGTGCTGCGCTGCAAACGCGATTTCAATGGCCTTGCAGAAGTCATCTTCGTTTTCATAGGGCGCGCCGCACAAATACAGCATATCGCACGCAGGCAGTTCAATCACATCATAGCCCGCAGGCACAGGCTTGGCGTAATCAAGCGGAACTTCCACGCCGGCGGCAGTGTTGCTTGTGCCGGATTTAACCAAATTGGGCGGCAGTGTGAGCAGCGCGGGTGCGTCAAATTTTTCGGCAATGCTGCCCAGCAGACCCTCCCATTCGCAGCTCATTTCCTCGCAATAGGCAAAATAATCACCATGCTGAGTAGTTTTTGCGCGCAGCAACACTAGCTTGCGGGCGGGTCGTTGCAGCACTGTGGCGGTCACCACCGTTGACATCGTTTCGTTCATCAGTTGTTTCTCCTCAAAATTGATGTGAGCATGAGACACAGGGTAGGCGACAAAATAGCGCACTGGCGGCGTTTCGCGGCTATATTGTTGCGGCGCAATGCCAAACTGCCGCGCAAACGCCCGCGTAAAGCCATCGTGGGAGTCAAAGCCGCTGTGCATGGCCGCATCAATCACTTTGCTGTCGGTGTCACGCAACGCTTGTGCTGCTTGGGTCAACCGCAGCGCGCGAATATACGCAAACGGTGTTTTCCCCGTGAGCTGCGCAAACACCCGCGCGGCATAAAACTTGCTGTAACCGGCCGCGTTACCCAAGTCCTCCAGCGTGATTTCCTCTTGCCAATGCGCCGCGATGTATTGCTGCATGCGGCCTACGGCTGCGATTTTGTCTGCAATATCCATCTCTCACCTCCGCAGTCAGTATATCATGTTTACTGCGCAATTTCTCGACTACGCTTGCGATTATTCAAACACCCCAAACACAACCCATGTGCGCCCCTTGCGCGTTTCGCCACCAATTTCAAGCACCTTCACACGGCCCTTCCCGCGCACAGCGATGAGATCGCCTTCATGCACAAGGCGCGTGCCCTTGCAGCACTCTTCGTGATTCAACCGCACCAAGCCCTGTCGCAATAGTTCTTCCGCTGCCCCACGAGAGCAATTAAACGCCTCAGCAATCATACCATCCAGGCGCAGGCTGGCCACAGTGCCGCGTTGTTCACGCAGGTTTTTATGCAACGTTGGTAATTCATCCAATGCAATTTGCTCGGCACGCAAGCCAATGCGCCCAGCTTTCGCCAAGTTCTCGCAGATAAACGCCACCACATGCGGCAGGCAGACCAGATAGGCATCGCCCTGCTGCACCAAAATATCACCCAGCACGCGACGGTCTAGTCCAAGCCCCAGCACAGCCCCCAGAATATCCCGATGGGCCAGCTCGTCTTGCGGGCGAAAGCTAAGCCTAATGGCCGCAATGTGCTTTTCGCGCGGGCCGTCGGTGTAGGCCACCACGCGTTCAGCCTCAGCAAAGCCGCCATCGAAGATTAAGTTAGGGTTGCGCTCTTGCGCAGCTTGGGCGGGAGTGAGAAAGTTGTTCATAAAATGCTTGCCTTTTTTCGGTAAGTGTAGTATAATCAATGCATTATCGCCCTTTGTGCGCGAAAAGAACCTAGATAACCTTGAGTTTTCGTGCGACACGCAGGAGCTTGCCACCTTCGTGCTTGATGCCCTGGCAGACCACAAGCCTGAACACTACAAACAGCATGTGCTTGTGTTGCCACAAGGCGGGCAGGTGAATGCCCTTGCGCCGCCTGCGGGCTACGAAATCGCGGCAATAGACACGCTCTTTGCCGAGCGGCTTGTTCACATCGAAAACCGCGACGTGCTGCTGAATGATATCACCAAAACATGGGGCGGCATGCCGCAGTTTCTGCAGCAAGGCATGGGCTTTGCTGCACTGCAAGGCAACGAGATTTGCAGCTTTGCACTCACTCATTTTCGCTATCAAAACACCCACTGCGTTGGCGTGGAAACCCTCAAGCCGCACCGACGCAAGGGCTTGTGTAACCATCTTTCTTCGTTGCTGTGCCAGCGCATTGTTGCACAAGGCGGGCATGTGCAATGGGATTGCAACATCGAAAACATCGGCTCCAACAAAACCGCGCAGAAGCTGGGCTTCGTCGTTTCGCGCCCCTACGCCATATATTGGTTCCCCGTTGCATAAAAACCTCTTGCCTTTTTCATCAAAATAGTGTATAATAAAGTTATGACTTCGAACATGGAACAATTGCTGGGCAAGTTTATCCGCGTAAAAATCACACGACCGGTCGGATCAGTGTTCAGCAACGGTCGCACCTGCGACACAAACTACGGTGAAATTCAACAGAGCATGCCGGGCACACTTAAACCGCACGGCGTGTTCGTGATGGGTGTGCGCCACCCCGTGCGGCAATTCAACGGCCGTGTAATTGCCGTGATCACCGCCGCCGACGGGCATGTATATGCCGTCACTGCGCCGCGCAACCATCGTTACATCGTGTGGCAAATCCGCCGTGCGGTGCGCTTTGCGTTTGGCGACGAAAACTTCAGCACCACCTGTCTTTACGAACGCTCATGCGGGGCAGTGGTATTTAATCATAGCGACGACGGCCTGCGCTATTTGCTCATCAAAAACCGCCGCAGCAGCAACTGGGGATTCCCAAAAGGCCACATGGAGGACAGGGAATCCGCTGAAGCCACCGCGCGGCGTGAGGTGCTGGAGGAAACCGGGTTGCACGTGCGCTTGCTGCCGGGCTTCGCCCGCCACGCGGAATATACCATGGCCGCTCGCGTGGAAAAAAGCGTGACCATCTTCCTCGCGCAAGCTGGGGATCGCCGCACCACCATTCAGCAGGCCGAAATTGAGGACTACCTGTGGTTGAGCTATGACAACGCCCTATTGCGGCTGAAGTTCGCCAACGATCGCACGATTTTGCGCAAGGCGCATGCATACTTGATGAAACAGCAATAGGAGCCTTACCATGAGAAGTGATGAATTTGCGCCAGAAAACTTTGAAAAGGTCGAACTGGAATTTGACAAAAACAAGGCAACGCTTTTTCAGCTTACTTTTTGGGCTGCGACCATGCTAGTGTTTTTAACACTCTTCTTTCTCATCCAGTCAATCACTCCAGCTGAACTCTTTGCCATCCTGCGGCCATCGTCTCCACTTAGCGCAGTGCTTCGGCTTGGAATCGTGCTGGTTATCGCTGCTGTTGGCATTGTTGTGCACGAGTTGCTGCACGCCGTATTTTACTTGCCATACACAAAAAATGGCTTCAAGTCACTTAAGATTGGTTTCAAGCTTTCCCATGCCTATTGCGAATGCACGGAAATCATGCGCACCAATCAAGCCATCGTTAGTTTGATGGCACCGTTGATTATTTTAGGCATCATTCCCGCCATTGTTGCCGTCATTATCGGCAATGCATATCTATTGATATTTGGCATCTTTTTCACGGTCGCGGGCAGTGCTGATACGCAAATTTTTCTCAGCATTTTCAAGAACAGAAAAATCACTTGGTTTGAAGACAAGGCATCTATCCTTAAATTTTACGTGCACAAGCCAATTCAAAATAACTGATTTAGCGCTTGATGATCGGGTACCACATCTCGATTTGACCCATCTCGTCATCGCCGCCATACATCTCAAAGTTCATGCCATTGGCCAGCTCATAGCCCGAGCCGGGCAGCCACTCGCGATAAAACTGCTCATATAGCGCGTTGATTGTTTCAACCACGTTGGGCCACTCGAACGGCTCGGAAGGGAAAATTGCATAAGTTTGCGCAGGAATGTCCGCGATGGCATATCCCTGTGTTTTGCTTTGCGGCTGTGCAAACGCAAAAATCATATAGGGAAATGTGTCGCTGCCAGTGTCACGGTAGCCCATGGCACCGTGGACTTTGCCAATTGCCATGCCTGTGCCTTCACCTGCGTCTTGAAATAACTGCTCGTGTGTGTTGTCTGCAAAGCATGTTTGCCACAGCTCGGCGGGATCGCGCGGGGACTCACTGCTTTCGCAATTACTAGGAAAAATGTGCTCGATGCCAAAGATTTGGAATGCTGGTTTGTCTTCAATGCGATACTTCATGGGGTTTTCTCCTTTGATTGTGATTTGAAAGGAGATGCGAGGATATGCCTTCAGATTGGCTTTGCGCGCTTGCGACGGGTTGATCAAATGCACCTCGCGAAACGCCCTTGCGAATGAAACTGGCGAATCATAGCCAAAACGCAGCGCCACGTCAATGACTTTTTCACCTTGCTGCAACGCAATGCCCGCTAGGGTCATGCGTCTGCGACGCACATATTCCACCAGCGAAATGCCAGCGATAAACGAAAACATGCGCTGGAAATTATAGCTTGAGCAGCATGCATGCTTTGCCGCCACGCCATAGTCCAGCTCACCGTCTAGGTTATCTTCCACGTAATCCAATGCGCGATTGAGCCGTTGCAGAACATCCACAGCACTCCCTCCTTTCCCCACAAGTATAGCACATGGCATGTGACTAGGCGCAACTTTTTGCTTGCGTGTTTTGTTTATCGCAAATACGCCAGCATATCTTGCGGCTCATCAAACGCCAGAAAATCTTTGTTTGCGTTGTAGTCTTCTTTGTAGTGCTTGATAAACCACAACGCGCGCAGCGGCACCATGCCCGCATCGGCCGCGCCGCGCAATTCATCGCTGCCGCCATCGCCAACAAAATAGCAACCACGAGCATCTTCGCCCAGCAAAGCGCAACCATGCGCGTAGATATTTTTTTCGGGCTTCACCATGCCAACCTCGCACGACAACACAACAGCATCAAAATATGAATACAATGCACAATCTCGCAGCCCGCACACTTCCTCGGGCGAGCAATTGCTAATTAGCCCGATTTTGTAGCCGTCACTTTTTAGCACAGATAGCATTTCGATAATGGCGACGAAGCATTGTTGTTTGGCATGCTTTCTTTTTTCCGCAATTGCACGCAGCAAGCTTTCGTCGCGCATTTCGCCCAGATTATCCAAGACGGCTTGCAGCACTTGTTCCACATTAGGGTATTCTCCAATAAACCTGCTGCGCTCAAGCTTGCGCCATTCGCGGCGATATTGCGCTAGCTCCACGCCTAAGTCAGCGGCAACGTTGCGAGATAAATACTTCGGCTTGCCCCATTCCGTCACGAGAGTTTCGAACAAGTCGAAAATCACAGCTTTCATAGCAGTTGCCCCCACCACGGCCGATTTTCCACGTACCAGTTAATCGTGTTCGCAATGCCTTGGTCAAAGCCAATGGCGGGCAGCCAGCCCAGCTCGGCGTGAATCTTCGCGGGGTCAATCGCATAGCGTAGGTCGTGCCCCGCACGGTCGGTGACGAATTCAATCAGACTTTCGGGCTTGCCCAGCGCAGCAAGAATTGTGCGTACCACCGTGAGATTATCCCGCTCGTTGTGTCCACCGATGTTATAGATTTCGCCCAGCCTGCCCTGCTGCAAAGCCAACGCGATGGCACGGCAGTGGTCATCCACATGCAGCCAGTCGCGCACATTCGCGCCGTTGCCGAACACCGGCAGCGGCTCGTTGTTTAGCGCGCACAAAATCATCTTGGGAATGAGTTTTTCGGGCAGCTGATACGGCCCATAATTGTTCGAGCAACGCGAAATGGTTACAGGTAAATTAAAAGTACGGTGATAAGCCAGGCAGAGCAAGTCCGCACCTGCTTTGCTGGCAGAGTAAGGATTCGACGCATGAATAGGCGTGGCCTCCGTGAAAAACAGGTCGGGGCGGTCAAGCGGTAGATCGCCGTAGACTTCATCCGTAGACACCTGATGAAAACGCAGATTGCCGTGTGCGCGGCAGGCATCCATCAGCACCTGCGTGCCCAAAATATTGCTGCGCAGGAAAATATCCGGCTGCGTGATAGAGCGATCCACCATGCTTTCGGCGGCAAAATTCAGCACGGCATCGAAGTTCTCACGCGCGAACAGCGTAAAGATGCCATCACGGTCGGTGATGTCCATGTGCACAAAACGCACGCGCTCGCCAAGCAATGGTTCAATCGTGTGCAGGTGCCCGGCATAGGTGAGCGCATCCAGCAACACAAGATCATCTTGGGGATTATGCGCATGCCATTGATAGCTAAAATTGCTGCCGATGAACCCCGCCGCGCCGGTGATTAACAGTTTCATACACGCGCTCCTTTCAGTTTCTTTTTCATTATAACACGCCTGCGGCGAGCATGTCGCTTCGCTGTGCGTTAATTAAGGCGCAACGCTCTGTGTCTATTATAACACACCCACCGAAAAAAAGCAAAATAATTCTTGCTTTTTTTATGCAAATGCGGTACAATGGGGAAAGAGAATTTTACTAAGGGGGTAGCAAATGATTGAGGTACGCACCGCACAGCCAGAGGAGTTCGCAAGCATTTTAGACATGCTTAATGTCACGTTTTTTAGCGACGACACGCCCGAAGAAAAACGGGACTTTCTGCGCTTGCTGCCCAAACTATATAAAAAAGAATATGCGCCATGGCAAAGCAATTATTGCGTGTTTGAAGATGGTCAGCCCGTTGCCGCCGTTGGGATGTATGTGAGTGAATTGTGTTTTAACACCCGAGGCGGATTCACATCTACCCCTACACAGCACAGGTTAAAGCTCGGGGGCATTGGCAATGTGGGTGTTGCGCCCAACTACCGCGGCAAGGGCTACATGAAACTGGCCATGAACGCGGCCATGCAGGCCATGCGCGAGCAAGGCTGCCACTTGGGTGAACTCAGCGGCGACCGCCACCGATATCGTCACTATGGCTTTGAACATGGCGGCGTGCATGTAAAAGCCGAATTTTCCATCATCAACGTTAATCATAGCTATGGCAAAGGAGAACTGGCCGCCAACTGGGTGGCTAAGCCCATCCAGCCCGAAGACATTGCGCAGGTGCAAGCGTTGATTGAAGCCGAGCCGTTGCACATCAAGCATGATTCCGCCGCGCTGCATGATATTTTGTCGTCGTGGCGCGAGCAGCCATGGGCAATTTGGTACGGTGATAAACTCGCCGGGCGGTTTAATCTAAGCTGGGATAACAAGCAGGTTTTGCAGTTGCAGTTAGCCCCATGGGTAGATTCCCTTGAACAACCGTTGCGTGCCCTGTTTGCCTTGCTGCCCGATGAAGCGAATATCACTGTGAATATCCCGTTGTGGCGCAACGATTTGCTGGCACTAGCAAAGCCGGTTGCCGAAAACCGCGGCGTGTTCCATTCCGGGCAATATTATGTGCTGAACTGGGAGAAAACGCTGCAAGCGCTGCTGAACTTGCAGGCGCAATGCAAACCTTTGCTGGATGGCGAATTGACTGTGAAAATTGCGGGCTATGCGGGCGATGAAACGCTGCGTATTGCCGTGCAAAATGGCTTAGTCAGCGTGACTGCCCACATCGGCGAGCCCGAAAAAATCATGAGCCACTTTGACGCAACGAGCTATTTCTTGCACTTGGTTTGCCCAGAACGCACTTGCGCGGTGGCACAGCAATGGTTCCCGCTACCGATGTATCTTTGGTCGTTTGATACGGTGTGATGCTTCATGTTGGTGCGGACGAGCAAAGCTCGCCCCTACGGGGGATTCGGCCAAAGGCCGCCGCGCCATCAGCGTTGAACGAGCTTTGCTCGCATTCCCGTAGGGGCGACCTTTGGTCGTCCGTTCAGAAAGGATAATCACCATGCGCACAAAAGAAGAATATTATGCCCGCGTTCTCGAAAACAGGCAATTGGCAACTGATCCGCAATTGTTGCTGTGCACTTGCCCTAACACGCTGTGCGATTGGCACGGCAAATGCAACGAGTGCGTTGCGCTGCACAGGCATCACGGCGATCATATTCCCGCGTGCTTGCAGCCGATCATCGCCGACAAAATCAAAGCACTGGCAGGCACGGCGGAACTGTTGACCGAGAAGAAAAACTCGCACCCCATTGAGCACATGCATTACGTGAAACAGCGCGACAAAAACGCGCAACAATAAATCGCAACGAAAGAGGTATTCTCCTATGGCGAATTTCGACATCCCCTTTGTGGACAAGAACTCCGAGCGTTATGCCCTCAGCAAGCGCATCGGCACCTTGGCTGACCACGTCAAGCGCGACTTCCTGTTCCCGCACAGTGTTTCCACCGGCGATTTCCTGTTCCGCGACGGCCAAAGCTCAATTGAACACATCAACGAAGGCGAATGGTCACATTTTGACGCACAAAACGACCACTGGGGCTACCCGGAATGCTATGCATGGTTCAAGCAAACCGTCACCGTGCCCCAAGAATTTGCCGGCTGGCCCGTGGTGGTGGAATTCAAGCCCAGTGACACTTGGTGGCGCGATCATGACCCGCAAATCATTCTGTTTGTGAATGGCGTGCTGGCACAGGGCGTTGACCAAAACCATAAATACGTGCAAGTGCTTGACTGCGCCAAAGGCGGCGAAGTGCTTGAGCTTGCCATCAATGGCTACACCGACGTGTTTGCGTGGAAGGGCCCCGTGCGCATGCGTGCAAACCTCAAAGCGCTCAACCCGCTTGCCCAGCAAGTGTATTTTGATATCACCACCCCGCTGATGGTTGCCAACTTGTATGAACACGACGAGCTGGCGCGCGTGCGGCTAATTAAAACGCTCAACCAAACTGTTAGCATGCTGGACATGGCCGACCCAACGAATTTGCCCGCATTTGAGAAAAGCGCGAAAGCTGTCATTAAATATTTAGATAAAAATTTGTATGGTGTAAAAAGTGATATCACGGCATGTTGTGTGGGGCACACGCACATTGACGTGGCATGGCTGTGGCGGCTGCGCCAAACGCGCGACAAAGTTGGCCGCAGCTTTGGCACCGTGCTGAAATACATGGAGCAATACCCTGAGTATGTCTTCATGAGCCCGCAAGCACAGTTGTATGACTATTGCAAAAAAGACTACCCCGAGGTCTACGAACGCATCAAGCAGCGCGTAAAAGAAGGCCGCTGGGAAGTCGAAGGCTCCATGTGGGTGGAGGCCGACACGAACGTCAGCTCGGGTGAATCGCTCGTGCGACAGTTCTTGGTAGGCAAGCGCTATTTCAAAGAAGAGTTCGGCGTAGACACTAAGGTGATGTGGTTACCCGACGTGTTTGGCTACAGCGGCGCACTGCCCCAGATTATCAAAAAATCCGGTCTTGACTACTTCATGACCACGAAAATTTCGTGGAATGAATATGACAAATTCCCGCACGACACCTTCATGTGGCAGGGCATTGACGGCACAAAGGTGCTTTCACACTTCGCCACCGGTTGCGACAAACGCAGCCAAGGACACTTCACCACCTACAATTCCTACCTCAGCCCCAGCCAAGTCATCGGCGGCTGGAATCGTTACAGCAATAAGGATCTTAACGAGGAATACCTGATTTCCTATGGCTATGGCGACGGTGGCGGCGGACCCACCATCGAAATGATGGAGTATAGCAAGCGCATGGAGCGCGGCATTGAGGGCTGCCCGCAGGTGAAGCAAATGCCATCGCAGCAGTTTTTCAAAGAGCTTGAAGCCAAGGTGAAAGATGACCCCAAGCTACCCAATTGGCAAGGCGAATTATACTTGCAATTCCACCGCGGCACGCTGACCAGCGAAGCACTGTGCAAACGCTACAACCGCAAGAGTGAATTCCTCTATCACGACGTGGAAACCCTTGCTGCCATTGCACACCAACTGGTCGGGCACGGCTATCCCGCCGAAGAAATTCTGGAAAGCTGGAAGCTGATTTTGCTCAATCAGTTCCACGATATCATCCCGGGTTCATCCATTGATTCGGTGTATACGGACGCCTACGAGCAATACGAACAAGTGATGAGCGTGGGTGAATATCTGGCGGCGGCGGCCGAGAAATCGCTGCTGAACCAAGTGCCCGGCAACGGCATTTTGGTGTTTAACACGCTTGGTTATGCGCGCGATGACATCGTGGAAATCACGCTGAAAAACAGCGATGAACGCATCGCAGTGTATGACGCCGACGGCACCGAACTGCCCAGCCAGCTTTGCCACGACGGCGACAAGACGATCTTCTTAGCTAAGGGTGTGCCCGCCAAAGGCTGGAAGAGCTTTGCCTACAAAGCCGTTGACTGCGACTGCAAATTGCCCGGCGTGAAGGCGAAAAATTGGGTGATTGAAAACGACTTCTACAAGCTGACGTTTGACAAAAACTACAATGTGAAGAGCCTCATTGAGAAAACCGGCGGCAATGAAATCGTGCCGACAGGCAAGCTGGCCAACCGCATCATCGCCTTTGAAGACCGCGCGTTCAACCACGAAGCCTGGGATGTAAAGAGCTACTTCCGCGAAAAATTCTGGTATGTAGACGACGTGCAAAGCGCCGAAGTGATTGAACAAGGAGCCGTGCGCACGGTGCTGCGTGTGCTGCGCAAATTCCTCAACAGCACCATTGCGCAAGACATGATTTTCTATCCGCACAGCCCGCGCATTGACGTGGTCTACAACGTTGACCTGCAAGACAAGCACATTTGCCTGAAGACCGACTACCCCGTGGATGTGAACGCCGACCGCGCCACGTTTGACATTCAATTCGGCAACCTGCAACGCGCCACGCACGAAAACAGCAGCTGGGATTTCGCGCAATTTGAGGTGTGCGGACACAAATGGGCCGACCTAAGCGACAACGGCTTTGGCCTGAGCGTGCTCAACGACTGCAAGTATGGCTGGACGGTGAAGGATGGTCATATCCAACCCACCATGGTGCGTAGTCCCAACGGTCACCACGGCAACCAAGATATCGGCAAACACGACTTTGTGTATGCGATGTATCCGCATGCGGGTACGGTTGCACAAAGCGATGTGGTGCGCGAAAGTTACAACCTCAACGTGCCGCTTCGCGCGATGATGGGCACCGGCGAAACCAATGGTCCGCTGCCCTCGCAGTTCAGTTTGGTGAGCGTGGACGCCCCCAATGTAATCATCGAAACCGTGAAAAAAGCTGAAGACAGCAACGCCGTTGTGGTGCGTGCCTATGAGTGCTGGAACCGAAAAACCACGGCGACATTCAACTTTGGGCGCAAGGTGAAACGCCTGAGCGAGTGCGACCTGATGGAAGAAAACGCTGCAACTTGCGATGCTACGTTGACCTTCAAGCCCTTTGAAATTAAGACTTTATTGGTGGAGTTCGCCTAAACTGAAAAAAGCACCCTGGTAGCTTCTACGCTACTGGGGTGCTTGCGCTTTCAATTGCTCTTTTGCCCATGTGATACAATTGTGCATCGCCTGTGTGTCATGCGAAAAAATCATCTCGAACCATCGTGGGAACGGCACAAGCTTGAGTTCATCTCGCAGACGAAACGCCGTGCTTTGCGGCGGCATGGGTCGGTTGTTGATTGCCCAAATGGCCTCCAACAGTGGCCAGGCATTGGTGCTTGCGATGTAATTCGCCTGCAACGTGTTGCCGCTTTTCATGGCAGTGCGCAGTTTCAGCTCCGCCGTTACCATCCAATGTGCCAAGCGCTGTTTTTCGTGCTCAGGCGTGCGATAATCACGATAAATCTGCTCAGCCAAAGCAATGAGCTTGGTCAATCCGCCGCAATCAAATTGCAGTTTCGCACCAAGATAACGATAGACTTCCATGGGGTTACACGCCAGTTTTTCGCGGGCGTGCTTGGCGGTGCAATAGTGCGTTTCCACCAGCACACCGTCAATCCACTGCGCTGCAAAACGATTTTCGTCGCACAACACCAACAAATCTAAATCTGCTTGCGGCGCAGCACAACCTGCAGCCCAAGAGCCGTTGAGCAACACGCCCTGCATAGCGGGATCGTTTTGCCACTGCGCAACCTGTTGACGCAACACATCCAAAGCGTCCATCGTTCCTCCAAATAACCAATGCCCCAAGACAAACTTGAGGCATTTGAATGGTTTTGTTATTCTGCGGCTTCTTCAGCAGGCGTTTCTTCAACCACCACTTCTTCAGCAACGGCTTCCATTGCCATATCTTCAGCGGTTGGCTCCTCAACGGGAGCATCTTCCACGGCAGCAACCACTTCTTCCTCAACCACAGTTTCTTCTGCGGCTGCGGGAGCTTCAACGGCTACTTCACGTTTACGATTGCGCGTGGCGCGTGGTTTGCTTGCGGCTTTGGATTTCTTTTCGACTTTTTCTTCCACCACCAGCTCAAGAATACACATTTCAGCACCGTCGCCACGGCGTGGGCCTGTGCGCACAATGCGCGTGTATCCGCCATTGCGCGTGGCATACACCGGCGCAATTTCATCAAACAGCTTCTTCACCACGTCTTCTTTGGTGATGAACGCAAACGCTTGGCGTTTGTTTGCCAATGTGGGCGTTTTAGCAATGGTAATATACTTTTCGGCCAATGAGCGCACTTCTTTGGCACGGGTGACGGTAGTTTCCACACGGCCGTGCTCCAGGAAATGGGTCACCAAACCGCGCAGCATGGCCATGCGGTGGTCGGTAGCGCGACCAAGTTTTCTAGTCCCAGGCATGGGGTTTCTCCTTTCGGGTTACTCATCTTCTTTGCGCAGCTCCAGCCCAAGCGAGCTGAGTTTCGCAATCACTTCATCCAGAGATTTGCGGCCCAAGTTGCGCACTTTCATCATGTCCTCTCCACTCTTGGTGGTGAGATCTTCCACGGTGTTGATGCCGGCACGCTTCAGGCAATTGTATGAACGCACAGACAAATCTAAATCGTCAATGGTCATTTCAAGCACTTTTTCTTTGCGGCTATCGCTCTTCACCACCATAATTTCTGTGTCTTGCACTTCGTCAGAAAGATCGGCGAACAGCAACAGATGCTCATTGAGAATCTTTGCCGCAAGCGAAACGGCTTCTTGTGCGCTGGTGGTGCCGTCTGTCCAAACTTCAATGGTGAGTTTGTCATAGTCGGTAATTTGCCCAACACGCGTGTTTTCCACGGCGTAGTTGACTTTCACCACCGGCGAATAAATGCTATCCACGGCAATCACGCCAATGGGCGGCTTAAGCAGTTCTTTGTTGCGCTCGGCCGACACATAACCGCGGCCAATGTCGCAGGTGAGCTCCATGGAAAGTTTTGCGCCTTCTTCCAGTGTGGCAATGTGTAAATCTTTGTTGATGATTTCCACATCCGAATCACACTGAATATCTTCGGCATACACTTCACCGGCTTCTTCCACGTCGATATATAGACGTTTGGGTTCGTCGCCAAAAATTTTAAGGATGACAGATTTAAGGTTGAGAATAATCTCGGTCACGTCTTCCTTCACGCCAGGGATGGTTGAAAACTCGTGCAAAATTCCGTCGATTTTTGCGGAGGTGACAGCGTAGCCCGGCAACGACGATAGCAGCACGCGGCGCAGTGAATTGCCCAATGTGGTGCCAAAACCGCGTTCGAGGGGTTCCACCACAAACTTGCCATAAGTCCCGTCGGACTTGAGGTCGGTAATCTCGATTTTTGGCTTTTCAATGCCAATCATGCACAGGTCCCCTTTCGATTATTAGGGTAGGCCTACTTGGAGTAAAACTCAACGATGAGGTGTTCTTCAACAGGCACATGGATTTGATCGCGGGTGGGGAGTGCCAGCACACGGCCTTCAGCAGCTTGCGCACCACGCTCCAGCCATGCAGGCACAGGCCGTGCACTGCCAGCTTCAAGTGCTTGCTTAAACACTTCGCTTTCGCGGCTTTTTTCTTTAATGCTAATCACGTCGCCTGCGGCAAGCAGGTAAGATGGAATATCCACTTTTTTGCCGTTAACCAGAAAGTGGCCATGGTTCACCAGTTGGCGAGCTTGCGAGCGTGACACGCCCCAGCCAAGCAAATGCACAACATTGTCAAGGCGTTGTTCGCACAGGCGCAACAGGCTTTCGCCAGTTTTGCCGCCAGCTTTTGTGGCCATCACATAGTACTTATGGAATTGGCTTTCGCTCACGCCATAGTAGCGTTTTGCAGCCTGTTTGGCACGCATTTGCGTGGAGTACTCCGATGGTTTTTTGCGGCCTTGGCCATGTTGGCCAGGTGCATAGGAACGGCGGTCAATGGCGCACTTGCCGGTGTAGCAACGGTCGCCTTTCAAAAAGAGCTTTGTGCCTTCGCGGCGGCAAAGTTTACATTTGGCTCCGGTATATCTCATTGTGATTCCTCCTAAACTCTACGACGCTTGGGCGGGCGACAGCCGTTGTGCGGAATGGGTGTGACGTCTTTAATCAGGCTCACTTCAAGCCCCGCGGTTTGCAGCGCACGAATGGCTGCCTCGCGGCCTTGGCCAGGGCCCTTGACGAACACTTCCACATACTTCAGGCCGTGCTCCATGGCGTTTTTGGCCGCAACTTCGGCAGCGGTTTGTGCTGCAAAAGGCGTGCTTTTTTTCGAACCACGGAAACCCATTTCGCCTGCAGATGCCCATGAAAGCGCATTGCCTGCGGTGTCAGTAATGGTCACAATGGTGTTGTTAAACGTCGATTGAATATGCGCAGCGCCGCGCTCAATATTCTTGCGCTCGCGGCGGCGGCGTGTGCCTGTGGTTTTTTTACCAGCTTTGGGTGCCATAGCAA
>WQWM01000038.1 GCA_009785335.1 Oscillospiraceae bacterium
AATTGCACAAATAGAGCAGCTCATTGCCTGGGCGCAGGAGTCGCAGACTGGCACGCCGAACAATCTACACAACCGAATATTGACCATGACAGCCGATGATGACACCCCGTTCGAGGGTGTTTTTTTATCGCCATTGCGTGACCGTAATTGGCAATCTGTGCTGACTTCGAGCTTTGGCTACCGTGTGCATCCCATCTCCGGCGAGCGCAGATTCCACAATGGCATAGATTTCGGGCTGCCAACGGACACTGCGATTTACGCCGCAGCCGCAGGTCGGGTGCTCATTGTTGCCTACGATGCCCGCGGATTTGGTTGGTATGTTGTGGTTTGGCATGGTGGTGGTTACGCCACGCTGTATGCGCATAATTCGCGCATCACCGTGGTTGTGGGGCAGGAAATTTGCGCAAATACGGTGGTGGCGCGCAGCGGGAACACTGGGTCTAGCACCGGGCCACACTTGCATTTTGAGGTGATCCGCAATGGTCGCCCAACGAACCCCACCCGCTATCTACCTAGATAATTCACAGGAGGAAATTGATGAAACAAACCACCATTCAACTGCGCTATGACGCCGAGAAATATGACGCATTGCGTGTAGCACTCAAACTCAAGGGCACGACTTTGGAAGCCGAAATGCTGACCACGGTCGATGCGATGTTCGACAAAATTGTGCACAAGGCAGTGCGCGACTATCTGCTGCTTAAGTCCAGCGCAGAAAAATAGCCGCCTGTTCGCCACGTGCCGAGTTTGCAGCCCGCGGCGACTCGTTGCCACGCTGATGCGCTAAATCGCGGCGTGGGCGGTTTGTGGACGCGTGTGGCACTCGTGCAGCAAAACGCCGCGCTGGGGCGACAAGTTTGCGGGGGCTTGCGAAAGCTAGCAGGTTAAAGTCTGGGGGTTGTGCATGGCTCCCCGGACGGCTCACAGCGCCCGGCAATGCCGGTCGCACAAGGCTTTGCGGGGTTGGACGCGCAGGGGTTGCGATGCGCCGAGTTGTGAAAATCATGGGTTGCGGCTCCCGAAAAGCCCGATGATTCGCAGTATTCGCGGGGGTTGTCCCGCTGGAAAGGAAAAATGTTCAGCGAAAAAAGAAAATTTGCGCTTTGGGCGCAGGAGGAAACTTACGACCTCATTGAAGCGCACTACGCCGCCGACGGCTGCAAAAGCCGCTCAGAGTTCATCGAACGTGCCGTGCGGTTTTACGCCGGATATTTGCAGACCGACGGCAACGAATTTTTGCCCCGCGCACTGGTCAGCAGCATGCGCGGCATGCTTGACACACAGGAGGATCGCGTGTGTTCGTTGTTGTTCAAGCTCGCCGTTGAAATGGCGATGCTGATGCATGTCACCGCCGCGGCCAACGACGTTGCGCCCGACACGCTTGCACGATTGCGCGGGCGCTGTGTGCAGGAGGTGAAAGCCCTGCGCGGGAAAATTTCTTTCGACGATGCCGTGCAGTTTCAGCAGGATGATGCGAATGGCTAAGCTCATTTTTAAGTGCAGTTATATCAAGAGCAAGCGCAGCGGGAATTTTGTGCGCTACATCGCTACCCGTGATGGCGTTGAAAAATTTATCAGCTACGTGGATGGCAGACCGAAATCGCAGGGGCTGTTTTCGGATTCAGACGAACCGCCTGTGCTCAATCGTGTGATGAAAGAGCTTGCCGCACATGATGGTGTAATCTTCACGCCGATCATTTCACTGCGGCCGGAGGATGCCGCTCGCTTGGGTTATGATTCCCCCAAGGCTTGGCAGACCTTGTTGCGTGCGCATGCGCAGACTTTTGCGCAGCAGATGGGCGTGCCCTTGGAGGACTTGCGCTGGGTTGCGGCCTTTCACAATGAGCCAACGCATCCGCATTGTCATGCGGTGATGTACTCCACTGGCAGGCAGCCCTACCTAACCCGCCGCGGCATCGATAACATTCGTTCTGCACTTGCCAGGGATATTTTCAAGCAGGACTTGATGCATATCTACGAGCAGCAGACCACCCACCGCAATGACCTGCGCCACGCTGCCAAAGAGCTGGTGCGGCAACATGGCAATCCTATGATTGAAGATTTATTGCAACAGCTTGCTGAACAATTGCGTGAACACAGAGGCAAGAAAATGTATGCTTTTCTGTCGCCGACAGCCAAGGCCACAGTCAATCTCGTTGTCGACGAACTTGCTAAAGACCCGCACATTGCACAGCTCTACTCGCTTTGGTACGAGCAGCGTGAGGCGGTGCTTAGCACTTATGCTTCTGCCTTTCCCGAACGGGTGGCGCTTAGTGAAAATGATGCATTCAAGACAATCAAAAATGCTGTGATTGCAGAAGCGGCGAAGTTGTCATTTGAGCAACACAAACTATCAGCGCAGCAAAATGATGTCAGTGGTGTTGCTTTGGGTTCACTGCGGTTGCTGGGGCAGCTGGCAAATATCATCGAAAGTGATATTGACAACATGCCCGCGCAGGTGCAGGCCGACAGCAAGCTGCGGCTGGAAATTGCCAAGAAAAAGCAGGAGCAGGGGTTGAAGATGTGATCACTCGTCCAGCATAAGCTGGCCTGGGTTCTTTTTCAATAACTCCAGCTGTTCACGCTGCACTTGGCTGATGCTCTTTTCGGGCGTGGGTAAATTTTCGGGCATCGTGCCGCCCACACGCTCAATGGCGGCGCGGACTTCGATACCAACTTCGTGGTGAGCAAGATTAGCAGCATCTGCGCCCTGCACTTGTTCACGCTCTAGTTTGCTTTCGGCTTGGGTGATGCGGAACAGATTCGCTGCCAATTCTTCGCTGCCCATGAAGTCGAGGATTTTTTCTTTGGGCTTCAATTGTTTGCGCGCATGAATACCCGCAACATCTAAGCCGCCATAAAGCCCGCGATAGCCAGCGTTTTGAAAGGTTGCGTATTCCAAATCGGTAATCAGTCCGGCGCGGCAAGCGGCCTCGGCCAGCATCTGATTCCATTGCTTGACCTCACCGCGAATGACAAGGCGTTTGTTATCCTCGTCTAATTGATTAAACGTGTCCGCAACTTCTTGCCGCCGAGTCTGAATGGCGAAGTATGTTTGTCCCAGCGCAATGCGTTTTTTTCGGGGGTCACCGTTTTGCACGATGAGATAGCACGCGTAGCGCGTTAGTTCATAATCGGGCACAGCTTTGGTTGCACCTTTTGGCATTTGTATCATTTTGCTGACCTCAGCAAAATGATGCGCAACCTCAAATCCGCTGTTGCGGCAAGCAAGCATGGCTTTCTCAATCACGTTGGCAAAGTTGCGCCATTGCGTGTATTCCAGCACATTGGCCAAGTCACGAGCCGACCAAAATGCAGTGCCATCGGGCTTGGTTTGCTTGATTTGCTCAAAGGAAACATATTCCGAAGCATTTAAGTTACTCATGCTGCACCACCTAATAGTTTACTACCCCTATTTTACCACAACCCCAAGCCGCCTGTCAATCGAACAAGCAAAAATTTTTTCGAAAGGAATCTCCCCATGCCCTTCATCCCCTTCACGCGCGAGCAGATACAGCAGGCCAAGCACGCCGACCTCGCCAGCTTCCTTGAATCCCGTGGCGAAACGCTCAAGCGCAGCGGCTCTGAGCAAGTCTGGCTTGAGCGCCACATCACCATCCGCGGGCATCAATTTTATGACCACTATGAAAGTGTCGGCGGCACCGCCATTGATTTCATGCAGAAATATTTCGCTGCCAGCTTTCAAGAGGCTGTGCAAACTTTGCTTGGCCACGACGTTGTTGCCGAACCCATCGAACGTCAACTCCCCCGACAGGAATTTGCGCTCCCGCCGCGCAACAGCAACATGCGCCGGGTGTACGCCTACCTGCTCAAACAGCATTGCATCGACCATTTTTTCACCCACCATAAGCTCATCTACGAGGACGCGAAGTACCACAATGTTGTGTTTGTCGGTGTGGATGCAGATGGAACTGCTCGCCATGCGCACAAGCGGTCAACTGCCAGCCAAAAGAATTGGCGGGCGAATCAGGCGGGCAGTGATGGCAAATTTGCGTTTCATCACATTGGTACAAGCCCGAAAATCTTTGCCTTTGAATCGCCCATCGACATGCTGTCGTTCATTTCGATGCACCCAAACAATTGGCGACAGCACAGTTATGTTGCGCTGTGTGGCGTGAGCGATGAGGCTTCGATGCACCAGTTAAAAACACACGAACACCTGCGCGAAGTTGTGCTTTGCCTCGACAACGACGAAGCCGGGCACACTGCCATCGGCAGAATCTCGCAGGCATTGCAGGACTACGAAGTTTCGGTGCTCACGCCGCGCTTCAAAGATTTTAATGAGGACCTCAAGGCCTTGAGGCAAGTGGAGGAATTACATTGCGTGATTACACAATCCTAGTGCTGGTCGGTGGCGGGTTTCTGCTGCTGATGCTGGGCGCGCAGTGGCTGAACAATCGGGTGAATTTGAATGGCATCAAATCCCGAACCGTGGGCGATGGACAGCACGGAACAGCTCGTTTTGCCACGCCCGCAGAAATTAAGCAGACCTACCGCAGCATCCCATTCACGCCCGAGATGTGGCGTGATGGCAAAAATCTGCCCGACTGCTGCGGCATCATCGTTGGGCAGAAAACAGTTGGCAAAAAGACGGTCGCGCTGGTCGATGAGGGCGACGTACATGCGCTCATGATTGGTGCTGCGGGTTGCGGCAAGACGGCATATTTTTTGTACCCGAACATCGAATTTGCGTTGGCCAGCGGGATGTCGTTTTTGGTAAGCGATACGAAAGGCGATGTCTATCGCAACTACGGCCACATCGCGCAAACCCGCTATGGCTATGACGTTGCGGTGCTTGACCTGCGTAATCCAACCAAGAGTGATGGTTTCAATCTGCTGCATTTGGTGAATAAATACATGGACTTGTGGTGCAACATTCTGCGGATATTTCGCTCAAAGCCCGTGCTGAGAAG
Organism: Oscillospiraceae bacterium; assembly: GCA_009785335.1. Lineage (GTDB taxonomy): Bacteria > Bacillota > Clostridia > Oscillospirales > Acutalibacteraceae > WRMQ01. The sequence goes on from WQWM01000038.1 coordinate 4,935, forward strand.
TATGCAAAAATCATCGCCAAGACCATTGTGTTTTCTGATGGCGGCACGCAAAATTATGGGCAAAATAGCTACTTTTACGATGCTGCTGAGGGTTTGCTCACCACGGCTATTTTGCTGGTCGCGGAGTTCGCTGAGCCCCAGCAGCGGCACATTGTATCGGTGTTCAAGCTGGTGCAGGATTTGCTGGAGCCATCGCAAACGCCCGGAAAATCCTGCTTTCAGCAGCTGATGCAACGGCTGCCCAGCGAACACAAGGCCAAGTGGTTTGCCGGGCCTGCACTCAACACCAGCGAGCAAGGCATGGCTTCGGTGTTGTCTACCGTGCTGTCAAGATTAAATGCCTTTTTGGACTCCGAGCTTGAGCAAGTTCTTTGTTTCGACACCGCCATTGATGCTGAACGATTTTGCAAGCGTAAATCTGCGTTGTTCATTGTCATGCCCGAGGAGGACGTGACGAAGTATTTCATGGTGAGCCTCATCATCCAGCAATTATATCGCGAAATTCTTGCTGTAGCTGACGAAAACAGAGGCAAGCTGGACAAGCGGGTCATGTTTTACCTCGACGAATTCGGCACCTTGCCGCCGATTCAATCTGCGGAGATGATGTTCAGCGCAGCGCGTTCGCGGCGGCTGAGCATTGTCGCGATTATTCAGTCGTACCAGCAGCTGGAGAAAAATTATGGCCGTGAAGGCGCTGCCATCATTTGCGACAACACGCAGCTGACCATCGCGGGCGGCTTTGCACCGGGCAGTGAATCGGCTGAGCGCATTTCCAAGGCCATGGGCAGCCGCACGGTGTTGAGCGGTTCGGTTAGCCGCGGCAAAGAAAATTGCACGCAGTCGCTGCAGATGATGGAACGGCCACTGATGTGCGGTGATGAGCTCAAATCCATGGGCAAGGGCAGTTTTATTGTGCTCAAAACTGGTGCGCATCCGTTTATCTCGAAACTCAAGTTGTTCTTCCAATGGGGCATCGTTTTTGATGAGAAAAACCCGTACACCTTGGCTGACCGAGGCGCGCGGGTCGTGGATTATGTGGATAAAACGCAGGTTGAGGCTGCGATTATGAGAAAATTCCCGGAGGTGGTTGTGTCGGAGCTGCAGCCCACACAAAAGCTTAATCCCAAGCAGACAAGCCGGCTAAAACGGGAGGTGAAAGCATAGCATATTTTACTCGCATTTACAATGATGAGCGATTACAAAAGCGCGCAAAGCTGGTGTATGTGTACTTGCATGACAGACAAAACAATGGCGTGGCTTGGCCGGGGCTCAACACCATCGCGCGGGATTTGTCGTTGTCGAGGAGTACGGTCAAGCGAGCGATTGCTGATTTGGAACTGACGGGATACCTGCGCAAAGAAGCCTGCTTCCGTGCAGACGACGGCAAGCAGACTTCGAATCGTTATGTTATTTTAAAATAACGCTACGCCAAAGGGGGTAGTCTAATTATTTGATGAGCTGCACCCCAGGTCATGATGACCCACTCTATGAATAACCCACTTTAAGAGTTATCTAACAGCAGAAGAGAAAGACATTCTTTAACCACGCCATAAAGCCCGCTGTCATTTCAGGATCATCGGCATGCTCTGCTAGCAACTTAATCGCATACAGTTTGTGCGGCTCATCTTCATGTTTCTGAGCCAGTTCTTGCAACGCATCCAGCTTGCTTGATAACTTCATCATGTAACATCACCTTCCATTTTTTGTTAGTAAATTCAGTATAGCACATCCCGCGTACTAATTCAAGAGTTTTTACAAAAAATGTTAGTTTTTTTGATGCATGCAGCGCAGGACATTACATCCTGCGCTGGTGGGGATTATTCTTGTTCTGCCAGTTCCTCTTGCTGGCGTGTGAAATACACACCTTCGCCCTGTGTGCCGCCGAGTGGTCGTAGTGCACCCCAGGTCGTCAGCACATCGTCGCCCTGCATGCGCAACGATAACAACACATCGCCCGCATGGAACATGTTGTGCGCATTGCCGGGCAGGTTGTTCATAAAGACGAGCATGATTTCTTCGCCATCGCCCTCAACCGTTGCCAGCAAGCGAATCGGGTGCTCGCCGTCCACCTGCACCGTGGCGTAGTAGCGCTCCTCCAGTGAGAATACCGTGATGATGTACTCCAACTCGCTCTCGTGGAAGGCAAAGCTGCCAAGTCAGGCGGTGGTGGTGGTGAGTTCGGGTGGGGCGGCGGGGGCGGTGCAGGAGAAGAGAACTAGCGAAAGAACCATCGCAAAGCATACCAAATATAACGCTTTTTTCATGAATAATCACCTTTCACCCCTCAAACACAAACATAATTTCACCCGTTAGCCGAAAATAAAACTCCATTAGTTCGATTGCGCGTGCTCGGGTTTCTCTCATCAATACATAACCTATTAATTGGCCATCACTACGACCTGCACCAATATCATAAGAACCTAATAATCTTACTCTAAAAAGTTCGCTATGCTCCATGTATTCAGCCCAGGTTTCCTGTGTCATTTTGAGTAACGCTGCATCCTCTTCATTTAGCACATCCAGCAGCTTGATGAAAACAGCGTCAACCTCTGCTCTCCAGTAATCTAAAAATCCATACACTCCAATTATCGGACCAGTTGGTAGTTGCTCATCATTATAAAACGCTTGATCAATTGAGTTGTTATGAAATGCTTGGTTAAAATCCCATATTTCAATATCACGTCCAAAATATTCACCTCCAAAAGGCGCAACGTGAGGCACAGTAATTTGTTCTGCTTGGGTGGCTATAACTGTCGGAGCTTCAGTGTGTGAAGTCTCATCAACCGGAGATATTTCAGAGCAACTTTGGAAAAAGATAACTGCTGCGGAAAGGGTTAAGAACATAATGAGTTTTTTCATGATTATTTTTACCTTTCAAAATAGTATTTTGGAGTTGAAATAATTATGCTACGTTTAAGGGATCGAAAGCCCCCCTAGGGCTTCCCGAGTAATCCCCGCGTCTAATTACTGCAACTGCTGATTCCCACCTTGTAATATTGCCGCCCGTTGAGGCATTATGTATCACCCGAGCTACCGCGTTATCGCTGTCCGAGGATGTTACCGACCCGAATAATATCTCGGCTCTGGCACTATTTCTACCAACTATAACTACATAAGATAATGCATCGAATTCCCATTGTGTTAAGCGCGTTCTTCCAATCCAACCCGCTACTTCCCATGTTCTTTCACTATGATCAATTACTTGTGTTCCTGGAGTGCGGACAGTTCCTGCTAAGTTATGTAGCAATGACACAGCGACGGGACCCCTAGTCCAATAATTAAGTGTTGTGGTATCAATCCCATAGGTATTTCTTAAATAATCCCGAAGTCTTTGACCCTCAGTAATTCTAGGATCAACATATAGTCCATAACCAACCGTTACTGTTGCGATATTTTCTCCTGGATTTCGATGATTTCTCACATAAGTGATTCTTCCGCTAGCATTTGTCCTGTAGAGAGTTAAATTAGCTGGATGCGTTGTATGTTGATCTGGGGCAGGCGAAGGTGCCTCCATTCTCGCAAGCAACGCAAAGCCCTGTGGGCTCATTCGCATGTGTTGTTGTGCATTCCAAAACAGAACACGTCCACCTGCTTGCACAAGATAGAAGTCCCCATAATACCCAAGCAAATGCACCAAACTTCCGTTTTCCAAAAAGAGACTCGCGTTTGTAGAATTATAGTTTTGTGGCAAGGGACCTAAGTGAGCATCTCTTGTATAAAGAATAAATTCATTAAACCCACCCGCAGTGATTGAATCCATCATTCTATTCTCTTTTTCTGCTGTAACAATAGCTACCGGCAGAGTTGAGCCAATCAATATTCCAGACGAATTACCGAACGTGTTACGCACAATCGCAGTAAGGTTTCGAACACTTACTCCGTCGCTTGCGGTTACTGTAATCTCTCGTCCAGTATAATCTGGTGTTTGATTGTTTCCGATATTAATTGAGCTTCCGTAAAACCACTCTACATTGTTTCCGCGAGTAGTAACCACTCTTAAATCAACACTCTCAAATACTTCATGAGTTGCGTTGTAGAAAAGATGCGCGTATCGGATATTGGTTCGATGTCTGCTGCGATCTATATCCAATGGCGCTACGTCAATTGATTGTAGTTGCTGTAGTGATGCATTTGCGCTTTCGGAACCCGTCAAGAAATATCCGTATCCTTCTACCTCAAAAAGATTCGATCCATTTCCAAGACTTCGAAGCCAATCCAACAACCCAACCTCTTCCCACTCGGTTAGAATATTACCCAAAAACGCCATAACATCGCTAAAGAACTGGAAAACATGTGGTAAGAGAGCAGCAACTAAGAGAATTGAAATAAGTACCACAACCGTTATTGTAAAAGCAGCTGGCGCAGCTTTTATCCAAATGATCACGCCCACAATAAATCCAACAATGATTTCTAGAGCCACCAAAAAGGGATGCTCATAATCCACATTCACTCCGTCCACCGCGCTTCGTCCATCGGGGTCAATCATCATGACAGGATTACCATTAGCATAGGCGAACATGTTGGCCGCGGTGATTGCACTGAGCCCATCTTCGCCTGCGATGAAGAAGGTGTCAGCATTGATGAACCTGCGCCATTGCGGGTTGTAGAAGCGAGTTTGGAGCCAGTACCATCCCATGCTGTCGCAGTAGAACTTGCCGCGGTAGCGAATGGGGTTGAGATGACCAATGCCAAGCACTTGCAGGGGGACGTAGCACTCAGGGCAGTCGCAATCGTTGGGGCAGCCGGGGTTGCATTGCGAACATAGTTCGCCGCTGTCGCCGCACAGGGCACAATCAGGACACACACAAGGCGCACCCGGGTCAACAGGACAATCACTCGGGTTGCAAGCAGCGCAATACGCACCGGAATCGTCGCACAGCGCGCAATCAGGGCACACACAAGGCGCGCCCGGGTCAATCGGGCAGCCACTTGGATTGCATCGCGCGCACAGTTCGCCGCTGTCGCCACACCATGAGCAGGACATATCCCACTCAAACACGCCGAACCAATCCTGCAAAAACTGTGCAAAGTTAGCATAGTAAATCTGTTCAATTAAGTCAATCAAGTCATCAGGCAAATCCCAGCCCAAAAAGGCATTATCAATTGCCCAATCTAAGTAATCCGCAAGATAGGTCGTGTTGTCGCCCGCAATCCATGTGGCAATTTGTGCAATGGCAGCTGCATCATCTAGCGCGGATTGACAACAACAAGTTAAGAACCAGTGCAGGTTTTCTGGGGTAATAATATTCGCAAAAGCGAGCTGCGCAATCACACTATCCAGTTCTGCCGATTCCGGCACACCGGCAGCCATGAGTGCTCGGTGCACCAACATGGGCCCACGGGCGTAGGCTTGGATTTGCGCATGTGCTTCTTCCGTCAGCAATTCAAACGCTAGCTCGAAAGTTGCAGCCAAGAACGGCGTGAAAAGTTGCAGGAACAGCGGCATGGAAATTCCAAGGCTTGCGAAGTCAAAATATTCCCAAAACAGCTGCACTAAGCCCGAGAAGACTTGCGCATAGTAAGCGAAAAACGGAAGGAATACGCCGGCGCTTTGCTCATTCAATTCAAGTTCGCTCAAGAAAACAGGAATGAAAATTTGCTCAATGAGAAGCTCTGCGGTCCAGCCCATGTCGAATAGCTCAAATAGTACGTCAAGAAAGCTTTCGCACACACCGTGAGCTTGGTAATAACGCAGCAACGCCGCGCGGTCTGCAAGCCCAAGTTCCTGCATGCGAGACACGATTACCTGCTTGTCGGCTTCTTCAACATAAAGTACTTCGGCTATCAACGTGCGCAAGAGAAGACGCTCAGCAAAGGCGAACAGTTCGCAGGTTGCCCTCGATACATTGAAACGGTTGAACCAATCTTGCAGCAGCTGCGCAAAGTTGGTATACAACACAGATATGACCGTACCAACCACTGTGTTCAGCCAATCTGCGTCGAAACAACAATACGCACAAACCTGAAGGCGCGATGCCAAGTAATCCGCAAGATGATTCGTGTTTTCGCCCCAGCGCCACGCCGCAATTTGTGCAGTGGCGGCCTCTCGCGTTAAGCCTAAATCCAAACAACAGCAAGTTAAACGGTTAACTGCAACTTCAGGGTTGTTCAGACCTAGCATGTTGAATAAAAACTGGTCAAGTTGCGCCGATTCCGGCTCACCAGCTGCCATCAACGCTTGGTGCACCAGCATCGGCGCACGAGCATAAGCTCGGATATCCACCTGCATTTCTTCGGTCAGCAACTCGAATGCCACCTCAAACATCGCAGTCAAGAATGGCAGGAATTCCATGAGAATTTCGGCATCAGGGTTCTCAATCCCAATATATGCGCCGAGCAATTCCACCAGTCCTGCAAACACTTGTGCATAGTAAGCGAAGAATGGTTCGAACACGCCGAGACCTAGGTCATCTAGGGTTGTTTCGCTCAAGAACAACGAAATAAAAATTTGCTCAACTAATAATTCAACACGCCAAATTTGATTTTCAATGAGCAAAAACACCATGTCAAGATAGCTTTCGCAAACGCCCTGTGCTGCGAAGGCGCGCAACACGGCCGCGCGGTCGCCAAGCCCAAGCGTTTGCATGGCAGGCACCAGCGCTTGCTTGCTCTCTTCATCAAGGCCAAGTTCGGCCAGCATCATGCGCAAGAAAGCACGCTCAGCAAAGACGAACAACTCGCATGGTTCATCTGCGGCAAGTGCAGCCACTGCCACGGGAGTGCGAGCAGCCGTTGTGTTCAGCATGGCTTCAACGCTCGCCGCTGGGGCAACAGATGCATGTTGCTGTGCAGGTGCACTTTGTTGCGTCGGCGCGGGCGCATTCACCGGCTGGCGACCCTCAAACACGGTGACATTGCCCCAAGCGTCGTATGTGTATTCCGCCACGATGTTGCCGTCAGCGTCCATAATCGCCACGACATCGCCCAACAGATTGAGCAGGTAGAAATATGGCGTGCCGTTGTGCGTGAAGCCCACCGGGCGGCCATCGGCATCCCAAGTGAAATCGAGGGTGTCAGTGCCGTCGCACTGGCGGATGAGCTGCTGCCCCATGTAGTAGAAGCGCGTGGTCACAGGCTCAGGGCCGTCATAACTGGTGCGGCTGACGCGGCGACCGGCGGCATCATAGCCAAAGCGATGCAGCAGCTCACCGTTGTAGTAAACGCGCGTGAGCAAGCGTCCGCGCTCCCAGGTGAAGGAGTAGTTGCCGTAGGTCAGCGGGTTGCCTATGCGGTCATAAGTAATCGTGCGGCCGTCGAAAGCCGTGAGCTGGTCGGGCCAGTTGGGATTGCCAAAGCTTAGGGTATGCTCCACCACGCCGCCACGGCGAATCTCGGTGATGTTGCCGCCTGCATCAAACTCGTACTCCCATAGTATACCATCAATCGTCTCGCTCGTCAAGCGGTTGAGGCCATCGAAGGTGAATTCTGTCACGCGGTTGTTATGGTCTGTGATGCGTGTGATGTTGCCCGCAGCATCGTATTTATAGGTCCACTCATGCAGCAGCATCCCGCCGAACAATTCGTTGCGGAAGGTTTCAACGAGATTTCTCGTAGCTCCTGTTTCTTCATCTTGTTGGAAGATAAGTGAGGTGCTCACCGCTGCGTTGGGCATCATCAAGCTGCGCTGGATGGGGCGATTGAGACCGTCGTAGGTATAGCTCAGCGAAGCCCCCAGCGCGAAGAAACTCGCGTCCATTGGCTGGCCTTGCATGTTGGTGAGGAAGAGCGAATCGTGGATAACCTCGCCGTTAAGTTCCGTGCGCAGCAGCGTTGGCGCGCCGTTGGCATCGTAGGTGATGTGTGTGGTTAGTCCGTCTGTGCCGCTCACGCGCACCAGCCGCCCGGCAAAGTCGTAGTCGAAGCGTTGGGTTACGTCTTCATCGCCGGTGTGGTCAATGAGCTGCGACAATCTGTCGTTTTCATTGTAGTAATATGTGACTGCACGCACGCCGTTCCAGTATTCTGCAACCAGGCGGCCGCGGTTGTCGAACACAGGTTCAAAGCGGTCGCCGTTGGCGAACAATTGCTGAACTAGCTGGTCGTTTTGGTCGTTGTAGGTGTTCGTCACCAGTGCAACATTGCCCACCATGGCGTGAGTAGTGCGGCCGCGGCTGTCATAGCGATAACTATACGTCCCACCACGATGACTGCGCGTGATAGTGGCAAGTTGGTCTTGCACATCAAAGCTGGTGGTGACGACTTGACCGGGACGTCCTGTGCCCGAAACACTTAGCAACTGGTCGGTGGTTGGGCAGTAGGTGTAAGTGATGGTGTTGCCGTTGGGGTCAGTTGCACTGAGCAGCAGGCCGCGTGAAACTACCTCACGCCCACCAATGAGAACGGTGTCCCATGCAAAATAGCTTGTGTTGTCGTTGAAATCCGTGTGTTCGAGCAAGAAATTGCCGCAGGGGGTGTAGACCATGCTTTCAGTCAGCGATAAATCGCCATTGCGAATTGTGCGGCTGGTCACATTGCCAAAACGGTCATAGATAAAGCTGGTCACCATGCCAGTCTTTTCGTCAGTTACATATTCTACATCGCCATTCGAAGTATGCGCGAAGGTCATTTGGCTTGTTATATTGCCACCGTGTGTTTGCGTGATGGATTGAACTTGATGGCGACCTGCATTATTGCTGGATTGCGCCGAAAAGCCCTGCGCCTGATTGTCGTCGCCATAGTCAACATACATTGTTGTCCCATCACTCGAACGAATCCTTTCGGGCTGGCCGTCTTCGTTGAACTCAATGTG
>WQWM01000039.1 GCA_009785335.1 Oscillospiraceae bacterium
GGCGTTTTGCGGTTTCAGGTATTTTTTCTTTAGCATGCACGACCTCCTTAAATATGTTAGTACGAGTTTAGCACAAATTTCGCGCATTGTCAAGCAAAAGTGCTGGACAAGTAGCGGGAAATGTGTTATAATAAAAAGAATAGCGTATTAGGAGGAATGTTTATGCAAATTGAAATGGCGCGCCACAGCTTGGCGCACGTGCTGGCGCAGGCCGTAACGGAACTATTTGACGGCACACAGCTGGCCATTGGTCCTGCAATTGACCATGGGTTTTACTATGATTTTGACCTGCCGCACACCTTGACGGATGCAGATTTCGCGGCGATTGAAGCGAAAATGACCGAGATTCTCAAGCGGCGCGCGGACTTTACCCGCAACGTGGTGAGCAAAGCGCAAGCGCAGCAGATTTTTTCCGCCAATCCGTATAAGCTGGAGCTGATTGCCGAGTTGCCCGATGACGAGGAAATTTCGGTGTACTACACTGGAGACGGCTTCTGCGACCTTTGCCGCGGCCCGCATGTGGATAACACGCAGCAGCTGCTAGGCTGGGCGTTCAAGCTGCATGCTGTCACGGGTGCATATTGGCGCGGTGATGCGACTCGCAAGATGTTGCAGCGCGTTTATGCCTATGCTTTCCCCAGCAAGGCGGAGCTCAAGGCGCACCTGCACATGCTGGAGGAAGCCAAGAAGCGTGATCATCGCAAAATCGGCCGCGAGCAAGAGCTGTTTGCGCTGATGGATGAAGGCCCGGGTTTGCCGTTCTATCTGCCCAAAGGTATGATTTTGCGTAATCAGCTGCTTGATTTTTGGCGGCGTGTGCACACCGAGGCAGGTTATGAGGAAATCAACACGCCCATCATGCTCAACCAACAGTTGTGGGAGCGCAGTGGGCACTGGTTTCATTATAAGGAGAACATGTATACCACGCAGGTGGAAGATCAGGAGTTTGCCATCAAGCCGATGAGCTGCCCAGGCGCATTGTTATATTATGGCATGCGGCCGCGGTCATACCGTGAGCTGCCTATGCGATTGGCAGAGCTTGGCTTGGTACACCGCAATGAGCTTTCGGGTGCGTTGCATGGGCTAATGCGCGTGCGCGGCTTCACGCAAGATGACACGCACATTTTCATGACGCGCGAGCAAATCAAGGATGAAGTGAAAGCAAATGTTGCACTCATTCAAAAAATGTACTCGTATTTTGGCTTTGATTGTCGCATTGAGTTGTCCACGCGTCCTGAAAAAGCCATGGGTGACATCGCTGATTGGGATGCCGCCACCGATGCCCTGCGCGACGCCATCACTGAGTTGGGCTATGACTATAAGCTTAATGAGGGCGACGGCGCGTTTTATGGCCCCAAATTGGACTTTCATCTCAGCGACTGCCTGGGGCGTTCGTGGCAGTGTGGCACATTGCAGCTGGATTTTCAACTTCCTGAGCGTTTTGAACTGGAATATGTTGGTTCTGATGGTCAAACGCACCGCCCCACGATGATTCACCGTGCGGCGTTGGGCAGCATTGAGCGCTTTATTGGTATCATCACCGAGCATTTTGCAGGCAAATTCCCGCTGTGGCTGTCGCCGCTGCAAATCGGTGTGGTCCCCGTGCGCGATGAGCACAATGAGTATGCCAACGAAGTGGCCGCGCAGCTGCGTGCTGTTGGCTTGCGCGTGCAAGTGGACGCTGGTGAGGGAAACATGGGTAGCAAAGTCAAGACGTTCCGTCAAGGGTTGACGCCGTATATCGTCATTGTGGGCGATGCCGAGCGCGATAGCGGCACGATTTCATTGCGCGTGCGCACGGGTATGCAAGTGAACCAGGTGTCACTTTCGCACTTTATCGCGTTATGCGGAGAGATGATAAGCAATCGTCACACAGAATTACATGAAATTTTGTAGAGTAAAACCATGAACTTTATCGTGCAAAACTGCCAAGGGAATAATAGTAAAAACACAGGCCTAATTTGAACAAATTATTCCAAAACACGCGAAAAAAGTATGAAATAATTGAAAAGACCTCTTGACTTTTGAATTGATTGCTGGTATAATAATATTAGCAAGTCACCGCGCTAACGCACTAGCTTAACGGTGCGCTGTTAGGAATCATTCAGGAGGTTAAAAAAGTGAATCAAATGAGATTTGTCAATAGCTCAGGCAAGGAATTGACGGTGTATGGCGACAGCAAGCTGTCGATTAAGGTTGGTATGCTTTATCGCGACAGCGCGTGCTACTGCATTTGTGATATGCTTGAAGACGTGGTGGCAGTGATGTACAAAGTGTCGTCCAATGGCGTATACAAAGTTGGTTTTACCGACTATGTGGATGGCGTGCAATTAGATTAGAGTAGATTTTTTTCAACACAGTAGCAAAAGCTGCTGTGTTTTTTGCGTGTTGACGGGCAAACTAAGGGAAAACCCTTAGGAGGTTAATGCGATGAAGCGCGAAAATAATGCCGAGATGATACCACCTGAAATTTCAATTGAAGCTGACAACGAGCCACATGGCGATCGTCGTCATGCGCCTAATTCCACAGACATGGGCGTGCTAGCAACAGGTGGGCCGGTGCAATGTCTCACCATTATCGGGCAAATTGAGGGGCATAGCGAACTAACGGCCGAAACAAAAACCACAAAGTATGAACACGTTATCCCACAGCTGGTGGCACTAGAAGAAAACCGCGATATACAAGGCTTATTGGTGATTTTGAACACCGTGGGCGGCGACATTGAGGCTGGGCTTGCCTTGGCAGAGCTCATGGCCAGCATGAAAACACCCACCGTTTCGCTGGTGCTGGGCGGCGGGCATTCCATTGGCGTGCCCCTGGCAGTGGCAGCGCGGCGGTCGTTTATCGTGCCCAGCGCGACGATGACCATCCATCCTGTGCGCATGAACGGCTTGGTGCTCGGGGTGTCACAAACCATGAATTATTTCGAGCAAATGCAGGAAAGAATTGTTGATTTTGTCGCAAGCCACAGTGCTATCACGCCAGCGCGTTACCGCAAAATTATGCTTGAGGTCGGCGAACTCACCATGGATTTCGGACGCACGCTCACCGGCGAACAAGCGGTGCAAGAGGGACTCATTGATGAAGTGGGTGGCCTTGCGCAGGCGCTTGCATGCTTGTATGGCATGATAAACTAGCGGATTTTGTCGGGCGGAATGTGCGATTCGTCGTACATTACCCGTGCGTTGCTTTGGCGAATGATTTCACGCTGCATGGTGTTGCCCGTTCGGGCTTCAACGGTGCGGCGTTCTATCTTGTTAACGCGATAAAGCTTACCGTTAACACGGCTAAAATAGCTTTCGGTTTCAGCAATGTGCCAGCGCAGGGGCAGAGGCGTTTCGCAGCGCAGTTCGCCATGCAGGTGCGTGTCGCTCACCCAGGCGAGCAGCTGAAACGCTTGATTTGTGTTATTGGTTAGGCGATAGTCAAGGTTGTTGTAGTGGATAGAAGTGCCGCAGCCAAAGGGGACCTGGCGCCCAAAATCGGGGAATAAATCCACACCATCATGGTGATGGTGCTCGGTAATATCAAGCGGACTATGCAACGCAAGCCAATGCACTAAATTGGTGAACTGACAAAGGCCGCCGCCCACACCCGCAATCGCTTTCCCGCTTGAAATGGTCAAGCCTTCGCGATAGCCTTTTCGTGTGCTACAGTAACCCACCAGCGACCAGAAAGAGAATGTTTCACCCGGGCGAATGATGATGCCATGGATACGCGGCGCAGCAATGGCCAGGTTATGTGCCTTGTTTTCTTGCAGCTGCATGTCCACCTCGCCCAATGTGCGGCGAATGAGCGACTTGTGCGCATAAACACGCACAGGCAGAGCCGTGCAGTTAATCGTGTGGGCGATTTTATCGCGGCACAGCAGCAAATTACGCATGCGCCGCAACATGCGCACTTTGCACAATGAAATGCGGTATGCCGCAGGTCCAAGTTCGCAGAACAGTTTTCGTGGCATAAAAATACCTCCTGCCGATAGTATAGCAGGAAGTTGCGCAAAAGTCCAGTTACAATCTTGTAACTATTTGTGGCCAATTATCACACTAATTGAACCAATGCGACATCCGGCATATGCCTGCCGCACCAGCTGCAACACAATCATGCGCATTTTCGCGGGTGATTCCGCCGATTGCGAATACGGGTATTGTCACATTTTTGCACACGGTATGAAGAAAGTTCAGGCCACGTGGTGGTAAAGCTGGTTTACTTTGCGTGGCAAAAATATGTCCGGCAATGATAAATGTCGCGCCAAGTGATTGTGCCTGCACAGCTTCTTCCACGCTGTGGATCGACACACTAAAGGGCTGAGCGGTGGGCTTTGCTTGTGCAAATGGCATATGCACAAAGTCACCCATGTGCGGCAGGTAGGTAATCAATTGCACGCCCTGTGCGCGGCATAGCGGCGCAACTTGTGCGGCGAGAGCGGCGTATTCACTGCGTGATAAATCTTTTTCACGCAACAACAAGCCCCACGGTTTCGACTGCAGGGCTTTTTCGATTTGCAGCATAAAATCGCCAGAGCATAACTGCCGATTCGTTACAATTATTTCTTTCATCTTATATAGTCCAAATACACAGGTTGTAAGTCGTTCTTGCGCAGCATAGCGTGAATTTCGGCCACGCTGCGTGGGTCGGCGATGCTGAACTGTGGATCATTGTGTTCATCCACGCTGGTGCGCACCCCGGCGGACATCTTTGTGGCAGCCACACGCACAGCGGCATCGCGCAACTGCGGCCGCTCCCGCGTGCTGATGGCAATGCCTGCATGCGGCATAAACAAGCGCAGTGCTAACATCGCTTGCATGAGTTCGCGCTCGGTCACATGACTATGCGGGCGCATGCGTGGCAGCGAAAACGCGATTTCCGCCTGCGGATGCTTTCGCTGGGTAAAATATGCATGCAACCCGGCAGCAAAAATATCGCGCCGCCAATCGCCCAAGCCCAGCAATGCACCAAAACTCACCCCACGCATGCCGCTCAGCAGCGCGCGTTCCTGCGCGTAAAATCGATAGGTATAGCAGCGTTTGGGCCCCTCCAAGTGTAATTTATCATACAAAACCGGGTCGTAGGTTTCCTGATACACACTCACGTAATCCGCGCCGACTTGCTGCAATTGCACGTACTCATCACAGTTCAGCGGATAAATTTCGATGCTGATCACGGCAAAATAGTCACGCAGCAACGTGATGGCTTGCGCGATGTACTCCACAGAGCTTTCGCTGCGGCTTTCGCCTGTTAGCACGAGAACTTCCTGCAAGCCGCTCGCTGCAATTTCCTCGGCGCGTTGCCGCAGCTCATGCATCGAAAGCTTAGTGCGCGTGATGGTCTTATGGCAGCTAAATCCGCAATAGGCGCAATGATTGTCGCAATAATTCGCGAGATACAGCGGGGTATATAACCCTACATTGTTGCCGTGCCAGCGGCGAGTGACGGTTTGCGCCGCGCGTGCGATTTCTTCCAGCAACGGCTCAGCAGCAGGGGAAAGCAGTGCCGAAAAGTTTGCAATACTCGGTGCAGGGCAAGCCAACGCCGCGCGAACCTCCTCTTCCGTGTAATTTTCCGAAGAGAAATCACGCATATATTCATGCACTTTCGGCAAAATATCGCTCTCAATTTTCTGCATCCCGGGCAGGTAGTCAAAATTAGTCATCAAGAAATCCTGTCAAGGGTGATGAAGCTTCAGCGCCACGTTCGAGCACGCGTCCCGGGCCCGCGAGATAAGCCGCTCGGCCCGCTTCAATCGCCAGCTTGAACGCACGTGACATCGCAGCCGGGTCACCGGCGGAGGCCACAGCAGTGTTGCACATCACGGCTGCGCAGCCGAGTTCCATGGCCTCGCAGGCCTGCGATGGTCGACCAATCCCCGCATCCACAATGATGGGCAGTTCGACTTCGTGCACTAAAATTTCGATAAAATCGCGGGTGAGCAAGCCCTTGTTGCTGCCGATGGGTGCGCCCAAGGGCATCACGGCGGCGGCACCTGCGCTCACCAGTGCGCGTGCAACGGCTAAATCCGGGTAGACATAAGGCAGCACAGCAAAGCCTTCGGCCGCCAGTATTTCGGTGGCGCGAATGGTCTCAGTGTTCTCAGGCAACAGATAGCGCGTGTCACGCATGATCTCCACTTTCACGAAATCGCCGCAGCCCAGCGCACGTGCCAATCTTGCGATGCGCACAGCTTCGTCGGCGTTGCGAGCCCCCGAGGTGTTGGGGATAATCGTCACATTGGGCGGGATGAAATCCAGAATATTCTCTTGTCCGCCTGCATTGGCGCGGCGCAGTGCCAAGGTAATCATCTGTGCACCACCCTGTTCGGTTACAGCCTGCACCAGCGGCAGCGAAAACTTGCCGCTGCCCAAAATAAAGCGAGAATTGAACGTTTTTCCGCCCAATTGAAAGATATCGTCCATTAGCCGCCTCCCATAAAATGCAGAATATTGAGCGCATCATCAGCCTGCAGTTGCACGCAAGCAAATTGCTCATGTGTAATGATTTCGCCGCCGCGTTCAACCACCACGCAATCGTGGCGATAGCCGTGTTGCTGCAAATATTCAAGCAGTGTACCCGCGAAATCTTCAGCGGGTTTTCCGTTCACAATCATGCATCCTCCAATTCCCCTCCGCTGGGGTCCCCAGAAATGCTTGCATTTTTGGGGTGAGCGTGGAGGGGTGCCCGCAGGGCGGGGTGGTTATGAAATAATGGTCCATTTGGCACGCCGAAATTTGGTTTTTCGCGCAATAAATCTGTGAGCCAGAGCTTAGCCAGACGGCAACTTTCAAGCAAATCATGCCCTAGTGCTAAGTTGCAGGCAATCGCGCTGCTCAGTGTGCAGCCGGTGCCGTGGGTGTCGTCGGTGAGCACGCGCGGCGCACGTAGCCAGGTTGCCGTGTTATCATAGAAAAGCAAATCTGCGGCCTCGTCGCTGCCGGCGTGTCCACCTTTGAGCAACACTGGGTAGCCTAGCTCACTTGCTGCACGCAGCATATCTTCTTCATTAAAAATAGTATATCCACACAGGGTTTCCATTTCACGTAGGTTTGGGGTGATGAGCGTGGCAAACGGAAATAGCCGCCGCAGGGTTTCGGCCTCAGCCAAACGTGCACCGCTGGTAGCCACCATCACAGGGTCAAGCACCACAGGGCAACTAAGCGATTGCAACGCAGCCGCCACGACCTCAACGCAGTCCGCGTTGGGCAGCATGCCGATTTTCACAGCCGCAGGCGCAAAATCGCTGATGGTTTCGCACAGCTGCGCAGCCAAAAATTCCGCAGGTGGCACGTGTACCGCCGCCACGCCGCGCGTGTTTTGCGCCGTCAGCGCCGTAATGCAGCTGGTGCCATAGCAACCGTGCGCCGCAATGGTCTTCAGATCCGCCTGAATGCCCGCGCCGCCGCTGCTGTCGCTGCCTGCGATTGTTAGTATGATGCGCATGGTCGCTCCTTTTCTGTTCTTTTTTTGCAAAAAAAGAACCAAAAAAACCTAGCCGCTTCGCGATGGATTTTTTTACATGAGTCGAAAAAGCAAGCCTCGGCTCCCTCTTGTAGAGGGAGCTCCCGTCGCAACGGGTGAGGGAGGGGTGCGAAGCACAAAAAAATTATGGGGGTTGACATCAAAAATACACCAATTCTCGCGTGTCATAGTCCCCGAGGTTTGGGTAAGTGCAAAATGCTTCGCTGTGCGCGCCGTCAAACATGGGGATGTAGTCTTCAAACCACGGCGTAAACTCGGCCTTGCGCAGCAACAGATCGTCCAAGTTGCTCCAAAAATGCCGCCCCTCAGCAGTATCCATTAGCGTGCCCGAAAAATCATCGGTCTTATAGAAAAACACAAAATAGCGGTGCTCTTCATCGTCATGTTCACGCCAGCACTCGTGCTTAAACCCACAAAATTGCAGGTTGCGCACAGACAGACCAGTTTCTTCCGCCACCTCGCGTATGGCGCAGTCGTGCAGGCTTTCACCTGGCTCAACGTGCCCGCCAGGGAAGCTCAGCCCCTTGAATGACGAGCGCAGCCGATCTTGCACCAGCACTTGCCCGGTGGCGGGGTCGCGTATCATGACTATGGTGGTCAGCGTAATCTTGCTCATGTGATAAGCTCCTGCGGTAAATGGTTAACGCGGTTCATGTATTGCAACTGAATGCGTTCGTATTCGGGGACGTTTTCGTTGCAGAATATCACGCGTGAAACGCTCGTGTTTTGCTGAAAAAAGCGCACCGTATGCGGCGGGGCAGGCAGCCCCAGCAGCGCATTGAGCAAAAAATTGTTGAACACGCCGTGGGCAACCACCATCACCCGCGCACCTAGCGGGGAGTCCTCACGCAGCGCACGTACCACGCGCAATGCACGCGCCTGCCACTGCGCAGGGTCACTGCTGCCGCAGTCAAACACTTCGCAGACTTCGGGGTCAACGCGCAGCGCAACTGGCTTGGGTTGATGCTTCACCACCGCCTGCGCGGTTTGTTGCGCGCGCTGCAAATGGCTACAAATCACTTGGTCAAGCGGCAAGGCGGCGTAATATCGACCGAGGTAATCGGCCTGTTGCACGCCCAACGGCGTAAGATGCCAGTCGTTGGGCGCATCCGCATGTGCTAGGCGATTGTTTGGCGGCACATTGCCATAAGACTGCCCATGCCGAACGAGTGTCAAATCTAGCAAAACATTTTCGGGTGAGGGGATATACATTGCAGCGCGGCCTCCTTAAGATGTAATGTCGCCTGATGCACATCATCAGCGTTGAACACCCCGCCGACCACAGCGAAGCCAGCCATGCCGCAGCCGCGCAACTGATGAATATTCGTCACATCGATGCCGCCAATGGCAACCACAGGAATCGTCACAGTCTTGCAAATTTCGCGAAACAGTTCAAGCGGCATGCGCGTGGCATCGAGCTTTGTTGCACTGCCAAACACCGCGCCGCTGCCCAAGTAGTCCGCTCCAGCGGCTTGTGCAGCTAGGGCTTGCTCAACCGTTCGCGCCGTCGCACCCAAGATTTTGCTGCTGCCTAACACAGTCCGCGCAGCACGCAGGTCGCCGTCGCTTGGCCCAAGATGCACGCCCGCTGCGTCAACTTCCATGACAACATCCACGCGATCGTTGATGACCAGCGGCACGCCATGCTTGTCCGTCAAGCGTTTCACCTGCTGTGCAAGCTGCAAAAGCTCGTTGTCGGGCAGCAGCTTATTGCGCAATTGCAGCATCGTCACGCCACCCCGCAGGGCAGCATCAACTTTGGCTAAATTTCCATTTGAAATCGCATAAAGCAGCAAAGCTTGCATTCACTAAAACTCCGAAGTTTCTTTCGTTAGTGCGGCGTGGTGCAGCGTGTCGTCGATTTCCACAAAGCGCAGTGCGGCATAGTCAGCCGCAGGCATCACCTGCTGCAAAACAGGCAGGCTTTCGGCCAAATCGTTGCTGCGGTGACCAATCACAGGATTGGTCACCAGCGCAAAGCCCATGTCGCTATACAGCTTAATCGCGCAGGCAGAAGACGGTTGCGTGTGCAGATAAATCGGGTATTGCGCATCGGCCAGCAGATTGGCTGAGCAACGCACGCCCAAGCCCGCGTCCTTCGGCTTCAGGCAGCGTGCGAAACCAGTGCAGTGTGTTCACACGACCATAGGCCTGCCACAAAAAGCAGGTGGCAACTGGATTATCTTGTTCGTCACACACGAACGTGCAACGCGAGAAAAACTCCTCTGCACGCAGTGCATAAACGCGCTCATAGTAGCCAGAAATAACCGAAACCCATTCTTGTTGCAGTGCGGTGTGCATCCATTTTTCCAGTTCATCGTGCCTGCACAGGCGGATGGAATAACCCGGTGGTAGCTTGCGAAAAGCCTGTGCATTTGGCTGTTCGCAAACCATAAATAAGTTCAACTGTCCCACGTTTAAGTAGCTTTCGCCAAGCCCTGCGCAACAAAAAGCGCGGCTATCTGTAGATTGCATGTTCACTCCTCTTAGTCGCAGCAGGGGTTCACAATGTCGTTCATCGTGTAGCGCCCCGGTTGCTTGTCCGCCATGAATCGCGCGGCACTGATGCACCCAGCGGCGAAAATCGCCTTGCTGTGCGCCTTGTGTGTGAGCTCAACCACTTCGTCAAAGCCTGCGAACAGCACAGTGTGCTCACCGGTGATGGTGCCGCCGCGAATGGCATGCATGCCAATTTCGCTTTGCGGACGCACTTGGCGGCGTGATTCACGCTCATGCACCAGCTCGCGCGGGCAATCGAGGCCATCATTCACCGCATTGGCTAAAATAAACGCTGTGCCGCTGGGGGCATCGAGTTTTTGGCTGTGGTGCGCCTCGATGATTTCAATGTCGAAGGCCTCGCCCAGCACTTGCGCAGCCTGGCGAGCAAGCTCTTTCAGCAGGTGAATACCCAGCGACATGTTGCCGCTTTGCAGCACGGCGATGTGCTTTGCTGCATCGTCAAGCACGGATAGTTCTTCATTGGTGTAGCCTGTGGTGGCAACCACGCAGGGGATTTTTTCTGCCACGGCGTAATCCAGCAGTGCCGGCAGCGCACACGGCAGCGAGCAGTCAATAATGACATCCGCTTGCACCGTCACTAGCGCCGGGCATGCAAACACGGGGAAAGCAAGCGCTTTCGCAGGTGCACAAGGGTCAATGCCCGCAACAATTTGCACATCATCGCGGGTTTCGGTGTAGTCAATGACGGCGCGGCTAAGGCGGCCATTGCAGCCGCTCAATAGAATCTTAAGCATCTTTATTCTCCTAATTAAACAACGCGAGGAATTCTTGCGGACTGACCGCTGGAACTACGCTCGCGCTGAAATCCTTGCAATTGCGGGTGATGATATATTTTGCATAGAATTTTTCAGCGCACAGCGACTGCAAACAATCTTCAAAATCACGGAAACGCTTATTTTGCAACGCTAAAATAACCTTATAACGGTCGATTTCGATGACGTTTAAAGCATTGCAGATATACAGCAAAATTTCGCGTAACTGTGCTTGCGTATAATCTTTACGCAAAATATATAAAATGTTTTGCACGCTGTGTGCTGCAATGCTAGCTTGAATTTGCTTTGTTTCACACAATCTAAAAATTTCAGTAGAGGCTTGTATGAAAACCTCACGCTCACAAATATAGTCAATCAACACGTTTGTGTCAATCAGGACGCGTGTATTTTTCATCATAATACTCCGCTAGTTCTTTTTTGATATCAATATCACGTTTAAGCGTGCCGCGAAATTTACGCAAGCCCTCCCAAGGGGAAGGCTCTTGCGTTTCATTGAGTTTGCTGATTTCAAGCTCAAGCATGTTGCGGTGATTTTTCCACATGATGAACATCTCAATCACGTCATCTGTGGGCATCAGATTAATTTCTTGTAATACATGCTCCTTAGCACTCATCCAAACTCCTCCTAAACCAACCCATGCCTAGCCAACGTAGCCCTTACTTTCTCGCGCCCTGCCGCACTAATTTCCGCAAGCGGCATGCGGCATGGTCCCACGTTCATGCCCATCAAATTCATCGCTTCTTTCACAGGCACGGGATTCACATCACAAAACAGGTCGTTGCACAAGTCCAAATATTTTAGCTGCTTTGCAGTGGTGTCTGCTTGGTTGCCTGCAAGTGCGCCCACAGTAATTTCCTTGCACAAAGCAGGTGCCACGTTGCTCAGCACCGAGATCACACCTTTGCCGCCCAAGCCCATCAGCGCGGCGATTTGGTCGTCGTTGCCGCTATATAAATCAAGCTCGCCGCTGCACAATGCCATAGTTTTCGCAATGGCACTCACGTCGCCGCTGGCTTCTTTGGTGGCCACGATGTTGGGGTGCTTGCACAGCTCGGCATAGGTCTCAGGTGCGATGGTCATGCCTGTGCGCGATGGTACGTTGTACAAAATCATCGGCAGATTCACGCGCTCGGCAACATAAAGAAAATGCTTGGCAAGCCCGGCTTGGGAAGTCTTGTTGTAGTACGGCGTTACTTGCAGCAGGGCATCTGCGCCAACATTGGCAGCGTCTTGCGAAAGCTCCAACGAATAAGCAGTATCGTTGCTGCCCGTGCCGGCAATCACTGGCACACGTCCGGCGGTTTTTTCCACTGCCGTGCGAATGCAAGCCACGTGCTCGTCGTGGTCCAGTGTGCTGGCTTCGCCCGTTGTGCCGCAGATGATAATGGCATCGGTGCCGTTGTCAATTTGCCAGTCAATCAGCTCGCCTAGCTTTTCGTGGTTAACAGTAAAATCGTCGTTGAACGGGGTGACAATTGCCACACCCGCACCGGTAAAAATTGTTTTTTTCATGGGAATTCTCCTCTGTGTATGATTTGCGCTCGCCGCGCAGGCGTTACTTTTCTTGAAAGAAAAGTAACCAAAAAAACTTTAGATTAGGTTTTAAAGTCCACCGCGAAGCGGCTCAAGTTTTTTGCGCAACTTTTTTTCAAAAAAGTTACAAAAATCTCGCTAGATATACTCCTGCGCACACAGCAACTCAGCCATTAGCACCGCGCCGCCGGCTGCACCGCGCAGCGTGTTGTGGCTGAGGCAAATGAACTTGTAGTCATACTGCGAATCTTCGCGCAGCCGCCCAACCGAAATTGCCATGCCGCCTTCAAGGTCACGGCAAAGGCGGGTTTGGGGCATGTTATCTTCGGTGAAATAGTGCAAGAACTGCTTGGGTGCGCTGGGCAGGTCAGCAGCGGGATAGTTTGCCCAGGTGTTCAGAATTTCTTCTTTGCTGGGCTTTTTGCCCGGAGCAAAGCGCACAAACACGGCAGCCATGTGGCCGTCGCTTGCGGGCACGCGAATGCA
>WQWM01000040.1 GCA_009785335.1 Oscillospiraceae bacterium
TCATCGAGGATGACGACAATGGCATTGTTGGTGCTGGCAACGACTACGATGAGCTGTATAATGGCATTGTTGTGGTGTAAATTTTCGGAAAACATCGTGTCCAAACTCCCCCTTGCTGGTAAGGGGGAGTTTTTTATTTGCCCAAGTTACACTTTTTTTGAAAAAACACTAGCATTTCATGCGTGGATGTTGTATAATATAAGCTGGATATTTATTGATGAGGAGAACAACCGCCCATGAGCTTCGTAAGCAAAGAAAAAACCGCCCCCGCAACCTACAAAGTAAACGCCGCTATTTCGGCCGAAGACTTCCGCGCCGCACTGGATGTAGAATTCGCCAAGCAACTGCCCGATATCACTCTGCCTGGCTTTCGCAAAGGCAAAGCACCGCGCAGCATGATTGAAAAACGCTTTGGCGATGCAGTCTTCTTTGAAGACGCCCTAGATGCCCTGCTGCCCGACGCCGTGGCTGCGGCACTCAAAGGTGCTGAACTGGAACCCATCTTTCGCCCCGAAAACTTGGAAGTTGACGAGCTGAACAAAGAACAAGGCGCAACATTCAGCTTCACCGTCATCGTGCAACCCGAAGTGGAAATTGACGGCTACAAGGGCATTGAAGTAGAAGTGCCCAGTGCTGACGTCACCGACGAAGACGTGGATGCACGCATTGACGAACTGCGTGCGCGCAACGCTCGACATGTGGAAGTCGCTCCCCGCCCGGCGCAAGACGGTGACATTGCTGTCATCGACTTCAAAGGCATGTTAGACGGCGTGCCATTTGATGGCGGCACCAGCGAAAACTTCGAGCTCAAACTTGGCTCGGGGCAGTTTATCCCTGGCTTTGAAGAGCAAGTGATTGGCCACACACCCGGCGAAAGCTTTGAAGTGAACGTCACTTTCCCAGAAGAATACCACGCTGAACACCTTGCCGGCCAACCGGTGGTGTTTGAAGTGACTC
This sequence comes from Oscillospiraceae bacterium, assembly GCA_009785335.1. Lineage (GTDB taxonomy): Bacteria > Bacillota > Clostridia > Oscillospirales > Acutalibacteraceae > WRMQ01. The sequence continues at coordinate 958 of WQWM01000040.1, forward strand.
TGCATGAGCTGAAAGCTGAAGAACTGCCGCCGCTTGACGATGACTTTGCACAAGAAGTGGGCGAAGACTACAACACCGTGGCAGACCTGAAAAAAGGCATTGCCGAAGAACTGGTAGACAGCAAAAAACAAGCCGCCGACGAAGCACTGGACAAAGGCGTGCAAGATAAACTGGTTGAACTGCTGCAAGGTGAAATCCCGCAGGAAATGTTTGACCGCCGCACCCAACAAAACATTGACATGTTCCTAGAGCGCTTCCAGCTTTCGATGGAACGCTATGCCGAAATCTTTGGCGAAAGCCCCGATGCTCTCACCGCGCGGCTGGCTGAACAAAGCACCATGCAAGTGAAAGTTGAGCTTGCGCTGGAGAAAATCGCTGCACTGGAAGACTTTGTGCCCGAAGCCGAAGAAATTGAAGCCGAGCAGCAACGCTTGGCCGAACAATACAATGTGCCATTGGCGCGGGTGAAAATGGCTGTGCCCGAAAGCGACATCGTCAAAGACCTCAACCGCGTGCGTGCGCTTGAATTTGTGAAGGGCACGGCGATTAAGGCATAGCTTTTTGCCCCATAATTAAGCATTAAGCATTTTGAATTAAGCATTGGAGGTTACTATGGCTTTAGTCCCCATGGTTATTGAACAAACCGGGCGCGGCGAACGCAGCTTTGACATTTTTTCGCGCTTGCTCAACGAACGCATTGTGATGCTCAGCGACGAAGTGAATGACGTAACGGCCAGTTTGGTCATCGCGCAATTGCTGCACCTAGAAAGCGAAGACCCCGAAAAAGACATCAGTTTTTATATCAACAGCCCCGGCGGCAGCGTGAGCGCAGGGCTGGCGATTTACGACACCATGAACTACATCAAATGTGATGTGGCCACCATTTGCATGGGCATGGCTGCAAGCATGGGATCATTTTTGCTGGCGGCAGGTGCCAAGGGCAAGCGCATGGCACTACCCAACAGCGAGATTATGATTCACCAGCCCATGGGCGGCGCACGCGGCCAGGCCAGCGACATCAAAATTGCCGCTGACCACATTCTGCGCACCCGTGCACGCCTGAATGCTATCCTCGCCGAGCGCACCGGCCAACCGCTTGAGGTCATCGAGCGCGACACCGACCGCGACACGTTCATGACTGCTGAAGAGGCCATGAAGTACGGCCTAGTGGATAAGGTGTTAGACAAGAGATAACGCACCCTCGTGTAGGGGCGGCAATCTGCCGCCCGCGATTTTTTGCATCACATCAAGAGGCACGGGCGGCAGATTGCCGCCCCTACACGCGAAGAAGTGCTAAAATATCAAGGAGTTTGTATGCAGGAATATTTTCACGGCGAGCTGCCGCAGAATGTCATTTGCACATTTTGTGGAAAAAGCCAAGCCGCCATCGATAAACTGATCGCAGGACCGGGCGTATTCATTTGCAATGAATGCGTGGAGTTTTGCGTGGATATTCTCAATGAGGAACACAATGAACTGCCACCCATGGAACCCTTGCGTCCGGTGTTCAACAACCGCTTGCTCACGCCAGTGGAGCTAAAGCGCAAGCTGGATGACTTCGTGGTTGGGCAAGATGCCGCAAAAACTGCCCTTGCTGTGGCGGTGTATAACCATTACAAGCGCATTGGTCATTTGGGGCAGCGCAGCAGCCGCGTGGAGATTCAAAAGAGTAACGTGCTGCTGCTGGGTCCCACGGGCTCTGGCAAAACGATGCTTGCGCAAACCTTGGCGCGCATTCTTGATGTGCCCTTTGCCATTGCCGATGCCACGACACTGACCGAAGCCGGCTATGTGGGTGAGGACGTGGAGAACATTCTGCTGCGCCTGATTCAAGCGGCCGACCATGATGTGGAACGCGCCGAGCAGGGCATCATCTACATTGATGAAATTGACAAAGTTGCACGCAAAAGCGAAAACCCATCCATCACGCGGGATGTATCGGGCGAGGGCGTGCAGCAAGCTTTGCTCAAAATCCTAGAGGGCACCATGGCCAGTGTGCCGCCACGCGGTGGCCGCAAACACCCCGGCGACGAACTGCTGCAAATTGACACCACCAACATATTATTCATCTGCGGCGGCTCTTTCGCAGGCATCGAATCGGTTATCGAACGGCGTGTGGGCGGCAGCTCCATGGGTTTTGATGCCCCCATCAAACTGCGCGAAAAAGAACGGGTGGATCACATGCTGTCGCAAGTGGTACATCACGATTTGGTGAAGTTCGGCATCATTCCCGAGCTGGTTGGCCGCATGCCCGTCATTGCTACCCTAGAGGAACTGGACGTGCCCAGCTTAGTGCGCATTCTCAGCGAGCCACGCAACGCGCTGATTAAGCAATTCGCACAATTATTCATTTACGACAACGTGGAACTCGAGTTCGAACACGATGCTCTGGTTGCCATCGCCGAGCAAACCCTAGAAAAAGACACCGGTGCACGCGGCCTTCGCAGCGTGATGGAAGCCCTGCTGCAGCCGCTGATGTATGAAATCCCCAGCGACCCCACCGTGGAACGCGTGGTGGTCACCGCCTCATGTGTAACACAAGGCGCAGCTCCGCAGGTGGAACGCAACCCCGGGCGCATGAAGCGCAAGGTGGGGTAGCGCGGAGTTCGTGTTCTTTTTTGAAAAAAAGAACAAAAAAACTTTCCGTCGCTTCGCGAATGATTCTTAAAGACGTGTGTAGGTGTTGCCAAGGCCTCCCCCGCCCGGGGTCCCCACAAATGCTTGCATTTGTGGGGTGGGTCATTGGGGGAGGAAAGCACGTCGTAGGCGTGCAGGTGGGGGGCGCAATCTCGCAAAAAACTTTAGCCGCTTCGCGGTATACTATTTATGGAAATGTGTAGGTATTGCCAAAGGCTCCCCCGCAAGCGGTGGAGCTGGCACGCCGAGAGGCGTGACTGAGGGGGCAATATTGAGGAATACCATGGACAAGCCGCAAGGCGAACTAGCCAAGCTCATTGAACAAATTCAACACGATGATGCCCCAGCCCGCAATCCACGCGGTCCGGGGCTGTCGGCATGGGTTTCGGCTGTGTTGGTTGTGCTGTTTGCTGCGGTGATGTTCATTCCCGCGGCACTCAATGTGAGTTTAACCAGCTATGCTGGCCAAGGGCTGTGGCACGAACTGCGCGGCAACAACCAAGCCGCCATTGATGTCTATACAGAGCTAATCAATGCGGAAGCCGACATCGAAGCCTGGGCACGCGACAACTTCGCTTTGGGCACCGGCACGGGTTTCACCACTAACCATTTCAGCATTGCACGGCGCATTCTCATGCTGCAGCGATTGTATGGCCCCATTGACTTTTGGCGCATGGAGCAGCAAATGCATTTGCATCAAATGCCGCCATTGCTGAGCTGGTTTGAGTCCACCCGCATGCCGCGCCGCTTGGCAAGCTTTGCCGCGCAAGTCGAGCTCGTGGAGCAAATTTTGCTCGATGACATGCAACGCGATGAAGTGCCCACACGGTATGTGCTCATTTATGACAGCATCAATCTGGCGGGGCTAGCCATGCAAGACCCCACCAGCGATGAAGTGGGCGTGTTGCTGGCTGAACTGCAAAGCCATAGAAGACATGAGTGGTGGATGACCTCCACCGTGGCGCAAGAACGAGCTCGCGCGCTGGAAAACTGGCCGTTGCTAGCAAACTTAGCCGAACAAGCAGTGGCGCGCAATCCCTATGATTTTGCGGCCATGCAGCGGCATGTGCGTGCGCTGTTTTTGATGGGCGACGAAGAGCAAGCGCATGTGCAAGCACGAGATTACGCCTTTGCACAGCCCGATATTTACCCGCAAATGCAGTTGCAGCGCGCCGATTTTTATCTGCGGCAGGGCCTGGACGACATTGCAGAAGCCATCGCCGAAAGTTTACGCTCAAATCATCCGCTGCAACATGCACAAGATAATTCCATTCATATGAATGCCACTGCACTGCAAGGTGCAACGTTGCTGCTGCGTGGTGCGATTGACCAAGCCGTGATATTACTGCAAGGCTATGTAGAAGGCCCGTTTCTCATCAACGAACAACTGCTGTTCACCGCCTATGCCGCACGCATCGCGGCAGGCGACACCGAGTTCGTCGAACACCTCACCACGCCACTGCACCCACAGCTGCAAGCACTATATGCAGGCGAAACCACGTTGCACGACATATTCACAACAGGCTGGGGAGTGCTCGCATGAAAACAATTTATTTAATCAGTAAGTTTATTACGCTGCCCGGCGCGTTCCTCAAAGGTTTTTGGGAGCACCTAGCCTGCCGCTTGCTGCATATACCCGTAGAAAACGCGAACTACCTGCCTGCGGATGTTCATTGCGGCCATGTGCAAAACTCCCCTGCCCAAAGCCCGGCGCAAAGCTTTTTGCTTGCGCTGCTGCCCTATTTGGCACAGCGTGCGCTGGCGTGGATATTCATCGCGGCTGCCGCCCCGCCACTATTGCTGTTTGGCGTACGCAGTGCGCAAGAAAGCCATTTTTTCTTTCTATACCTCGTTGCCCTTTATTTTGGGCTGAGCCTGTTGTGCAATTCATTCCCCTCTTGGCCGCAAGCGCAACAACAATGGAGACTATTTTACGGCGAAACAGCGCAGGCGAGCAGCACAGCCAAAATTCTGCTGGCACCGTGCAATGCATGGTTTTTCTTAGGTGCTTGGTTAGAGAAAACCGGCATTTTTACGCTGGTGCTGTTTGCTGCTGTTATCGCTTCTTGGATTTTGTGGTAGCGCGCGGGCGGATTTTGCATCCGCCCCTACAATAGCCTCGCCGAAGGCAGCTAGGTTTTTTTGGTTCTTTTTTTGCAAAAAAAGAACACACCCACCCCGTATGAAAAGTTCAAAGCTTTTTCGCAAATATTTCTCCGCGTTCATGATAATCCTGCTGAGTGCCTTCACGTTTTTGGGCTCGGCGTTGTTGGTATTTTCCACACAATTCTGGACACGTGACCGACAGAATCTGCTGTTGCTCAACGTGACACAAGCCGCGTTTGATATCAGCAACATTTATGCCGGCAACTATCAGATTTATTGGGAAGAAGTTGACCGTCCGCAGGCAATTGCCAATGTGTTGGATCAAGCTTCGAACACGTTTGAAGCACAATTATTCGTGTTCAGCACCGACGGCCGTGTGATCGCCTGCCCGGAGACAGTGCATGACACTTGGCTGCCCTCGCCTGTGCTGTGCCCACTACACGGCGCATGGCGCATGCCTTGGGAGATTGTTTCCCCCGCACTTACGGGCAATTTCACACAGGTGAGCAACGTCGGTGGGCTGTTTGACCAAAGCATGTTGATTGCCGCACAGCCCTTCACCTTGCAGGGCGAAACTGCGGGTTTTGTGCTGGCCGCACAGCCCTTTAGCGCAGGCTTGTTTGACTATCTCGGCGGGATTTTGCGGCTGTTTTTGCTGTCTGCACTGGTGGTGAGCGTGCTGGTGTTTGCGGCGGTGTTTCTCATCACACGCAGCCTAGTCAAGCCGCTCAATGCCATGATTGCCGCCACCAAACGCTTCGCGCAGGGGGATTTCCGCCACCGCGTCACCTCGTCTACCAACGACGAACTGCGTCTTCTCGCTGATGCCTTCAATGCCATGGCGATCAATCTGGCCACCTTAGAGGCCAGCCGCCGTAGCTTTGTGGCCAATGTGTCGCACGAGCTGAAAACCCCCATGACCAGCATCGGCGGGTTCATCGATGGCATGCTCGACGGCACCATTGCGCCTGACGATCACGAGAAATATCTCGCGCTAGTCAGCGGCGAAGTGCGCAGATTAAGCCGTCTGGTCACGGGCATGCTAAACCTAAGCCGCATTGAAGCTGGGCAGCTGCAAATGCAGCGCAGCGCGTTCGACCTTAGCGAGCTGCTATTCACCACACTGCTTTCGTTTGAGAAAATGATTGCCGAAAAGCACCTGGAACTCAGCGGCTTGGACGACCTGCAGCCCCTGACTATGATCGGTGACCAAGACTTGCTCACCCAAGTGTTTTATAATCTCATCGACAACGCCGTAAAATTCACGCCACCCGGCGGGGAAATTACCCTGCATTTGCGACAAACCCCCACGGCCAATCACATCACCCTGCGCAATACTGGCACTGGTCTGACGCCCGATGAGCTCACCCGCATTTTCGAGCGCTTCTACAAGGCCGACCAGTCGCGCAGCTACGACACCCGCGGCGCAGGACTTGGGCTCTATTTGGTGCAGACCATCGTGCGCATGCATGGCGGCGACATTGCCGTGGACAGCGATCACCGCAGCTGGGTGGAGTTTATCGTGGAACTGCCGCTTGATTAGGGTGTGAAAGGAATGCGCCATGCGACTATTTCATGTTAGCGAAGAACCAAATATTGCGCAATTCGTGCCGCGCATCCCTGCCCGCAATGATTTAAGAAAATCAAAAGGGCTTGTGTGGGCGATTAACGAACAATGCTTACCGAATTTTTTTACGCCCCGCGAATGCCCGCGTGTGACCTACCATGCGGCAGACCACACAACCGCAGCAGATATTGCAACGTTTTTCTCGTCAAGCAGCCGCCATTGCCTTGCCATTGAACAAGCATGGTTAAAACAAATGCTAGAGGTTACGCTGTATATTTACGAGTTTGATTCTGCAAATTTTATGTTGCAAGACGCCTGCGCGGGTTATTATGTGAGCGAGAAAACCGAAACTCCCCTGCGTGTAACGGCAATTGACGACTTGTTCGCCGCCTTGTTTGTGCGTAACATTGAAGTTCGGCTGGTGGATAATCTTTGGCCGCTACGCGATGCCGTCGTCGCGTCCACACTCCATTTTTCCATCTGCGACATGTGGAACGCACAACCACGAATCCAACCTAATTAAAGGAGCCCCCATGCAACAACCCCTCGCCGAACGCCTGCGCCCACACACCCTCGATGACATGGTCGGCCAGCCACATTTGCTGGGCGAAGGCCGCGCGCTGCGTCGCATTGTGCAAAGCGGCACGCTGCCCAACCTGATATTCTATGGCCCAAGCGGCGTTGGCAAAACCACCTTTGCCAACATCATCGCTCGGCAGACCGATCGCACGCTTGTGAAGCTCAATGGCACCACGGCGGCGACTGCGGACATTAAAGCAGCGGTGGCGCAGACCAACACGCTGATGGCTCCCAACGGCGTGCTATTATACCTTGACGAAATCCAGTATTTCACCAAAAAGCAGCAGCAAAGCCTCCTCGAGTGCATCGAGTCTGGCGCGGTCACGCTCATCGCCAGCACCACCGAAAACCCGTATTTCTATGTATATGGCGCGATTTTGAGCCGCTCCACCGTGTTTGAGTTCAAGTCGCTAACAGCCGAGCAAATCGTGCCTGCGGTCATCCGAGCCTTTGATTTTCTGCGCGCTGAACAGGGCGATGATTTCACCGTGGAAGACGGCGTGCACGAACACATTGCCCGCGCATGCGGCGGCGATGTGCGCAAGGGAATTAACGCTGCTGAGCTGTGTTTTTTGTCCCGCGATGACGGCAAAATCTCGCTCGAGCTGGCCAAAGAGTTGGGGCAAAAATCCGCCATGCGTTATGACCGCGAAGGCGACGAGCACTATGATATTCTGTCGGCTTATCAAAAGTCCATGCGCGGCGGCGACCCAGATGCTGCGTTGCATTATCTCGCGCGATTGCTTGAGGCTGGCGACCTGCCCAGTGCCATGCGCCGCCTGATGGTCACCGCTTGCGAAGACGTTGGCCTTGCTTGGCCGCAGATTATTCCGATCGTCAAAGCTGCCGTTGATGCCGCGCAGATGGTCGGCATGCCCGAGGCGATGCTGCCCCTTGCCGATGCCGTGGTGCTGGTGGCCACCGCACCGAAGTCGAACACGGCGCATAACGGCATCCATGCTGCACTGGCGGACATCCGTGCAGGCAACAGCGGACCGATACCGCGTCATCTGCAAAACAAGCATTTTGATGGCGCAGATAACGACGACCCCGGGCAAAATTACAAATACGCGCACAGCTATGCCAACCGCTGGGTGGCGCAGCAATATCTGCCCGATGTGCTGAAAGATCGTGTGTATTATGAGTACGGCGACAATAAGCACGAGCAGGCCACAAAAGCATACTGGGAGAGGATTAAGCATGACAAAACATGACATGCTGCGCATTGTGCAGGCGCAGTTGGCGCTTGACCTCAACTGCACCGTTGAGCAACTCAACGGCGAAAAAGACAGCTTGGTGTTTGTGCAAGCGCGCGACAACCCCGGTCGCAGACCCTTTGCGCGCGGCGAACAGCACTTTGATATGCTGACTATGGGTCACGCCATTATCGTGAGCGCCACGCCGGATATTCTCGCCACCGTGCAGCCTGCACTAGCTGGCAAAAGCCGTGATGACGCATTCACCAGTGATTTTGTGCAAGGCCAGCTTCTGTTTTATTTGCCCGACTTGGATGGCTGTACGGCATTGTCCGCACCTGCCGAGTTTACATATGAATGGCTTGAGCAAGATGAAATTGCAGCATTACCACTTGAGAATTTCCGTAACGCCATTGGCCAAAACGAACTTCGACCGGACGTGTTGGTGCTGCTTGCCAAACACGGCGAAGAAATCATCGGCATGGCGGGCGCAAGCGAAGACTGCGCAACGATGTGGCAAATCGGCATGGATGTGCTGCCCGCATATCGCAATCGAGGGCTTGCAGCTTATCTCGTCCACGCACTGATGCTAGAGATTTTGCGCCGCGAAAAGGTGCCCTATTACTGCACATCATCCATGAATATTCCCTCACAGCGCACTGCCCACCGTGCAGGTTTTGCATCGGCCTGGGTCTGTGCTTATCGGGGTAATTTCACAAACTGTAGCGGCAAGTTTGATGGCTTGACCATGCCTGCCAAATAAAGAGGATAATCCATGCAAACACTTATCTTTAACGGCTCGCCAAAGAAAAACGGCGACACACAAGCACTCATCAACGCTTTTGTTTCCCGGTTGCATGGCGAGGTTAAGATTATTTCTGTCTGCAATAACATCGCTCCCTGCAACGATTGTCGGCACTGCTGGGAAAACATCGGCTGTTCCATCCAAGATGACATGCAGGACATATATGCTTTTCTCAGCACCTGCGACGTTGTAGCCTTGGCATCACCAATTTGGTTCTCGTCACTCAGCGGGCCATTGTTAAACATGGCAAGCCGATTGCAAATGCTGTGGGCGGCTGGTTATTTCCAACAAAAGCATCTTTTGCCCAAAGAAAAAAAAGGTATTATCATGCTTGTTGGCGCGCAGCCAGAAACCATGGATGTGCCCGCACAAACCGCTTTGGGCATCATGAAGCACATGAATGTGCGTCGTCAAAGCGTAGAAATTATTTATTCGCTTGAAACAAATACGCTGCCCGCAGACAAAGACTTGGTGGCTTTGCGTAAATGTCGCGAGATTGCCGAGTCGCTCAACCGATGAAAGGAAACTCTATATGATAACCACAGAAAAAGCCAATCAACTGCACAAGAAAGTCAACACCTTCATTCTATCTTGCGTGGGTGAAGATGGCTACCCGCTGACCAAGGCTGTGGTGCCCGGCAAGCACCGCAACAGCCTCAACGAGCTGTATTTCTGCACAAACACATCATCAAATTTTGTTGCCGCAATCAACAGCAACCCCAAAGCCACAGTGTATTTTTACAATCGCAAGTTCATCGTATGGAAAGGCTGCCAGCTAATCGGCCACATGGAAGTTGTGAAAGACATGGCAGTCAAAGAAAGATTTTGGCAAGAAAAATTCAAAGCCGCTTATGAGCAAAAAAGCTTCATCGACCCCGACTTTTGCGTGCTTAAATTCACGCCAACCGCAGGGCGTTATTACGCCAACTTCACACCACAAGACTTTACATTATAATGGAGCACCCATGAAAGACGAAAATTTCCTCTCCGCTGGGGTATCTCCCGGCGGCCTTTCCCCGTGTAATTTTAAGGAGGCGCACCATGGCAAATCATGATTTTTTTTCAGCCGGTGTAGCTCCCGGCGGGCTTTTCTGCCGCGACGAAATCCGCACGCTGCTGTGCGATTTAGCCGCGCAACTCACCTTGCCCTTCACCATCACGCAAGCCGAGGCTGTGTTTGTGGGCGAGGGGCTGGCGAACTATTTCGAATTCCACGCCGCGCTGCATGAGCTAACCCAGCAGGGCAAACTGTTGCTTGAATCCACGCAAGGGCAGCTGTGCCTTGTGCTGCCTGATACCCACCACCACGCAGCTGCGACCCTTGCCAAAGAGTTGCCCCGCCGTGTGCGCGACCGCGCCCTGCATGCCGCCGAGCAACTGCAACTGCACGCCACCCGAGAAGCCGACAACCGCATTTCTGTTTATCCCACCGAGGACGGCGGGTTTTACATCACCTTTCGGCAGGGCGAAAGCAACAACATGCTGCTCAGCGTCACCGTTTATGCGCCCGATGCCGCCGAAGCTGAGCGAATTCGCCAAAATTTCTTGAAAAACCCTGGTCAGCTTTACCGTGCGGTGCTGGGGGCGTTGTAGTGAATTAACTTAAGAATTGACTGGTTCATTTGATTTGCCTAACCCCCCGCGCCGTCTGCGACGGCACCGCCCCCCTACAGGGGGGCCCTTGGCAACAGCCGAAAGGTCGAGTTTCGTCAGAATCTCCCCTCCGGGGTCCCCGCAAATGCTTGCATTTGTGGGGTGGGTTTAGGGGAGATGTCGCGCAGCGACAGAGGGGTTTGCAAAAAAAGACGCTTTTCAAGTTTATCGACTATATAGCATGAAAAAACCGAGTGGAAATTTCCGCTCGGTCAATTTTTTTCTTTCGTCTATACTTCGTAGCCCAATTTGTGCAGTGCGGTCAACACTGCGTCGGGGGCACCTTTTATTCTCACCGTCCCCACATTATCCAAATGGTCAAGATAGTGCAATTCCAGTGCCGCTATTGTTCCATTGGCCGTTACCGTATGCGCGCTTTGCACATTTATGCAGGCTAATCTTTCATATCTATAGGCAGAAGGTTCGTTGTGGCTCGCGAGATAAACATCACCATTATTGCTCATGAAAAGTTGACGCCCAGAAATCAGCTGTTTTATGCCATGACAACTTTCTAATTCTTTAACGTTTTTCTCACGTTTACCATAAGAAAACCATGTTCCCAAAATCATCATTAAACCCAAAGCAATCAAAATCAAACCAAAAACAAGTGCTTCTGGTACACTCGCCTCAGTCATGGCGATTACCATAATACCGCCAAATAAACTGAGAATGCCCCCACCTATCATAAGACACATAATTTTTTCTCCTCGGCAATTAAAGTATAAATAGTATTATAGTCCCTCTCCCCCCCCCCCGCCCCCGCGTGCTTTTTTTGGTTTTTTTTGTTTTTGTTCGTTTGTTTATTAGTCGATACGTTAAACAAAGA
>WQWM01000041.1 GCA_009785335.1 Oscillospiraceae bacterium
CCAAATGAACCGTTCGTTTTACCGCTACTTTAGCTTCCCCTATTGGGGGGCAAACTGCGGTATGCGCTAGAGTTTTTGGGCACGCCCGAACTATCATGCAACCCGCAGTGTAAACTGTGGGTGTTTTTTATAGGAGGAAACATGCACATCATTGCAGTCCAACACGCGCAAAGCGAGCAGCACCTCAACGGCATGGTTGGCGGCAGCACCGAATGGCCGCTTACCCCGCGCGGTCGGCGGCATGCCAAAAAAGTCGCACGGGCACTGCGGCGCGAGCTGGGTTATCGCCCCAATTATGTGCTGTATTCCTCCGACATGCAGCGCACCGCGCAAACCGCCGCGCCCATCGCCAAAGCACTGGGGCTGGAGATTCAGTGGCTGCCCGACCTGCGTGAGCTCAAAGTGGGCAGCGCCGCTGGCAAAAGCAAAACCTGGCTCAAGGAAAACGAAGCTCCACGCGAGGGTGTGCCCTTTTTGGATTACCGCCCGCTGCCCGACGCCGAAACTTGGCGCGAAATGAGCCAGCGCGTGGCCAAGGCTCTTGCGCAGATTGAAGCCGCGGGCGAAAACGCCATCGTGGTGGCACACGGTGGCAGCTTAGGGCAATTTGTGCAACTATTTTTGCGCATCCCGCAAGAAGGTAGCTGGCCGCATGGCCTCGCAGGCGGCGTGCATAAGCTGGAAAAACGCGAAGAAAACGGCAACACCATCTACACATTACACAAATTCAACGAAATTCATTTTTAGGAGAATTACTATGATCGTCGTACTTAAGCAAGATTTCATGCAAGAACAGCTGGATATGCTGCTGCACTGGCTGCAAGAACAAGGCATTGCTGTGCACCAAAACCTGGGCGAAAACTCCACTGTGCTCGGGCTAATTGGCGACACCGCAGGGCTAGACACCGACCTGATTGAAGCACAAGATTTCGTCGAAAAAGTCCAGCGCGTGCAAGAACCATTCAAAAAAGCCAACCGCAAATTCCACCCGATTGACAGCGTAGTGGAGGTCGGCGGCGTGAAAATCGGCGCTGGCAATTTTGCGGTGATGGCTGGACCTTGCTCAGTTGAATCACCCGAGCAAGTCAGCGAAATTGCTGCGGCCGTGAAGAGCTCTGGTGCTGCGATTTTGCGCGGCGGGGCCTTCAAACCGCGCACTTCGCCCTATGATTTTCAGGGCATGGGCAACGATGGCATTGAGCTGCTGCTGCAGGCCAAGGCACAAACTGGTCTGCCGATTGTGACTGAAATCATGAACGTAAACCACCTGCCCGCCTTCGAGCACGTGGATTGCATTCAAGTGGGTGCGCGCAACATGCAAAATTTCGAGCTGCTCAAGGAGCTCGGGCGACTGAACAAGCCCATTTTGCTCAAGCGCGGTCTGGCCAACACCATTCAAGAGTGGCTGATGAGCGCCGAATACATCATGGCTGGCGGCAACCAGCAGGTGATTTTGTGCGAGCGCGGCATTCGCACGTTCGAAACGGCAACACGAAATACGCTTGATCTTTCTGCCGTGTGCGTGATCAAAGAGAAATCGCACCTGCCCATCGTGGTTGATCCCAGCCATGCCACGGGCGTGTCGCGTTATGTGAAGCAGCTTGCGGTGGCCGCCGCTGCTGTGGGTGCCGACGGCCTGATGATTGAGGTGCACAATAACCCCGCAAAAGCTATGTGCGACGGTCCGCAATCGCTCACACCTGCGCAGTTTGCCGACGTGATGGCCGCCGTGAACCAAGTGAGGACGGCAGTGTGAGCAGAGCTTTGTATTGCGCGAACGAAACGGTGAGCTTGGTGGAATATCAACCTTGCGATGACCGCGCATTGTATGATTGCTGGTTCGACCCGCAGACAAAACAGGGCTACAACGGCTGGACACCCGCCGCAAGTTTTGAGGAATTTCAGCAGAACAACCAGCAACGCCACGAAGATTTCATCAACGGCGAAAGCGAAGCACTCTTGTTTGCGATGATTCAATGCAATGCTACAGGTGAAGTGGTTGGCGCAGTGAGCATCGCACCAGGAACACCGCCCGAATTTGAGCCCGACCTCAGCATACGCATTTTCGCACCCTATCGCAGGCAGGGATTTGGCACGTTGGCCTTCGCGCTGGCAGTGAAATACGCAACCGAAACCCTAAAAATCGCCGAACTGCACGCTGGGGCGTACCCCGACAACATTGGCAGCAAAAAAATGCTGACGCGCTGCGGGTTTGTGCCCCTCGCACAGTGCCCCGCAGAAAAACATTATCTCACCGGTGAGGATGTGTTTCAGATGGATTACATTTACAAGCCCATGCAAACCGTGCATGTGCCACTGGGCGACCGTGCCTATGACGTGCTGATTGGCGCTGGGCTGCTCGCGCAATGCGGCACGTTGATTCGCAACGCGCTAAAGCCGCAAAAAGTGCTCATCATCACCGACGAAAACGTGTGGAAATGCGGCTATGTTGACCCTGTGTTAACGAGTTTGCATGCCGCAGGTGTAAAGGCTGAATACTTTACGCTTTACGCTGGCGAAGAGCACAAAACCCTCGCCAGCTACGAGGAAATTTTGCGCGCCTGTGCGTCATTTGGGCTCACCGGCGGCGACATACTCATCGCGCTGGGCGGCGGCGTGGTAGGCGACCTCACTGGCTTTGCCGCCGCAACCTATCGCCGCGGCATCGCCTGTGTGCAAATGCCCACCACCCTTTTGGCTGCTGTAGATTCCAGCGTGGGCGGCAAAACTGGCCTGAATTTACCCGCCGGAAAAAACCTAGTGGGTGCGTTTTGGCAGCCCAGCATGGTCATTTGCGACACCCAAACCCACGCCACCCTGCCGCCCGAGGAATACGCAAACGGCGTGGCCGAGTGCCTGAAATACGGCGTGCTGTGGGATGCAGAACTGTTCAACGCATTAGCGCAGGGCAGCAAAGTGACAACGGAGCAAATCGCACGCTGTGTTGCATTAAAGCGCGATGTGGTCGTCGGCGACGAGCACGACACCGGTGCACGCCGCCTGCTGAACTTAGGGCACACCCTTGGCCACGCCATTGAGCAGGTCAGTGGTTACACCATCCCCCATGGCGCAGCGGTTGGCATTGGCATGGCTTTGATGTGCAAGGCCTTTTGCCCCGCGATCTATGATGAAGTGTGCGCCGCGCTGCGTGCAAATCACCTGCCCACTCGCTGCGATTTCACCGTGAGCGAGCTGTTCGAGGCTCTTTCGCGCGATAAAAAACGCGCAGGCGATGACATCACCATCATCGTGCCGTTGCGCGTTGGGCAGTGCGAATTGCGCAGCCTGCCGCTTTCAAGCTTTAAGGCGCAGTTGGAGGAAAAACTATGACGACATACAAGCTGCACCCCGCGAAATTATGCGGTGAAATCGCTGCCATGCCGTCGAAATCCGACCTGCATCGGCTGATGATTGCCGCATGGCTGGCCGGGCAAGATATCACCAGCATGCCCATTATTTCTGATGACATTGCCGCCACGCGTGACTGCTTGCTGGCGACTGACGGCGTGCTCAATTGCCGCGAAAGCGGGTCAACATTGCGGTTTTTGCTGCCAGTGATGGCCGCACTCGGGCGCACGGTCACCTTCACTGGTGAGGGTCGCCTGCCCGAACGCCCGCTTGAGCCCCTGCTGAGTTTGCTGCGCGCCAACGGCGTTAAGATTCAAGGCGACACCCTGCCCTTGACCATCAGCGGGCAACTGCAACCTGGAACTTATACACTCCCCGGGAATATCAGCTCGCAATACATCACAGGGCTGCTGTTCGCGCTGCCGCTGCTGCCGGGTATCAGCAAAATCGTGATTGACCCAGACAAGCCGCTGGAATCCATCGGCTATGTGGAAATGACCCTGCGCACGCTGCGAAAATTCAAGGTGATTATCCCGCGAGATATCGGGTATCGACGCTGGCAAATCGCAGGCAGATTGCACCGTAATATCTATCGCGAGGTCGATGATCTCACCCCCGAAGGCGATTGGTCTAACGCGGCATTTTGGCTTGCGGCTGGCGTAAACGTGAGCGGGCTCGACCCAAGTTCTGCACAGCCCGACAGCGCAATCATCAATCTATTGCAAACTTGCACCAGCATGGACGCGTCGCAGTGCCCCGACCTCGTGCCCATCATGGCAGTGCATGCCGCTGCGCACTACAAACACTACGAAATCACCAACGCCGCGCGGCTGCGCATCAAAGAAAGCGACCGCCTGGCGGCCATGGTGCAAAATCTCACCGCGCTTGGTGCCAATGTAACAGAACACCCTGACGGCATGACCATTCGCGGCGCAACACCACTGCGCGGCGGCGTTACGGTAGATAGCCACGGCGACCACCGCATTGCCATGGCCATGGCGATTGCCGTGCTGCACTGCCGGCAGCCAATTGCGCTGACCAACCCGGAGGTTGTCGCGAAATCCTACCCCGATTTTTGGGATGATTATGTGAAATGTGGAGGAAAATACGATGTCCTCTAGCTTTGGTGAACGCATTAAAATCACGGTGTTCGGGCAGTCGCACTCCGCCGCCATCGGCGCGGTGATTGACGGCCTACCCGCAGGCGAAACCCTTGATATGCAAGCGATTGCGGACTTCATGGCGCGCCGCGCACCCGGCCGAAATCCCGGCGACACCGCCCGCCGTGAGCCCGACAGCCCACGCATTCTCAGCGGTCTGGTGAACAACACCACCTGCGGCGCCCCTCTGTGCGCCATCATCGAAAACACCGACACCCGCTCGAAAGATTATGATGCCCTGCGCAACATTCCGCGCCCCGGGCACGCCGATTTCCCCATTTATGTAAAACACAATGGTCACGCGGACACACGCGGTGGCGGGCACACATCCGGCAGGTTGACTGCTCCCCTGTGCTTCGCAGGTGCTGTTTGTGCACAAATTTTAGCGCGATACGGAATTAAAATTAATGCAACCATCACAAAAATCGGCGATATCGAAGCCGCAAAAGCCGCAGGTGATTCCGTCGGCGGCATCATCGAATGCACCGCAACTGGTCTCCCCGTTGGGCTTGGTGAGCCAATGTTCGGCGGCATAGAAAACCGCCTGGCCGCTGCGCTGTTTGGCATCCCCGCTGTGCGCGGCGTGGAGTTCGGCGCAGGATTTGCCGCTGCAGCTATGCAAGGTTCACAAAATAACGACGACTATTTTGTGCAAGACGGCGAAATCCGCACTCGCACCAACCACCACGGCGGCGTGTTGGGCGGGCTAACCACAGGCATGCCCCTGGTTGTGCGCGTGGCCATCAAACCCACGCCGTCGATATCGCTGCCGCAGGAAAGCGTGAATTTAGCCACAGGCGAAAGCACTGAATTACGCATCAGCGGGCGGCACGATGCCTGCATTGTGCCCCGCGCAGTGCCCGTTGTGGAGGCCGTTGTGGCCTGCGTGCTGCTGGATTTCATGGAGGGCGCAGGATGAGTAATTGCTACGATTCCGCGGCAAAATTCTACGATTTAGACTATCAATATCAAGGTGATTTCCCATTTTTTCAGCGCTATGCGCAAGCTGGGGCTGTGTTGGAACTCGCTTGCGGCACTGGGCGCATGAGTATCCCCCTCGCAGAAAGCGGCCTGCACGTGCACGGTCTTGATCTTTCGCAGCCAATGCTCGATATCTTTCGCGCAAAGCTGGCGAAGCTACCCGAAGAAGTTCGGCAACGCATCACCATCACGCAAGGCAACATGGCAAACTTTGATTTAGGCGAGAAATTCCCGCTGATTATCATCCCGTTTCGCAGCTTTCAGGCGCTGACGGAGGACGCGGACATCGCCAGTTGCCTGCAATGTGTGAAGCAACACCTTGCGCCTGGCGGACGTTTTATCGTCAACTGCTTTGTGCCGAAAAAGCACATGCACAAGTGGTGTTATCCCGAGAAAATATATCGAGAAATTGATGGCGTGACCTGCAAAAGCGTTGGCGAGCGCGTTGACACCAAGCGGCAAATTATCTACCCAGTGATGATCTATGAGCACGGCGAACAACGCACCGAAGAGCCGCTTGAGCTTAGATATTACTACCCAAGGCAGCTGCAAAAACTGTTGCGCAATGCGGGTTTTCGCATTGTTGAACGACACGGCGACTACGACGGCGGAAAAATAAAACGCCATGGCGGCGAGCAAATTTATGTATGTGAGGTAGCCCAATGAACTTAGAAAATTTACGCGCGGAAATCGACCGCGTGGACGACGCACTCGCGCCCCTGCTGGCACAGCGCATGGAGCTGGCAAGCCAAGTGGCGCAAGCTAAAATGGCCAACGGCGAGCAAGTGCATCACCCTGCGCGCGAGCAAGAGGTGCTGCAACGCGTTTGCAACACAGCACCCGAGCACCTGCAACAACCGCTTAACATGATTTATCGCACGGTGTTTTTGGCCAACCGTGCGCGTCAGCATCGCCTGATGGTAGAGGCCGAAGAAACCTCTCCTCTGCGCCAACAGCTGGCGGCGGCTCTCGCTCGCGGCCAAGGTGACCCATGGCCTGCTGGCGCAAGCGTGGCCTGCCAAGGCGTGGAGGGCGCATTCTCGCACATTGCTGCGCGCAACATGTTTGAGCAACCGCGCATTCTCAGCATGCACGAGTTTGAGATGGTCTTCCGTGCCGTGGAACAAGGCCTGTGCAACTTCGGCGTGCTGCCCATCGAAAACACAACATACGGCAGCGTCATGCGGGTGTATGACCTGCTGCGCAAACACAAGTGCTCCATCGTGCGCGCCATTCGCCTGCCGATTCGCCACTGCTTGCTGAGCAACGAGCGCTTCCTCAAAGACATCACCGAAATTTGGTCGCACGAGCAAGCACTGCGCCAGTGTGACAACTTCATTCAAAAGCTTGGCGACCGCGTCACCACCCATGTGTGCGACAACACAGCCATCGCCGCCAAACGTGCCGCAGCCGAAGACAAGCCCGGCGTGGCGGTTATTTCCAGCGTAGAATGCGCCGAACTGTATGGCTTGAATATCCTCAAGCAAGAAATTCAGGACCGCAGCGACAACCAGACCCGCTTCATCTGCATCACCAAGCAAGCCATGATTCCCCCGCGCGCCAACAAAAGCAGCGTACTCATTTCGCTGCCGCACCACGCTGGCACACTGGCCGAAATTCTGCAATTGATTGCCGGCATGGAAATCAACCTCACCAAGCTCACAAACTTGCCCGTGCTGGGCAATACGCTCGATGCCGTGTTCTACTTGGATTTGGAGTGCGACGCCACTTCGCCTGAATATCCTGTCATGATTGAGAAGCTCGCGCGGCACTGCGAAACCCTTGATGTGCTGGGCAGTTATGAGGAAATCACAACGCCTTGCAACGAGGAGACAAAGCCATGCAGTTTGGGCTGAGTCGATTAATTTAAAAGTGGTTTATATAAATAGCCCGGGCGGATTTTGCATCCGCCCCTACAGATGGATCTTTTCTGGAAGTTTTTTGCGTACCGCAACATGTAGGGGCGGATGCAAAATCCGCCCGCAGCTAAATTTTATTTTTGTTAAGCGAAAGGGTAATATATGCAATTCGGCTTAATTGGCCGTCATCTCGGTCACAGCTACTCCCCCGAAATCCACAAACGGCTGCACGGGCACGACTATCAACTTGTGCCCATGGAGCCGCAAGAATTGCCCGCCTTTTTTGCTCGACGCAATTTTTCGGGCATCAACGTCACAATCCCCTACAAAATTGACGCGTTTCACGCTTGCGACGCACTGGGCGAAATCGCTCGCCGCGCAGGTTGTGTGAACACCATCGTCAAGCGCGAAAACGGCACGCTGTTTGGCGACAACACTGATCTGGCGGGCTTTCAGTTCATGCTGCGTCGCGCGGGCATTGACCTCACCGGCAAGCATGTGCTAATTTTAGGCGCAGGCGGTGCTTCGCAAACCGTGCAGCTTGCCTGTGCAGATGCCCAAACCGCAAGCGTCACCATTGCCGACAAAGACGACAGCAAGCACTGTCCGCAGGCCGAAATTCTCGTCAACACCTCGCCCGTGGGCATGTATCCGCACGTGTGCGACAGCCCTGTTGATTTGCGTGACTATCCCAACTTGCTCGCTGTGGCCGACCTCATCTACAACCCCGCACGCACACGTTTGCTGCAGCAAGCCGAGCAACTTGGCTTGGCCAACACCAACGGCCTGAGCATGTTGGTGGCACAAGCCGCAGCCGCAGCCCAACTGTTTTTGCAGCAGGATATCCCTGACAAACATACCGCACAGGTGCTGCAATCGCTCCATGCGGACCTGCAAAACTGGGTGCTGGTGGGCATGCCCGGCTGTGGCAAATCCACCATCGGGCTTAACTTGGCAAAACGCAGCGGCCGCACATTCGTAGACATCGACCATGAAATTGCACAGCGCACTGGCACTTCACCCGCCGAAATTATCCAACAGCAAGGCGAACCCGCCTTTCGTGACATTGAAAGCCAAGTTATCGCAGATATCAGCAGCAAAACCGGCCTCATCATCGCCACCGGCGGCGGTGCCGTGCTGCGCGAAAGCAATCGCCAGCAGCTGCGGCAAAACGCCCGCGTGCTGTGGATTACACGCGCCAACGCACACCTTGCCCGTGACGGCCGCCCGCTTTCGGTTAACCTCGACGACCTGCTTGCCGCCCGCAGTCCCGCCTACCAAGATGCCGCCGATGTGACCATCACGCACAACGAAGATTGGGATGCCGTCAAGCTAGCCGCCTGGGATGCATTCATGCAATAAAGCAAATTCCCCCTTGACATTTCCCTAATTCCATGGTATAATAGGTAGTGTCAAGAGGGCGTTGGCGCTACGGCGCAGCAGCTCCTCTGTGAAGAATTGCTAACCGCTACCAATTGCAGTGTGGGCGGTTAGTTTTTTTTATCGGTTCTTTTCAACTCAGCAAGCATGTACAATATCAGCACTAGCATCACCAAATACTCCATAGACCTCACCCCCTTCCGCTGGCAAATACCAACTTCCGGAGGAACTAACCACGCCACAGCGCACAGCACCAAACTCATTTTAGCACATATTTGCGCATTTGTCAACAAATTATTCCAAAAACAACCCCCAGTTCTATACTGAGGGTTGTTATCATTGTTAACTGATTAAGCTTATTCGCCTTCCACTTGCTGGCCCACAATGCGATCCAGATTTTCTACGCAGTTGCGGCAGATTTTGTAGCCATTGTACTCAATCATGCCATCTGCGTTGTCGCAAAACGTGCAGGCAGGAATATGCTTGCGCAACACAATGCGGTCGCCTTCCATCGAAATCTCCAGCGAATCTTCTTTGTCATTCACTTTCAACATACGACGATATTCTTTGGGGATAACAATGCGCCCCACTTCATCAATGCCGCGAATAATGCCAGTAACTCTCATGCAAAAACCTCTTTTCTCTGTATAGCCCATAAATTCCCTTGGTTGATGCTACCATTATATCACATTTTTCGACATTTTTCAAGCCCCTAAGCCGCCAAAATTCGACATGTTTTCCCAGTTTCATTTTGTGCAATTTTCACAGTTTGAAGTGTCGCGATGTAGCGCAAGAAAGCGCGTTAAGAAAAACTTTACACTTTCTCCCTTGACAATTTCGCAGAAAAATGGTATACTTATATAAAATACTCGTGATTTTTTAGCAAATATGAACGAAATATTTCCATGGGAGGAAAAATCTCATCGAAGAACGCCTTATTCCCATTGATCGCATGGAGCATATTGTGCAATTATTCGGTTCGATGGACGAAAATATCAAGCTGCTGCAAGCGCATTATGGCGTCGGTATTGTCTATCGCGGCACCGAAGTCAAGCTCACCGGCGAGCCCGAGGCTTGCGCCCGCGCCGCCCGTGCCATTGATGCCCTCCTCGCCGTGCTCAGCCGCGGCGAACAACTCAGCGAGCACACCGTACGCTACGTGATTTCCATGGTGGATGACGACGAAGACCTTAGCCAAAAGCTCGCCGCCATGACCGACGGCAGCATTGGTATCACCGCGCGCGGCAAACCGCTAAAGCCCAAAACGCTCGGGCAAAAGAAGTATATCGATGCCATCAAGCAGAATACCATTACCCTAGGCGTGGGCCCCGCCGGCACGGGCAAGACTTATCTCGCCGTGGCCATGGCGGTGAGTGCGTTTCGCGCAAAAGAGGTCAACCGCATCATCCTCACGCGCCCAGCGGTAGAGGCTGGTGAGAAGCTGGGTTTCCTCCCCGGCGACATGCAGCAAAAAGTTGATCCCTACCTGCGGCCATTGTACGATGCATTGTTCGACATGTTCGGCGCAGAGCAATTCGCCCGCCAGCAAGAGCGCGGTGCCATTGAAGTTGCGCCCTTGGCCTACATGCGCGGCCGCACGCTTGACGACAGCTTCATTATCCTAGACGAAGCGCAGAACACCACCATTGAACAAATGAAGATGTTTCTCACGCGGCTGGGGCAAAACTCCAAGATTATCGTCACCGGCGACATCACGCAGATCGACCTGCCCGACGGCAAGCCTTCGGGTCTGGTGAACGCCGCCACTGTGCTCAAAGGCGTGGAGGACATCGCCATCATCAAGTTCACCGAGCGTGATGTGGTGCGCCACAAGCTGGTGCAGTCCATCATCAAGGCATATGAGAAGCATCAAATGCGCAAAAAATAGCGCCAGTGAACTGTAAACAGCAGAGCATATCGCGTGTAGGGGCGGCAACCTGCCGCCCGACCTCTTACACCCGCCAGAAAAATCCTGGGCGGCTAATAGCCGCCCCTACACGAGCCGCAAACTTCTTCACCTGCGTCAACACAATCTCCCCTCACGATATAAAGACAGAAAGAAGGTAACACCATGCCAAACAAAGTAAAAGTAATCATCACCGATGATCAACAGCAAGTGAAGGTGCCCACAGGCATTCGCATGCTGGTGCGCCGCGCCTGCGTTGCCGTGCTGGTTAACGATGAATTCCCCCATGCGGCCGAAATCAGCGTGCGCTTCGTAGACAATGAGGAGATTCAACGCCTTAACCGCGAGCATCGCAGCAAAGATGACATCACTGACGTACTGTCCTTTCCCCTTGGGCAAGACGGCAAGTATGACATCAACCACGCCACAGGCTCAGCGCTGCTGGGCGACATCGTCATCTGCCTGCCGCGCGCGCAAGAACAATCGCGGCTATACGGCCACACTTTCCAACGTGAAATGGCTTATCTCACCGTGCACTCCATGCTGCACCTGCTGGGCTACGACCACACCGCCGGCGGCCTGGATAGCGTGCGCATGCGCGAAAAAGAAGAGCAAGTGCTTGTGCAGCTTGGCCTGCCGCGTGGGTATCAGTACATGCAAGAGTGAGCGAAGGCTTTGCATCTTTTTTGAAAAAAAGTTGCGCAAAAAACTTTTGCCGCTTCGCGGTAGACTTCTATCAAAGCATAAAACTAACCCTCCTGTTATACGCAGGAGGGCTTTGTTTTGCGGTTTCTACTTCCTCTTCGTGCGCACCCGCACACCATGTTCGCGGCAGGCCGTGGCCTTCACCTTGCCCAGCGGGGTTTTCAGCGCAAGGCTGGCTTCGTCCAAGCTCAAGTTAAGCACCAATTGTGAAGCCCGCAGGCTTTCCTGCGCCAGAGCAAGCTTGCGCTGCAATTTTGCCACTTTATTCGCCTTGCAGTTTACTGCAATTTCACGCCAATTTCTCATTTGAAATCTCCTTTCTTGTTCTTTTTTGAAAAAAAGAACCAAAAAACTTTTTCGTCGCTTCGCTGTGTCCTATCCAAGGCACTGCGATTGAGTTGTTATTTTATGGGATGTGTAGGTGTTGCCAAAGGCTCCACCGCGTGCGGGGGAGCTGGCACGCCGAAAGGCGTGTCTGAGGGGGCGGGCGAATAAAGAACCAAAAAACTTTTCGTCGCTTCG
>WQWM01000042.1 GCA_009785335.1 Oscillospiraceae bacterium
AATCGTCATAAGGCATCAACGTTTCCACAAAGCCGGGCACGCTACCGCCAAAGGCCAGCATTATCGGCAGCAATGCTGTGCGGTATCCGTCATAGCCGAAAATGCGCCATACTGCACCATCCGAATCAAGGTCCGAGTTGGTTGCGTTGATCATTAGGCCTGTGCAATCACAAACATCATCACATTCGTCATCGCAATCAGCACAATCACATACATGGTTGCCCATATATAGTATCAGGGCATTGTGTTCAGCCAAGAAGACGTTTAACAGTGGCATGAACCCACCGAACAAACCACCAATGACGCGAATCGCACTGGCTTCATCGTACACTTCAAACACTTCAAAGTCGGTGTCGCTGGGGTCAAGCGCGAGCGCCTCTGCAGCAGCCTCGTATGCCAGGAACGGAGCAAACAGCAGCGTATCCAAGCAAAGCGGCACAATCATATCGTTATAGGTGTTGTGCACAAACAGCAATTGCGCAAGCAGTTGCAGCGCATTTGAGCCCATGGGCGGCGCAGTGTCATCACCCAGCAGATTTTCCAAGCTGGGAACATCGAAGTTCAACAGAATATCGCGCAGTATCAGCACGCCATCCACCAGCAGGTCAAACACGGATTGCGCATGTTCAAATTCTCTATGCACAGTCGCGTGCAGCGTTTCCTCAACCGACAAACCAGAAATGTTGATATTAACATTAACAAGCAACAGGTCAAACAGGTCGTTTATTGTGTCCTCTAGGAACTGCACTACACCGGGTTGTTCGTACAGAGCCACACGCCACAACCAGTTCAGCACTGCATCCACGTTGTCTGCCAGGAATTGAACGTGGTCGGTTGTCAGCCAGCTCGGCGGCGTGGCCGCAGCAGCTGTGCCTGGTGCAGCGGTGTAATCAATCAGGCCAAGGTCTTCAAAACGCTCATTTTGAATCAGCGCAGTGAGACCTGCAAAGCCGCTCTCTTCCACAATCGCCAATGCGCCGGCTTGGTCAAGCAGCGCGAACAACACGGCAGGTAGGTCTGCCACAAAGTATTGTCCACAGTCCGACAGTTCGCCTTGCATGAGATGGATTAGCGACACGCTCAGCGGTTCATCCAGTTCCAGCAAGTCTTCCAACAAGTCTTCCAGCAACGTGTTTGCAAAAGCGATGGGGTCAACCATCAAGCGGCCTGCATTGGTGAAGTACACGCCTTCCACAATATCAAGCGTCTCTAGGCCGGCCAAACCAGCAACATTCGCAATCGGGCGCACGGTGTCCAGCAGGACATACAGCGGGTGCAGCAGTGCATCAAGCACTTGTTGCAGCGGGCTATAGATGATGCATTCGCAGCAGAGACAGAAATAGTCTATATATTCGCAATCATCTAAAGCGCAATCACATGCTTTACAATCGTCAAAATCGCATTCACAGTCAACATACGGTGCAGCCATGAAGAAAATGATATTCGGCAGCAGCGTAAGCAGCGATCTCACCGGAGCATCCAGCACAGCGTCCACGATGTCTACGATAGGCATCAGAATTGCATTCATTTTTTCTTCGTTGGTGGCTGAGGATGCAGGAGCCGTGAAAGCGGGAATGCCCAGCGGCAGCGCAATCGCGTTGTAGATATACAGCAGCGCATTGGCAAAGCCGTCATAGCCATATGCCGCAACCAAACCACGCGGCGTCGCCAGCGGAGCACTGGCATCAATTAAACCAATGTTCGTGCCAAACAACAGAATATCCAACACAGGCATCAGCGGAGCCATAAACTCGGCCATTGCTTGCACGAAATCATCCATGTCGTCAATGTCATCAGCCGCATCTTCCACGTCGAAGGCAACCACTGCGTTGATGATATTCACTGCATTGAAGGGAACATTATTATTCGTCAGCACCAGCAAGGGTACCAATGCCAGCAAAACTTCCATTTCTTCAAGCAATTGCTCAAATCTGTCAAACTCGCCACCTAGGCCATTGTCTTCGCCTTCTGGAATAAACAGGAAACCATCCAGCAGGTCAAGCACGGTGTCGGCCAGCGTGGTGAACAAAGTCGCAGGCTCAAGCATATTCACCAGCAGTTCGTTAATGCCTGCAGACAGCGAGGGCTGGCCGGTCAGAATCGTCCACACGCGGCCCAGCACGATGTCGGCGTGTTCCACCAAGAAGCGTGCATCTTGCTCGGCGCCTGCGGCACCGTCACGCGCCCACCAAGTGGGGAAGGGATTGTAGGCAACATCCACGGCTGGCCCAAACTCAACCACAGGAGCAGCATAGGAAACCGGCGCAGCAAGCTGTGCAGCAGCGGCTACCATTTCTTCGGCCGTGCCCTGCAAAATGTGCACAAGCAACGGGCTATTCTCTGGCAAAAACTCAGCAATCAATCCGCTGCCAAGCACCCACTGCAGCAACACGTTGAGCACGTCAGCACGGTTGGGACGGATATACACACGTTGGCTGCCAGGCGCACGCGCTGTTCCCACTTGCAAAGCAGAATCGGCATGGTTGCTGGTGAGCATCGTGCCCATGCTGGCAAACTGTGCCAGTTGCGGCATGGCAAAGCCTTCTAGGCCAAAAGCACCGAGCAGGCCGTCTACGCTGCGCAGCATAGCCATGTCAAGCTCGCCCAGCAACATGTCGGTCAGGCTCAATTCTTCGCGGGGCAGCATGTCGCCAAGCTCGTTAGCAACAACTTGCGTCAAACTGCCCATCGCAAGGTTAATGGCTGTGTTTAGAACACCATTATCTGTTGTCATGTTACTGCGCACTACGTTAAATTGCGCATCAATGACCAAATCAAGGCCTTGCAGCAACGGTTCAATGCGTTGTGCGCTAAACGCAAACGCCAAGTTGGGCAGCAGCTCAATCAAGGTTGCAATGGGCGCTGTGCCAATGCGGTCAAGCAACACATTCACCGGGTCAAGAATACCATCAAGAATCTCGCGGGTTGCCAACGTAAGCTCCGGCAAACCGAGTCCGGTCCACTCGGCAGGCATGCCCACGGTGTCCCAAAATCCGCTGCCTTCATCCGTGTTCATAATCAAGCCAGAGCTCGTCAGGTCTTCACCCAACAGCAGCTCAAGCGCTGGCACAACTAGGTTGCGATAACCATCAAAGCCTTCAAACACCAGCGTCAGCGTGCCGTAGCCCGAAAGATTGCCGCCTATCGACATAATATTTGTTTGTGCACGACCACCGCGCACACGAATCGCAGGACCATTATGGTGCAGGTTGGCATCACGGTCAAGCAGCAGCGCTTGCAGCAATGGCAATAAGCCGCTGAGCGATTGGCTGAGTGCCATGCGGAAACGCTCTTCACGATCCCCTAGATCGTCGATAGTATCAATGCCCCAATCCAGCAACATGTTGCCATCAGCATCAAACATGTGCGGCGAACCAATGGCATTCCATGCGTTGGTTGGATAAATATTGCGGTGGTCCATGTTTACACGGAAGCGCGAGGTTGCACCACCAGCGGGACCCAAGCCAGTGCCCAAATTGCTGGGGATTGACGCGACATTCAAATCGGTCACAGGGTCACGGCCCATCAGCATACGATACGCGGGTTGGAACATCACTGGGTCAATGGCTCGTGCAAGCAGGTCAGGATAAAGGCGCAGCGAAGCCAAGCTATTCATGCGCAACGAGCCAGTCACAAATACTTCCCAGTTGAGGATTTCCCACAGCGAATACATTTGAAGGTCAAGGCCGATAACATTGGCCAGTGCGCTGGCAATACCAAGATCAACGGGAATCGGGTCAAGAATAATGCGCCCGCGGCCGGCCAAGGTTTGCACTTCTGTGCGCCAAATATACTCAAACTCGTTCAGCAACAAATCGTAAAGCATTTGAACAATCATGTTTACGGTTGCATTGCTAAACAAAAATTCGCTAACAACAGTTTGCAGAATACTGCCCACATTCAGTGGATCTGCGCCCAAAAGATCCTCAAGCTCTAAGCCCATCAGTTCAATTGGATTATCATCTTCATCAGTAAAATCCAACAAGCCAAGGGCAACAGCCGCTTGCATGAACGGTGCCAGATTGCCCGTCAGCAGCGCATCCAGCCCATTGATAAGGTGCTCAAGGCCATCTTTGCCAGGGTCAGTGGCACTGAAGTTGTAGTTGTGGTCGTTACGGATATCTCTGGGTGGGTTAGCCGCCCGCTGTGGCGCGTCCAAAACAGCCGTGCGGTGGAAACCAACCGGGTCATTCATGAAATTTTGGTGCAATTGCCAAACCACCTCCCGCAGGAACCGGTAGTCTGGAATCGCGACTGAACTGGGATAACCGGGAAGTGAAATCTGCGAAGTATCGCCAATCACCTCTTGCAAAAAGTAGAATGGGTCAAGATATTGGATAACGTTCACAGGACCATTGACAATGCCCAGACCATTCACCAGTCTCATCAATTCGTCCATCGTTGCCCAGCTGAACAGATACAACGGCCCAAGCCTTGGGTGCGTTGCCTGCAGGCTTGAATGTTCAATTATCGTGGTGTCTTCCTCTAGCAGAAGCTCCTCCAAGATGTCCGTTGCCGCGCGGGTATACAGCGCAATGTTGACGGCAAGCGCATGCTCCATTTGAGCTTCCAACTCGTGAATCAGCTCTTCAAAGCCACCAAAAATCGAATACCACGCACCACCGGGTCCGTAATAACCGCCAAAGTGTGCCGAAGCAGCAGCCGACATTGCTTGGTAGGCTGCAAGGTTTTGTCTCACGCCTTGGAATGACGGCCGTGGCGCATTGTTATGCGACGCAGGGTTATGCAAACGGCTCATAATCCACTGTGGTGAACGATGCGTAAAGGGTGATTCAGCCATCAGCGGCAGGAAGAAGTCGCGGAAAGAATACCAGCGTGCTTCGCTGAAATAGTGTGTTTCGCGATAACCAATTTCTTCCCAAAGCGCAAGCAAGCGATTTTGGTGATAATACGCAACCGTGCCGGAGTTCATAGCATTAAATCCAGTGATCGCTTCAACATAGTCTTCAAAGCCCAGCACATTCTTAACGCTGAGGAAGCCTTGTTGACCGACGAATGTGTCACGCCAAGCCAAAATCACATCAAAGCAATAGGTGTAATTGCTATCGCCGAAAATACCACCGGGGTCATTCGGATTATCGGGGTCGGCCGTCCAGCCTGGGTCTGTGTTGGGGTTACGCCCTTCGCTATAGTTGGCACTTTGTTCAATCAAAAGCACCATAGCATCGCGCATGTTCCAGATTTCCCAGCGTTGAATAATGCTATTCAGCCGGTTCATCCATGCTTGCGCACGGGGTATATCTATAGTAAAGGGATGTTCAATCAGAAAACTGGTTGCAAACACCAGATTGTTGAAGTCTGATGGGTTGGTGTCGTTCGCCACCGCAAGCAGGCGATCACGGCGGAAAGCTGCTTCGCGATACAAGTTTTGCAGGTCGGTCAGGGTAAAGCCCATGTCCGTAAAGTCTTCGCGCGGGTCATAGCCCGGGTTGCTCATTTGTGTAACCACATCGTTGTCGAACACATTGGGAGCAGCAGGGGTGTTGCTATTGAAAATCACGCCGGGCGTGGGAGATGTCATCAAGCTGAAGAACCACGAGGCATAGTCAATTGTGGCGACCAAATATACCGAAAGCAGTTGGTTAATCAGGTCAAGCATTTCTTGCCCAAACGCAAGAATAGGCAGGTCAAAGTGCTCCATCACAGGCGCAACAATGCCGCCTTCCATGGCAAATTGAATGGGCAATTGGTTCAGCGCGTTGGTCAGCCATGCTTGCCTTTGCAGCAGCTGTGAACGACTCAGCACACGCAGATAGTCTTCATCAATCCATGGCTCGCCTGTCAAACCATCGCGGCTAATGCCTGCGCGATAGTCAAGCAATGCCTCACGCGCGGCAGCTGTTGCCACAGGAATGCTATCATAAACCATGAAGGCATGGTCTTGGCCATGGTTAAAAATCGTGGCATGCGTGGCAGCATTCGTCCAGTTAAGCTGCGTCGGCGTCGTATTCCATGCCGGACCATGCAAACCATGATAGAAGTGCCCATTGGGCAGCCAAATTTGTTGACTATATACTGCACCTAAAGCGAAGGGACGGTGAAAACGAGTCATCAAATTAATCATGTGCGTGGTCATCTCACGCACGAGGAAGGAAGTATCTTGTATCGACTCAATCGTCGGGTAGGAGCGGAACATCTCCAAGTTTGTGCGTGTCACGCGGCCAGTCAGCCTTGCACGCCCTTGAATGGCGTGACGATGGGCAGCGCTAGGGTCCGTTAGGCCTTGGCTATGCGCAGTGTTACGCATGTTGCTCACGGCCGTGCCACCAATCAGCGCACCGCCAGCCGCATTGTTTGTTTGGTCAATAACCGGCGTGTTATTTCGTCCCAAAAAACGAACCGCGTTATGAACCAAGGTGCCGCCGCCGGCAAAGCCGCCAGTATATGTGTTGGCGTTACCTTCACCGACACCAGACATGCCCAGCAAATCCCAAACTACACTACTTCCTTCAAGTTCCGGGTAAAAATGGAAGATTCTTTCACGAATGCTTGCATTCAAGCTCGGCGGCATGATAAATGCACCGATGTTCGCAATCGCAATGTCATCCACTACTGGAATGGTGCGGTCAAAGCTGTGGTGCATGATGTCACGATAAATCGCAATCACATCCCACATCGCGTTTGGCGCATTGTTGGCAAACATGGTGGTGTCATTAACCGGCACGTTACCAGCTCCCCACCCGCCAAAGGTGTTCCCTCCAGCATGGTTCCATTCTATTTCCTCAAGCTCGGGCAAAATGCGCCGATAACCCGGCCGGTCAGGGTCGGGCTCACTCATTGCATGTGCCAGCTGAATAATCATAGCGTCGCTCAGCGGTTGATTCACCGCCCCAGCTGTCAGCTGCCTGCCAATCAACGGCAGTGAGACCACCACCAGCACGATGCTCAACACAACGGCCAGGGTGCGTTTCGGTAGTTTTCGTAACAGTTTCATACTTTCTCCTCCAAGTATAATGTAAGCGCGCTTCCAAAAAGTTACATGTAGCCTTCTCCATTTTACACTATGTTCATAGAAAAGTCAAGAGCATTTTATGGCAGCATATTCATTTTGTGCAAATTAACTAATAGACTGGGCATTTCTTTGGGCAAGGTCACCCAAAATTTGCTCATATCTCTCCTCTGTGAGCGTGAATTTGCGCTTAAACAGCCAATATGACGCAATCGCCAGCACACTGGGGATAATCGTCATGGCCGCAAGCAGTGCAAGCATACGTCCGGTGGGCACCTGATGGATAACCTGCGTGATGTTTTCCATGCGCACCTCAGAGCTGATGAGCTGCATCGAAGTCTGTTGTTCATAGCCGGCAATGGCGTTGGTGTGTTGCAGCACACCGCTGGCCGCAAACACCAGCCACACAATCAGCTGCACAAACCCGTGACCCAATTTAATAATGAAAGGCCGAATGCTAAAAATAATGCCTTCCGCGCGCGCGCCTGTCATCCATTCATTATATTCAACTGTGTTGGCGATGCACACCATCACCACTAGGGCGTACACGCTAAACGCACCAAACGAGAACAGGTTGCCCAGTGTTAGCAAGCTAAATTGCAACCACCAAACGTTAATGGGCAGCAAGCCCGTGAGCAACATGAATGCATTGCCACCCAGAATGCACAGTGTGGCGATTTTCAGCAGCTGTGCACGCGTGAACCGTGCTGACACACGATCATAGAATAGCATGACCACACCCGCCCCCACGGCACCCAGCGTCATAAAAATCGTGGTGAGCATGCCATCGTAGCCAAAGCGGAAAAAAATGAAGTTTGTGCCCAGCATGCTCGGTGCGATGTTATTGCCCGTTGTGGCCAGCAAAAAAAGAATCATCAGCCAACAAAGTTGGTCGTTGTTGCGAATGGTGCGAAAAATGGTTCGCAGTGCCACGCGATTAACCGTGGCCTCACCTTTGGGCGGCAGTGGCTTTTCCTTCACCCCAATGAGCGTGAACAGTTGAAACGCCATTGCCACCGCGCTAAACACAATGGCCAGCCGAGCATAGGCCTGCAAGGCATTGCCGCCCAGCGCAAGGTCACCTGCCGTCAGCGGCCCAATGAGAATGGTTGCAATGCCGCCGCCGATACCCGCAAACAGCATCGCACGTGCGCTGAGTTTGTCGCGGTCTGCCTTTTGGCTGGCCAGCGAAGGCAGCATGCCCCAGTAGCCCACATCGTTGAAGGTGAAAACCTTGCTGTAAACAAACAACATGATGCCAATGAACGTGACGAACTGCCAATCTTGCAGCGTGCTATGGAAGGTTACAATCATCACCGCGGCGGTCAGCACCATGCCGATGGCAATCCAGGGCTTAAACTTGCCCCAGCGCGTGCGAGTGATTTCGATGATGTTGCCCATGATGGGGTCGGTGAAGCCATCGAACACCCGTGCCACCACCATCAGCGCATTGATTGTGCCAAACTGCTGCGCCGTCAGGCTGCGGGTGAACATGATGAAGTTCAGCAGGTTGCCCGACCACAGCTGTGCAGCCGTGTCGCGCCCGATTCCGGTGAGGGTGTAGCTATGCAAGTTGCGCTTGGTTAGACGTTCGTGTTCCATGGTGACCTCCTTTTTTCTTGTTCTTTTTTTGCAAAAAAAGAACCAAAAAAACCTAGCCGCTTCGCGGGGTGTTTTTGTGCGCTTTTAGACAATTGTATTGATAGTTTTTCACGAAACCCCTCTGTCGCTGCGCGACATCTCCCCTAAGCCCACCCCACAAATGCAAGCATTTGCGGGGACCCCGGAGGGAAGCTGGCACGCCGCAGGGCGTGACTGAGGGGTTGGTATGTCAATTAACAGCCTATTTTTTATAAACATTAATCGGCCTTTGGCGCGCCGTAGGCTTTCTCTTGCACTATTGCGCGCGCCGAGAATTCTCCCAATCCTCTCTCACCATCGCATACATCAGCTCATCAACGTATTCGCCATTCTTCAAAAACGCTTGGCGATGTGTGCCCTCATAACGCAACCCGCATTTTTGCTGCACACGGCCACTGGCTTCGTTGCCTGCATAGTGCCCGGCCGCCACGCGGTTGAGGTTGAGTACATCAAAGGCGTAATCCAGCACAGCAACAAACGCTTCCGTCATGTAGCCCTTGCCCCAGTGCGCAAGGCCTAGGAAAAATCCTGCGTTGGCGCAGTTATGTATGCGGTTAATGGGCTGCAAACCAATCGCCCCCATCACCGCACCGGTGGCTTTGTCGCAAATGAGCCAGTTAATCAATCCGCCCTGCAAAAACTGTTTGCGCATGCTGCGGATATACCCACGCTCTTGCTTTAATGTTAGCGCAGAAAGATTGCCATGCAGATAGCGCGTCACTTCATGGTCACGCAATATCGCAACCAAAGCTTCTGCGTCGCTCTTTTGCATTTCGCGCAGCGTCAATCGCTCAGTGTGCAACATCGGAAATTTCAGCTTTGGCATGGTTACTCTCCTTTTCCTGTTCTTTTTTGAAAAACCACCTGCGGTGGGGCTCGGTCGCTTCGCTGTGTCCTATTACAGGCTGTGCGTTTGAACTGCCGCTTCGCGGTGGATTGTTTATGCAGGCCGTAAAAACAAGCCTTGGCTCCTTCCCCCTGGAAGGAGCTCCCCGAGTCGCGAGGGGTGAGGAAGGCTCGCGGAGCGACAATTGCGCATTGCGCATTATGCATTACGCATTAAATTCCAACTCCAACAATGCCCGCTTCACCTCAAGGCCACCGCCATAACCCACCAACGAGCCGCCATGCCCCACCACACGGTGGCACGGCACGATGATACTCACGGGGTTGCGGTTGTTCGCCAACCCCACCGCACGGCAAGCCTTGGGGTTGCCGATGAGCTCGGCCTGTTGTTTATAGCTGCGTGTTTCGCCATAGGGTATGGCCAACAGTGCCTGCCAGCACGCCTGCTGAAAGGCTGTGCCCTGCAAACTCAGCGGCAAGTCGAACTCGCGCCGCTGCCCTGCGAAGTATTCCCGCAATTGCTCGGCCGCACGCGCAATCAGCGGGGTTTCACACTCCACTGCATCAAACTTTCTGCCCTCGGCCTCCAAGCGGCTGACAAAATGCAAGCCGCAAATCGCATTGTCCTGCTCGATAATCAACGTCTTCCCCACCGGAAAATCATATGTCCAGCTGTTCACCACCTGCGGTGGAGCTCCGTCGCTTCGCTGTGCTTTATCATAACTTGCTGATAGCATATTCTTATTCACGTACACTCCCCAATTCTTTCACCATAATATAATCCTCATGTCCGGCATGGTCGAGTTTTTCATCCGTCACCACATATCCCAACCGCTGATAAAACCGCACCGCGGGGTTGTTTTGCTGCACCGAAAGCGATGTTCTTGCATAGCCGCGTTCACACAGCTGATCAAACAATTTCTCCATCATCGCTGCGCCAAGGCCTTGCCCGCGATGCTGCGGCAACACGGATATCGCAAGCTCCGGTGTGTGCTCATCAATGTTGCCATAGGCCGGAATAATCCGCGCCCAAGCCATGCCCACGATATTGCCGTCAAGCTCGGCTGCCACACCGCAGTCCGCAGGCAGGCTGCCAAAGTCTTTGATATACACATAAATCTCAGGCTCAAAAATCACCTCACGCGCCGGCCATTCTTCACCGGGCGGAATGTAAATCGCCTGATAAAGAAACTCTTCCAGCGCAGGATAATCCGCTTGTGTTAAACAGCGAATCTCACCTGTCCAATTTTGCATACACATTCTCCCATCGTTGTTGCGCGTCGTCGCTCCACAGCACGGGCTGCCAACCAAATTGCAGATAGCTATTAATCGCCGGCAACCGAAAATCATCCGTGGTCAAGTAGCAGCCCGCACGCCCATGCTCAGCGTGCCGTGCCA
Source organism: Oscillospiraceae bacterium (assembly GCA_009785335.1). Taxonomy (GTDB): domain Bacteria; phylum Bacillota; class Clostridia; order Oscillospirales; family Acutalibacteraceae; genus WRMQ01. The sequence goes on from WQWM01000042.1 coordinate 10,856, forward strand.
GCACATGGCTCATCAGCGGCTTAGCAAGCCCCCTGCCCCGCCAATCTTTGTGCACCGCAATGTAGTGCAAAAACGGCTCACCTGCAAGCAGCTGCGCGGTGGCGGTGCCCACGGGCTCATCGTCGCCGTTGCAGACGAAAAAGATTTCGCTCATGGGCTGATCGTGCATCTTTTTCATGAACCATTCCAGCGATGGCTCGGTGATGTCAAACTCACCCAGGCAAATCTGACTCCATGCAGTTTGCTCGCCTTCACGCATGCCGCGAATATGAAAGCCCGCAGGCGGCACGATATTAGGCAGTGGCAAACTTGCCGGGCGGTGCATCTTCAGTTGCTTGTCATATTTCTTGATCATGAGCACTCCTTTGCCCTCATTTTTATCGCTCAAATTTTCGCACTATTTTTTTCGGTCAAAGTGCCTTTTCACCGAATTTTCCACGGACTTTTCGTGAAAACGCCATTTTCGCGCAAAAAAGTGCGCAGAAACGGGTGTTTTGTTGGATTATATGGAGGGGTAAATTGCAAGCAGGCCACTTTGCGCGCCGCGTATACACCCATCGGGAACGTTTCGCGGCACCATACGCTACACTGCACGCAACCACGGTTAGAGCTCAACCGAACCCCAATCACGCACCTTGACAATAGAATAATTTGCGCGTTCGGGTGGCGTAATCGCCACCCCTACAGCCCGATATTCTCTATAGGTTGCTGCACACCGCAACCTGTAGGGGCGGCGATTACGCCGCCCGGGCTATAACCAATCTACAACCCCACATGTAGGGGCGGCAACC
>WQWM01000043.1 GCA_009785335.1 Oscillospiraceae bacterium
AAGGCACTTTGACCGAAAAAAATAGTGCGAAAATTTGGGCGAGTGAGGCAAGAGCGACAACGCAATTCTCGCTCCGCGAACCGACCTCACCCCTCGCGTACCACCCCCAAAATGCAAGCATTTCCGGGGACCCCGGCGGAGTGGAATTGGGGGATTAAGAGGTACGACAGCAAAATCATCGCTCCGCGAACCTTCCTCAGACCGACCCGAGGTCGGCCAGCTCCTTCCCGAGGAAGGAGCCGAGGCTTAAGAGGATAACGACCGCAAAACTACCATAATAGAGCACAGCGAAGCGGCCGAGCCCCACCGCAGGTGGTTTTTTCAAAAAAGTAGCGAGAAAGGATATTCCCATGAAACAATTCCCCACGCACATCGTTGCGGTGTTTGGCATTGTGGAAAACGACCGCGGCGAAGTACTGTTGCTAAAAAGCCGCCATCGAAACGATGCATGGCATTTTCCAGGTGGGCAAGTGGAAGTCGGCGAGGATTTAATGCAGGCATTGCAGCGCGAAGCCATGGAGGAGTGCGGCATTGAAATCACGGTGGGGCGGCTGTTTTGTGTGAGTTCCAACACCAGCAGTTATTCGGGCTATGGCGACTATGATCACGTGCCAACCAAAGTGATGCTGGGCTTTGCGTGCAGCTATGCGGGCGGTGATTTGCGCGACAGCGATGAGACGCACGGTGCGTGCTGGGTGCCAAAAGAACAGCCCCTCACCATGTTTGCTGAGCCATTTTTAACGCAATATAAAGCCTATTTGGCTGGCAGCGTGCAGTACCATGCCTATGCCACAAAGCCAGAGTTTGAATTGCAACTGAAACGTGAGATTTAGTTCTGATATTCGCCTTTAGACAGAACGCGCACCCTGTTCTGTCCTCCCTCACCCGCTGCGGCGGGAGCTCCCTCCATAGGAGAGGAGCTGGGGCTTGCTTTTTCAACTTACATCAATAATCCCCCGCGAAGCGACTAAAGTTTTTTGTGCTACTTTTTTTCAAAAAAGTAGCGAGAAAGGATATTCCCATGATCATCTTCCCCGCAATTGACATCAAAGGCGGCACATGCGTGCGCCTGTTTCAAGGCAAATTCGACACCGCCGAGCAGGTGGCCGAAAGCTACATGCAAACTGCGCTGGGCTTCAAGGCCGCAGGCTGTGAGTGGATACACATGGTTGATCTGGATGGCTCGCTTGAAGGCAAGCGGATGAATCAGGCGATTTACCTAGACGTTGCTGCGAATTCTGGCTTGCAGGTGCAGCTGGGCGGCGGCATTCGCACCATGGACGACATCGATTTCTACCTGAACAACGGCGTTGCGCGGGTGATTTTGGGCAGCGTAGTTGTTGAAAATCCTGCGCTGGTGAGCGAAGCCATTGCGCGCTATGGTGCCGAAAAAATCGCTGTGGGCATTGACGCGAAAAACGGCATGGTGGCTACGCGCGGCTGGCTTGATGTGAACGATATTCACTACATTGACTTGGCCAAGCAGGTGGCGACACGCGGCGTGCGTTACATCATCTATACGGACATCGCGAAAGATGGCATGCTGGCCGGACCGAATCTTGAGCAGCTGTGTGCATTGCAAAACGCTGTGGACTGCAATATTACTGCAAGCGGCGGCGTGACGACCATTGATGACATTCATGCGCTGCGTAATGCGGGCTTGTATGGCGCGATTTGCGGGCGGAGTATTTATGCGGGCACGCTTGATTTGGCTGCGGCGGTGAGGGCGGGGAATGCGTGATCGCTGACACGGCGAAAGTGCAAACCGTAAGTCTCGTCGCTCCGCGAACCTTCCTCAGTCTGCCCCGAGGGCAGCCAGCTCCTTCCTGAGGAAGGAGCTAAGGCTTAAACGGTGAACGACAGCAAAACCATAAGTAACAAGCCCCAGCTCCTCTCCTCAGGAGGGAGCTCCCCGCGCGGGGTGAGGGAGGCTCGCGAAGCGATCTTCGCAAAGGAGAACCCATGAAGAACAACCCGATAGACGTTGATATCATCGTGATACACGGCGCGCCGGGCAGCGGCAAAACCACTGTTGCACGCTTGCTGCACGAACGCCTGCGCAGCCCTTGGTTCGAGTTTGGCTGGATACCCGAATTTCAGCATCTGAACCCGCACACGAAAATATCCTATGAGCAGGAAGAACTCATCAGCTTCGAGAATCTCATGTTGGTTGCGCGCAATTATAATCGCCACGGCTTTCGCAACATTATTCTAAGCGATTTGCGTTGCCGTTGCGTAGAAAAAATTCCATATGCGTTGCAGGGGAGTGACTACCGCATTTTTACCCTTTTTGCAGACAACGAAACCTGCAAACAGCGTATTCTTAGCCGCAAAAACAGCAATACATATAAAGATTGGGAAGCGGCGCAGCGCATCAATCAAGAAATTCTACAGCGGCCGCTGTGGCCAAACGAACAACGCATTTGCTCCACGCATGCATCGCCGGAGGAAATCGTGCAGCAAATATTAGGAGGCAACCATGCAAGCATTCAACAACCTATATGACACCATCCTCGCGCGGCGCGCAACCCCGCAGGAGGGCAGCTACACCAACTATCTGTTTGCGCAGGGCACCGACAAGATGCTGAAAAAGCTTGGCGAAGAGTGCGCCGAGTGCATCATTGCTGCCAAAAATAATGACAAAGCAGAACTCACCCTTGAGCTGTGCGACTTGGCTTTTCATGCCGCAGTGTTGATGGCAGAGCTGGGCATTACGCCCGAAGAAATCGCGGCGGAGTTGGATAAACGCGCGGCGAAAGCGGGTAATCTGAAGCAATTTCACCAAGTTGATAAGAACACGTAGCTGTAGGGGCAGATGCCAATTTGCCCGCATTAAAGGGGGACACATGAGATCGTTTGGCAGGCTCGTGTAGGGGCGGATAGCATCCGCCCGATCCTCTTATTGTCGCCTTGAAAATCCACGGGCGGCAGATTGCCGCCCCTACACGCGGGGTGTGTGGCGTACCGCCATGAATCATTTTACAGGGGGAAACATTATGTCCATCGGTCAAATCATCGGCTGGAGCGTGCTGGCACTGCTGGCGCTGTTTGTGCTTATTTCGCTGATTCGCGCATTGTTCTTTACGCCGAAAAAGCGAGAGATACCCGTATACCCAGATGAAGCAGTTGACGAAGCGCGCGCGGCGAAAAATCTATCGCAAGCCGTGCAGATTCCCACGATTTCGTATCCCGAGCAAGACAAAGTGGACTGGACACAGTTCGAGCGTTTTCATGCGTTTTTAGAGGAAGCCTACCCAAACGTGCACAAGCATTGCACACGTGAGGTGGTGCCGCCTGCCAGCTTGTTGTATCACTGGAAGGGTAAAAACCCCGACCTGCCGCCCATGGCACTGCTTGCGCACATCGATGTGGTGCCCATTGAAGACGGCACAGAAGGGGACTGGACGCACCCGCCTTTCAGCGGCCACAACGATGGCGAGTTCATTTGGGGCAGGGGCACGGTGGACATGAAAAATCACCTGGTGTGCATTTTTGAAGCCGCTGAAACACTGCTTGCTGAGGGTTATACACCCGAACGTGACATCTACATTTGCTTGGGCGATGACGAAGAAGTGGTGGCCGGCGGCAACAGCGGCGCAAGTAAAATCCGCGAGACTTTGATTGCACGCGGCGTCACCAAACTGGCCAGCACGCTTGACGAAGGCGGCGCAGTGCTGCCGATTCCCAAAGTGCCCGGCGTGCTGCCTGAAAGCACCCTGGCGGGCGTTGGCGTGAGCGAAAAAGGCTTTGCCGACATTGAAATTGCCGTCACCAGCCGCGGCGGGCATTCCTCTGCGCCGCCGAATCACACGGCAGTTGGTGAACTCGCCGAAGTAGTGCGTGATTTGGAGCGCAACCAATTCAAAAGCAAAATGCTGCCGCATATCGTGAATATTATCGACCAAGCGGGGCGGCGCATGCCCTATTATCTGCGCGTAGTGATGGTCAATCACAAGCTGATGAAACCGCTATTCTTAGCCGTGATGAAGCGGATTCCGCAGGCGGCGTGCATGATTCGCACCTGCACAGCCGTGACCATGGCACAGGGCAGCCCCGCCAGCAATGTGCTGCCACAGCGAGCCAGCATAGTCGCCAATTTCCGCATGATGCCCGGCACCACCACCGAAGATGTCGTCAAACACATTCGTAAAGTCGTGCGCAACAAGAATATCGAAATCAAGGTACTGCGCAAGATTGAAGCCTCGCCGTTTTCGAGCACCGACAACCCTGCCTATCAAGCCTTGCATGACCTGATTTTGCACAGCGCACCCAACGCCATGATTGTGCCTTATCTGGTGATGGGCGGCACCGACACCGTGTTCTATGAGCCCATTTGCGACAATTGCTACCGCTTTTCGCCGTTCTTTATGCCCCTTGATTTGCTCATGCGCACACACGCGACGAATGAATGCTTGGCTATTAACACACTGGGTGATGGCGTGCGATTCTTTAAACGGTACATTAAAATGGCGGCGGAAGACAATGCGTAATTCGTAATGCGTAATGCGTAATTGGACTTGCTTCTTCGACTATCATAAAAACTCCCCGCGAAGCGGCTAGGTTTTTTGGTTCTTAGGGTATGAAACCCCCACCGTCACGCCTGACAGCGTGCCACCTCCCCCAAGGGGGAGGCCTTGGCAACACCTACACATCTCTATAAAAATCCACCGCGAAGCGGATAGGTTTTTTTGGTTCTTAGGGTATGAAACCCCCACCGTCACGCCTGACAGCGTGCCACCTCCCCCAAGGGGGAGGCCTTGGCAACACCTACACATAACATAAAAATCCACCGCGAAGCGGATAGGTTTTTTTGGTTCTTTTTTTGCAAAAAAAGAACAAGAAAGGATAAACAACATGAACATTGCAATTGTAGGATTCGGCAACGTGGGCCGTGCGGCATATGAAGCTGTGCAGGCTGCCGGCGACATGACAGTAGCCTGCGTGGTGGGCAGCCCGCGACGTGCTGCGCCGGATTATGTAAAAGACATCTGGGTCACAGGCGTGGAGAATGTGCATGCACACGGCAAGGTAGATTGCGCGCTGCTGTGCTTGCCCACGCGTGCCTGCCCGGCAGCGGCCGAAACGCTGCTGACTATGGGCGTGAACACCGTGGATAGTTACGACATTCACGAAAGCATTTGGGATGTGCGCTGCCAACTGGATAGCGTCGCTAAGCAACACGGTGCGAGTGCCATTGTCGCCGCCGGCTGGGACCCAGGCAGTGACAGCGTGGTGCGTGCATTGATGCAAGCCATTGTGCCGCGTGGCATCACCTACACAAACTTTGGCCCGGGCATGAGCATGGGGCACTCTGTTGCCGCAAAAGCAATAGCGGGTGTAGCCAATGCGTTGTCCATCACGCTGCCCACAGGCGCGGGCGTGCACCGCCGCATGGTGTATGTTGAGCTGCAACCCGGCGCAACCCTTGAGCAAGTGACCCGCGACCTGAAGGCCGATGCGTACTTCGCCAAAGACGACACACACGTAATGCAAGTGGACGACATCGCCGCACTGCAGGACGTGGGACATGGCGTACAGATGACACGCAAGGGTGCCAGCGGCGCAGCGCACAACCAGCAGCTGGAGTTCAGCATGCGCATCAATAACCCGGCGCTCACCAGCCAAATCATGGCGGCGTGTGCACGTGCGTGTGCCAAGCAAGCACCAGGGGCTTACACCATGATTGAAGTGCCAGTGGCCAATTTGCTGCCGGGCACACTTGAGGGGAATGTGCGGGGACTGGTGTAATACGCTCGCCGCGTGAGCCCTAGTTCTTTTTTGAAAAAAAGAACCAAAAAACTTTAGTCGCGCTGCGCGCAGGGGAATTTTTTATGGGACTATGATAGGACACAGCGAAGCGGCCAAGCCCCACCGCAGGTGGTTTTTGCAAAAAAGAACAGAAAAGGAGAATGAACATGACCACACACATCGTATTTTGGAAGCTAAAACCCGAGAACATGGAAGAAAACGCAGCGGAAATCGCGCGGCGTATTGGTGCGTTGGTGGGCGTTGTGCCCGGTTTGCTGGATGCTACCGTGGGGCGCAACACAAACGGCGGAGAGTATGATCTCGCGCTGGTGTCGCACCATGAAAGCATGGAAGCCCTGCATGCTTATGATAAACATCCCGCACACGAAGAGGTGCGGAAGTTTGTGCGCGGCGTTGTTGAGGCAAGGGCAGCTGTTGACTTTTAGCACGCCTTGCCACTTTTTTGAAAAAAAGTGGCGCAAAAAACTTTGACCGCTTCGCGGTGGATTCTTATGAGGTTCGAATAGAACACAGCGAAGCGGTGAAAAATTCTTTTTGCTTCTTTTTCTTTCAAGAAAAAGAAGGCCTGCGCGGCGAGCGCAATTAAAGTGGCATTATTGCATTAACGCGTTAGCAATGCGTGCAAACACACGGCCGCCGTCTTGGGCACCGGATGTGCCGTCTTCACGCAGGACGGTGATGGTGTAACGTGGGTTGTGGGCGGGCACAAAGCCGGTGAATGATGTCATGAGAATTTCGCTGTTGTTGTGAAATCTGCCGGACTGCGCTGTGCCGGTTTTGCCGCCAGCGGTAGCGTTGGCGGGGCGTGCGCTTTGGCCAGTGCCCTCATCCACGGTGAGAATCATCATGTTGCGCAGCTGTGCGGCCAACTGGGAAGATATCACCTGACGGCTGTGTTGTGGCTGGTCGAACGGCGTGGCGTGGCCGTATTCGTCGAGTGTGGCATGAATGAGCGTGGGGGAGCGATACACGCCGTTGTTGGCAATGACAGCGGTGGCAGCGGCCATCTGCAGCGGTGTAGCCAATAGCAAGCCCTGCCCAAACGCAAAATTAGCCAGCTCACCAGACGACCGCAACTGCTGCACCGTTGGCAAATTACCCGCCGCGCCGTGCAATCCATCGGCCAGAGGCGTTTCGTCACCAAAGCCAAAGAGCTTGAACAAGTCAAGCATGGGCTGCAACTCAAGCCGACGCGCTAAGTCAATAAAATATACATTGCAGGATAGTGCAAGTGCATGTTGCATGTCCATTTCGCCATGGGCATGCCAGTGCATGCAGCGAAACACGCTACCGTCCACCGTGATGCTGCCTTCGCAATAAAATGTGTGCGTGCCCGAAACGCCTTGTTGCAGCGCAGCGGCAGCAACGAAGGTCTTGAAGGTTGAGCCCACGGCATAAGCCCCCAACGCACGATTGAAAAACGGCTGCAGCGGGCAGGCGAGGCTGGCAGCGATGTCTGTCGGGTCAAACGTTGGGGCGCTGGCCAAGGCGAGGATTTCGCCGGTGACATTGCACAGCACCACCACCGCGCCTTGATATAAATGATAGTGCCGCAGGGCTTCTTCTGCCACGCGCTGAATGTCCAAGTCAATGGTGAGTTGCAAACCGGCGGGCGAAAGATAGTTTTCGTTTTGCACAATGGGTGCTGCGCCAGGCATCGGCGTGCCCAGTGCGTCAATCATCACCAGCGCGCGCAATTGCCCGGCAGTGTAGCTGAATAGCTCGTCAAACACGCTCTCAAGGCCTGCCACACCACGCCCCGTTTCATCCAAATGGCCGATGAGGTGCACGGCAGGCTGTTCACTGCTGTGGCGGGCGAAGAACTCCAAAGTGAGATGCTCGTTGACCAAATGCTCAACTCCCGTGGCGTGAACCAGGGGTCTGCCGTGGCGGTCGAGAATAACTCCACGGCTGTGCGCAGCGGCCAGTTGACGTGTGCCGTGCGGCAACGGGGTTGGGTTGGCGGCGATGTCTGCCATGCGAACGCTAATGGCACCCATGGCTGCTAAAAAGAGAAAAAACGCGATGACATAACGTGAACGCATAAAAAATCGCCCTCCTGCTGTTAGTATGAGCAGGGGGGCAGTGGTTTATTTGGATGCGATGAGGAGTTGCGGACGAGCACGTCTTCCCTCCGGTTGTGACGGCTATAGTGAATTAGTTTGAAAAGGGTTCTGCGGAAACGAGTTTATCGCTCCGCGAGCCTTCCTCAGACGCACCCGAGGTGCGCCAGCTCCTTCCAGAGGAAGGGAGCTAAGGTTTAAGGATAAAACGCTCAAAACCTTAAGCAACAAGCCCTAGCTCCTTCCTCTGGAAGGAGCTGACCGCGCCGCGCGGGCTGAGGAAGGCTCGCGGAGCGACAACAACCTTGTAGTCTGCATCTTCGCCCGCAGCTGCGCACAGGTAAATTCAAGTTAATCGACTATACGCGCAATGTGGCCAACGGCCGAGCAAGCACTATAACCGCGAGCGGCTGCTTTTTTGTGCTCCGCACCCCTCCCTCACCCCTCGCGGCTCGGGGAGCTCTCTCTACTAGAGGGAGCCAGAGGCTTGCTTCTTCAACTTTCCATTCATCATCCACCGCGAAGCGGCTAAAGTTTTTTGGTTCTTTTTCGCCCGCCCCCTCTACTTTGTGAACGCTAAGGTGTCCAAAAGTCACGCTACGCGTGCCAGCTCCCCGCACACGGTGGAGGCCTTGGCAACACCTACACATCTTTATAAAAAATCCACCGCGAAGCGGCATAGGTTTTTTTGGTTCTTTTTTTGCAAAAAAAGAACACAACATCACAGTCGCATTTCGACAAACTCCCCCGGCCAAACCGTGTATAATAGAATCATCCCGGTTGGTTGGGGAGGAGTATTTTGCGCGAGGTCATTTACATTGATGTGTTGTTGGCGTTGAACATATTCGTCACGTACTTGCTGTTGGCAACCACAGTGCTGCTTTCGGCAGTGCAGACGAAACGCTGGCGATTGTTATGCGGCGCATTGCTGGGCGGCGCAGCTGCGTTGTTGATTTTCCTGCCGTCGTTGCATTGGACACTGCAAGCCTTGATTCGGCTCGCACTTGCCGCAGCGATTGTTTGGGTAGCATTTGGCTGGGGCAACTGGCGGCGAGCGCTGCGTTGTTATGCCGCATTCTTTGGCATGAACTTTGCACTGGCAGGCTGCTTGCTTGCGCTTTGGCTCACGTTGCGGCCTGCGGGCATGCTGATGCAAAACGGTGTGGTGTACTTCAACGTCAGTCTCATCACCTTTGTGCTGCTGGCCTGTGTGAGTTATGCGGCCATGCGCGGTGCAGTCATTTTGCTGCGGCGACGACACCCCGGCAGCAACGCTTGCACAGCAACGGTACAAGTGGGTGAGCAGAGCATCACACTGCCTGCGCTTTATGACAGCGGCAACAAGCTGACGGACGGCTTCACTGGCGCGCCAGTGGTGGTGGCTGAATACGAAGCACTGCGCACGTTTTTGCCCACCGAATTGCACGATTTTTTTTGCGGAAATATAGATATGCTTGAGTTGCCGCAAAATGAAACCTGGAAGACTAGGTTGCGAAGCATCTCCTATTACGCTGTGGGGCACAGCGGCCTGTTGCCTGCGTTTCGCAGCGACAGCATTATGGTGAAATCAGGCGCGAAAGAACAGACTACGCCCAATGCAATCGTGGCTGTGACCACCGAAAACCTGGGCGACGGAACAGTTCATGCGATTATTCAATGCTCAATGCTTGGCACTTAGCTTAAAAGCAAAATTCAGCATTTAGCATTAAGCATTTAGCATTAAATCAGGGGGAATGATGATGAAAAACATGCGCATGTGGTTGCGGAAAAAATGGCGGTTGTGGCGCAGCCGAAAAAAGTTCGACATTTATTACATTAACGGCCCGCAAACATTGCCGCACCCACTGCCCAAAGATGAAGAAGCCGCCGTCATGCAATGCCTGCGTGAGGGCGACTTTAGCGTGCGCGAAAAACTCATCACGCACAATTTGCGGCTGGTGGTGTATATCGCGAAAAAATTTGAGAGCAGTGGTGTGGGCGTGGAAGACCTGATTTCCATCGGCACCATTGGGCTGATTAAAGCCGTGAACACCTTTGCGCCCGAAAAGAACATCAAGCTAGCTACCTATGCCTCGCGCTGCATTGAAAATGAGATGCTCATGCACCTGCGCAAGGTCAATCACACCCGCGGCGACATCAGCATTGATGAGCCGCTCAACATTGACTGGGATGGCAACGAGCTGCTGCTGAGTGATATCTTGGGCAGCGACGCCGATGCCGTGAACACCACCGTGGAAGAAAACGACGAGCGTGATCTTCTAGTGCGCTGCGTAAACAGCCTGCACGAGCGCGAGCGCTTGATCATGCACATGCGCTTTGGCATGAACGGCATGCGCGAACACACGCAAAAAGAAGTGGCCGATCTACTGGGCATTTCGCAAAGCTACATCTCACGGCTGGAAAAGAAGATCATCGACCGCCTGCGCGGGCAGATGGAGGCTGTTGCCGGCGTGGTTTAGGCGCGAAGCGAAGTGTTACTTTTTTTGCAAAAAAAGTAACCAAAAAAACCTATGCCGCTTCGCGGGGGATTTTTATGGGCGTTGTAGGTGTTGCCGCGAAGCGAGGAGCTCCACCGCAGGTGGTTTTTTGCAAAAAAAGAACCAAAAAAACCTAGACCGCTTCGCGGGGAATTTTTATGGGCGTTGTAGGTGTTGCCGCGAAGCGAGGAGCTCCACGGCAGGTGGTTTTTTGCAAAAAAAGAACCAAAAAAATCTAGCCGCCTTCGGCGATGGCTAATTCAATATAATACTCTTGCGCTATGTTTAGCAGCCACGTATACATAGGATGAAGGGCACGATAAACCGCACGCAAATGCATAATCAAGGCCTCAGTTTGCAGCAAGCTGAGATCTTCGTTCTTGTGCCAAAACTGAAAATGCTTGGCGTTGAGATAAGGCAGCAGGGCAGGGGCAGCTTGCTCCACTTTGGGGCGTTTGTAAGATTCAAGCAGCAAGTCACAGCCGCCGTTGATTGCACATTGCGCGGCTTGCAGAAATTCATCATCCATTCTTTCACGCATGAATTGCATGAACTTTGGCTGCGGGTTATAGGCACACACGCCGCAGCTGAAGTAACCCTCTGCGGGCTTGATTTCAAACCACATGCAGGGGTATAGATACGGATCAATATCGGCTTTGTGGCGCATGAACATCATCCACACGTTGTCACGATAGAGGTGCTTTTCTTTGGTGAAACGAGTGTCGCGCCGCAACCGTGACATGGCTTTTTGCGGCAACAGGCACATGTGCGGGTCGAGCTGCGCAAAATCATCTGCTAAATCCAGCATAATTTGCGACAGCGGCTCGAAAACCTGCTTATTTATTTCAGTTTTGTGTGCATCGTAAAATGCTTTGTCATTTTCATGCTTGTTTTGCGCAAGCAGAAATAGCGCGTCTGGTGTGATTCCTGAGTACATCATATTCTCCTTTTATTTCGCTTCGCGAGCCTTCCTCACCCCCTGTCGCTGCGGCGACATCCCCCTCAAAAGAAGGGGATGGGGCTTGTTTCTTCAACTTGTCATAAATAAATCCACCGCGAAGCGGCTAGGTTTTTGTGCTCCACAGCCCTCCCTCACCCTCCCCGAGGTCGGGAGCTCCCTCTACAAGAGGGAGCTAGGGGCTTGCTTTTTCAACTTATCATTAAGAGGATACCACGAAGCGACTGCTCCCCGC
>WQWM01000044.1 GCA_009785335.1 Oscillospiraceae bacterium
CCGCCCAACGCCACAGACCAGCGGCTCACGTGGAGCAGCAGCGACACTGCCGTGGCAACCGTGGACCAAGAAGGTCGTGTTACTGCACACGCTGCGGGCACGGCGATCATCACCGTAACGGCGCAGGATGGTTCTAACGCATATGCCACAACCACCATCACCGTGCCGACCAGGCTGGTGAACAGCATTGTGCCATCGCGCTGGGAGTTTAGCGCGACAATCGGCGACCAGTTTCCACTCACGGTTAGCGTGTCGCCTGCCGATGCCTGCAACCCGAATTATCGGGTGTCTGTGACTGATTCACGTATCATCAGCTATGAAAACGGTGTGGTAACAGCACTTGCACAAGGTGAGGCACATATTGAATTTACGGCACTTGATGGCAGCGGAGTATCGGCGAGGACGCGTATCGTTGTGCATTCCCCGATACTGGTTGAACGCATTCGCTTGCCCGTCGTTAGGCTGACACTTGATGTTGGTGACAGCACGACGTTGCCCACGGCGGTAGCCATTCCCTCATACGCCACAAATAGCGAGCTTGCAGTTACTGTCAGCGACCCGGAAATCTTGCAATATGAAAACGGCACTCTGACTAGGCTGGCCGCGGGGGAAGCGTTCGTTGTGTTTGCTGCCACCGATGGTAGCGGCATTTATGCGACCATAGCGGTGATTGAAACGACCACGACAACCGTAACGACGACCACAGTAGCTACCACAACGACGGAAGCTACAACAACAGAAGCAACCACCACAGTGGCAACGACAGAAGTCACGACAACTACTACCACCACCACGCCTTGCGAAGGCAACAGAACGGCCAATGTGCTGGGCGTCATCGGCATCATCGTGCTGGTGATCATCAACCTCTTTGCCATCTTCGGCTTTGTGCGCATTTTGATTAAGATGTAATCTTGCAATAAACCCAACGCCCCTCTTCGGAGGGGTGTTTTTATCTTGTCACACGAAATTTGCAAATTGTCAATAAAAAAAGTTGCCTCTTAATGGGGTTATAATCTCAAGCGAAAAGCCTTGACAATTTGCAAAAAACATGGTAGACTTTATAGTATGGGAAATTATATGGAAAAAACAATCAAACTCATCGCCTGCGACATGGACGGCACATTGCTCAACAGCCAGTCGCAGCTGAGCGACGGCAACCGCGCGGTGATTCTCAAGGCGATTGACCAAGGCGTGATGTTCGTGCCCAGCACCGGGCGGCCGCTGTGCGGGGTCACGTGGCTGATTGAACAACTGCCTGGGGATTTTCCCGTGATTGTGTGTAACGGTGCCGCTGCTGCCATGAGCAAGAGCGGACGCGAACTGTTTAAGCAAAACATGCAGCGCAGCGATGCCTTAGAGATTCTCGCGATGGCTGCGCAAATGCCGCACCCTTACATCCTGTGGGAGGGCGACAAGCTGCACGTGAGCCATGCTTGCTTAGAAACTGAGATTTATAGCAACATCACTGGTGCGCACATGCACCTGCTGGATAATTTGGATGACATCGGCGAAATCACGAAGATCATTTGGATTATTCCAGCTGAGCTTGGGCCACAGCTGATGAGCGACATGGGTGAGCGTTTTGCCGGGCGTGTGAACTGCCACACCTCGCACCCGCGCCTGCTGGAGTTCGTGGATAGCAAGGCGAGCAAAGGGCTTGCACTGGCGGCGATCAGCGAAATTTATGGCATTGCGCCCGAAGAAATGATGGCCATTGGCGATGCCAACAATGATATTTCCATGTTGGAGTATGTGGGGTGTTCGGTGGCGATGGCGAATGCGGCAGATGACATTAAGGTGCATGCCAAGCATGTGACGCTGAGCAATGATGAAGACGGCGTTGCAGCGGCGATTGAGCAATTCGTAATTCGCAATGCGTAATGCGCAATTGTTTCACGTGAAACACTTCATGGTTTTGAAAGGTTGCCTTGCATGAAAAAATGGCTTTGTTTGTTGCTGGCGGTGGGTTTGGCTGTTGCGGTTGCGGCGTGTGCAGCTCCTGCGGTTGAGTATGACATGCCTGTTGAAACGACCGCCACCACCGTGTATGATGAACCTGATGCGTTGGAACTTGGGATGCCGCCGCTGCCTACGCGTGAGGATGGCACGACCGCGCCGGCTGAAGAGATTGACGAACCTGTGGCGGTTGCGCCTGCATTGGCTGAGCCTGCTGTGTTGTCTACTGTGCCCTTGCCCGCGTGGGATGACGGCAACGAAAGTGGCGAAGCGGTAGCTCGTGAATGGGTTGCACGCATGGAAAAATTTTTGCAAGCGGATGCAACTCGTGTTGAGTATCGTGTTAGGCACTTCCGCGTTCCTGAAGAAAATCGAACTTATACTACGGAGGATGGTGCTCTGATTGCGCGTTGGAAGGCATTGTTGCCGCAACTGGACTTGCATGTGATGCCAGACCCGAGTCGTTTTTTTCTGGATGGCGGAGGGAATAGGTCTGTGACCGCGTTTGCGGGCGACGAGAGAATAACGTTGATTAACGACGCGACGCGAATTAACTTGCTGCAATTTGGAAACGATTTTTTGCGCGTGGTGAACATTGATGAAGTGCAAGAAGAATTTACAGCGGTTCTCAATGCAATGGGCATAGAAAGTCACGGCTTTATGCATGATTTCTATCGTTGATCCACTATAACACGATACCATAAATCGCAAATAAGAGGAGAAACCACATGTTTAAGAAAACCGGGCAAGCCACGTGGAACTTGGTAGACCAGCACATGCGCTATGTGTTCGAATGCTACTGCGCGTTCGAGGAGTTCATGGAAGTATATCTGGCGCAAGACAAACCGGCCGGCGAATTCATGCATCTTTATGACAAAGTGGATAAGCTTGAAGGCGATGCCGACGTGGCGCGGCGCAACATCATCAACGCCTTTTTGGACGGTAAACTGCTGCCCAGCACCCGCAAGGAAATTCTCGACATCATTGCTCGCTTGGACAAAATTGCGAACAAATGCCAGGACATTGCCTGCAAGCTCACCTATCAAAACGTGGTGATGCCTGCGGCCTACCGCGCGAGCTTTTTGGAAATCACCAAGATTACCAAAGAGCAATATTTGCTAATGAAGCGTGCACTGAGGATTTTGTTTGATGATTACGACAGGTTAATTAAAGACCAAAGCATTTTGGGCGACATCATGGAAAAAGAATATGAGGTGGACCGCATTGAAGATGCCACCACTTTGGCTATTTTCCGTGATGAATCGCTTGACTTGACGCAGCGGCATTATTACAAGCATTTTCTTAGCCAGCTCAGTGATATTTCAGACCGGCTGGAAGATCTTGCCGACCAAATTCAAGTGATTGTAGTACTCAGAAAGGTGTAGATTAGCTCGTGGGATTAGAGACCCTATTTTTAACTTCCGGCGCATTCATGGGCTGGTCTGTTGGTACGAATGACGCCTCCAACGTGTTTGGCACGGCGGTGGGCACTAAAGTCATCAAGTTTAGAACCGCCATTTGGCTCACTGCGATTTTTGCCGTGCTGGGCGCGGTTTTGGTTGGGCAACAGGTGGTGTATGATCTGGGCAACGTGGCTTATGATCATGCAGTGCGTACGCCGCTGCATGCGTTTATTGTCATGCTTGTTTCTGCCACGGTGGTGACAGTGATGACCATTATCAAAGCACCGGTGTCTACGTCGCAGTCGCTCATTGGCGCATTGATGGGCTGGGGTTTTGCGCAAAGCATGGGCAACTTCGCACAAATCACCCGTTTTTTTTCCGCGTGGATTATTTCGCCTGTGTTGACGATGTTTGTGTGCCTGATGTTGTGCGTGGTTGCGCAACGCTTTATTGAAGCGCGGGTGAAGGGCCTAGCGGCCTATGACTATTTTATCAAAGGTGGCTACTTGGTTGCGGGGATTTTCGGTGCCTTCACGCTGGGCGCAAACAACGCCGGCAACGCCATGGGTGTGTACTACCGCACTGGCGTTTTTGAAGGCCCTGTGGCGGTACTCAACAGTTTGCTGCCCTTTGAGGTGACTGCGCTTGGTTTTGCGGCACTTGTTGGCGGGCTCACGCTTGCGCTGGGTGTGCTGACCTTTAGCAAGCGTGTGATGCTTGCCGTGGGTGAGGGCATTGCGCAACTTTCGCCGCTGCAAGGTTTTTTGGTGGTGTTTTCCAGCTCGATTACGCTGCTGGTATTTTCGATTTGGGGCATTTCGATTTCCACGTCGCAGGCGGTGATTGGTGCGATCATGGGTGCGAGTTTCTCCAAGGGCCACCGCGGGCTGGACTTCAAAGTACTTGGGCGCATTTTTGTGGCGTGGTTTGGCACGCCCACCCTTGCGGGCTTGATTGCGTTTGCGGTGGGAAGAATATTTTTCTAGGAGTTTGAGATGAAGAAGATTGTTAGCGCGCTGTTGGCGGTGATATTGTTTGCCATATTTGCGTTGCCAGTTGTTGCGCGGCAAGTGCATTGGAACGAGAATAACCCAACTGTGTCGATTGTGCTAACCACTGGCGAGGTGATTGTGATTGAGCTTTCGCCTGCACACGCCCCGAACACGGTGAACAACTTCTTGCGTCTAGTGAATGAAGGCTTCTATGACGGGCTGATTTTTCACCGTGCAATTCCTGATTTCGTGATTCAAGGAGGTTGTCCGCTTGGCATTGGGACGGGCGGCACAACACCGATTCCTTGTGAGCCGAACGCCATTGCGCATGTGCGTGGGGTGGTTTCGATGGCACACGCTGGGCGCGACACCGGAAGCAGCCAGTTTTTTATCATGCATGGCAACAGCGCACCGTGGCTTGATGGAGTGCACACGGCGTTTGGGTTTGTGGTGAGCGGCATGGAAGTGGTGGACCGCATTGCCAACCTGCCCACCAATGTTAGCGGCCGTCCGCTTAACCCGCCGGTGATTGCGGAGATGACCGTGGGCTATCGCGCGGTTCCGTGGTGGCAAACCATGCCCGCGTGGCTGCAGTGGATTTTACGCTGGATATTCTTCGGTTGGATTTGGATGTAACAACAAGGCTGCAATGCGGCTTTAAATATAACCATGGATAAGAAGGTAATTTGAAGGAGGTATTTTCATGAAGAAGCTTTTGGCGATTATGCTGGTGATGGCGCTGGCAATTGGCGCGTTTGCGGTGGGGGTTTTGGCCGTGGAAATGCCAGCAGTGGTGCGTCATGCGTTGGCACTAGAAACTCCACACGCACCATTGAGTGATGCGCCATCTTGGCCTTTCCCGCCGAGCGAATATGTGCCGTTGGACGACGTAATGTTTTGGAGACCTATCGATACATTCCTCCCGATAGGACGCACAGTGCAAATTCGTGCACGCTTTTTTCCGAGCAACGCAACTAATGCTGCGCGGCTAACTTGGGAGGTTAGCGATCCCTCTACAGTAAGCGTTACAGTGCAGCATCTAGGAGATAGTGTCGTCACAATAACAGGTGTTGCACCTGGTGAAACGACCGTGACCGTGACAACGATTTGTGGAGATTTTAGCCAATCAATTGACTTAGTGGTGGACTATGAAGATCGTCGTCCCCAGCCGCCCGCGCCCAATGGCACGCCATGGGGGTTTCACAGTAGACTTGGCTCGGCCTTGCATAACATTCGTCGCGATATGGAGAACCGCGATTTATTCTTGGCGGCAGCGGTAGGCGTCGGCGTGATGTTTGACAATGCGTTTTTGCGAAACCGTGATATAGAATCACTGCTTGATGGAATTGAAAGTATTATGACGCGAGCGCAAGAGGCGGAAGAAGAATTGCTTGATATTGCTCGTGCATGGCAGGCTGATGGTATATACGATGATCGGGATGGCTTGTGGGGTGGGCTGATTGCGCAAATTGTTAATGTTCGTCAGGCAACAGCACCGCAATTGTACGCGTTGGTAGATGCTTACTTGCTGCCGAGTGTAGTGCAAATTGCGCAACATGGCGTGTGGTATATCCGTATTATGCAATCGGTACAGAGCATCCTGAGCGGTCCTAATTCTATGTTTGTGCCCACGGCGTTTAGGTCCAGAGTGAACAGTGCCATTCAACGCTTCCCTGATCTTGAACGTGAGTTTGAAATGATGGAAGCAGGACAATGGGATGAACTAGCGGGCTACTATCGGCGATTGACGGCGGATTTGATTGCAGCTTGGGATGGGTTGGGGAATCACTCAATATTCTTTGGAAATCCGCCGGCTAATCCGTTTCCCATGGCGTGGCATGCAACCATGCCCGCGTGGATACAGTGGATTTTACGCTGGATATTCTTCGGTTGGATTTGGATGTAACAACAAGGTCGCGATGCGGCTTTAGATATAACAGGGATAAGAAGGTAATTTGAAGGAGGTATTTTCATGAAGAAGCTTTTGGCAGTTATGCTGGTGATGGTACTGGCAATTGGCACGTTTGCGGTGACCGCGAGCGCATGGAGCTACAACGATGCTTGGGCCAACGAAGTGCTGCGGTTGGTGAACGTGGAACGCGCACGCGCAGGGCTGCGTCCCTTGGCTCCGCATCCCAATCTCAATCGTGCTGCGCAGGTGCGGACAAGAGAAATTGACGATCATCCCAGTGTAGGCGGCTATTGGTCGCACACTCGCCCGGATGGCCGCAACTGGATTACTGTGTTTAATGAAGTGACGGTGTCGGGCCGCCGTATATCTGGCGAAAACCTGGCGCGCGGGCACGGCAGTCCTGCGCATGTGGTGCAAGGCTGGATGAATTCGCCTGGGCATCGCAATAATATCATGCACCCGCACTTCACGCACATGGGGGTGGGTGTGCACCGCGGTGTGAATGGCCGCATGCACTGGGCGCAGCTATTTTCCGAAATCCCCAACCTGCCCGGTGTGTGTGCGCAAGACCTAGGCGCGAACACGTGCAATTGTCCGTCGCGCGGGGTTAACCTAAACGTGAACTTTAGTTTAGGCGAGGTATTCGGCGAGATGTCGCGCATTGTTGCTTCGATGCATGAGCGCGCCACGCAAAGCGGGTTTGGCAGGATATTTAATTAGGATATGACGATTAACACTGCGCGGCTCACGCTGCGGCCGTTGCGCTTGCTTGACTTGGGCGCACTGCATGTCTATGAGAGTGACCGGAGAAACACGGTTTATCTCGATGGTATTATGCCTAAAAAACGCCACAGCTTGAAACGTGTGCTGCGTGCTGCTGCGCAGTGGAAAATGAGTAAGAAGCGGCAACTACGCTATGAATTTGCGGTGATGTTGGATGGCGTGCACATGGGTACAGTAAAAGTACTGCTGAGCAAACATTATCGGCACAAAGGCGAGTTGGCTTGGGTGATTGCTCGAGCGCACCACGGCAAGGGCTATGCGACCGAAGCCGCTAGGGCTGTGATGAACTTTGCGCGGCGCGAACTTGGCGTGCGAATATTTCATGCGAAATGTGACCATCGCAACGTGGCTTCGATGCGGGTGATGGAGAAAATCGGGTTGCAGCCAGTGGCGAATGAACTAATGCCTGCCACATGGAATCCGCAGATGCGCTATTTTCAGCTGATTGTTAATTAACTTGAAAAACGCTACACTTCCGGGCGGATTAGCATCCGCCCCATAACTGGTGCTTCCGCAAGGCTTATCCGGCGCGTTTAACATGCCGTAAGCATAACCGTCCGTCCATCATCAGTTGAAGAAAGGAAAATCATCATGAACGCGAACTGCACCAGAGCATGGATAGTCTCAGTGTCCCTTCTACTTACCTTAGCGCTTATCTTTGGCGGAGCATTCTTTGGCTTTGGCCCTGGCTCACGCAATTGGGGCGACGGCGAGGGCGAAATCACCACGACCACGGTCGCCACAACAACCACTGCAGCCGAAACCACCACTGAAGCGCCTACAACCGAAGCCACCACAACCGTGGCTGAAACAACGACCGAAGCGCCTACAACTGAACCGACAACCACAACGACTACTTCTGTGATAACCACGACAGCAGCAACAACTGAGCCTACGACAACAACGGCGACAGCTACAACAACAACAACCGAGCCGACGACAACAACTACGACTACAACAACAGCCGAGCCGACGACAACAACTACGACTACAACAACAACCGAGCCAACGACAATAACTACGACTACAACGACAGCTGAGCCGACGACAACAACTACGATTACAACGACAACCACCACTACAACAGAACCACAGCCGCAATACCGCACACTGATCGACCCCGAAACTGGCATTTCTATCACATTCCGTGAAGATTTACTGCCTGAAGACGTTGAGTGGCTTGTGCAGCTTGGGCGCAACGTGAACCTTGTTATGCAGTTGGAAAATGGCATGCCATTGGCTGGCTGGAGACTTGCGTTACTTGAGGATGATTTTTATATACAACCCACTGGATATGTTACCGTACGTATTCCTATACCAGCTAATTTTATTGGTGACTCAGAACACTTGCGGTTGCAGCTCGCTGGTCAGTTGATGAACAGCCGTATTGATGGTAACTACATCGTGTTTGAAGCTGCTGACTTTGGCAACCTGCAGTACCGAACACAGGGCACCGCGGGGGTCAACTTTTCCGTTTCGCGCACATGGCACTCAAGCTGGTTGCCTGCGAATGTTACGTGGTTTACACGGCACGGCCAGCCAGCGAATACGGAAGTACGCTATAATTCAAATCTCGTTGACAGCTTTTGGTTCGAACCTCGCTTGAATGGCGTTGCGGTGGTGGCAAGTGACTATGTTAACGTGAAGATTTCAGTTCCGCATCTCATTCAATACACAGGCTTTGCCGGTGACCCACAAGATTTGCAGATCTACTTTGCCGGACAACCCGTAGAAACTCGCTTTGAGGACGATCATGTTGTGTTTGAAACGAGATTTGTGCAAGATGACGGCGACGCTGCCCAAGCGTTAAAAATGAATATAGCAGCTTTGAAAACACCAAACAAATTTTAGGAGGATATACACATGAAAGTCATTGCCGTTTTGTTGGTGTTGGTTTTGGGCGCGCAAGTGTTTGGGCTTTCGGCAAGTGCAACGCAAGCACAAACTTGGGGCTTGCCGTCCATGCATATCACGGCCGAGAACCACCCTTTTCACATGGAAAGAGCAACATGGCATGACGGCATGGTATCGGTTTCGGACTTTTCGGCCGAAGGTGACTTCGAGCCCGTAGATGTGCGGCTGCGTGGACGTGGACATTCCACTTGGTGGGCGAATGACGCTGCACGAAAACGTCCTCTGCGCCTACGATTTGAACAGGAACATCGCTCGATGTTTGGCAGTGAATATGTTGCGCGCGACTGGATTTTGCTGGCCAATCACTTTGATGCAAGCTTGTTGCGCAACTATGCGGCACTTGATTTCGCACGGCGCATGGGTGTTAATATGCAATATGTACCCATGGCGCAGAATTTTCATTTATATATCAACGATGAATATGCAGGTGTCTATTTGCTTACCGACGAGCGCGATGTAAATCCCGGCCGCATGAACTTAACGTTTAATGAAGATCCTGCGTTGAGCGAGTTTTTCTTGGAGTTTTGTGTGCGTGTGCCCAACGAAGGCGGCACAGAAGGTGATCACTTTGTTATGGTTAACGATCGGCCGTATGATATTCGCTTTCCTGGCAGCGGCAGCCAACGCCGCGCCCATGCTGACCATCTGCGAGGGTTTATATATGAGGTCAGCGAAGCGATTCGTGATGGCTGTTGGTGCACGATTGAGCGCTTGATTGATGTGGATAGCTTTGTGGATTTTTACATTGTTAACGAGCTGTTTCACAACCGCAGTTTACATTATTCCAGCAAGTTTATGAATATCACCATGCAGGATGGTCGGCAACGCCTTGCGATGGGACCCATTTGGGACTTCGACCATAACTATGGCGGTGGGCCCCGCAGCTTAATTCTTTCGCGCAGCCCGCTGGAGCCATATTATGAGCCGAATTATTGGTTCCCTAATTTGCTGCAGCGTCCGTATTTCAGCGAAGCTGTAACGTCACGTTGGAATCAACTGGTGGCGGATGGCATACCGCAGGCAACGGCAGCGCGGGTGCGACATATGGCCGATACATACCGGGCAGATTTTGAGCGTAATCACGCGCATTTCGGGATAGAGGGTCTTGAGCGTAATACCCGAAGTTTTGTGAATTGGCTTGAAACGCGAACCGATTTTTTGACAGCACATTTCAATGGAAACATGATATTTTCCACGAACTGGCCTGCAACATGGGTTAATTGGTTGCTGTTTTTCTTGGGCTTTGGGTGGATTTGGATGTGGCTGTGGTACTAGTTAATTGATCAATAATTTTTAGGAGGATATACACATGAAAGTCATTGCCGCAGTTGGCAAAAACGGCACCGGAAAGGACTTCTTTCTGGAGTACATCGCGAAAAAATACGACATCCCCATGGTGTCCATCGGCGACATCGTAAGAGAGCTGGCTGCCAACGAAGGCCTAGAACTCACACGCGATAACCTGCACAAAACCAGCAAAAAATACATGGATGCACATGGCGCAACGTTCTTTCCCCAGCAAATTGTGAAGCGTGTGCGCGAAAGCGGCGCACCGGTTTATCTCATCAGCGGCATTCGTCCGCCCAGTGATGTGCAACTGATGAAAGATTCCTTCGGCAGCGATTTTCTGCTGGTGGATATCGTGATTAGCGACGACGAAGTGCGCTATGCTCGCATGCTGGCGCGCGGCAGTGCTCGTGATGGCAACAGCGTGGAAAAACTGCGTGAAAACGATGCCAACGAAGAAAAAATCTTTAAAACCAGCGAAAGCGAAAAAATGGCCGACCTGACGATTTTGAATGACGGCACGGCTGAAGATTTCTTTGCGGCGATTGAAGAATTTTATGCCGCACACGTGGCTTGATTCTTAGCAGAAACCCCTCCCCCCTGCGCATTGGCAGGGGGATTTTTTAGTTGTTTTTTGCGTATTCGATTTGCTTGAGCAGAACCTGTTTTTTGATGCTTGCGATGAAATCATCCCAGTCGTCGTGCATTGGCGAATGTGTTTCAAATGCTTTGATGTGCTCGTAAAATTCTGCGTATGGATTGTTCATGGTCAGCCTCCTTCATATTGGTTATAGTGATTAAACTTGAATATGGCCTCATGTAGGGGCGGCAATTTTGCCGCCCGGAGAACGTTAGGCACGTGTTGAAGGAACGGGCGGCAAGATTGCCGCCCCTACACGAGAGCCTGTGCTTAAATATAGCGTGATAAAATCACATCCTCGTAAGCGTCAAATATCTCGCACCTGTGCATAGCCTATGGTTTGTGTTATAATAGTCTCTGAGAAAAAGAGACAGAAAAGTATGTGATACAAAACTGTCTAGGGAGGTATAGGTGTATGACC
>WQWM01000045.1 GCA_009785335.1 Oscillospiraceae bacterium
AAGAATCCCCCCCCCCCCCCTCCCCGCCCGGGAATTGGATTCACTGCCCATAATAAGCACCCACACCATGCTTGCGCAAAAAATGTTTATCAAGCAGTTCTTGCTGCATGGTGCAGCCGCCACCCAGCAGCCGTGTATCCAAAGCCATGGCAGCAACTTCCTCAAGCACTTTGGCGTGGTAGACTGCTTCACATACATCTTTGCCCCAAGCGAAAGGCCCATGGCTATGCACCAGCGCAGCAGGCACATGCATGGGATTTCGCCCTGCAAAGGCTTCTGCAATCACAAGGCCGGTGTGGTGTTCATAATCACTCGCAATTTCGCTTGTCGTTAGCACGCGCGTGCAAGGAATTTCACCATAGAAATAGTCAGCGTGTGTAGTGCCAAGGGGCACTACCCCCTGCCCGGCCTGCGCCCAAGCGGTTGCCTTGGGCGAGTGCGTGTGTGCCACGCCGCCAATTTCATCAAACGCGTTGTACAGCGCGCAGTGGGTGGGCGTATCGCTGCTGGGATTGCGTTTTCCCTCAATCTTGTTGCCCTGCAAATCCACCACGACCATGTCTTCTGGCGTAAGCGCGTCATATTGCACACCACTGGGCTTGATAACAAACAGCCCGCTTGCGCGGTCAATGCCGCTTACATTGCCCCAAGTGAAAATCACTAGGCCAAGCTTAACTAAGTCTATGTTCGCCTGATAAACTTCATGTTTAAGTTGTTCCAGCATATCAATCCTCCTATTGGTTTCGCTGTCGTCATCCTCTTAAGCCTCGGCTCCTTCCTTGGGAAGGAGCTCCCGACCTCGGGGAGGGTGAGGAAGGTTCGCGGAGCGAGAATTGCGTTGTGCTTTTATCTTTTATGGTCTTGTTGTCGCTGTATACTTAAGCCCCTTATTCCCCTCTGTGGAGGGGTGTGTGCCCCCATATCATGAGAGACACATACTTCCCCTATTATAACACGAACTGGCTAGAATGTCTAGCCCAAAAACTAAATTTATAACTCTATAATCACGCAAGCGTCATATAGGACAAGCTCCTATGTGGCGTTTTTGCATTTAAATCAAGATAGAAAGGAGCCCCCATGCACATCATTAGAAACACTAGCGGCAATCGTCGACTGGCTGCCAGCACTGCTGGAAACTATCCGCGAACTGCTGAGCAATCTCGGCATCGTCTAACTCAGCAAAAAAATGAAAGGCAAAATTGAATGAATCTACCCAAGAACAAGGACCCCACGGAAACAACACAAACTACCCATTTACCCGTCTACGACTGCACCAGCTGCTGTTACATCTTCGGCAAGAGCGGCAGGGTTTGCGGCGTATGCATCAAGAAAATCCTCGCTGAGCACACTGCGATGACAGCCAAAAGCTAATCTGCACAGTTGTGACGCACTAGCCCAGCAGCATCTTTGTTGGGTTGTGTGACTAGCTTTTCGCCGCTGTTTGTGGTATGATGTGTTTGCGAGGAGCGACCTCGCAGATAACGCAAAGAGGACGAAATGATGCATATGAAATGCACAACCCAAATCGTTGAAGAAAACGGAATCCCAATCATCAAAAGAACCGTGGTAATCACGCGAAGCGGCTGGAAATGGCTGTGGTTCATCGTGGTGGATTTACTGCTAGCCATCATTATTCTCAGCGTTTTGGGCAGACCTATATAATTTAAATCAAATAAAGGAGGAAACCGAGATGCCAACCAAAGAACAGTTACTTACTGCGCTGCGCAAAACCGAAGATGGTGCACACTTGGCCCAAGATTTTTGGGACGAATTCGTGACCATCACGGCGTTGGTGCACGACGCCACAGACACGCAACTCGCTCAAGCATGGGAAGCTGTGCACGACGACGACTGAAACCCCAAAACACCATCACCCGC
This sequence comes from Oscillospiraceae bacterium, assembly GCA_009785335.1. Taxonomy (GTDB): domain Bacteria; phylum Bacillota; class Clostridia; order Oscillospirales; family Acutalibacteraceae; genus WRMQ01. Next base: position 1,879 of record WQWM01000045.1, read on the forward strand.
TGAGAAAATCAGCGGGAATTTTTAATGAAAGAAGGACTAGATGCAAAGCTTATCAACAACCCACCTCATCCGCCTAAACTTTGACGGCAGACAAATTGACCTGCCCGCCCCAACGCAGGAACTGTGCGGGTTTTTGGGCTGCTCACCCCGCAAAATCTTGCTGAGCGATGTGGAGTATATTCCACTCAACGCACAAGGCAAAGAGCTGCTCATTCGCCTCAAGCCCCACGACAACCTCGTGGTGGTCAACCTCGCTGGCACGCTGTTGGAGGTACCAGACATCAAGGCCACGATGGATGAAGTGGTGGGCAGCGCACGCAATTTGCTGCCCGAGGCAACACAAATGCAACATATTCTCGAGCACGAAAAACCCGACTGCCCCTTGATTGGCCAGAATGGTAACGTGTTCAACTTGGTTGGCATTGCCACGCAGACCTTGCGTGAACACGGCCTGCGCGACCAAGCGAAAGAAATACGCGAACGCGTGCTGGGCAGCAACAGCTACGATGACGCACTGGGTATCATGATGGAATATGTCAACATGACCTCGATTGACGATGACCTGGATGATAACCAAAATTGGGATTTTGAGCCGCCACAAGCCCAAGGTCACGGCGGAATGGGAGGCATGTGCTGATGAGCATTTTCGACGTGCGAATCAACAACACAGAAATCACCCTACCCACCGACCGCTACACCGCCGAGCAGCATTTATGTGAGCTGGAACTCGACCTACCCAACGCAGAATACAACATGCAACTGGTGGCTGGCGAGGGCTGGTTGCTTAAACTCGACTCGAACTTCCATGAGCTCAACCGCTTGGCACATCAACTGACCAATATGGAGGAATACGAACAAGAAACCTTGCGAGCATGGATTGCCACCCACGGCGGCGAATGCACGGTGGAACAGGCACTGGCTGCGAGCGCACAGGTGGATGACATGCTCTTCATGCATGGCGTTGATTGCGATGAAGAATTGGGTGAATTTGTGCTCGACAATGACATGTTCGAGCAATACAACGACCTGCCCGACGCCGTTTATGACATGCTCGACCGCAAAAAAGTGGGTGAGCAGTTTCGTGAAATGGATGGCGGAAAGCTGGTGCTTGGCGGCTATCTGCGCTGCGATGATATTGACCCGAATATGCTGCAGCCCGAAGAATCACTGCCTTGGCTGCACGTGGATGCTGCTAGATTTTGCTGGTCGCGACTGCCGCAGTTGCATGTATATCGCTGACCAAAATGAGGTGCAGGGACTACAGAATTTCGCCGCTGTGCTGGAAAATATGAGCGATGACGACATGCTGAAATTTCGCATATTGGCGGAGCAAGCGAAAGGCTTTTACGAGGTTACACAACTAGTCGACACGCTGCAATATTATGACGTTGACTCAACCTTTGAGCTTACGGATTTTGCTTGGCGCATGCTGATAGACGAATATGGTTTTAGCGAAGATGACCCATTGTTGGAGCATATTGACCTAACAGGCTTCGGCAATGAAATTGCGAAAGAAGCGGGCTACAAGCTGACTCGTTACGGTGCTGTGTTGGCAAACGATGATGGCATGCAATACGGCAATTTAACCGCCATGTGCGACCAAAAAATCTCGCTGGGCAATTACCACGAATACTCTGCCCATGATTACCCCTACAGCTTCGAGGAAATCGCATCTACGGCGATTTGGCCTTTGTGCAGCAAGTCAATGGCGGCGATGAATGGCTAACATTACGCCAAACTGCGCCCGATGAATGGAGCTCATTCGACAGCATCAGCTTGGGGCGCGTCTTGCAGAAATACGGCGAAGAGAGTTTCGAGGCCTACCTCCAGCACATTGCGCGCGCCTTGCCAACCCTTTTCTTCGCATTCTCTTTTATTTTTTGTGCTCAATTTCCATTGCTTGCATTCTCGTTTTTAACAAGAGCTAACAACAACCAGAGCTGCCGAAGATTTTAAGCCTTTGGCGTGGCGTGTTGACCGTATTATGAAAATTCGCTTTGGCAAGAAACTCAATCGAAAAGCAGGGAAAATTGGCGTTGGACAAACCGTGATGGCGCAATACGGAAAATCAGCCATGATGCGGTATCTATATGGCTATGCTATTTTGCCAATTGGCTTTGTTCAACCGAGACCACCAAGAGGTAAAAAGCGTGCAATTCAAAAATACACGCCGGAAGGGAGAGTTGAAATCCACAAGACGCTCGGTATTAATAACAAAATGCTCCGAAGCCTTATGTGTCAGGAGCTATGCGGGCGAAGTATCGAATACACAGATAATAGGATTTCACTCTACTGCGCACAGTATGGAAAATGTGCAGTGACAGGACAAGCTTTTGATGTGGTGAGTGATGTACATGCTCATCATAAGTTGCCACGCCACATGGGTGGAGGCGATGAATATCAAAACCTTATCCTAGTGCAAAACGATGTGCACACGCTCATACACGCAACAAACGGCATAACAATTGCTCGCTTTCTCGCTGGATTGAGTTTACGCAAAACACAATTTGAAAAGCTGAATGAACTTAGAATTGCTGTTGGCAACGAGCCAATATCCACCGAAATGACTTGATTTATAACGGAAAACAGTTTGAAGTAATAATTTGTAACAACGCAAAATTTGATTGAATAGATGGGGCGCGTGGTGATGGGAAACCATCACGCCACGTGCTAACCGGGGGAAAAGCCTGAGATAATATCAGGGGCTTACCTATCGGAATAGCCTGGCGTGCCGTTACGCAGCGGCGACCGCAACCCGCACATCACGCCCGAAGAACTATTCGGGAATTTCGACAATGGTGTGCTCAACGCTGAGCAGGTGCAATTGCTGCTTGGCAGGCTGTTCCAGCACGGCTTTAACGGCACGGTCAGCACGGAACTGAGCTATGCACAAATTACTGAGATTATTGCCACGCAAGCACTGGTTTGGGAAATTATTGTCGGCGAGCGCAACCTGGATTTCAGCTGGAACGCGCCGCCTGCGGGGGTCAATCGCTCGCTTGAAATGGTGCGACCGAACCATCCACAACGTGCGCTCATCATGCAGCATTATGACAGAATTGTCGCTGCTGTGCAGGGGCATACCACCATCCCAAGTTTTATGCGTGGTTCGCTGGCACAAGCCATTACGCATGAATTGACTTGGAATGGATCGGCTTTTACTGCCACTTTGACCGATGCGAATGGCGTGCTGGCGAACTTTAATTTCACATCCACCACGCCGGGAGTAAGCTTTAATCGCAGCGGAAACAATCTTACGATTAGCACAAATACTGCGCCAACTGGTACGGTAGATATTACGGCAATCCGCACAGGCAGCCGTGCAGGGCTGGTGTTTTGGAGCAACAACCCGATTCACGTTATCAGCAACATCCAGTCCATCGTGACCATCACCACCGCAGTGCCCGATAACATCACGGCTTTTGTGCGTGTGAATGCCAGCACCAGCAGCTTGCGCATTGAGAAGTCTGTACAGGGCGGCGGCTCTGCTGCTGGCTTTGAATTTGAAGTGCGCAATGCCCAAAACGAGCTGATTGGCATATTTACCAGCGATGCAAATGGTCAAGTGACCATCCCCAATCTTCCCGCTGGACAATATACCGTGCGAGAAATCAACATTCCCGCAGGCTATGAGGTCGTCGGCGAAAACCCGATAACCATCACGGTTTCGCCGAACCAAACCGCTGTTGCTCGCTTCACCAACCGCCGCATGGATGGGCAGATTCGCATTGAAAAATCCGTGCAGGGCGGCGGCAGCGCAGCTGGCTTTGAGTTCGAGGTGCGCAATGCTGCGGGTGACTTGATTGGCACATTTACCAGCGGCGCAAACGGTCAAGTGACCATCCCGAACCTACCCGCTGGTCAATACACCGTGCGGGAAATCAACATCCCCGCTGGCTACGAGGTCGTGGGCGAAAACCCGTTGACGATTACCGTGCAGCCAAACCAAACCGCTGTTGCTCGATTCACCAACCGCCGCATGGACGGGCAAATTCGCATTGAGAAATACAACGCAAATCCGGCAATGGGCACGCCCTCGCTGGCTGGCGCGGTCTTTGAAATTCGCAACTCGGCTGGCGAATTAGTCGAAACCATCACGACAAATGCGCAAGGCATCGCCACCAGTGGCAGCTTGCCGTGGAGTGACTATATCGTGGTGGAAATCACCGCGCCCGCTGGCTTTGTGCTCGACCCAACACCGCGCACGGTGACACTCAACGCAGCCAACTTGACCGTGCAATTACGTGTACCCAACACTCCACAGACCGGGCGCATTTCAGTGCAAAAACAAGGCAATGTCCTCGTTGGCGCACAGCAGATTGAAACCATCTTCGGCACGCAATATCTGCCCATTTTCGAACCGCGTGGGTTGCCGGGTGCGGTGTTTGAAGTGCGCAATGCGGCTGGCGAGGTGGTTGATACCATCACGACTGGCGCGGATGGCGTGGCCATTTCGCGTGAACTTCCGCTGGGGGAGTACACTTTGGTTGAAGTCACTGCGCCAACTGATTTTGTGCTGGATGCAACGCCGCATGCCGTTTCGCTCACGTTTGCAGGACAAAACGTAGAGGTTACAACCAGCGAAATCACTGTCCGTAATGCAAGACAGCGCATCGAAATCGAGCTAACCAAGCGCATGGAGGGGCACGAGACTTTCGACCGTTTTGAGGATGTTATCTTTGGATTGTTTGCGGCTGAGGACATCTACAGCGAAGATGGTGAGTTGCTGATTGCCGCTGGCAGCATGGTCATCATGGAAGATTCGTTGGTGGCGATGGCTTCGGTGGATGCTGATGGCATCGGCCGTTTTGCGGGTGAATTGCCCTTTGCGCGGTACTTTGTGCAGGAGTTGCAAACCGCCGAGGGCTTTGTGCTAGATAACACCCGCCACTATGTTGATGCGCAGTGGGCTGGGCAGGATTATGCCGTCACGCGGGTGCTGGTCAACAACGGCAAGGTGATTGTGAATGAGCAAATTCGCGGCAGTCTGCGTATTGAAAAACGCTGCGAAGACACCCGTGAGCTGCTCGCAGGTGCGAAATTTGGGCTTTATCAAGGCGATGAAAGAATCGCTTATGCTGTGACTGGTGAGGGCGGCTATGTTGTCTTTGAGGATTTGCTGTTCGGTGAATTCCAAGTGCGTGAAATCGAAGCTCCCGAAGGTTTCTTGCTGAATGATGAAGTGTTTACGGTCAATGTGCAGGAGCATGGCGTTGAAATTGTGCTGGTGGTGTACAATGAACCCGAAGAAGAACCCAGCCCGAAAGACCCTGGCACACCGCCGCCAAACTTCCCGCAAACTGGCGACAATGATGTCTTAATCATCGCGGCATTATCCGTGTTTGCGCTTGCGTTGCTCGGCGGCGTTGCGATGGTATTACGAAAAAATAAAAAGGAGATTCCCGATGAAACACAAGAAAATCTTGACGACGATAGCGACGATTTTGCTGCTGCTGATGATGTTTACGGTGACCGTGACCGCTAACCCCGGCAACGTCGCTGGCGCAATTCAGGGCACGTGGAATAGTGCCAGGGACCAAATCCAAACCGTGGTGAATACCGTTGTGTTCCCCGCCCTTGCCCTCATTTTATCGGTGCTGTTTTTCGTGAAGTTAGGTTCCGCGTACTTTGATTACAAAAAAACTGGACACTTTGAAATCACTGCACCTGCCATACTTTTTGCGGGGATTATTATCGTGCTCACCGCGCCGCTGTACATTTGGACGATCATTGGCTAGGAGGTGATGTTCCCTGTTTGACTGGCTTGGCGACATCATTTCCAGCGCATTTTCGGGACTCAGCAGCAACATCTCCAGCTGGATTTTTGATGCCCTGCTGCAATGGTTTTACACGGTTATTTTCGATGCCGTGGCTGAGTTTTTCGGCATGATGGACAACATGGGTGCCGCCATTTTCGACCTGCCATGGGTTGCCGGTGCGGTGCGGCTGTTCCACCTCTTTGGCTGGGCATTGTTCGCTGTTGGCATGGTGGTGGCGGTGTTCGACACCGCGATTGAGGCACAATCCGGCAAGGCGAATCCGCGCACTACTGCGCTGAATATCTTGAAAGGCTTCTTTGCCACGAGCCTGTTCACGACCGTGCCGCTTGCGTTGTATCGCTTTGCTATCACACTACAAACCACGTTCTTGGGTGAGCTCACAGCCATCATGGTCGGCGGCCAAAGCCTCGGCATTGACGAGCAAAGCATCAACGTCCTCGAGGGCACGTTTCGACTGTATGCTGATGTGAATCTGCGATTATTCAATCTGCTGGCACTGATTGCATTTGGGTTTTGTGTAGTGAAAGTTTTCTTCTGCAACCTCAAACGCGGCGGGATTATGCTCATTCAAATTGCCGTTGGGTCGCTGTATTTGTTCAGCGTGCCGCGGGGTTATTCCGACGGCTTTTGGGGCTGGGCAAGGCAGATCGCGGCGCTGTGTCTCACTGCTTTCATGCAGACTACCTTGCTGTTTTTGGGGCTGCTGACCTTCCCAAATCACATGCTGCTCGGGCTGGGGATCATGCTATCCGCTGTCGAAGTGCCGCGCATTGCACAACAATTTGGGCTGGATACGAGTACGAAGTTTAATATCTCATCCGTGGTACATGCAACGAATAGTGCCATGAATGTGAGCAGACTGATGTTTCGCAGATGATTTGGGCTTGCATTTCACCAAGAAATGGTGTATAATAGAGACATCGTTTATGAAAATGAAATGCTAGGAGGCTCCACCATGACTAAACGTGTTTCTGCTGCCCTGCTCGCCGTGTTGTTGCTGATTCCACTGGGCATTGTGCCCGCAGCTGCTTCGCCGGCATCGCCCGTTGTGCTCGCCACGTTAGTGCGCACACAAGAAAATGCTGCACCCGACTACGCTTGGGCTTTCCATGGCGATGGCGTGGAGCTCACCGCCGTCAACCAAAACGCACCCGTGCAGATTGGATACATGGGCACTGCACGCACGCCGATTGTGATTAACAACGGTGCGGTGAACAACAACCCTGCCGACGGCAATGGTTGGCGCTCGGTTGGGCCAATGGACGTGGATAGCGGCATCACCGTCGACACCGCCACGGCCTTTCAGCTGCGTTTTAGCACCTTGGGGCACGATGACATCCACTTTTCAGCCACGCAGAAATCCACTGGCAGCGGGCCCGAGTTTTTCGCACTGGCGTATAGCTTCAGTGCAACTGGACCGTTCACTGCCATTGCAGACTCGCAAGTTGCCGTTGCGCGCTTGAGCAACGACACCTACAGTGCTCTTGTGCCGAGCTTTACCAACTTCCCCTTGCCCGCAAGCGTGGACAATCAGCCCGTGGTCTACCTGCGGGTCTACATGGTCAACAGCACGCTGACCAACCGCGCAAACGGCAACACAAGCATCAACAACATTCGCATCACCTCTGGTGAGGACAACAACAATGGCTCGCAGCCCATTCCGCCGCACGAGTGGGGTCTGCCAGCGTTGCACATTGATGCGCCAAATCATCCGTTTGAGATGGAACGCTTGCAATGGCACAACGGCGCGATGTCGCTGCGTGGCAGTGATGTTGACTTTGAAAACATACCAATTTCAATTCGTGGACGCGGCAACACCACATGGCAAAATGTACCCGAAAAACGTCCGCTGCGGCTGCGGTTTCACACGCCGCGCCACATGCCTGGCAGCGCGTTTGCGCACAACGACTGGATCATTATCAACAACGGCCCCGATAACACCCAACTGCGCACCCACATGGCCATGGACTTCAACCGCCGCATGAACACCAACATGCACTACGTGTCCATCGCTCAGCCGGTGCATGTTTATGTCAATGGCGAGT
>WQWM01000046.1 GCA_009785335.1 Oscillospiraceae bacterium
CCCCCCCCCCCCCCCCCCGTGTCAAGGCTTTTTTGTTCGTTCTCGACAAATTTCTCATCTTTGTGCAACATGACGAAAAAAAGCACAAAACAATGCCCCGCAATTTGAATTGACAACACCGCGTAATGATGGTATAATAAATATAGTGTCGCACACAGCGGCGCGCCTGCGGCGAGCAGTCGCTTCGCGGTTCTTTCTTATTGCCCTAGCGTCCTGAACCAAAGACCACGGCAATAAGAAGTAACCGCCCCTAAGTGTGAGAGCTTGGGCGGTTACTTCTCGTTTTTCATTTAAGGCGAGGGTTGAGCAGTTGCCGTCTGTTGTTGCGACACTACCCCTCGTTTATTAGTATATCACAATCTTGCTTGTTTGTCAAGCATCACTTTTCACCCGAAAGGAAATATTCTATGAACCTGCTGAACAAGAAAACCGTCGAGGATATCGCCGTGAGCGGCAAAAAAGTGCTGGTGCGCTGCGACTTCAATGTGCCCCTAGAGGACGGCAACATCACCTCCGACCAGCGCATTCGCGCCGCATTGCCCACCATTACCTATCTGCTGGAACAAGGCGCAGCGGTGATTTTGTGCTCGCACCTTGGCCGCCCAAAAGGTCAGGTGGCACCCGAATTTTCGCTTGCTCCCGTGGCAAAACGCTTGGGTGAACTGCTGAGCGCACCCGTGACGATGGCAGCAGATGTGGTGGGCGAAAGTGCGCAACAACTTGCCGCTAACCTCAAAGCAGGTGAAGTACTGCTGCTGGAAAACGTGCGCTTTGAACCCGGAGAAACCAAAAACGATCCCGAACTCAGCAAACAATTCGCGGCGCTGGCTGATGTATTCGTGAACGACGCCTTTGGCTCCGCACACCGTGCGCATAGCTCCACCACCGGCGTTGCAGATTATCTACCCGCCGTGTGCGGCTTTCTCATTCAAAAAGAGCTGGAGTATATCGGCGGCGCGCTGGGCAACCCCAAACGCCCGCTCGTGGCGATTTTGGGCGGCGCAAAAGTCAGCGACAAAATCGGCGTGATCGAAAACCTGCTTGAAAAAGTGGACACACTCATCGTGGGCGGTGGCATGGCTTACACATTTTTGGCAGCCAAAGGCAACGAAGTGGGCATGTCGCTGCAAGAAAAAGATAAATACGACTTGGCCCGCGAGTTAATGGCAAAAGCCGGTGACAAACTCAAGCTGCCCATTGACCACGTGGTGACGCAAGAGTTCGGCCCGGATGGATTTAACAAAATTGCGCTGCGCGGCGAAATCGAAGCAGACTGGGAAAGCCTAGATATCGGCCCGGCCACGCGTGAGCGTTTCGCCAAAGAGCTGCAAGGCGCAGGCACGGTAATCTGGAATGGTCCCATGGGCGTGGCAGAATGGGATGCCTACGCACAAGGCACCATCGCGGTGGCAAACGCCATTGTGGAAAGCGGTGCACTTTCGATCATCGGCGGCGGTGACAGCGCGGCGGCCATCAAAAAGCTCGGCTACAGCGACAAAGTCAGCCACGTGAGCACCGGTGGCGGCGCGAGTCTCGAGTTTATGGAAGGCAAAGAACTGCCGGGCATTGCGTGCCTCAACGATAAATAAACTGTCCAACACAATAGAACCACGGATAGCATGAAAGCTGTCCGTGGTTTCATGTTGCTATAACCAGCATGTAGGGGTGGCTTGCAAGCCACCCGCTCCTCTTTTGCCCGCAATAAAAATCCCGGGCGGCTTACAAGCCGCCCCTACATGCTGATTTGGGTTATTATTTCATCGTCACAATCGTCACGCCATGCTCGCCCTCGCCAAACACACCCAAGCGATGACTTTGCACGTGCTTGCAGTCTTTCAGATACTTTTGCACTGCGCTACGCAACGCGCCCGTGCCCTTGCCGTGCACCACCGTGAACTCCCGCAGGCTGGTGCGCAAGGCTTGGTCGATGAACCGCTCAAGCTCCAAAATGCACTCATCCACCATCAAACCGCGCAAGTCAAGGCGAGTAGAATCCACGGCAGCAAGTTCACGGTCGCCGGTGCGCTTGGCTTTCTTGCTTTCATCGCGCGAGCCAGCCTTCAGCCCCATGTGGGCAAGCTTGGCACGCGCAGCGTCCAAATCAAGCTCTTCATTCGCGGTGTCGCTGAGTTCATCCAAGCCCTGGTTGAGCACTTTCTTCGCCTTGCGCGCAGTTTCAGCAGCGTTGGCTGCATCCGCCTGCTTTTTCAGCTTATCCAGCTCATTCACCAACGCATAGGCCTCACGCCGCGCTTTGTCGGCAATTTTCTGTGCCTGCGCACGTGCGTCATCTAAAATTTTCTGCTGCTTTGCCTGTGATTCAACTTCAGCTTGCTGCGCTTTTTCAAGCGCTTGCTCGGCGGCAAGTTTGGCAGCTTCGGCCTCCAACAACGCTTGGTCAGCTTTTGATTGCCGCGCTTGCAGCTGCGCAATCACGTCTTCGAATTCGGCATCTTCGCGGTTCACCAGGCGTTGCGCCCGCTCGATAATCTCAACCGGCAAGCCCAAGCTTTCACCAATAGCAAAGGCGTTGCTGCGCCCCGGCACACCAATCAGCAGCCGATAAGTGGGCCGCAAGGTTTGCACGTCAAACTCACAACTGCCGTTTTCCACGCCCGGCGTTTGCAGGGCATAAGCCTTCAGCTCCGCATAGTGCGTGGTGGCAGCCAAGCGCGCGCCCTGCTGCCGCAAGCGGTCGATAATCGCCATGGCCAGTGCTGCACCCTCCACGGGGTCGGTGCCTGCGCCAAGTTCGTCAATCAGCACAAGGCTATGTGGGTCGGCGGTTGCTAAAATGCTCACAATGTTCGTCATGTGCGAGCTAAATGTGCTCAAGCTTTGCTCAATGCTTTGCTCATCGCCGATGTCTGCAAGCACCTGCGTGAACACGCTGATTCGGCTTTGGTCGGCCACGGGCAACAGCAGCCCGCACATGGCCATCAGGCTGAGTAATCCCAGGGTTTTCAAGCTCACGGTTTTGCCGCCGGTGTTTGGCCCGGTAATCACCAGCGCGTCAAAATCCACGCCCAGCGACACATCAATCGGCACAACTTTGTCTTTGTTAATCAGCGGATGGCGGGCGCGGCGCAGCAAAATTTCGCCGCGGTCGTTGAGTTCAGGCACGCTGGCCTTCATGTCATAGCCCAAGTTGGCTTTCGCAAAAATCACGTTGAGATCAACTGCACAAGCATAGGACATGGCAATTGCCTCACTAAAACTGCCCGCCAAGCTCGAAAGCTCTGTGATAATACGGTCGATTTCCTCGCGCTCGCGGCCTTTGAGCACCTTCACTTCGTTGTTGGCTTCCACCACGCCCATGGGCTCAATAAACAGCGTTGCACCGCTGGCCGAGGCATCGTGCACCAATCCGGGAATGTCCGCACGGTGCTCGGCCTTCACCGGCACGACGAAACGACCGCCGCGCTGGGTCACAATGGCTTCTTGCAAAAATTTCGCATAGCTCCCACTGCGGGTGATTTGCTCAAGCCGCGCACGCACGGCAGCTTCTTTCTGCCGCATTTTTCGGCGAATATCCGCAAGTGTGGGCGAAGCATGGTCAGCGATGTCGTGCTCATTCAGCACCACCGTGCTGATGCTTTCTTCCAAGTGCTTGTTGGGGTGAATGCCACCGAAGAGTGCATCCAAGCAGGTCGCCACGCCAGCGTTATTGTCGCGCCAGCTGGCCAGCCCACGAAACACGCGCAGCAACTGTGCCACGTTCAGCAGCTCTCGCAGGCTGAGCACGCCGCCTGCATGCGCCCGCGCAAGGGCATGGTTGACGCTAACGAGGCCACCAAAGGGCGGGCCGCCGAAGCGCGCCAGCAGCGCGTGAGCATCCGCGGTTTGGTTCAGCAACGCCTGCGCCAAGTGCAAATTGCTTTCGGGCACAAGCGACATCGCCAGTTCGCGGGCATCGTCGCAGGCGCATTTTTGCGCAAGCATGGCTAATATTTTATTCAGTTCGAGTGTGTTGTGGTGTTTGTTCATGTCAGTTCAATCCAATATCGTTGAAATACTTTATGGGGATCATCTGTGCGCGGGCCGCTCGTCTTCCAACACACCACGCACAGCGATGGCAGCAGGCAGGTTGCGTGAGATATAAATTGTTCATATGCATGGCTATAGTATAACAGAAAGTGCTTGCAAATGCAAGAAATATATGTTATAATTGTTCAGGTGCTGTGTGAACAGCGGCGGTGCTCCCTAGCCTCCGAAAGGAGGTGATAGGTTGGAGGATATAGAACTGTTGATGTACTTACTGGTTTTTCTGGTTGTCGCAACACGCTTTCTTGAAACCAAAGACCACGGCAATAAGAAGTAACCGCCCCTGAGCATCACACACTCGGGCGGTTATTTCTCGCGTATTCATTTCGGCGAGGGATGAGAAATGCTGTCTGTTTGCGCAGCACTACCCTCGCTTGTTAGTATATCACATTTCCCTGCGTTTGTCAAGAATTTTTTCTAGAAAGTGTGACTGCATGAACCTCAAAACCTTCACCAAAAAAGAGCGCAACGCCTTCATGACCGGATTGGCTGGTCAGAACATCATCTTCACCATCATGGGCACATTCGCAACTTATTTCCTGCGTGACACCTTGCTGTTCCCCGCCGCACTGCTGGCGGTGATGCTGCCGGTAGTGATGGTGTTTGATGCCGTGACCGACCCCTTCATGGGCGTGCTGATTGACCGCACGAAATCCCGCCTTGGCAAATGCCGCCCTTGGCTGGTGGCCATGCCGGGTGTCATCTTTGTGTTTGTCATGCTCAGCTATATGGGTCAGCCCTACAACGCCACTGCGCGCAATGTGGGCACGCTGATATTCACCTTTGCTGCCTACCTGCTGTGGGGCGTGTTCTACATGGCAGGCGATATTCCCCTGTGGGGCATCACCTCGCTGATGACCGAAGACGAAAAACAACGCCAATCCCTGCAATCCTATGCGCGCATGGTGGCAGGCATTGGCGCAGCAGTTGCGATGTTCGGCTTCCCGGCCATCGCGGTGGGCTTGGGGCAAGCACTGGGCAACGAACGCACTGGCTTCATCATCGCTGCCCTAATATTTGCAGCTGTGGGCTGCGGCACCTACCAATTAGTCGGCTTATTTGTGAAAGAAAAAATCTCTCCGCCGCCCCAAAAGACCAACGTGAGAGAAAATTTCCGCATGGCGTGGAACAACAAACCCTTTCGTCGAATGATCCTTTCCGGCATTTTTGCGGCACCGCGCAACTTGATTATGATTGTATCCATGCCGCTGATTACTTACTACTTTGCCGACCGCAATCCCCTGCTAATGCTGCTGTATACCGCAATTTTGGGCGGCGGTGTGTTTGGCGGCATGTTTATTGCCATGATCCTAGTGCCCAAGCTGCTGCAACGCTGGCGCAAAAAAACCATATATAACGCGTCGCTGTTGGTTGGCATACCGGTTAACCTGCTGCTGTTCGGGCTTTATATGCTTTCGGTTACTTTGGGTAGCAGTCTCACCCGCGTGTGGTTTATTATTCCGCTGGTGCCCATTTTTGTGCTCATTGGCGCGACCAACGGCTTGTTCACCGTGCTGCAAACCAACATGATTACCGACAGCGTAGACTTGGAAGAATACACCAGCAATCGCCGTCCCGATGGTTTCTTCTTCAGCGGCCAAACCTTTTTGGTCAAAGTGGGCAACGGCATTTGCCTGATGATTTACAACGCATTCAGTGCAATCGTGCTGTTTTCGGGTGATAACATTCGCGTGCTGCAACACATGGCGGAAAGCGAATACGCCGAAATCCCCCGCAACATGATGCAACGCGGCAGCGAAGCTATCGCGCACTACATGCCCAACGTGGGCAGTTTGACCGAAAACAACCTGTTTTGGTTCTTCTTTGTGCTGTTTTTCTGCGCCAGTGTGGTGCCGGCCGTGGGTTGTGCGCTGGGTGTCATCCCCACGCTTAAATACGAGCTGACGGAAGAAAAGCATGAGGAAATTCTGGCCGAACTGCAACGTCGGCGGCGTGAAGGCGAAACTGCATAGGAATATATTTTTGATGGGCAGATGAAAATCTGCTCATTTTTTTGCAAAAAATCTTGACAACTGCCGACAGTATATGCTATACTATATTATTATTTTTATTTTTCGCAGGAGGCAAAACAATGTCATATACCCTTTCCGTATTGGAACAACTGAAAGAAAATAACGCCAGACAAACTGAATTTATTCAGGCGGCCACCGAAATTCTCACCTCGCTGAAGGATTACGTAGATGCCCGCCCGCAATATGAGGCTGCTGGGCTGCTGGAGCGCTTTGTGGAACCCGAGCGCCAAATCGTGTTTCGTGTGCCGTGGATAGACGATGCGGGCAAGGTGCGTGTCAATCGCGGTTACCGCGTGCAGTTTAACAGCGCCATCGGTCCATATAAAGGCGGCCTGCGCTTTCATCCCAGCGTGAATTTAAGCATCATCAAATTCTTGGCGCTAGAGCAAATTCTGAAGAACTCGCTGACCGGCCAAGCCATTGGCGGCGGCAAAGGCGGCGCAGATTTCAACCCCATGGGCAAAAGTGACCGCGAAGTGATGGCCTTTTGCCAAAGCTTTGTCAGCGAACTGTTTCGCCACATCAGCCACATGACAGACGTCCCCGCTGGCGACATCGGCGTGGGCGCACGCGAAGTTGGCTACATGTTCGGGCAATACAAACGCTTGGCCAACAGCTTTGAGGGCGTGTTCACCGGCAAAGGAATCAATTATGGCGGCAGCTTGGCGCGCACCGAAGCCACAGGCTATGGTCTGGTTTATCTGGTGGAAGAAATGATGCGCCAACACGATCAATCCCTTGCGGGCAAAACAGTGATTGTGTCGGGCGCAGGCAATGTGGGCAGCCACGCGGTGGAAAAAGCCCAGCAGTTGGGTGCAAATGTCATCGCCGTGGGCGAATATACCGGCACGATTCTTGACAATCAAGGCATTGACTTAGCCGTGCTGCGTGAAATCACCGCTCGCCGCGGCGACTTTGCTGATTATGTCAATGCACGCCCGCACGCAGAGTTCCTGCCCGGCACAAAAGTGTGGACTGTGCCCTGTGAAATCGCTCTGCCGTGCGCCACGCAAAATGAGCTTGACGAGGACGATGCGAAAACCCTCGTGGCCAATGGCTGCACCACCGTGGGCGAGGGCGCCAACATGCCCGCCACCCTTGAGGCAACAGAGGTCTTCCGCCACAATGGCGTGCTGTTTGCCCCGGGCAAAGCGGCAAACGCAGGCGGCGTAGCAACTTCCGCGCTGGAAATGAGCCAAAACTCCAGCCGCATGGCATGGAGCTTTGACAAAGTGGACGATAAGCTCAAAAACATTATGACAGGCATTTATCACAACATTTCCACCGCCGCTGATGAGGCCGGCTGTCCCGGCAACTACGTGGTTGGCGCGAACATCGCAGGCTTCAAAAAAGTAGCCGACGCGATGATGGCACAAGGCATTGTGTAGTTCTTTTTTTGCAAAAAAAGAACCAAAAAAACCTATATCGCTTCGCGATTGATTTTTATGGGCTGCGTAGGTGTTGCCAAGGCCTCCCCCGCCCGGGGGAGGAAAGCGCGTCGTAGACGTGCAGGTGGGGGTTCACACCCAGCCGCTTCGCGGTAACAGCTGCAAATCCTACAAAAAAACCCATTCTCTGCAACATGAGAGTGGGGATTTATTTTTTGCTCGACAAAACCTGCCACATGATGTATAATAGACGATATACACGTAAAGGAGCAAGCCATGTTAAACGAACTCATCCGCGACACCCGCAAGCAAATCAACCGCACATCAGGAATATTGTTTTTGGTCGTGCTGTTTGGTGCACTGGGCGCAGGTTTCTTTTTTGTGGTGCAGAACATATTGGGCGTGCAGGGCATGCTGGGCGCGCTTGATGCTGCCAACGAACCCATTCTGTGGTTCATTCTGTTTTGGGCAACCGATTTCTTCATGGTGGCCATGGTCGCGCTGCTGTGTTATTTCATTGCGGGCTGGCCGGGCGTGGCTCCTGGGCTTGCGCTGCCTATTTACTTCGCACACTTTGCGGGCACGCCCGTTGCCGCAGGCGAGGTCTATCATGCCTACTTCGCCGCACCGTTACACCATGGCGGCGGCGCGAACATCGGCTGGCTTGGCTATTTCCTCATGGCGCTGCTTTGTGCGCTGCTGATCAAACTGCTATACGCAGGCTGGCATGCACTGAAAGTAAAGGCCGGCGAAAAGGCACACAAAATCCTCGACCAAGTTGACTTGATTGTGCTGGTGTTGATTATCCCCGTAGCCAGTGCGGCACTCACCTGGCTGGTGATTCACTATGGCGTGCAGCAGCCTGCCGCGTTGCTGCCTGCGCTGGTTGAGCCATTGCAACAACTCGCCGGGCACAGCGTCGTGCTCGTGGGCATCCTCTTTGGGTTGATGATCGGCCTTGACATCGTGGGGCCTATGTCGATGACAGCATTTGCGGTGGCGGTTGCGTCATTCCTGCAAGGCGATGCACAGCTGCTCACCATCTATGGCGCAGCGTTTGTAACGGTTGGCTGGTCGCCCTTGGCGATGTTCCTGCTCAGCAAGCTCACCAAACGCGTGCATGCCGACAACGATGACCTCAACCTCGCAATCAGCGGCCCTATCAACGCGTTTTTCGAAAACATGAAGCTCACCGTGGCCTTTGCCGCGCCCTTTGCCATGCGCAGCCCCTTAGCCATCATTCCTGGGCTGATGACCGGCAGTGCCGTCACCGGCGGGCTGGTTGCGTTGTTCGGCATTGTCAACCAAAGCTATCTGACTGACTACCCTCGCTTTGGCGGCGGACTAAGCATGACTGAACTGCTGCAACGCGGTGATTTCTATCTGTCATTCACGCTGCCGTTTCGTTCCGGCGGCTGGTGGGATACCCGCATTCCGCTTGCGCTGTGTATCTTAGCAGGTGCCATCGCAGGCGGCGCGGTAATGTTCTTTCTGCGGCGTGCTTGCGTGCGCAGCCAGAAAAAACGCGGCACCTATGTGGAAAACAACGGCGACATTGTGCTGGAGATGCGCAATCTTGCGAAAGAGCAACTACTTTTTTTGAAAAAAAGTAGCAAAAAACTTTAGTCGCGCTACGCGCGGGGAGATTTTTATGAACATAACTAGTATACACACACTCAACGAAACGCAGCGCAAACAAGCCGCACAAATGCTACACGATGCCTTTCCCCACGCATGGTCAACCGTTGATGATGCAACACAGGAAATCGATGAAATCATGCAAAACTGCGATGACGGCGAACCCGAAATCCTCGCCGCCATGCACAACGATGAAGTCATCGGCTGGGCAGGCACTATCCCAACTTATGATGGCCATGTGTGGGAGCTGCATCCCCTTGTTGTGCGCCGCGATTGGCAGGGCAAAGGCGTTGGCACCGCACTGGTGCAGGCCATTGA
>WQWM01000047.1 GCA_009785335.1 Oscillospiraceae bacterium
AGCCCGCACCGCATCAATCCTATGGACATTAACTTGGATTACTCGGATGATGAAGACCCGCTGACGCTAAAAAGCGACTTTATCTTGTCATTGTGTGAGTTGATTGTGGGCGGCAAAGATGGGTTGTCCCCGACAGAAAAGACCATCATCGACCGTTGCGTGCGGCTGGTGTATCGCCAATTTCTCGCTGACCCGCGACCCGAAAACATGCCTATTCTTGAAGATTTATACTTGCAATTGTTATCGCAGGCTGAACCGGAGGCACAACACGTCGCCACGGCACTTGAAATTTATGTGTCGGGCAGCTTGAATGTGTTCAATCATCGCACGAACGTCAACCTCAAAAACAGGCTCGTTTGCTATGACATCAAAGAGCTGGGCAAGCAGTTGAAAAAGCTTGGCATGCTCATTTTGCAGGATGCGGTGTGGAATCGGGTGACAGTGAACCGTGCCGCGAAGCGCACCACTTGGTTCTATATTGACGAAATGCACCTGCTGCTCAAAGAGGAGCAAACAGCGGCCTACACCGTGGAGATTTGGAAGCGTTTTCGCAAGTGGGGCGGCATTCCTACTGGTATCACGCAGAACGTCAAAGATTTGCTGGCCTCGCGCGAAATTGAGAATATCTTTGAAAATTCAGACTTCATTTTAATGCTCAACCAGGCCAGCGGTGACCGGCAGATTCTCGCCCAGCAGCTGGGCATTTCGCCGTATCAGCTCAGCTATGTCACGCAATCCGCAGAGGGCGAGGGCCTTGTGTTTTACGGCAACACGATTATCCCATTTGTTGACCGTTTCCCTCGTGATGGCGAACTGTACAAGCTTTTCACTACTCGTTTGTCAGAGGTGGGCGATGGGTAATCGCCTGAACTTCACCAAGCAGGAAACCCTGCTCAACGCCCAAAGTGCCATGCCCGACAAGAAGAAAATCACCCGCATGCGTATGCAAAAAGATGTGGTGAAATCTAAGCTTGCGTTTGAGGATGCAGCAAAAAATGTGCAGGCCACGGTTGCCAACAAAGCCCACGGCGTTGTCGCACGCACTGAGCATGAAAATGTCGGCACAAAGGCGGCACATCGTGGGGAATTGGCGGGTGAATCGGTGTATCGCAGCGGCAGGCGGACAATAAAATCTGCCTATCACAGCAGCAAAAACAGGCCAAAGCCAGCAAAAAACACTGCAAAACAAAGCCCTCAAACTAAGAAAAAGGGCATGTCGCGGTTTTATCAAAAACAAGCCATTAAGCAGAAATATGCCGCGGCGAAAAAGTCCGGCAAGGCTGGCAGCATGGCGGCGAAGCAGTCGGCCAGTGTGGTCGAAAAAGCTGGCAAGGCAGCTGCACGCATTGTGCGTAAGCACCCCATAGCGATAGCCACTGTCGCTGCCATTGCGTTGTTTGTGTTCCTGCTGGTCGGGATGTTCTCCACAAGCATCACCCTGTTTTCGAGCGGCGCGGGCTTCCTTGGGGCGCTTTTTTACACCGCCGATTACGCTGACATCTGCACCGCCGAGCTTGCGTTCAGCACTTGGGTGTTGGACGCGGAACACGACATCGACCACTGCCCATTTGAGCTTATCGCCTATCTCACAGCCGTGCACGGGGAGTTCATATTTGCGGAGATTGAACCTGCCTTGCGAGAGCTATTCGATGAAGCTGTGTATACGCCATTTGCAGAGGTCATTCGTGCCCGCATGATGGATGAGCAATACAGTCACTTTGGACTTTTGACGCTCACCCGCGGGGCACGGCAGTTTGTGGGCAGTCCGTTCAGTTTCGACTGGTTGCCGTTTGTGAGCAGTCGTTTTGGCTACCGCATGCACCCCATCAGCGGCCAGCGCAGCGTGCACACTGGCATCGACATTGCACTGCCGCTGGGCACGGAAATCCTTGCGGGCTTTGATGGCGTGGTGGCGCATGTCGGTTATGACCCCAATGGTTATGGCAACTACGTGGTGATTGAAAGTGACGGCATTCGGGCGTTATATGCACACTGTCACGTGGTACTTGTGCAGCCTGGCCAGCTTGTTTCGCAGGGTGATGTGATTGCCGCCGTGGGCTCAACCGGCAATTCCACTGGGCCGCACCTGCACATGGAAATATTCAGACATGGACAGCGGTTGAATCCGCTGTTTTTTGTTCAAATCGGGGCATAATAACGATAGAGTATTGACAACAGCGTCATAATCTGCTATTATGTTATTGAGGTGATTATTATGGCTATCGCAAAATCAAACGTAAATGTTAAGATTGAATCGGACGTAAAAGAACTTGCTTCGCAACTTTTGGCGCGCATGGGACTGGATCAAACCACCGCAATTGATATGTTTTATCGGCAAATCATTGCAGAGCAGAAATTACCCTTTCAGCCAATTGTAAACGTTACACTTGACGAGCAGTTGGCCGCTGCCATTGTAAGCAAAAATATTCAAAGGGTAAGGCTTGATACGGATGAAAACGGCCATGCACTTGCCGATAAAAGCCGACACCCCGACACGTACAACTGGGCGGTGGACGGATGATGAAGCCGTTTGGGATTTATATTGCGTTTGTTTCTTGGGGAGCTGGCGGTAAACGTCGGCCTGTGTTGGTTATTTCAAGCACGGATGGCTTCGTTAGTGTTTTCCGTATCACATCACAATACGAAAGCAAAAGCGAAACAATTCGAGCGCACTATTTTGCAATCAAGGACTGGCAGCAAGCGGGCTTGGACAAACAATCGTATATCGACACCGGCGAAATTGTTGAACTACCCGAAACGTCAATGGTCAACAACACACCAATTGGACATCTTTCCACAGAGGATAAGCGGCGGTTGCTTGCGTTTTTGAAGTAAAAACACACACAAATTGAATCTATCCAAGGCACTCCTACGGGAGTGTCTTTTTTCATGAAAGGAAAAGGAATTTTGAACCCACGAATAGAAAAAATCCGCGCGGAGCTAGAGAAAACCAAGGAGCGTATTGCTCGCAATCAAGCACGGCAACGCGAATTGGAACGCCAGCTCGTGGAAGCCGAAAATGCGGATATCATCGCCGCGGTGCGCAGCATGGATGTGCTGCCCGAAGACTTGGCGGTGCTCATTAAAACCATCCAAGGAGGTCAAGTTTGAACGAAAACGGCACGTTAATTTTCATCGGCATTGCGGTGCTTGTGTTTGGTGCAGCGGCTTACTATCTAAAGGTGCTGCGCCCAAAACGACAAAACAATGCCCTTGATGATGATGAAAACTTTGAAAACGAACAAAATGAGGAGGACTATATATAAATGAAAAACAAAATCATAAAAAGAGCGGTGGTATTTTTACTGTCGCTTATCTGCATTTTTGCGGTGGCTGCTGCAACAAGCGTTGCGGCAAGTGCCAACACTGGCGAAGTGGTCGTTTCGATGATTGCCTTCCCGCGCGGCGGCGGCACGGACTTATGGGGTCGCCCCGCGCTCACGCTGATGAACGGCTGGACGGCAGATTCAGCCACAAATTTTCATGCGCTGGGGGCATCAAATCATGGCATGCAAATCGTGTATTGTATCCAGCCTGGCGTGCCGCTGCGCACTGGCGACCGCAATCCGCACATCACCCCCGAAGAATTGTTCGGGAATTTCGACAACGGTGTGCTCAACGCTGAACAAGTGCAATTGCTGCTGGGGCGCCTGTTTCAACATGGCTTCAATGGCACTGTAAGCACTGAACTGAGCTATGCGCAAATCACGGAGATTATCGCCACACAAGCACTTGTTTGGGAAATCATTGTCGGCGAGCGCAACCTAGATTTCAGCTGGAACGCGCCACCTGCGGGCACGAATCGCTCCCTCGAAATGGTGCGACCAAATCATCCGCAACGGGCGCTTATCTTGCAACATTATGATAGAATTGTCGCTGCTGTGCAAGGCCACAGCACCATCCCAAGCTTTATGCGGGGTTCGCTTGCCAGTGCAGTCACGCATGAGCTAACCTGGAATGGGTCGGCTTTTACTGCCACTTTGAACGATACGAATGGCGTGCTCGCAAATTTCAACTTCACCAGCACAACGCCCGGCGTGACGTTCAACCGCAGCGGCAACAACTTGACCATCAGCATGACGACCGCGCCGACAACGCCCATCGACATCACGGCAACACGCAGCGGAAGTCGCGCTGGGCTGGTGTTTTGGAGCAATAATCCCATTCACGTCATCAGCAACATCCAGTCAATTGTGACGATTGGCGTGGGCGTGCCCGACAATATACAGGCTTTTGCGCGTGTGAATGCCAGCACAGGCAGCCTGCGCATTGAAAAAACTGTGCAGGGCGGTGGCAGTGCTGCGGGTTTTGAGTTTGAAGTGCGCAACTCCGCGGGTGATTTGATTGGCACATTTACCAGTGGCGCAAACGGTCAAGTGACCATCCCCAATCTGCCAGCTGACACTTACACCGTGCGGGAAATTAACATTCCTGCGGGCTACGAAGTGGTGGGTGAGAACCCGCTGACCATCACCGTTTCGCCGAACCAAACCGCCGTGGCACGCTTTACTAATCGGCGTATGGAGGGGCAAATTCGCATTGAAAAGTACAACGCCAACCCCGCGATGGGCACGTCGTCATTGGCAGGTGCGGTATTTGAAATAAGAACTGCGGCTGGCGAATTGGTCGAAACCATCACCACAGATGCACAGGGCATCGCCACCAGTGGCAGCCTCCCTTGGGGTGACTATGTTGTCGTGGAAATCACTGCGCCCGCTGGTTTTGTGCTCGACTCAACGCCACGCACTGTCACGCTCAACGCCACGAATTTGACCATGCAATTGCGTGTGCCCAACACCCCGCAGACTGGGCGCATCAGCATCCAAAAACAAGGCAATGTTCTCGTTGGCGCACAGCAGATTGAAACCATCTTTGGCACACAATATCTGCCCATCTTCGAGCCGCGTGGATTGCCCGGTGCTGTATTTGAAGTGCGCGATGCCCAAGGAAATTTGGTCGACACCATCACCACAGGTGCGGATGGCATTGCAACTTCGCGTGAATTGCCGCTGGGTGAATACACCCTCGTGGAGGTGCAAGCACCTACTGGTTTTGTGCTGGATGCCACCCCGCATGTTGTGGTGTTGAGCGATGCAGATCAGTACACCGCCGTTATCACGGAAACGGTGCAACTGGTTAATATCCGCCAGCGGGTGGTCATTGAGTTGCAAAAATATATGGAGCTGCTTGACGATGAACCTGCGCCCTTTGGCTACGTCATTTTCGGCATTTTTGCGAATGAAGATATTTTCTGCGCAGACGGCGAAATCATCATCGCCGCGGGCAGCTTGATTGGCACGATTACCCTAGACGAATATGGCCGCAGCACCTTCGAGGCTGAACTGCCTTGGGCGAGTTTTGTCATTCGTGAACTGCAAACAGCGGAAGGTTATCTGCTTTCGGATGAGGAGTTTGCGTTCACGGTTGAGCCTGATGAACAGGATGTTACGGTCATCGTGGTGGAAATCAATGACGGTGAGCCGATTGTCAGTTATCTCGAACCTACGCCAGAACCAGAACCCGAAGAACCTTACGAGCCAAAACCTGAACCCGAACCGCAGCCTGAACCTGAGCCAGAACCCGAACCTAAAGAGCCAACCCCCGACCCCAAGCCCGATGTGCCGCAAACCGGCGATGATACCCAACAACCTTGGGCAATGTTGGTGTTAGCAACGGCGGGGCTATTAGCACTTATTATATGGAAAGCGGTGCACCATGCCAAAGAGAAAAAACAGATGGTTTAGCACAGTCATAACGTTGCTTGTGGCTGCGTTGCTGGTGCTGGTCATCGTCTGTTCCGTAAGCCAAATCGTGAGCCGCTCGGTTGAATATCGGGCGGCTCAATCGGAGTATGACAACCTGCGTGAACAGGCAGGAAGTGAAAATGAAGACGAAGATGAGGGCATCCAGTGGGATGCCCTCGCAGCTATCAACCCAGGTGTAGTTGGTTGGATTACAGTGCCGGGCACGGATATTACTATCCCATCGTGCAGGGCGCAGATAATGCGCGTTATCTGCGATACACATTCTCGGGCACCCGCAACGCCAGTGGGGCGATATTTCTCGACTACCGCGACTGCGCCGACTTCGCAGGTCGCGCCAAAATCTATGGTCACAACATGCGTGATGGCACCATGTTTTCCAGCTTGCTGGATTGGACTGGCGACACTATCACAATCCACACCCCAGATGGGGTGTTGGAATTTGTGGTCACGGCCAGGGGTGCTTTGTCCCTGGCAGAAGTCGTGCAGCTGGACGGCGTGGCACTCATTACCTGTGTCAATGGGCGGCCGGAGGTGCGATGGGTGGTGCAGGCGGAAAGGAGTTGCTTATGACCAAACAACAAGCTTGCGAAAAATGGGTGGGCGAGTTCAATGCCATTCCGCAATCCATGATACAAGCCCTGCATAATGCTGACATTGACGGCTGGCAAGAACTAACCCAACCGCGCGTGGGCGACGAGGTATACCACTACCCCAGCAATGAAATCGGCGAAATTGTCGAGGTGTTTCAAGACCACGCGCAGTCGAAATACAATGAATTTGCTGTGCGTATCGGCGATGAAATCATGGAATGCGGCGTTGACGATATTGCGGTCGAGCGTTACAGCTCACTGCCCGCGTGGGGTACGATGTGGAGCTTTGGTGATGGTTGCGATGACCATTGGCTAACGAGTGAAGAGGGCGTGCAAATCATGAGTGACCACGATTTTCGCATCTACGAACACGATGATTTCGGTTATTTCTTTGGCATTGATGGTGCGGGCTACAACTTCTACGAGCAACATTGGTTGCCGTTGTACGAAGCGCGGGGCTTGCAGTGGCATGACAAAGAAATTGAGAATGTAGAGTTGAAAGTGGAGAATGTTGGTGCGATTGATGCAAGTAAACTTTATGATTATATCCAAGAAAACTTTGCCGTGGACGGCACCGCAAGTCGGCTGATTCGCAACATTTTGGATCACGTGGAAGCGCAAGAGTTCAGTGATTCCAAGCTTGCGCAACATCACCTGCATGCTTTGCTGGACGGCGCATTTGGCTTGACCGTGGAAGAAATCTTGCAGTTTGGCGCAGGGTTAGAGCCGGAAACGGTAGGTGGTTATCGCATCATTGACCGCGTGGTTGTGGATGATTTGGTGTTCAAGCTTGGCTACAATCCCGATGCAGCCCAGCCTTACGTCACTTGGCGGTGCAGCCAAGATGCCCCGAAAGACAACTATTGGGGACATTATTGGCAGGATAAAAGCACTGCGCAAACGGATTTGCTCATGCGTTCCGATGCCGCGCGCACTAACACGCCCTATGACCACACGTTGTTGAACGAGCCGAGGGCTTCGCTAAAATCCGCCCTCAAAGCTGGTGCAGAAAGAAGCAAAGCCGAGTTTAACGGTACGACTTTGCCAACGCCGCCCGGTGACGCACGATGAAGCAACGTAAGCGCCCCATCCGCGTGGTGTTTTATCTCAAAGAAGACGAGCAAGCCCTCATGAACAAGAAAATGCAGGCTGCGAACATCCAAAACCGTGAGGCGTATATCCGCAAGATGGTGCTGGATGGATATATCTTGCGGCTTGATTTTACTGACGTGAAGCGCATGGTGTTTTTGCTGTCCAACGCCACCAACAACCTCAACCAAATTGCCAAGCGGGTCAATGAAAGCGGCAGTATGTTCGCTGAGGATGTTCGCACGCT
>WQWM01000048.1 GCA_009785335.1 Oscillospiraceae bacterium
TAATGGTCACAATGGTGTTGTTAAACGTCGATTGAATATGCGCAGCGCCGCGCTCAATATTCTTGCGCTCGCGGCGGCGGCGTGTGCCTGTGGTTTTTTTACCAGCTTTGGGTGCCATAGCAAATTACCTCCCCTTACTTCTTCTTGTTCGCAATGGTTTTCTTCGGACCTTTGCGGGTGCGGGCATTCGTTTTGCTACGTTGTCCGCGTACGGGCAAGCCCTTGCGATGGCGCAGGCCACGGTAGCTGCCGATTTCAATCAAACGTTTAATGTTAAATTGAACTTCACGGCGCAGGTCGCCCTCCACCTTCACGTTGTGGTCGATGTAATCACGCAGCTTGGATACGTCATCTTCCGACAAATCCTTCACGCGGATGTCGGGGTTAACGCCCGTGGCAGCGATGATATCGCCAGCGGTTTTGTGGCCAATGCCCAAAATATAGGTCAGGCCAATTTCGATGCGCTTGTCGCGCGGCAGGTCTACACCTGAAATACGTGCCATAGTAAGCCTCCTAATTAGCCTTGACGTTGTTTGTGTTTTGGATTTTCGCAAATGACCATGATGCGCCCTTTACGGCGGATAACTTTGCATTTGTCGCAAATCTTTTTCACTGATGGTCTGACTTTCATACTTAGTCCACTCTTTCTATTGTGCTAAAGTACAACCAAGTTGCCTGAGAATGATCCTTTCAATCACAAAGGTCATTGCTCCTACTTGCTGCGCCAGATGATTCGACCGCGGGTCAAATCATAGGGCGACATTTCAACGGTTACTTTATCGCCGGTCAAAATTTTAATGTAGTTCATGCGCAGTTTGCCGGAGATGTGCGCGAGTATCTTGTGTTCGTTTTGCAGCTGAACTTGAAAGGTTGCGTTGGGCAAAGCCTCAACAACAACACCTTCCACTTCAATCATATCAGATTTTGGCATATAGTTCACCTTTCTGAAATGCGATTTAACGCTTTTCGTAGCGCATTGTTGCCCCTAAGTTCCCATGTGAGGGGTTCCAGCTGCAAAAGGGGCGCAAGATGGTTGGGGTTCTTTTTCTTTGGACGTTGCAGCGGGCGTTCGCGGCCGTCGGCCACCAGCACCATGCCGCCTTCATATCCTACCACACACAGCAGGTAATCTTTGTCTCTTCCTGCGATTGACTCAACAATTGTACCAATCGGCCACATGTTTAGTCCTCCAGCAGGGTGAGTATTACCGGGCCATTGTTGGTAATTGCAATGGTGTGTTCGAAATGCGCACTGAGCTTGTTGTCACGGGTAACAACCGTCCATTTGTCGTGCAGCACGCGCGTTTGCGCACGGCCTTGATTCACCATCGGTTCAATGGCAATCACCATGCCGGGGCGCAGCTTTGCGCCATGTCCCGCACGGCCAACATTCGGTATAATGGGATCTTCGTGCAGCATGCGTCCCACGCCGTGACCGGTGTAATCGCGCACCAAGCTAAAGCCTTGCGCCTCACAGGTTTGCTGCACCGCAGCACTGATATCACCTACTTTGCCGCCGGGAAGTGCTACCTCAATGGCTGCGTAGAGAGAAGCCTTTGTGGTGTCACTCAACAGCTGCGCTGCAGGAGAAATTTTGCCTGTGGCAAAGGTTGCCGCAGTATCACCCACATAGCCTTTATATGTCGCACCAAGGTCAACGCTAACGATATCACCAACTTGCAACACACGCTTTTTGCTGGGAATACCATGAATGACCTCGTGGTTGATCGACACACAAACACTGCCGGGAAAGCCGTTATAATTCAGGAATGTTGGCGTGGCACCGCACTTAACAATATGTTTGTGGGCAACACGCGCGAGTTCCCATGTGGCGACACCCGGCTTCACCATTTCGCCCACCAGGGCCAATGCCTGCGCAGCAATGCGCCCGGCATCGCGCATCAGTGCAATTTCCCTGGTGGTTTTGAGCGAAATCATAACATTGAATCCTAGTCTAAGAAGCCTTTGTAGTGGCGCAGCATCATTTGGCTTTCCAGCTGTTTCACGGTTTCAAGCGCAACGCCAACCATAATGATGATGGACGTGCCGCCCAGTGCAATTTGCATGGCACCTTCTTGGCCAAACGCATATTGGATGATAAACGTGCTCACCAGCGAAAACGCAACTGGGAATAGCGCAACTGCACTCAACATCAACGCGCCCAACAGGGTAACGTGATTGAGGATGCGACGAATGTACGCTACCGTGGGTTCGCCGGGGCGGTAGCCTGGAATCATACCATGGTTGTTACGGATGTTGTTGGACATTTCCGTGGGATCATATTGGATGGAAGCATAGAAATATGCAAAGCCAATGATCATCAGGAAGTACATCAACAGGTACCAAGGGCTATCAAAACGGAACGCGTTGAGGAAGCCGTACCAAAAGCTACCTTCCGTCGGCGTAATGAACATGCCGACAGTCGGCGGCAGCGACAAAATGCTGCTGGCGAAGATGATGGGCAGCACGCCCGTCATGTTCACTTTAATGGGAATGTGGCTGCTTTGCCCGCCATACATCTTGCGGCCAACCACGTGCTTGGTATACTGCACCGGTATGCGCCGTTCCGCGCTGTCCATCCACACGATGAACGCGATGGAGGCAATGATGGAAAGCCCTGCGATAATCGACATGGGTACCCACACACCGCCCATTGCGATGTAACCTTGATTCGGCCCGAATAGTTGAATCATCATCTGCGGAATACGCGCGATAATGCCCGCAAACAGGATGATGGATACACCGTTGCCAATACCGTTGACGTTGATGCGCTCGCCCAACCACATGGTCAGACCTGCGCCCGCAGTCAGCACTGTAACAATCACTGCACCCTGCAAGAAAGCCGAGAATCCGGTGTACAGCGCACCAGTTGCACTGTTGGTGAGCAGAAATGTGGTTGCTTCGCCTGCACCGCCATTGCGCAAGAAGATGTAATAAGCGGTTGATTGCAGGATAGCCAGACCGATGGTCACATAGCGGGTAATGGTAGCGATTTTCTTGCGGCCTTCTTCGCCTTCTTTTTGCAGGCGTTCCAGCGCAGGAATGGCTACCGTCAGCAGCTGCATGATAATCGAGCTGTTAATGTAGGGCGTGATGGACATGGCCAAGATGGTGGCAAAGTTGAATGCGTCACCCGTAAGCATGTTCAGATACGCCAAGAATGTGCCTTGATTGGCTGCATCACCCAGAATACCGCCAGGACCGATGTCCACAAACGGAATCGTGATGGCCGAGCCGATGCGGAACACCAATAGAATAAACGCCGTAAACAGGATCTTTTTGCGCAGGTCCGCGATTTTCCACGCGTTAATCATGGTTTGTAGCATACTTATACTACCTCCACAGTCCCACCAGCTGCTTCAATGGCTGCTTTGGCCGTGGCCGAAAACTTTGCCGCTTTCACAGTCAGCGATTTGGTCAACGTGCCGTCTCCAAGAATTTTCACGCCGGCGAGAGTTTTCTTCAAGATCCCTTTGGCCACCAGTGCATCGGCATCCACCACTGCGCCGGCATCAAAGCTGTCTTCCAGTGTGCACAGGTTCACAATGGCATATTCCGTGCGGAAAATGTTGTTGAACCCACGTTTGGGCAAACGACGCGCCAAAGGCATTTGACCGCCTTCAAAGCCTGCGCCTTTCACGCCCGAGCGAGCTTTTTGGCCTTTGTGACCATAGCCCGAGGTTTTGCCGTGCCCGCTTGCATGGCCGCGACCAACGCGCTTGCGTTGTTTCGTGCTGCCAGCAGCTGGCGCTAAGTCATGAATTCTCATGCTTGGGCACCTCCTGCAGTTACTTCAATCAGGTGCGCCAGCACGCGGATCTTTCCTTGTGTCGCCGCATTGTTCGGCTGAACGCTAACGTCGCCAATTTTGCGCAGCTGCAAGGTTTTCGCGGTTTCCAGCTGATTCACTTTGCTGCCAATCAAGCTTTTCACCAATTTAATGCTTACCGTTTCCATGGCTGCACCCTCCTTTACGCTAAGATTTCTTCAACGCTTTTACCGCGGATTGCGGCTACTTCGTCGGCATTGCGCAGTTGCAACAGGCCTTGCATGGTGGCACGAACCACATTGCAGGGATTGTTGGACTTCAGCGCTTTTGTGCGAATGTCGCGGATGCCTGCGGTTTCAACCACAGCACGCACCGGGCCACCAGCGATAACACCGGTACCGGGGGCGGCGGGTTTAAGCAGCACAAGCGCCGCGCCATATTTCCCCATGATTTCGTGGGGAATGGTAGTGCCTTTCAGCGACACTTTCACCATGTTTTTCTTGGCATCTTCAATGCCTTTGCGAATGGCATCGGGCACTTCGCCGGATTTCCCCAGACCAAAGCCCACATTGCCTTTGCCGTCGCCTACCACAACCAGCGCCGAAAACTTAAAGATTCGGCCGCCCTTCACGGTTTTGGATACGCGATTGATTGCCACAACGCGTTCGGTCAGTTCCGATTGCGGTGCATCTTGTTGTCTTGCCATTGCCATGCTGGTGTCCTCCTCTTCTAGAATTTCAGTCCGCCTTCACGTGCTGCATCAGCCAAGGCCTGCACACGTCCGTGGTATACATTGCCGCCGCGGTCAAACACCACTTCAGTAATGTCTTTTTCTTGCGCCCGCGCAGCAATCAGCGTGCCAACTTTTTTCGCTGCATCGACGTTGCCGCCGTAGCCTGCGAAATCTTTTTCCACGCTGCTGGCTGCCGCCAGGGTAACTTGCTTTTCGTCATCAATAAGCTGCGCATAAATATGCTGCAACGAGCGAAACACTGCCAAGCGAGGACGAGCCGCGGTGCCGGACACTTTGCCGCGAATGCGCTTGTGGCGCTTTTGGGTTTCTTTTTTGCTGTCTTTGCGGGTAACCATAGCAGCCTATCCTCCTTATTTGCCTTTACCGGATTTGCCTTCTTTGCGGCGAATCACTTCATTGGCGTATTTAATGCCTTTGCCTTTGTAAGGCTCGGGCGGGCGTTTTTCGCGCACATTTGCCGCGAACTGACCTACCACTTGTTTGTCTGGCCCACTGATAATAATCTTGTTGGGGTTAGGCACATCAATGGTAACGCCATCGATTTCATCCATGAACACTTGGTGGGAGTAACCCACGTTCAGCACCAGCTGCTTGCCTTGTTTGGCAGCGCGGTAGCCAACGCCGTTGACTTCCAGTTCACGCGTGAAACCGGTGTGCACGCCAACAACCATGTTGCTCAGCAAGCTGCGGCTTAGGCCGTGCAGCGCGCGGTTTTCTTTTTCATCATTCGGGCGGGTAACATTCAGCACCACGCCTTCCTGTTCAATGGTGATATTCGGGTGAAACTGACGGCTAAGTTCGCCCTTGGGGCCTTTCACCGTCACGGTGCTGCCGTCAATCTTGACATCCACACCAGCCGGAATTGTCACCGGCATCTTACCAATCCTGGACATAAGGTCAGCACCTCCTTACCAAATAAAAGCTAATACTTCGCCACCAACGTTTTCGCGGCGGGCTTTTTTGTCAGTCATCACGCCTTTGGGTGTGCTTAAAATCGCAACGCCCAAACCACGCATCACTTTCGGAATGTCTTCGCAGCTCGAATAAATCCGCAGGCCGGGTTTGCTCACACGGCGCAGGCCGGTGATCACACGTGCACGGCTGGGACCATACTTGAGCACAATTTCGATTTCGCCTTGTTTGCCGTCTTGATGCACACGGAAGGACTTGATGTAGCCTTCTTCCAGCAAAATTTGAGCAATGGCTTTTTTGATGTTTGAAGCCGGAATTTTTACTGTATCATGCTTTGCCGCGTTGGCATTGCGGATACGAGTAAGCATATCGGCGATAGCGTCTGTTACTTGCATAACTTGTAATCCTCCTTACCAACTTGCTTTGCGCACGCCCGGAATTTGACCTTTGTGGGCCAAAGAACGGAAACAAATGCGGCAAACACCGTATTTGCGCAGATAGGCGTGCGGGCGGCCGCAGATTTTGCAGCGGTTATACGCGCGGGAAGAGAACTTCGCCGGGCGCTGTTGACGTACCTTTTGGCTTGTTTTTGCCATGCGACTCTCTCCTTATCTAGCGAACGGTGCGCCCATGAGGGCCAGCAGTTCGCGCGCTTCTTCGTCGTTTTGTGCGGTGGTCACGATGCAGATGTCCATGCCACGCACTTTGTCGATCTTGTCGTACTCAATTTCGGGGAAAATCAGTTGCTCTTTCACGCCCATGTTGTAATTTCCGCGGCCGTCGAAGCTATCCGGGTTAATGCCGCGGAAGTCGCGCACACGGGGCAGTGCCAAGCTAAACAGACGATCAATGAACTCATACATACGGTCGCCGCGCAGGGTCACTTTCGCGCCGATGGTCATGCCTTCGCGCAGTTTAAAGTTCGCAACGCTCTTTTTGGCTTTGCACAGCACGGGTTTTTGGCCGGTGATGGTTTTCATGTCGGCCACAATGGCGTCAAGCATCTTGGGATTATCGCGTGCTTCACCGCAGGCCACATTCACCACGATTTTCTCCAGGCGCGGGATTTGCATCACAGAGCTGTAGTCGAATTTCTCCATCAGCTTCGGTGCAACGTCGTCTTTGTAGCGCGTTTGCATTCTTGTCATGTAATATCCCCTCCTTTACTTAAATTCGTGTTGGCAGTGTTTGCACTGGCGATATTTCACTTGTTTGCCTTTTTCATCTTTGAAAACATGGGCGATGCGGGTGGGGCGGCTGCACTTGGCGCAAACCAGCTGCACTTTGCAGGCATACAGCGCGCTTTCCACTTTGATCAATCCACCGGGTTGGCCTTGTTTGCGGGGCTTCA
>WQWM01000049.1 GCA_009785335.1 Oscillospiraceae bacterium
CGCCCACGCTGCCAAGTGAAATTGCGGCCATTGAAGCTGAGCATGTTGCCGAGGGCATCGTAAGTGATGGGCATGAGCGCACCACCGGCATCGCGCACACCGGTGAGCTGATCAGGCCAGTTTGCATTGCCATAGTAGAACGTGCGTTGCACTACATCGTTAACGCGCCACTCCACTAAATTGCCGCCAATATCATAAGCATAACGGCTGTCCCGCCCCGGCGAAACATCCCGCACCAGCTGCCCAATTTGGTCATATTCAAAGCTATTGCGCAGCTCGCCATCCACATAAATCCGCTCAATGTTCCCGCTACCCTCACGGTAAGCATAACCGAAACGCATCAGTTGTTCTTGCCCAATATAGTGCGAAATCTGCGTCAAATTCCCCGCCAGCAGCACATTTCTGCCAGCCGCCCTGCCAGCCCTGTCATCAAAATCGAAGGTCGTGCTCAACGGCCCCAGCGTCGTGCCAATCAGCCGCCCGGTGCTCTCATCAAAACTATGTAGTTGCTGCGTGCCCATCAATTCGGCACGGTAAGGCCGCTCAAAGCTGTCATAGAAATATTCTACGCGCGAAATCTCATCACCATTCAAACTCATGCGCAGAATATCCAGTGCGCCGTCGTCGTTGAAACCCAAGCGCACACGGCTGTCGAGCATAGCGCTTGTGCCGCCTGTGCGTTGCGCATGAATGCTCGTCAAACGCCCCTGCGTGTCGTACATAAAGTCGGTGTTGCGGCGCAGATTGTGGTTTTGCAC
The DNA here is from genome assembly GCA_009785335.1 of Oscillospiraceae bacterium. Classification (GTDB taxonomy): domain Bacteria; phylum Bacillota; class Clostridia; order Oscillospirales; family Acutalibacteraceae; genus WRMQ01. The sequence goes on from WQWM01000049.1 coordinate 759, forward strand.
CTGCGCAAGCATGCCGTTGTCCGCAAAGGTGTAGCTGTAGGTCAACAAGCCGTTCCAGCGCTCGCCGATCACGCGCCCGCGCTGGTCGTACATTGGCGTAAAACGGAAACCGTTGGCGTAAGTGCGCCTAGCGAGCGCAAAGCGGCGCAGACCAAGAGAATGGTCAACTTCGTGTTCTTGTACATAAGTGTTCGTCACCATCACTTGGCCGCCAATGGCAACTTGCTCAACCTGGCCAAGGTGGTTGTATTGGAAGGTGTAGGTGGTGCCATTGGTGCGGCGAATACTGCGCAGCAAGCCGGTGATGGTGTCGCTTTGCACGCCCATGCCGGTGAAATCGTATTGGTTACTGATCCAAACCGCTTCACCGTCAGAATAGCCTGCGAAAGCCGAAATGCGGTTGAGCACATCGAAGGCATGCGACCTGTCGCGTATAAAGTTCATGTCGGAAGTATTCAGCGCACCCAAGTCAAACTCGTTGTAGCCGTAGTTAAACAGCGAGCCATCCGAGGTGCGAACTTGCGTGACAATGTTGCGGTTTCGGCTGTCATAGTAGTAGTAAATATAGCTACCATTGCTATCTGCAACACGGCGAACATCGTTGTAGTCATGCACATACGTCACGGTTTGGTAGCTTGCGAGGGGCGTGCCATTGGGTGTCCAGATATTGTTGTCTTCATCCGTCAAGTTGCCCACATAGGTCAGCACGGTGCTGCCGCTGAGAATGCCGCCGATCGGGAACGCGCGCATGGCAAAACCATTGGCAGCTGTTGTGCGGAATCTGTCTGCGTTCGTTGGAGCCCATGTGCGATTAGAATAACGCATGACCGGTGTGGAGATATAATCAAACAAGGTTTCGGTGATGAGATTTTCGCCATCATCGGTATGGCGACGCTCCACAATACGAGTCACATTGTGGCGAGTGTCATATTCAAAATCAATGCGATCGTTATCTTCCAGTTCATCACGGTTGGGGCGGATAATTTCTATACTTTGCACATTCGGACCATCTGCTTGCCACGTATAAACCATCGTCCCCGAATTGCTGCGCACCTCGGAAACACGCCCGCCAAGATAGCTCATCGTGCTGCCGCCTGCGCCGATGTACACAAATGCGTTGTCCACGCGCATGGCGTTGGCATTGCCACTGGCTTGCTCGTGGTATACGATGTAAAGATTTGCGCGCACGGCATCGTCCGGCACGGTGTGCGCCATCGCAGCCGTTTGCTGCACACCGCGCACATCGCGGTTAAAGGCCGCAAAGACTTGGTTTTCGCGCACGTTGCCCACGATGTCGCAGTCGTTTTCATAGCAATCATCGCAATCATCGTCATCGCAATCGAAGTCTGTTTCCAGTTCAATCAAGTTGCCATCGGCATCATAAAATCTAACCGCCACACGGGTATAGAACGGCTCGCTGCGTGTGGCATTCATTTGCACCGTTGCGCCAAACAGCAGCATTTGCCCCGCGGCATTTGCGCCCAAATAAATGGGCTGCCACAGCGCTCTTGTTGTGTTCGGGTTGCCCTGCATCCAATATGAGCCGTCTACTAGCCCTTCTCGTGGTGGCACGGCTGGTGCGTTGCCCGAGAGAGCACTCCATGCGCGTTGCAAGAAGCCGACCTCATCATCGTGCTCCAAGCCATCTTCCAGACCTACGCGTGCAGACCGCCAATTTGGATTTTGGCCATTTCTATCCGCAAGCTCGCGCGCAAAATGGCTGTTGGCCACGTGATTGAACGGGCTCGCGCCTGCGTTTTGCTCCAGTTGCAGGCCTTCAACGTAAACATAGCCGCTCAATGCCCGAATCTCTATTTCAATGTTGGGGTTTTGATGGTCAAAGGTTACGCTATGGCGTTCCCAACGGTTGGTCACATCAAGATCATGCTGTACACCGTTAGCGAAAAGCTGTGCTGTGCCAGTTTCGCTCATCGCGTAAAATGAAACCGTGTAAGTGCCGCGCTCAACGTTGTGCACGGTTTGGCTCAAGTTGCGCGTTGGTGCTGCCTGCCAAGCGATGCGGCTATTATTGCCCGCAAACGCGTGCGTTGCATTAAGCCAACCGGTGGGGTTGAACAGGTTCTCTACAATCGCGGCACCCGCCATGAAGCCCGGCAGGTTTTGCACGCCCTCGCTTTCGGTGAACAGAACAAAGGCATGGTTATCCTCGGCATTGTCGCGTGCAGCAACTGCTCTGCCCATGCGATCAAAGATATAGGTCAAGCCCTCGGGTTCGCCCAAGGAGTTCACCACTGTGGTCATTCTGCCATGGATTGACCCATGCAGATTGGTATAGTTCTTCCCATAGTGCAGCATCGTGACGGATAAGATTTCGCCGCTTCTCCAGTCAAAATCCAGCAAGATTTCCTCTTCGCCATGCACAGGGATCTCTCGCTCACCGCTGCTCCAATTCCAATTGCCGTAATCGTCCACATCAATCCATGTGGGTTCTCCGGTGAATACCGTAACCACGAGTGCTATCGCCCCCGCAAAGAACGTGCTGGCTTGGTGCAACCAGCGCTGCAAAAACCAACCGTTGGGGTTGGCCCAGCGAATTAAGGGACCTGATGAAGTGCCCCCGCTTGTCGTACTATCAGTGATGATAGCACCCACGCCATGCATAACGCTTGCCACGCGATAATTCGTGCGCGCCCAGTTCGGCAATGGCTGCAACCCAAACGCAAAGGTGTGGTCATCGTGGTTCGTGACGGCAGCAAGCCTTGTGCGATTGTGCGCATCGCGGTTACTGTCGCTGAACTGCTCATAATGGAAATGTGTTTGCCGCCCATCATGGTATGTAATATGCGTCAACACGGAAACACGATCATCACCACTGCCAAATCTTTCGTGTTCATAAGCGAAGCTTGTCACGCGCCCAATCGGGCAGGTGATGCTGAGGAGATAACCATTGCTATCCCAGTTAAGGTTGATCGTACGCCCAATGGTGTCCACAATGCGGTCAATTTGACCGCGGCGGTTATAAAAAATGTTTGTTTCATTGCCGTTGGCATCGCGAATGGCAACCAAGTAATAATAAGGCCGCAAGTTATGGTATTGTCCGTCACGCAAATCCCAAAACCAGTTGTCCCAATCCGCATAAGCCACACGGAAAATGCGCTGGTTGCCAAGCTCATCTTCTATAATAAAGTACGGTAAGATCAGTGGATTAAAGCTTGTTTCATCTCTGTTCGTTGCCCATCGCATGGTAATGTCGGGGTTGGTATTCTTCTCAAACACAAATGGTTCATCTTCTCTTTGCACAAAGCGATGCATGCCACCGGTGCTGTCCACAAACATGCGATATGCTCGTTGCGCACCCGACAATTCCTCATAGGCTTCTTCTAGCCACAGCAGCCATGATTCTTCATCGTAATGATCCGGCCGCGCCCAGTTCATCATGCGGTGATACATTTCTGCCACGGCCTGCCGCCGGTTATATGGCGTAAAATAATACGGCGGCGTGATTTTCTCTATCACGTTCAGATGAAAGCCAGTACCAAAATTCATGCCCCAAATTTGCCCAGGCGAGCGATTACCGGGCGCACGCCGGCTGTTTGCTTGATGACGGTCATGGTTGCTCGTATACACATGCGAAAGTCCAACTGGCATGCGTTCGCCATCCAGTTGCAGCGTGGGATGCGTGACGGTTAACCCGCCGCTGAGGTGGTTAATGTGTGCGGTGCCTGCACGCCCCATATTCACCGTTTCATAGCTGAAGAACGGCTGCAAACCCGTAGTGCAGATATATTGAATCGAAATCTGCGGCATCGCTTCCATTGCATTGAGCGCATTCGGAATTGCCGCCACGGGGCCTAAGAAAGCCAAAATATAGTACAGTGGTTCAGTCACAACAACTGCACCTGGTATTAGTCCCAGCAATCTTGTAATAAATGCAGCAGTGCCAAACAAATACTGCGCCACATCAAATGCAATCGGTGCCGGCATTGCAAATTCTAGCATGTTTTGACTGGTGAGATTCTCATTGTCAGCAAGCAGTCGAATGCCGTGATTTTCGCCGTAACGCTCCCAGTGCTGCACGGCCTCGGTGATATCAAATGTGTAAAGCCCTGTCAGTGGAACACCGCGCCCCAACGCGCCGCGCAGCGCGTCAATCCATGCGCGTCCGCCTTCCTGTTCAAATTGCTCGCCCAACGAAAGTGCCACACCTGTGCTGGCCGGCTGGCTTTCCCAATTCATGGTGCGACTGCCATACTGCGCACCAGACCAGTCTTCAATCACACGCTCAGCGCGAACATTGACTTTGTATCCGCGCTCCAATGCATCGCTTACAGAATCAACATGACTCAACCCACTTATGACAGCATGCCATACCATACGCGGCAAATCGTTGATTAATTGCCCCAGCGGAATTTGCAAAAACGCAGTGCCATCTCCACTGCCAACCCAACCGCTAAAAACCGAAAGCAAGAGATTGCCCAAAATGGGAATTTCAAAAACATCTGTTGATATGCTAATCAAACCCCCAAGAGAAATGTTGGGAACAAACAGACTGATCGCTCGCGAAATAAACGGCATGAGGATATTAAACATCCGCACCCACCATGGGCTGGAGTTATCATCCAACAGCATTGATGCATTTACCACAGCAGCGTCTTGCGGCATTTGCGGCATTTCAAAACGAATGTAGCCACGGCTGCGAAAGATACCGTCGCTGGCACTATTGCTTGCACGACTGCCTACATACATGTTTTGATTGAAAAACCCACGTACACCATAATTTGTGCCGCGTTGATTATTCACGCGCACTTGAACAATGCGATCCAAATCTGCCACAAAAAAGTATGTCGGGTCGAGCACCACGGGGAACTCACGCTCCGGCGCGTTCATCCAAGCAGCATCGGCGGTGAGGGTTAGTGTGTTTCCGCTCAACTGCAGCGTCAGTGCGCGGGTGTTTTCCACACCAGCGGCATCACGCGCAAATGGCGCTTCAATCGTCATCACTGGTGTGCCGCGTTGTGCGCAATACAAGCGAATCGTGCGCTCGTTATGCTGCACGGCGTCCAAGTTATATAAATTGAGAGAAAATTCATAAACATACTGCGCTTTGGGTTCGGGAACGATAATGTTTTCTTTCAGTCCATCTGCTGAAAGTACATATTCCAAATGTGCGCCTGGCCAAACGTCCATATAATAAACGATTGACTGCAAGTTGCGTGCCGTGGTCATTTGCTGGTTAAACCATTCCACCGGCAAATCTTCAAAGTCAACCGAAGCTGCATTATTCAAATTACTTAAGTCAATATCTTGCGCTTCTCCAAAATCCAGTTCTTCTACCAGTGCCGCCATCAATGCCAATTGCAACATGTTCAAATCCACCACAACGGCTTCACTATTCGCATTCGGCACGCCCAACGAAAAACCATGCTGGCCGCTATGCATCGTGATTTCATTTTCACCCATTATAGCGGGAAACTGTACGTCCATTCCACTCGCCCGAGGGACATAAAAATCGCCCTGGCGAACCAAGGTGTTGTCTATTTCCTGCCAGTTTCCATCTGCATCTTGAAAGTGAATCACTTGAGGGTATACATATGCCGTATATGTCCCGTCCTCGTTCCTAAAATGGCGCGAATCTGCCGTGCGTCGTTCAACGATTTCGCTCACGTGTCGCGACACCTGCGTAGGCATCTCCGGCGTCCCCGGCAGCTCGTCCAACTGCGTCACAGGAAACACAAACGCTCGCGCTGGCACAAAACCATGCAATGGCTGACCTACCACTAATAACGCAGCCACCAGTATAATCGATACGACTTTTAATGCGATTTTCTTCATTTGTTTAGAACCTCTCAAACTGGAAATTTTATGA
>WQWM01000050.1 GCA_009785335.1 Oscillospiraceae bacterium
AAAAATCCAGTGCTTGGGCACGTTTTTCTCCAGCGAACATCCCGCATCGCCGTCCGCCTAAAAGGGCCTGGGGGCGTACGCCCCCAGGCCCTTTCTTCTATCTAGCAACTAAACACAAAATGGCAATTCCATCCTTCGACCACTACTGGACTTTTTCGTGCCCGCAAATTGGAGTTTGGGGTTGACAAACTCAGCTGGAACTGCTATTTAATATTGAGCCGCCTGCGCAGGATGATTACAGCTTTCATTTGGGTGATATCGACTGCCCCGATGAACGCCGCATCGCGTTTTTAGGAGCGGTCACATACAGTTTGAGCGGACTTGCGCCGTTGTTGCAGCTGTATTCGGCGGCGAACACCTGCAAGCCGGGCAGGTGCAGGGCAGTGAAACCGACCGCTGGCAAAAAGACATGGTTGTGGGCCTTATGGGCGTAACGGCGCCCATTAATAATTTGCTCAATACTCTCGTGGCGGGGCCAATCAATTTAATGATTTCTTTGTTCAACATGGCACCAGGGGTGAACATCAGCCCGCTTGAGTTCAATATTGGCTTACCTGATCTCCCCCTGAGTACACAAGTGCGCCCCGGCGGCTTATTCGATGACTTCGGCATCCACTGGCGCGGGAATTATGACGCAAGGGCTGGCGTTGCATCAACATTTACGGGTGCAAATGCCTATGGCAGGCTGATTATCCCGCTGTTTGAGATGCTCGGCATTGATCCGCAGCTGATTCACTATTCTGAAGTAGAATTCAACCAAGCAATTGCGAACCTGAGCTGTGCGGCTGAAATTTCAAGTATGCTCGCGCGCAGCATCTTCAACCCGCTGCTCGATTGGCTTGCACCAATGAGTGATGCGCATATTCCGCTGAGTTTGGGTTATCGGCCGCTGAGCAACTTGCTCAACCTCCTTCCCAACTTGGCTTTTGCAAGGGAGCATAACCTGGCTGAAAGGTTCGTTGCAGACGTGCTCGATGATTTGCAGTTGGATGTATCGCTTCACTTGGGTGGTGCCAGCGGTGCAGCACTTGACAGCTTGGTGCTTGATTTGGCAAACTATTTGCAATATCAGTTATTTGATCTCAACTTTTTCCTGTATTTATTCTATAACGTGCTGCCCGATTTGATTGATGCACCGGCAATTGCACAGCCATTATTGGAATCAAATGTCATGGCAATCATTTTTGCAGAACCCATGATGCAAATTGTGCAGCTGGCCGACCCCGCAACCCCATATAATTTCACCAACACCTTCCTCAACCGCCGCGGCCTAAACGAGCAAATTTGCACCCACGTCACAGTTTTGGAGGGACGCGGGGCTGCGTCTCCCGCCAATTTTGTCCGCCCGCCAACGTTGGGCTCACTCGCCGGTTTTTTCGGCGCAAGCCAACGCGATTTAGACGTCTTGCACATCAGTTTTGACCTCAACTTAGGCCAAGCTGTCAACACGCAACTGCCCTTGATCGACCACTTCAGCACCGCATTTTCGGGCTTATTTGAACAGCCCAGCGTAGACTTCACCCCATGCGAACCCATGCAAAACATCATGCGCGACATCACGCAAAACCCGGGCCACGCCATCGCTTGGCTGATCGAAATCTTCAACCATCCGCAGCGTTACCCGGCGCGGGATTTCATGCGCTATGCCTGGGTGGAACAAGCGCAGTCGCGCCGCCCGGTGCACAACCCCGTGGTCTACAGCAACATTTGGACGCGGCAAATGGCCGACCAACTAGCGCATGATTTGCCTGGATTTTTGGACAACTTTGCTGAATTTTTCTTCGAGCAAAATTTTCTCACATGGCTCGATTTGCCCACACTAAACCGCGACCACCTGCGGTGGGGCTTCTCGCCTTCGGCGCAAAACCTGACATTCATCGAAGAAATCATCCAACTTCTACATCTTCACATGCCCTTGATCAGAATTTTGCTCGTCGAAGATGACCTGCTTTTGATGGGCGATATGATTGGCTTTTCGGGCTACGACGGCTACCGCCACGGCGTGATTCCCATTCTCGAAGCTTTTGGCGTGCCGCAGCGATATATTCTCACGCACGAAGAATTTATGGCACAAGTGGGTGACTGTGATGAAACGCTCATTCGCCTGATGTTCGAGCCAATTTTGGACGTGCTCGAGCGCGTGTTGGTCGACCCAATTTTCGAAATCCCGCGCGTTGTGCCGAACATCATTTACTTCCTCGCCGCCGAAGAAAACGGCCGCGGCAACAACCTCGTGCAGGCCATCAACCGCATGCTCCGGCCGCTTTACGCGATCGCCGATATGATTTCGCCCATGGCCGAAATCGACGATGTGATGGCACTTTTGGGCGTTCAATACCCGTTTGTGCTCGCGCTTGGCGGGGTCACGCAGGAAATTCGGCTGCCCGCTGATCCGTCGCTCAATGCGATATTCACAAGCCTGTTGCGCAACTGGTTCGGCGATTTTGCTGATACCATCGGGCTTTCGCTCGAGCTTGAAGATTTGATGGACTTGATCACCGGCACTTTAGTGCTTTACCGTTCGCGCAGCGGCCAAAACGATGCTGTGCGCCTCGAAACCGACCTGTCGGACGCATTTACGCACCTTGCCAGGCAGCTCATTCCGATGATGTTGTCAGAAGAAAATTGGGCACAAATGCGTCAGTTCTTGGCTGCAAGATTGCCCGCAAACACGCGAAACTGTGTGCTCCATATGCTTGACGGTTTGGCCAATTTGCTGCGCGACACTGACGATAACCGAGGGCCGGATTTGGTGCTGGCGGTGCTGTTTTATTTGTTCACCGGCACGGATTGTGCGCTCAATCACCTGCTGCGGCTGCGGGAATTTCGGCGGCAACTCACCGCGTTTTTCCAGCACATTTCAGAAAATGTGAGGCTGTGGCACCTGGCTGTTTTGGCGCTTGGCGCGATGGCCGTCGTCACATCACCGCTTTGGATTTGGGGCTTGATTGGCGGTATCATCGGCCTGATGGCGGGCATTTTCGCCGGAATAATCGGGCTTTTTGCGGCTATGTTTGCCGTGCCGAGCTTGCTTGCATTGCTCGCGATTGCGCCGCCCGCAGCGGCCTGGCTGATTTGGAGGAGGAACGAATAATGCGCAATGCGTAATTCGTAATTCGCAATGCGCAATTTTTGCGATAGAAAGCAGGAGATGATGAAGAAAATTTTAGCTTGCGGCTTGCTGTTGCTGCTGTTTTTAGTGCCTGTGAATGCCTCGGTGATTGCTGCCGGGAGCACACACAATGTGGCTGCGGCCAGCGATGGCAGCGTTTGGGCTTGGGGTCAAAACCGCAACGGCCAAATTGGCGACGGCACACGGTTTGCGCGCAATGCTGCTGTGCAAGTGCCGGGCATCAGCAACGTGAGGGCTGTTGCCGCCGGGAACCATCACACAGTCGCGCTGCGCCGCGACGGCACGGTGATGAGCTGGGGTGCTAACGCGTTAGGGCAGCTCGGCAATGGCACAACCACTGAGCGCACTTCGCCCGTGCGGGTGCAGGGGCTGACCAATGTGACTGCGATTTCGTCGCACGACACGCACAACTTGGCATTGCGCAATGATGGCACAGTTTGGGCATGGGGCAGCAACACCCGCGGCGAGCTCGGCCATGGCTCTGATGCGAGTTTTTCAAGCGTGCCGGTTCAAGTTGTGGGCCTAGAAAATGCAACGGCAATCGCGGCGGGCTGGGGCAGCTCATTTGCGCTGCGCAGCGATGGCCAGGTGGTTGCCTGGGGGCTTGAAACCGGCAGCAATGTGCCTGCGCAAGTGGATAGAGCCTGGGATTTTAATGTGGTTCCGGCGCAAGTGAGCGGCCTGCGAAACGTGACAGCTTTTTCAGAAAACGGGCAGTCCGTGGCAGTCACGCGCGACGGCACGGTTTGGCAGTGGGGCCATGGCCAGCGGCCGCAGCGTGTGCCGGTGCAGGGCGTGCGGCTGGTTGATACCCTCAATTTGCGCGAGGTTTGGTGGCCCTGCTGGCGGCACTTGCCAGGGTGGGTGCAGTTTTTGCTTAGGTGGGTTGCGTTTGGGTGGGTTTGGATGTGAGGGGGAATGAATAATGCGTAATGCGTAATTGTTGATGGAAAGTAGGAGATGAGCTGTTGTCGTCCTTTCAGTTTCCCGCATTGGGCGAAATATAAACGAAACATTATCTTGGGTTAATAAAATGAAACACAAAGGCGTTGTCATTAAAGCATATGATGGTTCGTTTGATGATGAACGGAGAGGCTAAAAGCCTAATACGGTCGCATATGGCCATTGCGGCTTGATTTGGGCAAAAAAGAGAACCACAAAGGCAAAACCCCTTGTGGTATGGTGGAGTGGTGATCCATCGGGGATTCGAACCCAGGACACCCTGATTAAAAGTCAGGTGCTCTACCGACTGAGCTAATGGATCACAACGCTATATATCATACCCTAAATCGCAGGAAATGTCAAGCATTTTTTGCAAGTTTTCGGAAAAAATTCACTTTGCGACAATAACTCCTCATTCGTCCCATATCTGAAAACCCTGTCTTTATGTAATAACCCTGTGCGTTTATGTTATTGTCCGCAGTATCGGTGTCTAATCGTAAAATCCCCTTGCTTTTCAGCACATAAAACAACTTGCCCATGCACTTGGTGCCTAAACCTTGATGGGAATACTTTTCGTCAATAAAAATCCACTTCAAAAAGCATATATCACCCTGTGGCAAAAAATTTAATTCACAGCCGCCGATTTTTTCATCATGCTTCATAAATGATATATGCTGTCCATTATCACTAAATATAAAATCTATTTCTGGAATATCAGATGTACTTTCATCTTGCAAAGGTTTTGAATAATAAACGTTTTCGTGTTCTTTCACGAACCCATAGTCAAAAAGTAAATGTTCAATGTGAAATTCTGTATCATGGAGCTTACCTTGCCGAGCATAACAACTCATCCCGAAGTAGTGAAAATATGCGTATCTCTTCGCTATTTTCAAGCCGTCAAAATATTCATTTGCTTTGTCTAAAAGCAGATGAGGGTTTTTGGCATGTTCAATAAAGTGAATATTTCTAATCACTGCATATTGTTTGCTATAGTCTTTCTCGCCATGTTTGTCAAAAATAAAGCTCGTTAAACCAAACTGAATAAACCCTTCAATTTCATCTTCATTCATCAATAAAAAAGTTTTTAAATGCGAAAACAACGGTTTGCCGTCATAATCACAATCATGAAACATGCTTTCACACCAATGCTCAAAGTCTATCGGAAAATAATAGGGAACGCTTTTTCTCGAAGAAATAAAATAATTGAATAGTTTGCGCTTATCTCTATCATTCATTTCGTAATCTCTCCAATTACTGCCCAAAGCTCCTCGCGGCCTTTGTTGGTTTCGCTTGAGAAGGGGATGGGTGCCGCCACTGGGCCTGTGTCACCCAGCTCGGCTTGAATTTCCTCTATGCGCTTTGCAAAAGCCATGGGCTTTAGCTTATCGCTTTTGGTAAGCACAATGATATAAGGCAGGTTCGATTCGCGCAGAAAGTTTAGCATATTCTGGTCGTCTTTGCTTGGTGCATGCCGCAAGTCAATGAGCTGCACAACCAAAGCGATATTTCGCTGTTGGCTGAAATATCCCTCCATCAGCCCTGCAAATCGTTTGATTTCACTCTGCGAGCGCTTGGCATAGCCATAGCCCGGCAAGTCGGTTAAGCGAATATTGCCGTCAGAGAAAAAATTCACGGTGATGGTTTTGCCGGGGGTGCCGCTCACACGTGCCAAGTTTTTGCGGCGCAGCAGACAGTTAAGCAGCGAGCTTTTGCCCACGTTGCTCCGCCCCGCGAACGCAACTTCAGGCAGGGTAGAGGGAGGCAGCTGTGCTGCGGTGCCGAAACTAGCCTCAAACTCGAATGCGTTTGTGTTCATGC
>WQWM01000051.1 GCA_009785335.1 Oscillospiraceae bacterium
AGCTTATATTATTCAACATCCGCGCATGAAATGCTAGTGTTTTTTGAAAAAAAATGTGATAAAAATGTTCAGTTGGCTAAAGTGGGCAATTTAAAACTCCCCCTTACCAGCAAGGGGGAGTTTGGGTACGATGTTTTCCGAAAATTTACACCACAACAATGCCATTATACAGCTCATCGTAGTCGTTGCCAGCACCAACAATGCCATTGTCGTCATCCTCGATGATGCCGTCGCCAACGATGACCACAGCACGGCGGCTGCGGCGGCCTTGGCAGCTTTGCACAACATCAATTTCATCGCCGTCAGTCAACGTCACGTTTTGGGGAATGTTAGCGATCCAGCTGCCGTCACGCAGCACTTTTGTGCTCACACAGCAGCAGTTGGGGAAGCGGATCTCGATGCAACAGCAGGCATCGGCGTCGTAGCCGCTGATGGTCAGCGCATCAATGCTCACTTCGTTCACCAGCGGTGGTTGCAGCCCCTCGGGCACAAGCTGATTTTTTTGCAGGGCAACAACAAAGCATTTTGACGGCAAGTTGTTAATCCGCACGCCTTTGTAGTTCACATAAACAGGGTAGCTTTCGACGACGTCGTCTTCAAGCGGCTCATAGCCGTAGGGGGGCTGAACGACTGTTAATAGATAGTTGCCCGGCAGCACGCCGCAAAAGTTCGCGCAGCCGTTTTTGTCTGAAAGTGCGAGTTTGAATGGGCCGTTGCCGTCTTCGTTTTCGATAGCAAGCTCAAACAGTGCGCCACAAACCGGGCGGCCTTCCTGGTCCAACACACGAAAACACACCGTTTTTGCTTGAGCTGTTTGGCAGGTTGATTGATTGCAATTCATGATTGATCCTCCGTAAAAATTCTCACAGTAGTGGGGAATACCGCTGCGCCGTGGTGGTGCGAACAACCAAAAGGGTTATTTCGCGAGCCGCTATTTTGCAAAATCACGAAAGGGAAATCGCGATTTGTGCGCGGCGACTCGCCGCCGGCAAGCAACAGAATATAGCGAAGCGGCTTGCCCCCTCAAAGGAGTTGATGTTGCCGCGCTGCGGGGTCAGGCAGCAACACCAACTTATGTTAACCCCGGGAAGCTTGGATAGGTGACAGGTGTTAGGGTTTGATGCCGGGAAAGGAAACAACGGTCGTTCCCTAACCCCTATCGCCTATATAGAAGCAGGCAGCAGTGCAAAGGCTATCCCCGGGCAGCAAAATGCTGCCACCTTTGCCCGATTGAGCCCGCGAATCTTCGCTTTTTCGGCAGGCACTGGTTAACCAACACAGCAAAAATCCCCGCCTGTTCACATGATATGCGAACGGACGAGGATTGGTTATTGAGATTTGTTAGGATGTTTCCGCAGGCTCTTCGGCAGGTGTTGCACGTGCCTTGATATCATCGATCATTTGTGCGTGTTGCTTGCGGGTAAGGTTCCAGAAGAAGAATGGAATGTTGGAACAAGCAATGCTGATTAGTTCAATCGTCAGCGGCACAGTAAACAGCCCGCGCATCGTGTGTGCGCTTTGATATGCCGCCTGCGGCACAAATCCGATGAAGCGCAGAATGTAGCCCGTGGAAAGTGCGCCAACTGAGCCAATGATTTTGTTCATCAGCCCCTCCATCGTGTATATCATGCCATCGTTGCGTTTGCCAGTTTTCCATTCGCCATAATCCACGCTGTCTGCGATGAGCGACCAATACATCTGGCCTTGGATATTGTTGGGGATCTCGTGGATAAATGCCATGGAAGACATGAAAACTTTCGCATGGATTGAGGTGTTAAGGGCTGTAAGATTAAGCATGCCCGGTTGCATGCCAATGAATAGGTACAGACCGCGAATAATCAGCCGGGCAGCGGCGCAGCTAAGCACGATGTTGCGTTTTTCAAACCGTTCGCAAAGCTTGGGCCAAATCCATGTTACCGCCAGAATTGCCGGCAGCCCGCCAATTAAACCAACATAACCGCTCCAGCTAATGTCACCGATATTATAGGCAAACAGCCATTGGTCGGTTGCGCCGCGGTTGATGATACCGCGAATGGTGTTGGAGGCGACCAACACCAAAAACATTCGGTTGTTCAACAGTGTTCTAAAAATGGCAAAAACACTTTGTCGTTGCCCTTGCGAAGGTGATATCGTGCGCTCCTTCACTTTGCTATACATAATGAAGTTATAAGCCAAAAACGCCACACCCACCACGATAGTAGCAATCAAAAACACTCTCCTGTGTCCCTGTGCATCGTCGATGCCGCTGGTGAACCAGCCGGAGATCATGGGAATGCCGCCAACCAGCGCACTGCCCAATGTGCTGAACAAGCGTGAACGCGCAATCACGCCGCTACGTTCTTGAATATTGGGTGTAATCGAGTTATAATAACTCATGAACGCGGTGCCATTCAGGCTGTGCAATGGATCAAAGGGTAAATAGCACAACAAAATGAAGCCCATGTGTATCCATGTGTTGAGGTTAGCATTGGCGGTGAAGCGGATGGGCATGAATATCATGACCAACAAAATGGTTAACGGCAGTGCCGTGAGCCTGAAATAACGCCGCGCCTTTTCGTTCACATAGCTTTGTCGATCAAAATAAGCACCCACAGCAGGGTCAGTGATGCCATCCCACACTTGCTTAGTCAGTTGCAGCCAAGCCATTTGGCGCGTGTCTTCATAGCCCAGCACATTCACCCAAAAGGTATGGAACTGATTCAACAGGGCATAGGACATGTCGCGGAACATGGCCGAGAAGTTAAACGCCATTTGCTCGCCAAAACCCACATGCTTGATTTCTTGTGCTTGTTGTTCTTCGCGGTCCAGTACGGTGTTTTCCATGGCAATCGCTCCTTCATTAAGATTTGATTACGATATTCACCAGTCTTCCGGGGACATAAAGCTCTTTCACAATGGTCTTTCCTGTGATGCTATCAGCGACCTCTGTTTTGGCAAGCGCAAGGGCATCTTCTTGGTTAATATCTGCCGATACTTGCAATCTTGCTTTAATCTTTCCATTCACCTGCACGGCGATTTCCACCGTGGCTTCCACACACTTGGCTTCGTCATATTGCGGCCAGGCTTGGTCGGTTAGGCAGCTGCCCAGGGCGAGGATTTCCCATAACTCTTCGGTCATGTGCGGGGCGAAGGGGTTGGTCAGAATCAGCAAGACTTTCATTTCGTCGCGGGTGATTGTGCCTGTTTCGGTGATGGCGTTAAGCAGGCTCATCAGCGCGGCAATGGCCGTGTTGTGCTTGAGCTGCTCGGTGTCCTGTGTCACCTTGCGCATGGTGCGATGGAATTCGCCTTCAAGTTCAGCGCGAATTGCGCCGTCTTGCATGTTGTCTTGCAGGGCCCAAATGCGTTCGAGGAAACGACGGCAGCCTTTGATGGCCGCGGAGTTCCACGGGGCGGTTTTTTCAAAGTCGCCCAGGAACATCTCATACAGGCGCATGGTATCGCCGCCGTATTGATTGATGATATCGTCGGGGTTCACCACGTTGCCGCGGCTCTTGCTCATTTTCACGCCGTCTTCACCTAAAATCATGCCCTGGCTGGTGCGTTTTTGGTAGGGTTCGGGGCAGGGTACGGCTTTCACGTCAAACAAAAACTTGTGCCAAAAGCGGCTGTAGAGCAAGTGCAGGGTGGTGTGCTCCATGCCGCCGTTATACCAATCCACGGGCATCCAGTAATCCAGTGCGGCTTGGCTGGCCAGCTCGTTTTCGTTGTTCGGGTCGCAATAGCGCAGGAAATACCAGCTGCTGCCTGCCCATTGGGGCATGGTGTCGCTTTCACGCATGGCAGGGCCGCCGCAGGTGGGGCAAGTGGTGTTGAGCCAATCGGTTTGCAGGGCAAGGGGGCTTTGGCCATCTTCGGTTTGCTCGTATTTCTCAATGTGTGGCAGCATGAGCGGCAACTCGCTTTCGGGCAGGGCAACCATGCCGCATTTGTCGCAGTGCACGATGGGCACGGGCTCACCCCAATAGCGTTGGCGGGCAAACACCCAGTCACGCAGTTTAAAGTTCACCTTTGCGCTGCCAAGGCCTTGTTCAACCAGCCAGCTAGTGATAGCTGCTTTGCCTTCTTCCACGCTCATGCCGGTGATGAACCCACTGTTCACCAGCACGCCTGTGTCGCAGTCGAGAAACGGCGCTTCTTGCACGTTGCCGCCAGCGACGACTTCCACAATCGGCAGGTCATAGGCGCGGGCAAATTCCCAGTCGCGGGCATCGTGCCCTGGCACTGCCATGATGGCCCCAGTGCCGTAAGAGATTAACACATAGTCTGAAATAAAAATGGGGATTTCTTGGCCAGTCACCGGGTTAATGGCACGCACACCTTGCAGCTGCACGCCAGTTTTGTCTTTGTTGAGTTCCGTGCGCTCAAACTCACTTTTTTTTGCCGCTTCGCTGCGATAAGCAAGAATGTCGTCATAGTTGGTCAAGCTGCCCTGCCATTCATCCAGCAGGGGATGCTCGGGCGAAAGCACCATATAGGTTGCGCCCCACAGGGTGTCTTGCCGCGTGGTGTAGATCTCGAGGGTGTCGCCTGCTGTGGTGGCGAACTTTACCTGTGCGCCAGTGCTGCGGCCAATCCAGTTGCGCTGCTGCACCTTCACCCGGTCAATGAAATCAACCAAGTCGAGGTCATCATTCAGCCGCTGTGCATACTCCGTAATTTTGAGCATCCACTGGCTTTTGTTTTTTTGCACCACATCGCTGTGGCAGCGTTCGCACTCGCCTTGCACCACTTCTTCGTTCGCGAGCACGCACTTGCAGCTGGTGCACCAGTTCACGGGCATTTCTTTTTTATAGGCCAGCCCTGCCTTGAACATTTGCAGAAAAATCCATTGTGTCCAGCGGTAGTAGCCGGGGTCGGTGGTGTCGATTTCACGCGACCAATCAAAGCTAAAGCCCAGTGCTTTCAGCTGTTTGGTGAAGTTTTGGATGTTTTGCGCAGTCACCTCGCCGGGGTGCACGCCGTGCTTCATGGCATAGTTCTCGGCGGGCAGACCAAAGGCATCCCAGCCGATGGGATAGAGCACATTATAGCCCTGCAAACGGCGCTTGCGGGCGATGATGTCCATGCCGGTATAGCTGCGCGGGTGACCCACGTGCAGCCCCTGCGCCGAGGGGTAGGGGAACTCGATGAGCGCAAAAAATTTGGGCAGGCTAAAGTCCTGCTTGGCGTGGAATACGCCGCTTTCTTCCCAGCGGGCTTGCCACTTGGGTTCGATATGTTTGGGGTTGTAGGGATTCATATGATTACTCCTGCTTCATGTTTCAATAAATATTCGTGCTGCTCATGAATGAGCCGTTTGATTTCTGCCATATCGCCCGGTGCAATGTTCGGGATTTCCAACTGTCGTGCGCCGCAAAGGTGCTTGCCATCGTGGGTATAAACCCGCGTGACCGCTTCGCCACTGCAATAGCCGCAGCCATCGGCCATGCAATTGGCGGGTGGATAATGCGGCTTGGCCACTGCTGCGCTGATGACATCAGCGAATGTTTGCGAATAATTTTGGCAGGCCGAAAAGCGCAGTGCAAAGAAGGG
>WQWM01000052.1 GCA_009785335.1 Oscillospiraceae bacterium
CCGCGGCCTGGAAGGCTGACGCAAGACTGCTCCCCGCCCGGTGGGGTGTTGTGGGTTAGTAAAAAAAAAAAAAAAAAAAGAGAAAAAAAGAGAAGAAGTGGTGGGGGGGGGGGGGGGGGGGGGGGGGTATACTTTTTGTACACTATTTACAAAGGAGGTATTTCACATGTTAAAGCGGGTCTTGGCAATCGTACTTACACTGGTTCTTGCGGTGGGCGGGCTGTCCATTGCGGCGCATGGAGCGGCTAGCAACGCAACAGGCTGGCACACTTCCATTGGCAATATCGGTGTTGCGTTGCGTCAATCACGCAACGTTAATGCAACAAATCTCGTTACGATTCCGCGTGGTTATCGTAATGTGCAAATCACGGCAGTTAGCCACTTTAATGGTGAGTGGTGGGGCAGAGCGACTCATGCAGGACGAACGGGTTATGTTCGTATGATGTACATGGTTCGCCGTTATGCAGGGGTTTTTGATGTGACGCTTAATGCGAATCGTGTGACTCGCGACCAAGCGTCAACCGCAGGTGCAGTGCGTAGTGAAATTCAAAGTGGACGGCGTCTTGCTATTTTTGCAGTAAACGGAAATTGGGGACGCATGTCTAATGGACGATGGGTTTACTTGGGTGGTGCAACGATACACTCCACAGCAACTAACCCAAACCGTCAAATGCAGGTTAATACAGCCGCTGGCCTGCACTTGCGCCGTTTTCCTCATGCATCAGCCACCAGTCTCGGAACAGCTCCAAACAATACTCCTGTTACCGTCACAGCACAAGTCAATGGTTTTGGGCGCGTAACCTGGAACGGACAAACAGGCTGGATGTCGATGAATTTTCTGCGGGATAGAGCAGCGCCACCGAACGACACAGGAATAAGGTTTCCTATGCGTGGCAGCATGACACATTCGAGCAGAGCAACTTGGGGGAACACAGGAATTTTATGCGATTTTCGTGCACCGATGAACACGAGGATTTATGCTCCCGCTGACGGAACGGTGTCGTTTAGGCAGTCGTACACAAGATTTAATAATGTAAGAACACTTACATCTTTCGGCAATCAAATTATCTTCACCTCTTCGTGTAGACGATATACGATGAGAATGGCTCATCTTAATAGCTTTAATGGTGTAGCGTTACAAATACCATCTAGCCAAACTAGACAACAATCGGGAGCCCAAAACACTATTACGCTTGCGACAAGAACAGTAAGGCAAGGAGATTTTATTGGACTTACGGGAAGAACAGGTAATGCGAATGGTCCGCATTTACACCTTGAATTTTCGGTAGATAATCGTCCAACAAATCCTGTAGGCAGACTAAGAACATGGTAAAACTTTCACCCTCCCAACCGGGAGGGCGTTTTTATATTATCACGAATTCGCTGCGCAATCAATGCCCGCAATCAGCTCCTCCATGGCCGTGAGGAGCCGCTGGGCAGCTTGGTTGCTGCTTTGGTTGATTTCCTCATTGCCAAAGCGCACAAAATGCATGATATCGTTGGGCAGTTGGTAGTACCCGCTGTGGTCGTTGATGACACCGAACATGATGGTGCGGCGGCCGCCGCGCGCCATGTGCGCAAGGGGAGTGAACTCGAAGTCGCGGCCGCTGTAGGCAATGCTGCCCGGTATGCTCGGCCCGAACATCACGGCGGGACAAACCTCGCCTGGGGCAAACACCACCGCAAGGCCCGTGCCCAGCTCCATGTAGGCAGCTTCAGTTACGATATCCATGCCAACGCCAACGAGATTGCGGCGCACGGCGGTGGTTTCCACCATCCCAGTGCGGAACAACAGCTGGTGCAGCGGGTTGGTGATGGGAATGCGATATTCCGCATGACGAATGTTTAGAATTGGCT
Source organism: Oscillospiraceae bacterium (assembly GCA_009785335.1). Lineage (GTDB taxonomy): Bacteria > Bacillota > Clostridia > Oscillospirales > Acutalibacteraceae > WRMQ01. The sequence goes on from WQWM01000052.1 coordinate 1,858, forward strand.
CTACAAGCGTTTCATTCGCAATGCTATCCAGGCGTTGAGCAACCATTTCACCGTAGTTAATCATGTTTTGCACGCGTTCGTCGGGGATGTACGTGCCCTCGGGGAAGTGGCGCGCAACAGCAGAAATCGCACCCAAAATCAGCTGGAAGTTTGCGTCAGCGTGGGTGTTCACCCAGTGCTCGGTATAGTAGCTCCAGTCGCCGGTGACAGTCAGCGGACCAGCGCCCAGACCGGTGCTGTGCGCGTGATGATTGGCCAGCCAGGTTTCGCGGCTTGTGGTGTCATTCGGCACAAAGCGAAAACGGTGCATGTTTTCATCCGTCACATGCGGGCGACGCTTGGCGTAGAGCAAATCTGTTGCGTCGGCATAGCCATAATACAGCGTGCCGGGCTCAAGATTTTCGATCGCCGCGATGATGGTTGCAGCGGTGGTGGTGTTAAAGTGTGCCATGAAGGCAGCATCCGTGCCGTGGTGACGGAACACATCATCGGTGGCAAACCACCCGCGCATCACATTCAGCGGATTGCGCAATAGTGCATTCAGGGGGTTGACAAACAGCGCACCAAGAATACTTGCATTCATGCCGAGGGTGTCAATGACGCTATGCTGGTGAATGGCTGCCACGTTGATGCTGACGATTTCTATGTCGTTTGCAGTTGCCCAGTCCATCACTTGGCGGCGAATGCGGCGAACATTGGGTGAGGTGAGGGCATAGGCATCCACACTGGCGAACACCGTCACACCGCGCCCGCTGTCGTCATGCATGGCGGTGGCGCGCACAACCATGTCGTCCAACAGATTGGTGGGTACCTTGGCGTCGAGAAATTCAATGTTACCCGCTACATAAATCCCTTGCTCGGGTCCGGTCCAGTAGCCGTCTTCGCAAAACCAGCCCTCGGGAATCAGCGACGCACGGGCGTAGCCTAGGTGCCATTGCGCGTCTGCTGCGGGCTCGTCGAGAAATACATCGTGCCCGGGCAGGAATTCCGCAGGGGTGATGTGCGTGCGCGTGGTGCGCGGCGCGGGTGTTAGCGCGGTGAGAATATTAACAATGGTGATGACGGCGAAGTCGCCCACGTTCAACAACAGGCGATTGAGGCGCGTGGGTTGTTCCACGTTGGTTGCAGCTGCGGGAATGAACGTTGCACCGGCGAGGATTGCGGCGCACAGCACAATGGCGAGTAATTTTTTCATGGGGGCCTCCTATGTTGATGATGTTAGCGCATCCAAATCCAGCCGAAGAATATCCATCGCAAAATCCATTGCAGCCATGCGGGGCAATGCCGCCACCAAGGCGGCCGGGTAAAGCAGCTTTCCAATAGATTCAAATACTCTCTTGCGCACCCGCACAACACTTGAACTGGAGTCGTATAATAAGCCCTGCCGCTGTTGAAGCTTCCCCAAGTCCAAACCGTACCGTCGCGCCTTATAGCAACGCTATGCCCGCCGCCAGATGTAATCGCAATAACCTCACTTAAGTTTAGCACTTGCACAGGCAAGTTCCTGAAAAAAATATCTGTATCCAAATTTTCGCCATTGCCCAATCTCCCGAATTGACCGTGTCCCCAGGAGAAAACTGCTTAAGGCAAAGCTATTGAACGATCCGGCTGCAATGGCGGTCACACGCCCGAGGCCTTGCACGCGCATTGGAGTTGAACTGTATTCAACAGTACTGCCATTGCCAAGCTGACCAGACTTGTTTTCGCCTCAGGCCCAAACTGTGCCATCGTCTCTTAATGCCAAAACATGACGTTCTCCTCTTGCAATTGCGACTACATGGTTTAGATTTCTCACTTGCACTGGCACTGTATAGTCCAAATCTCCGCTGGTGCCGTTGCCCAATTGGCCAGAGAAATTGTCGCCCCAAGTCCACACAGTGCCATCGCTTCTCAGCGCCACAGAGTGCACGCCAGTTGCGGCCATTGGCGTAGTAGTAAACGGCGTCTCCTGCGCGCTCGACGCAATAGGCATTGCCAACAACAAACCTGCACACAGCAAAACCACCAAAACTTTCCTTATAAAAGCGTTTCCTTTATAGAGTATAGTGCATAAAACCATTGTAACACGAAATTTGCAAATTGTCAACAGCAAAACGTTTCGTCGCGGCAGAATAGGATGCGCCTTCCTTCGCAGTTCATCAATTATCCATAAAACGCTTGACTTTTCATGCCAAGTCTAGTATAATATATTTGGCGAATTACTTAATTTTAATGTTGAAGAGAGGTTTTACACACATGAACATGAAAAAACTACTGGCGGCCCTGCTGGCGGTTGTTATGCTGGCCGCTGGCGCGGTGGCTGCAATCAGCAGTGTGGCAGTATACGTACCAGTGACGGGCGTCACGCTTTCCACGCCGCCTGGGGATCTCCACGTAGGCGATGCCTTCCAGCTGATTGCCACGGTGCAGCCCCTCGACGCCACCGACCAACGCGTGATTTGGGATAGCAGCAACCGCGCCGTTGCCACCGTTGACCACTTGGGCGACGTGAGGGTGCACAGCATCGGCACGGCTGTCATCACCGCAACCACCCTTGGGGGCAACTTCACCGCCACGGCGGCGATCACCGTTGTCCCGGTTGAGCTCAGCAGCATTGCGTTGTCGCACAGCAACGAAACCATTTTCCCTGGTCAATTTTTGCATTTGGAAGCCATTTTCCTGCCCAGCAATGTCACCAACCGCAATGTAACCTGGAGCAGCGATAATCCAGACATCGCCGAGGTAGACTGGAGTGGTCGCGTGCGCGGCCGTGCCATCGGCGATGCAATCATCACCGTCACTGCGGCAAACGGCATGACGGCCAGCATGAATGTGACGGTTGCACCCATTCGCGTGGAAAGTGTCGAGTTTGTGCTGGCCTCCACGGTGTTTCATGTGGGGACTATACGGATGATTAGGGTTGAAATCACGCCCTTCAACGCAACGAACCGTGATATCACGTGGAGCAGCAGCGACACTGCTGTGGCAACCGTGGACGACCAAGGTCGCGTCACTGCACACAGCCTGGGCATCGCAACGATCACCGCAACGATTGACGAGCAGCAATTCAGCATCAACGTTGACGTGCAGCCAATTCTTGTCGCAGACATTACGCTTTTGCCAAGTGATGCTGAAATTGTGATGGACAACACACGGCAGATACATCTGAGCTTTGCGCCACATAACGCAGAAAACGCGAACTTTGTGTGGAGCACAAGCGACAGCAGCATCGCAACGGTTGATTCAGATGGCTTGGTTACGGCGCAAGGCGTCGGCACGGCAATCATCACCGCAAGCACGGCGGACGGCTCGGTGGAAGCCACGGCGAGTATCACGGTGCTGCCAATCTTGGTGCAGCGCGTGGCCGTCAACCCCAATGCACTCGAAGTACGTCACGGGCAAACGCGTGAGATCAGAGCCTTCGTTTCACCGCCCAACGCCACAGACCAGCGGCTCACGTGGAGCAGCAGCGACACTGCCGTGGCAACCGTGGACCAAGAAGGTCGTGTTACTGCACACGCTGCGGGCACGGCGATCATCACCGTAACGGCG
>WQWM01000053.1 GCA_009785335.1 Oscillospiraceae bacterium
AAAACACCCTCGAACGGGGTGTCATCATCGGCTGTCATGGTCAATATTCGGTTGTGTAGATTGTTCGGCGTGCCAGTCTGCGACTCCTGCGCCCAGGCAATGAGCTGCTCTATTTGTGCAATTTCTTCGCTGGTGAATGTTACACCAAAGACTTCCGAAATTGCCGCAAATTCATCCTGCCCATCCGCAAAACAGGCAATGAAATCCGCAAAAAAGTCCTCATCACGCAGGTGGTCACGCAGCGCCGACAGGAAGATTATCTGCGCACGCAGTGGGTCAACGTCGAGTTCCTGCGCCGCAATTTCATCCTCAATGGCGAGTTTCTTGAGGGCAGCCTTTGCTGCGGGTAAGGCCATAAAAGTCCCTCCTTGCAATAAAAATAGCGCCCACTTTCGTGAGCGCAGGGGTCAGTTTTTGGTTGTTACATTTGCATGTTGAAGCCATTTGTCAGCTCTTGTTGTTGTACGGTTTCCTGCTCTATCCCTGGAATGCGCTGTTGCGTGAACACAAAAACTCTGCCAGCATGTTGGATGGCAAGCTCCGTTTCTTCTTCATCCACAGCATCACCGCCAGGATAGCGTGTGATGGTAGCGTAATCGGTGAGAGCTGAGGAAGCTTGAAAAATTTCAGCAAAGGTTTCGTCCAACTGCATGCATAGCTTACAAAGCAAGCCGAGGTTATGCGTGTAGGGAACCTCTTGTTCACACTGCACAAGGTAAGCTTTCAGCGCTTTTTCGCCTGCTTGCTGCGCATGATAACAGCTGTTGGCCAGCATGCCAACGCGTTGCAGCACTTCTGCGCTGTACAAATCATCCGCAGATTTTTGCAGCCATTCCAGCACCATATCATGCTCGTTCATACAGCAGTCTCCCGTCTCTGTTAATTTTGCGCTCTAGTGAATTTAGCTGCTTGCGTGCATCAAATCGATTAATATGTGACGCGAGTACGTCAATCGGCATCATCAATGGTGATTGAGCAACTGCCCAATGGATACTTTGGGTGGCTTCGCGGGTGCGCATGGAATCATCGGGAATGACTACATAAAAATCATAATCGCTGTGCTCATTCGGCTGGCCATAGGCATACGAACCGAACAGATAAATCCGTTCAGCGGGTACAGTTTGCTTGATGATTTCGGTAATCTGCGCAATTTCAGCTTGTGCTTTTTGCATGTCTACCATGTGGCAAGCCTCCCTTCTCCCTTTATTATACACCATTTCGCGCACAAAAGCAACCCCAATTTTACCGCCCACCCCCACTACCAAACATCGCCCGCTTATGCTCCGGCGCAATGACGTGCAAGTAATACCTTTCATTGCCACACTTGAACAAGCAATGCCCGGTCTTGGGCTGGCGAATGAGGTCGAACTCGGCCTGTTCCAGCTGCAAAGTGTCCGTAAAATCCCTTGGGTCAATATTGCCGGGATAGAACAAAAACTGGTGCGTGGGGATGGCAAACAGCGGCTTGGTGTACTCTTTCACGGCTGGAATGAGGAAGTCCGAAATGTTCTGCGTGGCGAGGATCATGGCTGATTCCTGCTTGCGCACCCGCTTCATGCAATTGCGGATATACTCAATCGCGGTCTGGTTATTCAAGTACAAATAGATTTCGTCTATGGCCGCCACGGTGTTGCCGCGCACCAGCAACGCATGGCTCATGAACGACAGCAGATTGAATAACAACGCATCCCGCAGCCGCTGATTCACGCCCATCAGTCCCTTAACGCCAAAGCACAAAAAGTCGCTGTCCGTGACATTTGTGTACCCATCGAAGAACTTGCTTTCAGCCCCACGACACATCGAATGCAGGCTCAACAGCAACTCAGATAAGACCTCACTGCTGTAAAGCTCATCGCCTTTACGGGCATGTTCTTGCTCAATAAATACATAAAAATCCGACATGGTAGGACTCTCGTTCTTAGCATAAAGCTTCCCCAACAGCAGCTCAATCGTGTCGATTTGCTCATCGCTGAAATCTTTGTACGCCCGAAAAAAGTCCTTGAGATAGGCGATATGTTCTTTCAAATCACCGCGCGGGTCTAGCGGGTTAATGCGGAAGCTGCCGTCAGTCAAGTCGACATAACAACCGCCCAGCGCATGAGTCAAGTCCTCGTACTCGGCCTCGGCATCCAACGCAAACACGCGCTTACCCGCCGCCCGCAGATTGGCCAGCACCAGTTTCATTAGATAGCTTTTGCCCTGGCCGGAGTTGCCTAAGATGAGGATATTGGCATTGCTTTTATCCTCCGCACGGCGGTCGAAATCCACGAGGATATTTGTGCCGAATGTGTCGCGGCCGATATAAAATCCCGCCGGGTCGGTCTTGCCGCTGTAGTTGAGCGGATAGAAATTTGCGACAGATGATGCGGGTAGCACACGTTCAAATTGTGCATCAAACTGGTTGAACCCACATGGCCAAGCGGATAGAAAGCCGTCCTGCTGCCTAAGCGTAAGCCTATCCACGCCAAGCTTTGAGCGCGTCAATTCCATGTTAATCTCTTGCTGTAACTCGCGGAGTTTATCCAGCGAAACAGCATGCAACTCCAAGAATACCGCACAATGAAGCAGTGGCTCACGATTGCGCCGCAAATTGGCCAGCAGGGTTGCCACATCATGCAAATTTTCTTCGGCGTTGATGCTTTCCTGTGCATCATTCGCATGGGCAGCAAAGCGGTTCTTTCGCGTGGCATTTTGCAAAATCTTGCGCTGCTCATGGCTTTCGACAGGTCGATTGCAGATGCGCAGGGTCACGCCAGCACGGTCGGCCAGCTGAGCGAATAGGGCCTGCATGTCGGTGCTGGGCGGGTAATCTTTCAGTGCCCATGCGCAGCAATAACGGTCGCTGCGGATGTAATGGTCAACGTTGAATTTCACTGTGGCGGGCAGCAGTTGCTCCAGCGCGGGCGGCTCGTTTTCCGCCACAAAGCCACCGAAATACACTTTCAAGAGCCGTAGAATATCTGCCTGATCGAGCCGTTTGACCTCAAATCCTTGCTCAGTGATGGCCTTTTCCACGCGGTTGGCCTGTGCAAATGTCTGCTCCGGCTTGCCGTGTTTCAATCGCAACATGTACAAGAATTGCCTTGCCGTAGCCATTTCGATTTGAATGCCGTCGAGGTGGGCGAGGTCTTGCGCCAGCACGGATTGCACGGCTGAGTTTTGCTCAACCTCAAGCAAGGATTTGATATGCCGCTGGTTATCTGCAAAGCTTTCGCAGCAGTCCAAGCACAGGATTTCCAGCTCCGGCACAGCGCTGAGCAGCTGCTGCAATTGCCGCACTTTCTGCGCAATGGTTTCCTGCGACAGCACCGAAATATTCTGCGGGCGGATGGCAAAGAAAATGAGCTCGCCGTGTTCAGTCGATAGCCCATAATCGCTGAATTCTTTGATGCCCAGCATGTGTTGCACGCTGTGTTTATTCTTTTTTCGCATGGCACCTCCATCGAAATTCTTGTTGCGTGGTGATGAAATACCGGGTTGCCCAGCTGATGAAGTCTAGGATATAGACTTCCTCAAAGCGGATGGTCAGAAAGCCGTAGACGGCGGCCACTGCTAATGGAATCGCCGACCGCGTGGTCGCCAGCACCAGCACCGCCAGCAGCACACACATGGCGACCACCGTGAAGTCGCGCATGCTCCATAGCCACATGTTGGCTTCACTCTTTAGGTTTTGGGGGTATAAATATTGCAAAGTTGCTCCTTTCTAACGCAAAAAAGAGAGCCGGAATAACTCGGCTCTCTTGCGTAAATATTCGGTTACATACTCATGCTTTGCTCGCTTTTTTCCTATGCCAACTATGTAGCAAACAAAATCCGCAAAAACCAGATAATTGCAAAAACATTAAGCACGGAAAGTGTAACTATGCCGGCGATACCCAGTACGTTGACCCAGCTAATTGTGCGCTGCGGTTGGGTGAAATTGGGCGGCATGTTGTCGTCCAGCCACTCCATGCGTGCCTCGAACCACTCGGTGTGCTCTTGCACGGCGTTGAAGATCGCATCGCCTCGATAACGCTCGAAGTCGGCGCGGTAAGTTTCGGCCATGTGGCGCATTTGGTCAATGCTTTGCTGCGGAATGCCATCGGCACGCAATTGCGCCCAGCGTTCGCGCACCAACTCAGCAAACTCTGGAATGCGCACGAGATTGCCGAACCAATAAAAGTAGTAGTTGGGGTCGCGCTGCGAGATGATGGAACTGGTTGGGCACACGAGCTGGTCGAGGTTGTAGGGCAGGTCTTGGAAGTAGCTGTCGAAGTCCCAGATGGGTCCCATGCGCAGCAGACGTTGGTCGCCTTCGCCGCTGAGCGACATGAGCACGTTGGAATGCTGATGGGTGAGGTTGTGGAAAAACTCAAGGATGATGTAGTAGTCCACAAAGGTGCTGACTTCAATCAGACTCGTGAGCGCATCGAAATCACGTGCGCGTATTGCCTCACTGACCCGATATAAATAAGCTTGAATATACGGTGCATGCTCGCGGCGCTGTGCACCGTTTTCGGGAAAGCGGATGTCATAGCCGCGTCCGTTGACTTTCACAAAGTGATTGCCCTCCACGTCACCTGGTTCGGGGATGCGGAAACAGTATTCAACGAAAAAGTCGCTGTCGGCAGGATTTTCACGCAGATGTAAATCCATGCGACCGGGGCTGGCATCGCGCTCATCGGTCAATGTGTAAATGCCGACATACTCGCCATTGACATAAACATGCACCGGCTGAGCGATGGACACGTAGTGCATGTTGGTGTTCATGCGGCGGTTGAAGTCCATGGCCATGTGGGTGCGCAGTTGGGTGTTATCGGGGCCGTTGT
>WQWM01000054.1 GCA_009785335.1 Oscillospiraceae bacterium
AGTGTGTCACCAAAGTGTTCATCTTTGGCATACCAGCGGGATTCCCAGGGCTTGATGACACCGATGCGCAAGCCGGTTGGGTTAATTTTTTGTCCCATGGTGTAATCTCCTCCTTCTATTGGGCTTCCTTAACGGTTAGGGTAATGTGGCAGGCTTTTTTGTTGATGCGTGTGCCACTGCCTTTGGCGCGTGCGCGCATGCGCTTTAGCGTTGGTGCGCTGCCCACATGGGCATAGGACACATACAACATTGCGGGATCAAGATTAAAGTTGTTTTCCGCATTTGCAATGGCGGATTTGAGCAACTTATAGGTTGGCTCGCAGGCAGCCCTGGGGGTATACTTCAATATCGCCAAGGCTTCATCCACAGGTTTGTTGCGGATAAGATCGAGCACAATTTGCGCTTTGCGCGGCGACATACGTACGTAGGTCACTTTTGCGGTTGCTTCCATGACGCTCTCCTTATCTTCTTGTTGTTTTGCCGCCCGCATGCCCGCGATAGGTGCGGGTGGGAGCGAACTCGCCCAGTTTGTGGCCAATCATGTCTTCTGTCACATACACGGGAATGTGTTTGCGGCCGTCATGCACGGCAAAGGTGTGGCCAACAAAGTCGGGGTAAATCGTGCTTGCGCGGCTCCAGGTTTTGAGCACCTGTTTGTTACCGCTTTCGTTCATTGCCTGCACGCGCTTAAATAGCTTCGGTTCCACAAACGGACCGCCACGTGCTGCCAGTTTTGCGCTTCTGCCCATAACTCAGTGTGCTCCTTTCTATTTGCGACGCTTCACAATCATTTTATTGGAGGCTTTTTTCTTCTTGCGGGTTTTGTAGCCCAATGCGGGTTTGCCCCACGGGGTTACAGGGCCGGGACGACCGATGGGCGATTTGCCCTCGCCGCCGCCGTGCGGGTGATCGCAGGGGTTCATGACCGAACCACGTACTGTTGGACGAATACCCATGTGGCGTTTGCGACCGGCTTTACCAATCATTACGTTGGCGTGATCGGCGTTGCTCACTGCGCCAATGGTAGCCATGCAATTCACAGGCACATTGCGCATTTCACCCGAGGGCAGGCGCAACAGGGCATGTTTGCCCTCTTTGGCCATCAGCTGTGCGCTGTTGCCGGCGCTGCGCGCCAATTGTCCGCCGCGGCCGGGATACATCTCCACGTTGTGCACAACCGTACCATTGGGAATTGCACTCAGCGGCAACGCATTGCCGGGTTTGATGTCCGCGCCGGTGCCCGCGATGACGGTGTCGCCAACTTTCAGGTTTTGCGGTGCAATGATGTAGTTTTTCACACCGTCGGTGTATTGAATCAGCGCGATAAACGCCGAACGGTTGGGATCATACTCCAAAGTCATCACTTCGGCAGGCACATCAAATTTGTTGCGCTTGAAGTCGATGATACGGTATTTCTTGCGATTGCCGCCGCCACGATGGCGCACTGTGATGCGACCATAGCTATTGCGGCCACTGTGTTTTTTCTTGCTGGCCAGCAGGCTGCGCTCGGGTTTCACTTTGCTCAGCTGCGAATAGTCCGTGGTGGACATATTGCGCTGCGCGTTGGTGTTGGGTTTATATACGCGAATAGCCATAACTTTCTCCTTACTATGTCAAGCTTAGCGGGGCGGCTAGCTCCCTTACATCGCTTGCAAGTGTGTTACATCATGCCGTCGAAGAACTCAATGCTTTTGCTGTCGCCCGTGAGCGTAACCACCGCTTTTTTCCAGCTGGGGGTGTAGCCCTCAAAGCGACCGTAACGGCGTTTTTTACCGCGCATGTTCATGGTGTTCACTTTGTCAACTTTCACCTTAAACAATTGCTCAACCGCCCAAGCGATTTCGGGTTTGTTGCTGTCTTTGGCAACTTTAAAGGTGTACTTGCGTGCACCGTCTTCGTTGTTCGCACCAATCATGCTCGCTTCCGAAATGATGGGCTTAAGGATGATATCCTGTGCAAATTTACTCATGCTGCAACCTCCTTGGGAGCCAGAAGCTCTTCCACGCGCGCCACGGCATCTTGGGTAATCAGCAGTGTGTCGCAGTCCAGCACCTCATAGGTATTCAGGCTGTCTGCGTGGCTCACTTTCACGCCGGGGATATTGCGCGCGCTGCGATAAACGGTTTGGTCGGCCGCGCGGGTAACAATCAGCGTTTTCTTGCCGGTTTCAAGTGTGGCCAAGATTTCCGCGATCACTTTGGTTTTGATTTCACTCAGCTCAAGGGCGTTGATTACTTTGAATTCATCATCGCGCACTTTCGAGCTCAGCGCACTTTTCACAGCCAGACGGCGCACTTTTTTGTTCACCGCAAAGCTATAGCTGCGCGGTTTGGGGCCCAGAGCCACACCACCGCCAGTCCAGATGGGGCTGCGACGGCTGCCGTGACGGGCACGACCGCTGCCTTTTTGGCGCCAAGGTTTCTTGCCGCCGCCGCGCACTTCAGCGCGGGTTTTGGTGCTTTGCGTGCCTTGGCGTTGGTTCGCCAGATAACTGCGCACCACCAGATGCATCGAAGGCACATGCGGTTCGATGCCGAACACGGCTTCATTCAGCGCAAGTTCACCCACGCTTTTGCCAGCTGTATCGAATACTTTCACTTTTGGCATTGTATCGCACTCCCTTCTTAAGCTTTCACGGCCGAGCTAATCAGCACGATGCCGCCTTTGGGGCCAGGCACTGCGCCTTTGATGGCCAGCAAATTGTTGTCGTCGTCCACTTTAATCACAGTGAGGTTTTGAATCGTCACGCGCTCATGGCCAAGGCGGCCGGCCATTTTCTTGCCTTTCATCACGCGGCTGGGCGTTGAACACGCACCAAGCGAGCCGCCGTGACGGTGCACCGGACCAGAACCGTGAGTTTCTTTGATGCGGCTGAAGTTCCAGCGTTTGATTACACCCGCGGTACCTTTACCTTTGCTGGTGCCTACGACGTCAACTTTTTCGCCGCTTTCAAACACGCCAGCTTTCACGACATCGCCCACTTGCAGATTATCCAGCGCGAACTCGGTCAGATGACGCTTGGGGGCCACGCCGCTTTTGTCAAAGTGCCCCTTCATGGGCTTGTTCACTTTTTTCACGCGGATGTCGCCGTAGCCGAGTTGCACTGCTTCATAACCATCGTTTTCCATGGTTTTCACTTGCACCACCGGGCACGGGCCGGCTTGGATAACCGTTACCGGCACCACATTGCCGCGTTCGTCAAACACTTGGGTCATGCCAAGTTTTTTGCCAACAATTGATTTCATGTTTGCTATGTTCTCCTTATAATAGTATTGGTTCGCTCACAGCGAACTTGCCATTACAGCTTAATTTCGATTTCTACGCCCGCCGGAAGCTCAAGCCCACTGAGTGCTTCAACCGTTTTGCCTGTGGGCCGCAGAATATCAATCAGGCGCTTGTGTGTGCGCTGTTCAAACTGCTCGCGGCTGTCTTTGTGCTTGTGCACCGAGCGCAGAATGGTGATGATCTCTTTTTCTGTGGGCAGGGGCACGGGGCCACACACTTGTGCGCCGCTTGCTTTTGCGGTTTCCACAATGCGTTCTGCCGCGCGGTCTACCAAGGAGTGGTCGTAGCCTTTGAGCCGGATTCTAATGTTGCCTTTTGCCATGATGTTCGCCCTTTCTTTGGTCGGCGATTTTGACAGAATAAAGCGCCAACGCGCCCGGGTGTATCATGACGCCCGTTTAAAAAACTGCCTTGTTTCGCCCAATTTGATAATCGGACTGCTCGAGCGAAATTCCCAGCCTGTTGCTGCTACCTCCGCCGTCATCGCTTGCCTTGGGCACAAAAATACCCAAACACGCAAAACACGTGCTCAAGTATTATATCACAGGTTGGTGATGCAAGTCAAGCTTTTTCTGCAAAAATCGCGCGTAAAATCATTCGTCATTTTTTTGCGGGGTTTTGTGCAATGTGCTAGGCTCGCGGATATGGCGTTTTTCGTCGGTTAATCCCAGCAGATAATCTACGCTGGTATTGTAGAATCGCGCGAGCGTAATTATCGTCTCCAATGAATAGCGCAGCGCACCCGTTTCGTATCGCGAATAAGTATGTTGCTCCACGTGTAATAAATCAGCGATATTCTGTTGTGTCAAGTCTGCATCAATGCGCAAATCACGAATGCGTTCGAATGGCAACAGGTCAATTCGCATAATATCACCTCGCTATCAAGTTTGCGGTTAATCGCGCGGATATGGTGTTTTTTCATCCGTCAATCCCACTAGATAATCCAAACTGGTGTTATAAAATTGCGCAAGTGTTATCAACGTCTCAACCGAATAGCGCAGCACACCTGTTTCATATTGCGTATAGGTGTTTGGCTTCACATGCAACAGCTCGGCAATATCTTTTTGCTTTAAATCCGCGTCAATGCGCAAGCTGCGTATACGTTCAAAGGGCAGTGGATCATATCGCATTCTTTCACCTCACAGTAAGCATACAATATCACAAAACAAGATATTTCTTTTGCTCTGAAAATCAGAGCTTGACAATTGTCTGGTTTTGAGATATACTGGATGAAGAGATGAAAAGCATAAAATCACACCCACCTGCAACAGGAGGATGTGTAAGCGTCAAAAACGCATTTTTTTTGTAGAAATCTCTTGAAAAACCTATTGAGATATGTAAGCGTCAAAAACGCATTTTTTTTGTAGAAATCTCTTGAAAAACCTATTGAGATATGTTATACTGAAGTTACAGGAATAAATTGGAAAACGGGGGTTTGTGTATGACGTTATCGAACAA
>WQWM01000055.1 GCA_009785335.1 Oscillospiraceae bacterium
CTATCGCTGTCCAGTCCTCTACGCAATTGCCAATTATTCGCCACAAATCGTGGCTGCCCATTCACTGTTCCGCTGCGCGTGTTGAAACGAAAATCGCTATTCTCAATATGGTTATACAGCCCAGCACCGCCGCTTTGCTCCAACTGCACATTGTCGAAGAACACTTCGCCTGCGGCGTTGTGCAGCATCAGTACGACGGAAAACGGACGATTCGCTTGCGCTGTTTCGGGAATCGTAAAGGTCAAGCCCACACGTTCCCAGCCATTGGTCATGCGAATGCTTTGCCCGGCGTGGCGTAATGTGCTGCCCTCCTGCCATTCCAGCAACACACTGGCACCGCCGCTGCCGATTAGTTCCTCAGGGATGAAAACATCTGCGGTTAGGGTATAGGTTTCACCGGGACGGCCTGAAAATATTTGCGCCGCTTCGCCGCCGCCGTTTGTGACATAAGATTGCAGCCGCACCGCGCGTTGGCCGGCCGCACCAACAATAGCTGCCTGCCCTGTGCCGGGCCGCAATGTCCAATGTCCGCCAACTTCAAAGCCATGGTTGCGAAGCAAGTTGTTCGAAATCGCCAGCCAATTCGATTGGCTAACGCGCTCCAGACGCTGCTCGCCATTTTCATCTTCGCTGGTGTAGAAAAATGTTGCTTGGGTTAAGCCTTGGCGGTTGGTTACGCTTTGCACGTTGCCCCCCGGAGCAAACAGGAACACATCGCGGCGGCCACGTTCGCCATTGCTTTCCACATACTCACGATTACGTAAAGTCGTGTGCCCTGCGGCCGTGCCGGAGGCATTGCTTTCGGAGAAGGCAAGTGTGATAAAATCCACAATGCGGTTGTCGCGGCAATGTTGCTCAACGCGCGTCACCCGTCTGCCGATACGCGGGTTTTGTGTGTATCTAAAGCTAAAGCGTGCACCATCATAAGTCGTGATTTGGTCAAGCGCATTGGCGGCAGAAAATCTGGTTTGTCTGCCATCGGGATAGGTGATATTCAGACCAGTGCCGCTTCCGTGGGTGAATGTCGTCACACGCCCGGCTTGGTCAGTCATGGAGGTGAGATAGCCCGCAGGGTTATACCCAAATATTACACTGCGCCCCGCGGAATCCGTCACATCGGCAATGCGGCCATTATTGTCCCAGTTGATGTGATTGACGTTGCCGTGACGGTCTTGGATGCGAAACATAAAACCTTGGTTGGCCATGTTATAGTGACGCTGATTGCCTTGTGCGTCGGTGATGATTCTTGTATTACCAGAAGTAGTAAGCACTAATGTTGGGTCAAATTCATGCGAAATGCTTCTATCTGCGTTTTCTGTAAAATGGTGCACGACTCCGAGGCCATCTACAAGCGTATAACGTAAAATACGTTGCCCTAAAACCGCATCTCCTACAGGGTGGCTTATCAATCGCTCAATCACATTCAACCGAAACCCTGGGTTCAATCGCATGCCTTGGTATATACCGCAGAAGTTGTCCCGGCTGCTGTTATACACATGCGAAATCTGAATTGGCAGCCGCTCACCCGGCATGCTGATGTCCTCATGCACCCAAGTCAGATTGCCGTTGTGCACGTTCACAAACGCTGTGCCGCTGCGACCCATTTCGTAGACTTCATAGGTCCAGTGTGATTGCAAACTCACATTGGTGGTATAGCGAATCACAATCTGAGGTTCAACACTTGTGTTCCCAAGCCGCACTCTAGTTGGTACGCCTTCATCATAACTAGTGAATACCAAACCGTTGTTTGAGTCATTCTCATACCAATTGCGCACCGTGTTGGTAATATCAAACAGGTGCCAAATATTAGAGTTGGGAATGGACGAAAAGTCCACGATATAATTGCGCGCGTTTCGCACATCGCCGATGAGAGGCTGGTTGCTCCACGACACACCGCTAGAACTCCAATTGAGCCTATCATGTCGCCAGTTGGGGTGATTAGTCCCAACCGTGCCCGGCATGGGGATGACAAACAAGCTCAGAAAATTGCCTGCGCGAAAGTTTGAAACATCACGTTGAAAAACCCCAAACGCTGCCTCAGATACAACACTGCCGCTTGGCAACTCTGGCAAGTTAAAGCGCACATAAGTGCGGTAAGTGGTGCCAGAACCCCGACCGACGAGCATATGCGAGGATAAATTAAACCCGTCTGCCACCCGCGTCATGCTAATATTGCTGATTTCCCATGTTTCAATACTCGGGCTAATCGCTACCGGATAAGCTGCCGTGCTCATAAACTCCGAATCCGCTTGAATCACCAACGTGCCATCAACAGCAAAGCCCATGCTTGCAAGGGCGGTTTCGCCATTGGCATCGGTCATCACAGGCGCTTGCAGGATAAACACAGGCTCTGCGCCGTCAATCGGCATGCCGAGTTGGATGGGCGCAAACTCTATGATTTCTAATTCAGGGCTTATGATGACTTCACGCTCAAGCTCAATTTCTTCGACTGGGTATATTTCTTGCAGCACATCGTAGTCTTCAACATCGGCTGCTTCTTCGTCTTCGCTAATTTCATTTTCATTATAATAGACATCGTCTTCTTCGTCAGTTTCTTCTTGCGGTTCTTCTGCGGGAATTTCCACCACAATCGCTGGGCGTTCAATCGTCTGCACATTCGTCACATCCGTCGGCGCAAAGAAGAAAATCGCCCCGTCTGCCTGCGGCACTGCAACAAGGCCACCCAGGTCAAGGTCAAACAAAAACTCAAGATTATCTTGCGGCTGGGGGATGACAATCGTGGTTTCCACACCACTTGGGGTCACCGTTTGCTCCATGTCTGCGCTTGCGCCCGCAAACAAGTCGGCATACAACACGCTACCCTCTAAATTTTCCGCAGCCATGATTTCTGCATTTTGTTCTTCCACGCTCAGTTCCGCGCTCGCCATCGCAAACGCCTGCACAGGTTCTTCGATCACACTGGCTTGCGTATCAAGCGAAACATCCTCATTTTGCGCACTCACGCCAAGACCCAGCGTAAAGCCATCCTGTGAAATGGTCATTTGCTGGCCATCTGCAAAGTTTTGCGGGATGCGAACATCTAAATCGCTCGCCACTGGAACGAAGCTCTCTCCGTCAAAAATTAGAGTGTTATCGATGTCCTGCCACGTACCATCCGCGGCGAGAAAGTGTACTGGTTGGGGGAAAATCGCGGCAGAAAAAGAGCCGTCCGCATGTCGGAAATGTCTTGTCGTTGCATCACGCAATTCATACACTTCACCAACAATGAGGACGGCTTCAGTCGCTTCTCTATCTGCAATCTCGGGGGCTATTTCATGCAAAGGAGTCCCATCATTCAATGCAGGCACCGGCACACGCCCAGCTAAAATGGCTTGTGTTGTCCGACGTTCTGCCAACGTCACACTTGCACTCGCTGGAAGACCTACCAAGTTGTGCAATAATGCGAAGGATATGAATACGGCGAGGGCTTTAAACAGTATATTTCTTCTCTTCGGTTTGGATTGTGCAGACAGATTTCTCATAAACGCTCCTTTACTTTACCATATGTCGTTTAGTTTGTATAAGAATATTTTACCAATCGATTCACACTTTGTCAATAGTCCTTCTGTCCAAAACATTTGTTCTAATAAAACATCTCACTGTTAATAATAGCGGAGATATGTAAGCGTCAAATATCTCGCACCTGTGCATAGCCTATGGTTTGTGTTATAATAGTCTCTGAGAAAAAGAGACAGAAAAGTATGTGATACAAAACTGTCTAGGGAGGTATAGGTGTATGACCA
>WQWM01000056.1 GCA_009785335.1 Oscillospiraceae bacterium
CGCTGACCATCACGATCTCGCCGAACCAAACCGCTGTTGCTCGCTTTACCAACCGCCGCATGGATGGGCAGATTCGCATTGAGAAAACCGTGCAGGGCAACGGTAGCGCTACTGGTTTTGAGTTTGAGGTGCGCAACGCTGCTGGCGACTTGATCGGCACATTTACGAGCGGCGCGAATGGCCAAGTGACCATCCCGAATCTGCCCGCTGGCCAATACACGGTGCGGGAAATAAACATCCCCGCAGGCTACGAAGTGGTTGGCGAAAACCCGCTGACCATCACCGTGCAGCCCAATCAAACCGCCGTGGCTCGCTTCACCAACCGCCGCATGGATGGCCAAATTCGCATTGAGAAGTACAATGCAAACCCCGCGATGGGCACACCCTCGCTGGCCGGTGCGGTGTTTGAAATTCGCCGCGCAGATGGCACTTTGGTCGAAACCATCACCACAAATGCACAGGGCATCGCGACCGGCGGCAGCCTTCCTTGGGGTGATTATGTTGTCGTGGAAGTGCAAGCACCAACAGGTTTTGTGCTTGACCCCACGCCGCGCACGGTTACACTCAACGCAACCAACTTGACTGTACAATTGCGCGTGCCGAATACACCGCAGACCGGGCGTATTTCTGTGCAAAAACAAGGCAATGTCCTCGTTGGTGCACAGCAGATTGAAACCATCTTTGGTGTGCAATACTTGCCCATCTTTGAGCCGCGTAGCTTGCCGGGCGCGGTGTTTGAAATTCGCGACAGCCAAGGAAATTTGGTTGACACCATCACGACTGGCGAAAATGGCGTTGCGACTTCTCGTGAATTGCCGCTGGGTGAGTACGCTTTGGTGGAAATCACTGCTCCAACTGGTTTTGTGCTGGATGCAACCCCGCATGCGGTGACGTTGAGCTATGCAGACCAATATACGTCTATTATAACCGAAATCGTGGAGCTTGTCAATCTCCGCCAACGGGTGGCCATTGAGTTGCAAAAATATATGGAACTGCTTGATGATGAACCCGCGCCCTTTGACTATGTCATTTTCGGTGTTTTTGCGAATGAAGATATTTTGTGCGCGGACGGTGAAGTGGTTATCGCCGCGGGTAGCTTGATTGGCACAATCACCCTGGACGAATATGGCCGCAGTACCTTCGAGGCCGAGCTGCCTTGGGCGAGTTTTGTCATTCGCGAGCTGCAAACAGCGGAGGGCTATATTTTATCCGATGAAGAATTTGCATTTGAGGTTGAGCCAGGTGAGCAGGATGATGAAGTGATTGTGGTGGAAATCAATGATGGCGAGGCGATTGTGAATTATCTTGAACCTACGCCAGAGCCTGAACCTGAGCCGGAGCCGGAAGAACCTTACGAACCAAAACCAGAACCCGAACCGCAGCCTGAACCTGAGCCGGAACCCGAACCTGAACCAGAGCCAACACCAGACCCCAAGCCCGAAGTGCCGCAAACTGGCGATGACACGCAACAACCTTGGACGACGTTGATATTGGCTTCGGCAGGTTTGCTTGGGCTAATCGCAATGAAAGTGGTGCAGCATGCAAAGAAAAAGAAAAAACAACTGGTTTAGCACGGCAATAAGCCTGTTTTTGGCGGCGGGGTTGGTCGTTGCTATTGTTTCGTCCGCAAGCCAAATCGTGAGCCGCTCGGAGGAATATCGGGCGGCTCAATCGGAGTATACCGACCTGCGCGAACAGGCAGGAAGTGAAGATGAAAACGAAGATGGGGGCATCCAATGGGATGCCCTCGCTGCCATCAACCCAGGCGTGAGGGCGAACGAAAACCAACTCTCAAAGAAGCCCTCAAAGCCGGTGCGGAAAGAAGCAAAACCGAGTTTGCTGCGCCCCGAAAATCTGTAGAAACGGAGGCTAGATAAACAAAATTGGACGCAAATAAGCTTTACGATTATATCCAAGAAAATTTTAGTCTTGATGGCACGGCAAGTCGGCTGGTGCAAAATATTTTGGATTACGTGGAAGCACAAGAGTTTTCCGACACTAAGCTTGCACAGCATCACCTGCACGCCCTGCTGGATGGCACATTTGGCTTGACCAAGGAAGAAATCTTGCAGTTTGGCGCAGGGTTAGAGCCGGAAACAGTGGGTGGTTATCGCATCATTGACCGCGTGTTTGTGGATGACTTGGTGTTCAAGCTCGGTTACAATCCAAATGCCGCCGAGCCATACGCCACATGGCGGTGTAACCAAGATGACCCGAAAGACAACTATTGGGGGCATTATTGGCCGAATAAGACTATCGCGCAGACAGACTTGCTCATGCGTTCCGATGCTGCGCGCACCAACACGCCTTATGACCACACGTTGTTACTAGAGCCGAGGGTTTCGCTAAAATCCGCCCTCAAAGCCAATGCAGAAAGAAGCAAGGCCGAGTTCAGTGGCACAACTGCCCCTGCGCCACTCGGTGATGCACGATGAAGCAACGCAAGCGCCCCATCCGCGTGGTGTTCTATCTCAATGAGGCCGAGCAATCTTTGTTGGAAGCCAAAATGCAGGCCGCCAACATCCAAAATCGCGAGGCATATATCCGCAAAATGGTGCTGGACGGCTATGTTCTGCGGCTTGATTTTTCTGATGTGAAGCGCATGGTGTTTTTGCTATCCAACGCCACCAACAACCTCAACCAAATTGCCAAGCGGGTCAATGAAAGCGGCAGTATGTTCGCTGAGGATGTTCGCACGCTGAGAGAGGATTATGCGCAGGTGTGGGGGGTTGCTAAGGTGGTGGTGAAAACACTGGCGAGGTTGTAAGACGATATTATGGCTACTACCTGGATAAAACCCCTGCACGCAAACAAGGGCAAAACCATCGCCCAAACCCTGGTCGACCGCACCAACTACGCGCAAAACCCCAATAAGACCAATCACGGCGAACTGGTCACGGCCTACGCCTGCACACCCGAGCTGGCCGATATGGAATTTCTGCTGGCCAAGAAAGAATACGAACACATCACTGGTCGCAAACAGGCTAGTGATGTGTTGGCTTATCATGTGCGGCAGGCGTTCAAGCCTGACGAGGTCACGCCCGAGCTTGCGAACAAACTCGGCTACGAGCTCGCCAGCAAGTTTACGAAAAATGCACACGCCTTCATCGTGGCAACTCATGTGGATAAACGTCACATTCATAATCACATTATTTTCAATTCCATCACGATTGACAGCACGCGCAAATTCAGAAATCCAAAGGGTTCTAGCAAAATTGTCCGCCGCATTTCTGATCAGATTTGCTTGGAGCATGGATTAAGTGTCATCGAAAACCCACAGCCCTCACGCGGACATTACGGCACATGGTTGGCGGCGCAGCCGCTGGGATTGCTCATCGACTTGCAGAACTCCATCAAGGCAGCACAGTCGCC
>WQWM01000057.1 GCA_009785335.1 Oscillospiraceae bacterium
CAAGGGAGGCTGCCACTGGTGGCGATGCCCTGTGCATCTGTGGTGATGGTTTCGACCAATTCGCCAGCCGCAGTTCTTATTTCAAATACCGCACCTGCCAATGACGACGTGCCCATGGCAGGGCTTGCATTGTACTTTTCAATGCGAATCTGTCCCTCCATACGCCGATTCGTGAAACGCGCCACGGCAGTTTGGTTGGGCGAAACGGTGATGGTCAGTGGGTTCTCGCCCACGACCTCGTAACCCGCCGGGATGTTGATTTCGCGCACGGTGTAAGTGCCAGCAGGCAGATTCGGAATCGTCACTTGACCGTTTGCGCCGCTGGTGAACGTGCCAATCAGCTCGTTTTGGGCATTGCGCACCTCAAACTCGAAGCCAGCGGGTGAGCCGCCGCCTTGCACGGTTTTTTCAATGCGCAGGCTGCCGGTGCTGGCGGTCAGTTGAACGGTGGCAGTGAGCGTGTCCGTCACAGGTTGCCCCACTGTCACCAGGCCTTGAATTTGGTTCTTGTTGGTGATGCAATCGCTTGCCCAAAAGACGATAGCACTGCGCGTGCCGGTGCGGGTTGCCGTAATTTCGATGGGCGTTGTCGGCGCAGTCGTCATGCTGATGGTGAGATTATTGCCGCTGCGGTTGAATGTCACACCAGCCGCTGAACTGCTAAAATTAAAGTTGGCCAGCACATTATTTGCGTCTGTGAGCGTCACCGAAAACGCCGAACCATTCCAGGTTAGCTCATGTGTCGCGCCCATGAAACTTGGCAGGGTGCTGTGCGCCCGAACTGCCGCGACAATCCTATCATAATGTGAGAAAATACGTGCCCGCAGAGGGTGATTCGGCAAGATGGTATCGGTGATGCGGTCGAGGCTCGCAGGCGGCGCACGGTGGCTGAAGTCGGGGTTGCGTTCGCCGACGATAATTTCCCAAACAAGCAATTGCGTGGCGATAAGTTCAGTGATAGCTTCGTCGCTCATATCGAAGGTTACAATGCCCGAAAACCCATGCTGGAACAAGCGACCAAGCAGCGTCTGAATTTGCTCGGAGGTCAGCACACCATTGTTGTAATTCTGCAAGAAAGCGGCGGATGAAATCTGCGGATTGGTGTCACCAGTGCTGATGCTCACGCCAATTTGCACGCAATAGGCCACAGCCATGCCGTGGGTCTGCGAGCCCTTTGCCATGAACATATTCGCGGGGTTGTTGTGCCAGCCATTGACGAAGTTCAGCGCCGGGCTGCCCCAACTGGGGTCAACCATGCCGCGCGGGTAGTTCACGATTTGGATGGTAAGTTGCTCGGTTTGGGCGGCGGCAGCCACGCTTGTTGCGGCCGCTACCGCGAAAATGCAGATAAACGACAGTAAAAATACCATCATCTTTTTTGTGATTTTGTTTTTCATTATATATAGTCCTCCTCATTTTGTTCGTTTTCAAAATTTTCATCATCGTCAAAGGCATTGACCTGCCGTTTTGGGCGCAGGATTTTGAGGTAATACGCTGCGCCGCCGAACACCAACACTGCAATGCCGATGAAAATTAACGTGCCGTTTTCGTTCAAACTTGACCTCCTTGGATGGTTTTAATGAGCGCCGCCAAGTCTTCCGGCAGCACATCCATGCTGCGCACTGCGGCGATGATGTCCGCGTTTTCGGCTTCCACGAGCTGGCGTTCCAATTCGCGTTGCTGCGATTGATTGCGAGCGATGCGCTCTTTGGTTTTCTCGAGCTCCGCGCGGAGTTTTTCGATTCTGGGGTTCAAAATACATCTCCTTCCGTTGCAACAAAAAACAGCGGGTTCAACCGCTGTCCGTGTCTGAATATTTCCATGTGCAGGTGCGGCCCAGTGGAGTTGCCGGTGCTGCCCACAGCGGCGATGACATCACCCTGCGAAACAGGCTGGCCAGGCTGCACAAGTACCGCGTGACAGTGTGCATACAATGCTCGAACACCGTCACTTTCAATCACCACATAGTTGCCATAACCGCTAGGGTCGTAACCAACATGCACAACCATGCCATCAAAGCCCGCAAGGATTTCCGTGCCCAGTGGCAATGCAATGTCTAGGCCGGTGTGCATGCTGCGTTGCCCGCTGATGGGGTGCATGCGGTAGCCAAAACGACTGGTCACAAAGGGCAGCCAGTCGAAACTGAACGGGCTGCCCACAAACTGTCGAGCCCCGTGCGTGAGCATCAAAAGTCCAAAGTGCCCATATTGTTCGTCCATCATGCGGGCACGAATGACCTCTGCAAATGGTGTATACACAGCTTCATCGAATAGCTCCCGCAAGGCAGGTTCAATCTCCGCAAACACAAACTCTCCATGCACGGCTGTGAGATAGGCGATAAGCTCAAAGGAGCAGTGGTCGATGTCATGTTCCGCGTCCAGCGCCCATGTGCTGAACGCAAGCTCGGCGGCGCAAATGTCCTCGTAGTCGGCAGTGTAGAAGATTGCCCCAAGGAAGCCCGCGCCACCCGAAAACAACGTGATGCCTGATGTGAACACCCCCGCCAGCAGAAACACAAACAACGCAATGGCGGCGACAGCGGCCACCGCCGCAGGGTGCTTGCGCACGATACGCGCAGCCGTTTTGCCTGCTTTTTCGACCACACTGGCCGATTGCTTTGCCGCTTTATCACCAACCTTGCCCGACTTTTTCGCCGCGGCATATTTCTGCTTGATGGCTTGCTTTTGGTAAAATCGTGACATGCCCTTTTTCTTGGGTAGCGTATTCTGTGAGCTTTGTATTGCAGTGTTTTTTGCTGGCTTTGGCCTGTTTTTGCTGCTGCGATAGGCTTTGATGGCAGTTCGCTTGCCGCTGCGATACACACTTTCACCCGCCAATTCCCCGCGATGCGCCGCCTTTGTGCCGACGTTTTCGTGCTCGGTACGATGCACGGCAGCATGCACTTTATTCGTGATAAGCGCCGTTGTTTGTCGCTTTTGTTCGTCAAACATGAGCCGCATGCGCGAGATTTTCTTTTTGCTCGGCATTGCGGTTTGGGTGTCGAGCAAGGTTTCACTTTTCGTGAA
>WQWM01000058.1 GCA_009785335.1 Oscillospiraceae bacterium
CCAAATCGTGAGCCGCTCGGTTGAGTACCGGGCGGCTCAATCGGAGTATTCTAACCTGCGGGAACAGGCAGGAAGTGAAAACGAAGATGGGGGCATCCAGTGGGATGCCCTCGCTGCCATCAACCCAGGCGTGGTCGGCTGGATTGTCGTGCCGAACACAGACATCAGCTATCCCATTGTGCAGGGCAGTGATAATGCTCGTTATTTGCGCTACACATTTAATGGCACGCGCAACGCCAGTGGGGCGATATTCCTCGACTACAGAGATCAACCGAATTTTAGTGGTCGTGCCAAAATCTACGGCCACAACATGCGTGACGGCACGATGTTTTCCAGTTTGCTGAATTGGCAGGGCGACTATTTCACCGTCCACACGCCAGATGGGGTGGTGGAATTTGTGGTCACGGCGAGAGGTGCTTTGCCCCTGGCAGAGATTGTGCAGCTGGATGGCGTGGCGCTCATCACCTGCGTCAATGGCAGGCCGGAGGTGCGATGGGTTGTGCAGGCGGAAAGGGTTTTGCGATGATGGATGGCACGTTATTCGTATACGTTGAGAACCCGGCGCGTCCGGATATTGATGGTGTGTCGGTGTTTTTGCCCGCCACAAAAGAATCGGCGCGCGAGGCGCTGGACAAGCTTCAAGTCAAAGACCCGAATGCCGTCAATATCACGGAGGTTTATGCCAACAGTGACGATGATTGTATGAACAAGCTGGGCTACTGGCTCAACCATCACATCGAGCAGATGGACGGCACCCATTCTTTGGATGAGCTGAATTATCTTGCGGTGAAAATTGACGGCATGGTAGGCGATGAACTTGACACGTTTGGCGCAGCAATACAGTCTGCCCAAGACATTAGTAGTGTTGCGGATATACTCAATCTTGCCGAAAATCTTGACCATTTCATTTGGCAGCCCGCATTTGATGCAGGCATGTATGGCGAGTTTTTGATCAGCGTGGCGCAAGACACAACGCAAGTCTCATTTCGCGCGCTTCGTTACTCCGAACAACACAGCGATCGGGCACTTGCCTCGTATATTGAGCACTTGGAGCAATCTGTTGACCATGCGGCTTATGCGCGCCTAGTTGCAAACGTGGAAAACGGTGCGTTCACCGATTTCGGCTATATTCAACGCGCTTTGGATGAAATGCCGAGCAAGTATCGTGGCGTTGAGGATATTCCGCACCAGCATCGGCTGCAAAAGCCATCGCTGATGGAAATGCTCAAAGCTGGTTTGGAAAAGAGTAAGGCGCAGCTTGACGCATCATCTGCGCCCAAAAAATCTGTAGATTTGGAGGTATAACATGGGAAACAGAGCTGTACTCACCACCGCATGCGGCAATGCAAAACACTCGGACAACCTCGGCGTTTATCTGCATTGGAATGGCGGGCGCGACAGTGTGGAGGCGTTCTTGGCCTACTGCAAACTGCAAGATTTTCGCTCGCCCGAAACAGATAGCTACGGCTGGGCAAGATTGTGCCAAGTGGTTGGCAACTACTTCGGCGGCGGCACATCCGTCGGCGTTGACGTTTGCCATCGCCTAGATTGCAACAACCATGACAACGGCGTATATATCGTCCGCGATTGGGAGATTGTTGACCGGCAATATTTCAGCGGCTTTGAGCAACGGCAATATGATTTACACGGCATGTTGACGAAAATCAATCAATGTCAACCGCAAAAAGAGCAGTTGGAACAAAGCATCATTGATGGTCATTGTGCCCACGTCAAGGAAATAAAACCATCGCTGAAAGAAACTCTCAAAGCCGGGGCTGATAAAAGCAAGGCTGTGATTACCGTATCCGCAATCAAAAGCCAAGGAGAGCCGATCCTATGATGGAATACCGCGTATATGACTATGGCGATAAACTTGAGCCCGGCCAAACAATCAAGCTGGAACGCTCGCTTTATCTGCAAAACGCACCTACGGAATTGTCGCAGCTCGTAGACCTGCCCATCAAGGAAATACAGGCTTTGCGTGAAAAGAGCGTTGCCGCTGAACAGCAGGTATTTGATGGCCTGCGGCAAGCTGCAACAGCTTGGGCAACACACGCTGCACAAACTGCGCAGCTTGATTTGGCCTTAGAATTTGTCAAAACCCCGCAGGTGCAGCACACAGCCAATGAGTGGGTGACAGATAGTTATGGGAATAAAAACATCAGCAACATGGTCTACAATATGCGTTATCAAGTGTACGAAGATACACGCTACGACCGCGCAACACAGACCAGTGTGCCTGTTGCATGGTATGCCTCATGGTATCTGCACACCAATGCGCCGCGGCAAAGTGAATATGCGAGCAACCACAACGCAAAAATAGCTGGTCAAGACCGAAAACGTTTCACCAGCAAGGCCGACATGGAGAAATATCTCGCTGGGCGGGTCAAGGCTTATGCGCATCTGTTTACAGAGATTTCGCCGCCCATTCCCAAGGAGTACGAGCGGCATTTTCGCGTCAATGGGCAGCTTCTGCCGGGGTATACCTTGGAGGGCGAACGAAAACCAACTCTCAAAGAAGCCCTCAAAGCCGGTGCGGAAAGAAGCAAAACCGAGTTTGCTGCGCCCCGAAAATCTGTAGAAACGGAGGCTAGATAAACAAAATTGGACGC